>CAUBPS010000031.1 GCA_958437935.1 uncultured Collinsella sp. | reverse complement strand
GCTCCTATCTTTTTAGTGCCCTCGGATTGGGTCATAGTGTCTGTCGTTGCCAAAATATCGGCGCTGCCGTGGCTGGCGCTTGGGGGTGGCACTTGGGGACGCTCCTTTTGTGCCGGCACTTTGGGACGCTCCTTGTCATTGGTGCAAAGCGGCCTGTCTCCATTGCGCCAAGCGGCGTATGTCGTTAAGCGGAGGGGCGTATTGTTGGCCCATCGTTTGGGCATACAATGGCTATTAGTTTGCTGCGGTGAAGGTCTGTCCGCTCCGCAGCTTTTTTCTACAGTAGAAGGAGTATGTATGTCCGTTGAGGTCATGAGGTCTGTGATCGAGGCCGCCGAGGGTCGTGTGCCCGTCGACACGCTGTTTACCAATGCGCAGATTGTCGACGTATATGGCCAGCGCGTGGCGCCCGGTAGCGTTGCCGTCAAGGACGGTGTGATCGTCGGCGTGCTCTACGATGGTCGCGACGATGCCGCCGGCACCTACGAGGCAACTGAGGTCATCGACTGCCAGGGTCGCTATCTTGCCCCCGGCTTTATCGACGGACATTTGCATATCGAGTCCTCGAACATCCGTCCCGCCGAGTATGCGCGCATGGCGGCGACGCGCGGCACCACCACTGCCATTGCCGACAGCCACGAGATCGCCAACGTTGCCGGCCTGGACGGCTTGCGCTTTATGATCGAGGACGGCCGCCGTGCGCCCATCTCCATCAAGTACATGATGCCTTCGTGCGTGCCCGCGCTGCCCGACGAGCAGGCCGGCGCCGTCATTTCGGCTGCCGATATGCAGGCGTTTTTTGCCGAGCATCCGGGCGATGTCTTTGGTCTGGGCGAGATGATGAACCTGCCGGGCGTCTTTATGGCCGATCCCGAGACCTGCGCCCGCATCGATGCTGCCAACCAGACGCCGTCCAAGCAGGTCGACGGCCATGCGCCGCTCGTTGCCGGCAAGGACCTCAACGCCTATGCCGCAGCGGGCATTATCGCCGACCACGAGTCGACGATTCCCGAGGAGGCACTCGACAAGCTGTCCCGCGGCATGTATGTGATGCTGCGTGAGGGCACGTGCAGCCACGACCTGGCCAATTTGTCCCCGATGCTGCTGGAGAACCCTGTCCGCGCCCGCCGCTGCTGCTTTGCGACTGACGACCGCGCCCCTTCCGATGCACTTGCGACCGGCATGATCGACAATGCCTGCCGCGTGGCCATCGAGGCCGGCATCGACCCCGTGGTCGCGATCTCCATGGCGTCCCTCTCCACGGCCGAGGCGTTTGGCCTGGACCACGGTTGCCGCGACCCGCACGAGCTGCGTGGCGCCATCGCCCCGGGCAAGCGTGCCGACCTGCTGGTGCTCAACGACCTGACGTTTGCCACGGCTCCGCATCGCGTATATGCCGCTGGTGCTCTGGTGGCGCAGGACGGCACCTTTGTGGGCGAGATCGCGCCCGAGATGGCCGAGGTTGCGGCCCTTGCCGATGAGCTGCGCGCCTCCGTTAAGCTGCCGAAGCTTTCGCTCGACGTGTTCGACTATGCCTTTAAGCCGGGCGAGGCCGTGATCGACGTGGTGCCGGGTAAGGCCATCACGGGTATGGCTCGCCCCGAGAGTGCCGAGGGCCTGCGCCGCATTATGCTGATTGAGCGCCATGGCCGCGGCGTGTCACTGCAGGCCGAGGGCACCGACGGTGACGGCCCCGCGGGTCTGGGCCTGGTCGGCAAGCATATCGGCCGTGGTTGGGTGCGCGGCTTTACCATCACGGGTGGTGCCATCGCCTCGACGATTGGCCACGATTCGCACAACGTATGCGTCGTGGGCGATAACGCTGCCGATATGATGGCGGCTGTTGAAGCCGTGGGGCAGGGCGGCCACGTGCTGGTGCGCAACGGCGAGGTCGTGGCGCGTATTCCGCTGGCGCTCGGTGGCCTGATGAGCGAGGGCACGGCCGAGGATGTCGCCGCGCAGCACGACGACTTTATGGTCAAGGCGCGCGCCATGGGTATCGAGCCGCCGCTCGATCCCATCATGGGCATCATCTTCCTGCCCCTGCCGGTGATCCCGACGCTCCGCATCCGCCCCGAGGGCATGTTCGACGTCACCACCTTCACCTACGCCGACTAGTCATCGGGGACGTTCTTAAACGACTAGTCGCCTGCGACGCTCTTTGGCGTGTCGCCTGACGCTGCGACCGTGGGACCTCTGGCGCGCGTGAGCTATTTGCCAGGTCCTTGTAACGTTTATGTCTGCGGGGTCTTATTCGTGCTCCCTTTGGGTACGGTGGGTTCGGATAGATGCCCGATTCCAACAAGCCCGAAGGGAGCTTTTCTATGTTTAAACTGATTGCATCCGATATGGACGGCACGTTGCTTGACGAAAACAGCCAGGTGCCTCCCGAGACCTACGAACTGATTTTGGCGCTACGCGAGCATGGCGTGCATTTTGCCGTATCGTCAGGCCGCCGCTACGATCGCCTGTGCGAGTTCTTTGCACCCGTTCTCGACAAGATGGACTTTGTCGCCGCCAACGGCGCCCAGGTCTACGCCGACGGTAAGATGGTAGACCGTGAGGTGTATTCCCACCTGGCGATTCGAAGGCTCGCCCAAGCCGTCAGGACGTTTCCCAATCTGCATCTTGCGCTCTTTGACCGAACCAAGTCCTTCCTGCTCGATGACGAGTGCAAGTTCGTGCGTGAGGTCGATAAGGACCTTCCCAATGCCGAGCGCATTTGGGAGCTGCCCGATCCCAGCGTAAATATCATCAAGGCGAGTATCTTTTGCGATGACTGTGCCGTTATGGACAGTGCCTACGTACTGCAGCGCGAGCTTGGCCAGCTCTTTACCTTTGCGCCTTCTGGAAACGCATGGATCGATGCCATGCAGCCCGGTGTGTCGAAAGCCTCGGGAATCGAGCAGCTCATGGAGCACTATGGCGTCGAACGCGACGAGGTCATGGCGTTTGGCGACTCGATGAACGACTACGAGATCATTCGCTTTGTCGGCACGGGCTGCGCGATGGAAAACGCGCGTCCCGCGCTCAAGGCGGTGGCCGATCGCGTGGTGGGTTGTAATCGCGACCACGCCGTCCAGCAGGAGCTCCGTCGCGTGCTGGAGAGTCTCGCTTAATCCGGCAGATGGGGACGTTCCTTTTCTGCCGGCAGTGGGGGGACAGTCCTTGCAGCTTTTTTGCGAAGACTGTCCCCAACGACTAGTCGTTTAAGAACGTCCCCAATGACTACCCAACGACTAAGCGAGGGCGGCCATGATGGTGCGGGCGACGCCGTCGTGGTCGTTGTCGTATTCGGTGATGGCGTCGGCGGCCTCGCGGTCTTCGGACTCGGCGTTGATCATGGCCATGCCGTGGCCCGCTGCCTGTAGCATGGGGATGTCGTTGATGTTGTCGCCGAACGCCCAGGCGTCGGCGAGACGCTCGCCCAGGTGCTCGCATAACCACGTGAGGGCCGTCCCCTTGGTGGCGCCCTCGCCCATGACCTCGATATTCATGGCGTACGAACGCGTGACCTCAATGCCTTCGAGCGTGTCGAGCGCCGCCGCGATGGCGTCGCGATCGGCCGGGTCGTGCCAGTACATGGCGATGCGTTCGAGCGTCTCGACCTCGTCGATCTTGCTGTCGATATCCATGTCGATCGGTGTTCGTGTGCGCTTGAGCGAAGCCGCGATGTGGGGGTCGCCGCCACAGAACTCATCCAGACGCCCGTATAGCGAGCGGGGGAGGAAGCACTGCCCATCCGCGAAGATATCGAAGGTCACATCGTGGCCGGCGGCAATGCGATGGGTGCGGTGGGCAATGCCACGGTCGAGCGGACGGCTCAAGATGCACGTGGCGCGCGAGACGTCGGTGGGCGTACCGGCGTCGAGCTGCCAGACGCTGGCACCGTTGGCGCAGACCGCGTAGTGTACGGCGGGGTGAGCGAGGATGGGCTCAAAGATGCCTGACAGCGGGCGCCCCGTGCAGGGCACAAACTCAACACCGCGGCGCGCAAGCTCGTCGAGCATCGCCCAGGTGGCGTCGCTCATCTGCTTGTCACTCGTCAGCAGCGTTCCATCCATATCGGAAAACACAATCATTCGATGCAGCCCTTTCTACTGGCATAAAAAGCGTGGCCGAGGGCGGTGATGCCCTGGCCACGCTCGGGTTCTATAACGGTCCGCGTCCTAGCGATCGGCGAGCGGCTTGTACTCCAGCGGATCGATCACCGGACGGTATGCCGGGCGGATGATGCGATGCGCGCAGAAGAGCTCTTCCATGCGGTGCGCCGACCAGCCGGCCATGCGGGCGACGGCGAACAGCGGCGTAAAGAGCGTCTCGGGCACGCCGAGCATCTTGTAGATAAAGCCCGTGTACAGGTCGATGTTGGCGCAGATGGGCTTGGTCATGCCGTGATCGCGCATCACCTGCGGGGCCAGACGCTCGATGCGCTCGATGAGCGCGAACTCCTCGCCCAGGTCCTTCTTGGCGGCAAGCGTGCGCGCGTAACGGCGGCACACCTCGGCGCGCGGGTCGCTCAGCGTGTAGACGGCGTGGCCCATACCGTAGATGAGGCCCGTGCCGTCGAAGGCCTGCTTATCGAGGATCTTGCCCAGGTAGGCTGCGACCTCGTCCTCGTCCTCCCAGTTGGAGACATGCGCACGGATGTCCTCGTGCATGGACACGACCTTGGCGTTGGCGCCGCCGTGGCGCGGACCCTTGAGCGAGCCGATAGCCGCGGCGTAGGCGGAATACGGGTCGGTGGCCGAGGAGGACAGCACGCGGCAGGCAAACGTGGAGTTGTTGCCGCCGCCGTGCTCGGCATGCAGCATGAGCATCACGTCGAGCAGCATGGCCTCGTCGCGGGTGAATGCCATGCCGCCGCGCAACACCTGCAGGATGGTCTCGGCGGTGGAGAGACCGGGTGTGGGGTGCGGTACATGAACCTCGGAGCCGCGGCGCTTGGCGACCGAGGCCATATGCGCGAAGGCGGCGATGCGGGGGAGACGGGCGAGCATGGAGATGGCGACGTCGATTTCGTGCTCGGGCGTGATCACGTCTGGTTCGGCATCGAAGGCGTAGAGCAGCAGCACGGCGCGCTGGAGCACGTTCATGATGCTCGACGACACCGTGGTCATAGGGAACTCTTTGACGTACTCGTCGCTCAGATGTCTAAAGGCGCCCAGGCGCTCGCAGAAGCCGTCGAGCTCTTCCTTGTTGGGCAGCGAACCCGTGATAAGCAGATAGGCGACTTCCTCGTAGCCGTAGCGATTCTCGGCCTGGGCATTGTTGACCAGATCCTCGATGCTGTAGCCGCGAAGCGTGAGCTTGCCCTGATCGGGCACGACCTTTCCGTCGACCTTGTTGTAGCCGTGCACATCCGAGATGCGAGTGAGGCCCGCGACCACGCCCGAGCCGTCGGCATTGCGCAGGCCGCGCTTGACATTGTGCTCGACAAACAAGCCCTCGTCATAAGGGTCGGTCGGCAGGCCGTGGTAGAGGCTTTCGCTCTCGGGCGAAATCTGGCGGCTTGCTTCGTAATCCAGAACCAGGCGGCTCAGATGGTCATCGAAGCGGTAGTAGATTTTCTTGGCGTCGTAAGCCATGCGCGCTCCTCTCGGGGCCGTGTGGGGGCGGCGTGCTTGGGTGCAGATGCGCCAGCCTGTTCCCACACGGCCTGTTCGCTACAGGCGGTACATAAAGTTGAAGACGTCCTCGCGCTGGATGGACACGTTGACGCCCGAAAGCTCGCCGGCCTCGGCCAGCGCCTTCTGCAGCTCGGCGAAGTCGAGCTTGGACTCGGCGGTATCGGCCAGCATGGTCATGGTGAAGATGTCCTCGATAATGGACTGCGTGATGTCGCGGATGTCGACGTTGGCCTCGCCTAGGACACGGGTGACGCCGGCGACGATGCCGGGGCGGTTCTTGCCAAGGACGGTGATGACGATACGGGAGGACGAGATCTCGGCCATGGGAAACCCTTTCGCGTGATTGCGGCGCGCGCGGGGCGCTCCGCTACGGTACAGTGTTCATCATTGTACCTGTCTGGCGCAAAAAAGGCGCGCTCGCTGCGGCGTTACATGCCTGCAACATGAGCGTAAGGGGGAAGGCCGCACGGGGAAGAGCCGTCTGGCGCGTGTCCGGCTCGTGTTGGGTTGATTTCCGATCTCGGCCGAACACATTGAGCGGACAGGCCGTTCCCGCAGTCAGCCGAACGCCTCCGACGGCTGATTCCGAACTGGAAGCGGAGGGCATCCCCGCCCTTCGTTAGGGGATACCGCTCCGCGGCGCATGCCGCGGGCGGCGCCCCTATCGGACCACCGTGACCTCAGTTGGGATGGGCCCAGCACTGCCGCGTACTCGGTGAGCTAGAGCCAACTGTTCGTCTTCACGTCGCGTATGGCGATATTTCGGTCGTCCGGCTCGGTGATGCCGTAGCCGAACGCCTGGAGCGTCTCGATGGACTCCTGGATCCTCTGTTGGAACATGGGACCCGGATCGACCCTCGGCCCGAGGTGCCCGCGCCAAAGGCACGGCGTGGCGCGCAGCATGTTATGGATTTTGGAGATGGGCTCGATGTCGGCGTAGACGTTGAGCGTCGCCATGGCGTCCTTGTGGCCGAGGATCGATTGGAGCGCCTTGATATCGCCGCCTTGGCGGATCCACTGCGTTGCGAACGTGTGGCGAAGGCCGTGGAACGTGATCAGCTCGTCGTTGGTGCCCATGAGGCCGTTGGTCTCCGAGAACGTCTTGAACGCCCTGCGGATATAGCTTGTCGTCGCGAAGGTCGCGCCCGGCTCCGACAGGATGTAGCAGTCCCCGATCTCGACCGCCCCGGTAAGGTCGCGCAAGCGCAGCTTTCCGCAGTCGATCTCGTGGGTCTCCTTCAGGAAGGGGAGTAGGCCGACCGGGTCGATGGGGACCCCTGGCGTCATGGGTCTTGGTGTCCTTGATGAACGAACCCATTCCCTTCGCGTACGCCACCGAGTGTCTGATCGAGATCAGGCCCGTCTCGAAATCCACATCGCACCACCGAAGGCCGCAGACCTCGCCGATTCGCATCCCCGTGTGCAGGGCGAGTACGACCGCCCTCTAATCCTCGGCGGACCAATCGAGTCCGAACTCCTTTCGGGCATCCTCTTCGCTCATGACTTCGAGAAGGTCTCCGGGTTGGCAACGAAGGGCGAGGCATAGCTGCTCGAGTGTGTTGAAGCGAATGCCGCGAATATGCCCTTTTTTAATACGGGACAGGTTCACGGGCGTGGTTCCAATCCTTTCGGCAAGTTCGTTCGAGGAAATCTTTCGCTCGGCCATGATCTTGTCGAGGCGAACAATTACGGGCATGGCGTTTCCTTACGCAATCTCGTCGGAGTCGAGGTACAGCTCTCGGGCGTACAAGAAGAGCTGGGAAAGCATGAACAGGACGATGCCGAGAACCAGAGAGGTCCAATCGAATGATGAAGCGATCTCTTGGGCGCCGACGGCCCCCTCGCCGCCAAACATCGAAACGGAGGTTTTGAGTGAGCCGGCGTAGAGGCTGGTGGCAGCTTGAACAACGAAGAGAATGCCGAGCACCTTCAAGCATGTCGCAGACCCTTTCTTGAAGGGGTCTCCGCTCTTGATCGTCCACACGAGAACGGCGCTGAGGATGGTCGTAGCGATACCGATGACGGCAGGGACCAATGTCGAGATCGCAAGGGCTGGATACGCGGGGGAGTCTGCAATTACAGGGTTGTCGAGCACTTCGATTGCTGGCTTTAAGGAGAACGCTACTTGTGCGATGGCGGTGGCGCAAAGGGTCGCAGAGGCTATCGCACATGCGATGCGGAAGGAATGAAGCCGGGGAGTGCGATTGTCGGAACTCATAATAACCTCCGAAGAATTTAAAAAACTCAGGTTACTTTTTAACAGTTTATGTTAAATTGACTTTGCCGGCAAGTAATAAGGGCCGAGCATTTTGTTCGGCCCCTCTGTTCCGACTGGATGAGGTTAAGGTTGGCGATGAATATGCTCAAAATCTCGAAGGCGATCTTTAGGTCGCTTCTCTCCTCCAGGTCGCTCTGTGTTGTCGTTGTTGCGTTGATGGTTCTTTGTGCTCTGCCCGTCTTCAGGAGCGCGGCTGGCATCGACGGACGGGTCGAATACCTCGAGTCGGGAATAACCCGTGTTGAGCAGGAATTGTCAGCATCCTATGCGGATGCGCTTGTGAATGCGGGGGAGGACGGTGTCTATACCTCTTCATCAAGCATGCCCGCGCTTCTGTACCCTCTTGCCGCGGGACGTCTTATCTTGGCACCGCTCTCTCCCCTACTTCCGTTTCTGCAGATATCGGATGGAGAGTACACCTATTATGACGGATCGAAGGAGTACTTGCTATGGGTCGCAACGGCCGTTGCCGTCTCGTTCCTTGCCGCGCGTCTTAACAAACGTGAAAAGCTCATCATCCAGGCACCGATGGGCGAGCTGGGTAGACTTGTTGCATCGAGCGTATGGGCGAGTGTTTTTGCAATGCTTGCCGTCCTCGCCATCAATCTTCCAGGGATAATCGCCGCGCTTGTGAAGAATGGCCCGGGCTCGCCGTTCTATCCGATAGGCTACATTCAATATGCGACTCCGGTTATCAAACCGGCTTGGCTGGTGTTCGCGCAGACGGCCATCTTGCAATTCTTGGTGGCAGCGTTCATCTCGCTTGTCGTTCACCTTGCCGTGAAGATTGCCAATAACCCTACGCTTGGAATCGTGTTCGTATGTGCCCTGATGGGGGTGACGATGGTTCCCGGGTATTACGGAAGATCCATCGCTTTACGTGAGTTCGCCCTGTTGAATCCCCTTACGTATGCGAACACTGAGTTGACCGTCGGCGCCTATAGCCCGTACCCGACAACGCAGATAGTGAATCTGCCTGGACTTTGCTTCGAGCGTGGCGCGATTGCCCTCGTATGCGCAATCGGGATCGAGGTGCTGGCAATTAGCCTGCTTTGCGTTGCTGGAAAGAGCGGCTGCGCGTGCCCGATATCCCCGATTTGTCTTGAGAGAGGTTCCTTCACTGCATCGAGAACGGCAACTCGTTCGAGCGCTTGTGCCTCCGCCGTTGCATACGTAAGAACGATGGGGAAACTGCTCCTGCGTTCTCCTACCCTCGCCGTATGCGCGATTGCAATGTCGACGACGATGCTGGCCCCGGCTCTGGTCGAGATGTTTCCTGACGCTGATAACGTTTCCGCTGTTCGGTATAGGGATGGGGAGCTCCGTTCAATAGATCGGTATCTAGAGCAGAACGCTGCGAATATGGACGTCGAGGGCAAAGCGGCCCTGGAAGACATGCGGGATGCTCTTTCGGGTTTCGTGTACGCGCCTATGCCTGCGGAGGGGTTTCGAAGCCTTGCGACGTACGAGCGCGCTCGAGGTGAGCTGGGCGCGGCAGATGCGACTCTCCTGCAATCGATCGGAATCGAGCCGGAGACTCCTTCTCGTGCGGAGGCGCGCGCCCTTCTGCTTGAGTCGATCGCGAGCTTGCCGGACCCCAAGGTTTACGAGTTAAGTACGAAGATGCCCCCATTAATCCTCCTTTCGTATCTCCAGGCAGCGCTTCCCTCCTTATTTTTGCTGTTGCCCGTGGTTGTCACATCGCTCGCGTGCACCCACCTGCAGTGTCGTTCCCTTCTGGTTCTCCAGATCCCCGCAACAGCGCATGTGCGTTTTCTGACGGCTGTTGCGCTGGCTCTCCTGCTTGGCTTGGTGCTGCTTTTGGTGTCGATGGTTCCCGCTGTCGTTGTGTCCGTGATTAAGAACGGTGCGGGTGGATCGGAGTATCCCGTCGCTCTCATTCGGGCGGGAGCTTCGACAACGTCCACGGTGGGGGAGGCGGTGTTGTGCAGTATTCCGTTGCTGGTCATGGCATACGGCGTGATTTCCGTCGTCGCTGCGTTGACAGCAGCGATTAGCCGCAACCCCGTTGTCACCGGAATGGTTTGCGCGGTTCTCTTGGTGTTGGGTTCGTTGAGCGCTCATGTTGAAAGCGTGGGCATGGGCGTCGCGCTGCTGGCTCCATTCGCCTCGTTTGATCCCGCTTCCCAGGTGGGGACGATTGGGTTCCTTGGGCGAGGGACGAACGCGATGCCTTTTGGAGAGGTCGTCGGCGCATCGGGCGCTCTGCTGGTGGTCTTGGGCGCCGTATCTCCGTTGATGGTGCGCCTGAGTGTTCCAAAGATCGAAAGGGGATGATCTCGATGATTGACCTTCAAACGCTGACGATCTCTTATGGAAAGAAGGTGCTCGTAGATTCGGTGAACGCTGAGTTTGCCCCGGGTACGGTCTACGGTCTCGTCGCTCCGAACGGGCATGGAAAGACGACGTTGCTGCGTGCGATGGCAGGTTTGCCGGGTCCTCGCGTGGACGGGAGCATCGTTCTGGATGAGGTGCAGGGTACGGGTGCGAGAGAGGTCCGTTCTATGATCTTCTATGCACCTGGTGAGGGGACGTTGCTGTATCCCGGATTGCGTGCGGAAGATCACCTCAAGATGGTTTGCGATATGTGGCCGCATGCTCGCGATATCGAAGAGATAGTGGAACAAACGCAGATAGGCGAGTTCGCGAAGATGAGGATCCGCACTCTGAGCCAGGGCATGAAGCAGCAGCTTACCCTGGCGATCGCGTATGCGACGGGCGCGCGGTACCTTCTATTAGATGAGCCCATGAACGCGCTCGACCCCAGCAGGGTGGACTTGCATTCCGAGATTCTCAGGAAGCTGGCCGATTCTGGTACGTGCATCATCATGTCATCCCACATCTTGGATTCGGTCGATAGGCTGTGCGATGAGATTCTGTTTTTGAAGGATGGGAGGCTCATTAGAAGCATTCCGCAAGATGATGCTGCGCCGAAGTCTCCTGGATCTCATTTCGCAAAGCCTGCCGGACGCGCCGAGGGTGCGCTAAGCACGTATCGGCGACTCTACGAAAAGGGCGGGTAGAAATGCAAGTTAAAAATCTATGTGGCCAATGTGATACCGTTGAACCCGCATATCGATACCGCTCAGCCATTCGCCTCGCCCCCGCCGCACGTATCTTCATCCGGTCTGTTACTTTTA
>CAUBPS010000030.1 GCA_958437935.1 uncultured Collinsella sp. | reverse complement strand
GACCTCCACCACAGGGACCCGTACCCGTTCTGGCTGGATTAATGGATGGAAACGGATGTTCTATTGGGACACACATTTTGTCCTATAAGCCAGCGTTTGCCAGCGCAGCTCGCAAGGCGCGTAAGCGCCGCAGCGGTCCGTCCGCGCAGCGCGCGGACGCGATTCCCTTCCCCGCCACCTTGAATTGACTAGGACCTCTGCAAAGGGGTCCTTTTCTTTTATGTAGGGTTCTGCGGAAACTGCGTCCCAGAATAAGGGCTCAGAACGGGACACACTTTCCGGTGCCTGCCTCCGGCGCGCGTACACACCTCGTCGCACCATTCCGAGTCCGTCTGCTCCCAGACATTCCTCCCACTTTCGCGTCACTTTGCAGACCGTTCGGTCGCCTGTCCGCACACGCGGGTATACTCAAAACGATACTTATCCTACGCAATACGATGCGGGTTCGACCTGCATGATCCGAAGGGGGCAGTGATGGAGAGGATACTCGGCGTTAATCTCTCTGGCTGGTTTATTCCCGAGCCTTGGGTGACCCCGTCGCTGTACGCGGCGACCGGTGCATCCAACGCGGCCGAGCTACAGGAGGCCATGGGTACCGCCGCCTATAACGAGCGCATGCGCCGCCATTACGAGACGTTTGTGAGCGAGGACGATTTTCGCCGCATGGCGCAGATTGGTCTCAATGCCGTGCGTCTGCCGGTGCCCTGGTATGCCTTTGGCTCACAGGGGTCCGATGCGTCCTACATCTCGGTTGTCGACTACATTGACCGCGCAATTGAGTGGGCTGCCAAGTACGACATCCGCGTGCTACTCGATCTGGCAACCGTGCCCGGTGGCCAGGGCGATTCCAACGATTCGCCCACCACGCCGGAGGCTGTTGCCGAGTGGCATTCGTCCACCAACGGCCGTCATGTCGCACTCGACGTGCTCGAGCGCTTGGCCGATCGCTATGGCGAGGCCGAGAGCCTGCTGGGCATTGAGCTGCTGGACACGCCGCAGATGAGCGTTCGCAAGAGCCTCTTCACCATGACGGATGGCATTCCCGCTCACTACCTGCGCAATTTCTATCGCGATGCCTACGAGCTCGTCCGTTCGTATATGCCCGAGGATAAGATCGTCGTCTTCTCGTCGTCGGGGCATCCCAGCGAGTGGAAGCATTTTATGCGCGGCGCCAAGTACAAGAACGTCTACATGGACCTTCACCTGTACCATTACCGCGACGAGTATGCGCTCGACATCACGAGCCCCCGCGGGCTGACGACGGCGATTTCGCGTAACAAGCGCGAGCTTAAAGAGGCGATTTCGACTGGGTTCCCCGTGCTGGTGGGCGAATGGTCGGGCGCGGCGATCTTTGCTAACTCGTCGGTTACGCCCGAGGGCCGCAATGCCTACGAGCGCGTGTTTATCGCCAACCAGCTGGCTTCGTTTGCGCCGGCTGCCGGTTGGTTCTTCCAAACGTGGAAGACCGAGAAGCGCATTGCAGCATGGGACGCCCGCGCGGCGCTTGGTACGCTCGAGCGCGGCATGATTGAATAGGTTGATATGACGCAAAACAGCGCCCATACGGGCAAACTCTATGTGGTCGGCACGCCCATCGGCAACCTAGGCGACCTGTCCCCGCGCGTTGGCGAGGCTTTTGCCGCCGCCGATGCCATTTGCTGCGAAGACACGCGTGTGACGTCAAAGCTGCTGATGCACCTGGGTATTTCCAAGCCGCTTGTCCGTTGCGACGAGAATGTGATCGCTAGCCGCGCTGCCGGCCTGGTCGACCGTCTGCTGGCGGGGGAGACCCTCGCCTTTGCCTCGGACGCCGGCATGCCGAGCGTGTCCGATCCCGGCCAGGCGCTGGTCGAGGCGGCGCGTGAGGCCGATGTGCCTGTCGAAGTTATTCCCGGACCCTCTGCTTGCGTCACGGCACTCGTTTCGTCCGGCATTCCCTGCGAGCATTTTTTCTTCGAGGGCTTTTTGGGCCGAAAGCACGGCGACCGTGTGCGCCGTTTGCAGCGCCTTGCCGTGGTGCCCGGCGCACTCATCTTCTACGAGTCTCCACATCGCATCGTGGCGACGCTCGAGGCCGTGGCGGAGGTCTTTCCCCAGCGTGAGCTTGCCGTCTGCCGCGAACTCACCAAGCTGCACGAGGAGGTCTTGCGCGGGCCCGCTGACCAGCTTGCCGAGGAGCTGCGTGCTCGCGGCGAGGTAAAGGGCGAGATTGCGCTGGTCATCGCGCCGCCGAGCGAGGACGAGGAGGCCGGCATCGCGCCGGTTGGCGCTGCGGTAGCGGATCCCGACGATGCCCTGCGCGAGGATATCCGCACCGCGCTCGAGGAGGGGGAGCCCGCCTCTGCGGTGGCCAAGCGCCTGTCTCAGAAGTATTCGCGCCGCAAGCGCGATGTCTATGCCATGGTGCTCGATATGCAATAGATGGAGGATATCCAGCCCTTGCGCTAGAATCATCCCCTGTATGCAACGTTTTTCTGGAGGACAAACCCCATGGATCAAAGCAAGCCTTCGTTCTTTATCACGACGCCCATCTACTACGTCAACGCCGATCCGCACCTGGGCACGGCTTATTCCACCATCATCGCCGACGTTCAGGCTCGCTATCGCCGCTCCGCCGGCTATAACGTCAAGTTCCTGACCGGCATGGACGAGCACGGCGAGAAGGTCGCCGAGGCCGCAGCCAAGCATGGCATGACGCCGCAGGAGTGGACCGACAGCCAGGCTCCGCACTTCAAGGAGCTTTGGAGCAAGCTCGAGATCTCCAACGACGACTTCATCCGCACCACCGAGCCGCGCCAGCATCATGCCGTGCAGTACCTGTGGGAGCGCATGAAGGAGTCCGGCTATCTGTATAAGGGCAGCTACGACGGTTGGTATTGCGTGCCTGACGAGACCTACTTCACCGATACGCAGGTCCAGAAGGGCGACGAGGAGTACGGCAGCGTCGGCCAGCATCTATGCCCCGACTGCCACCGTCCGCTTGAGCGCGTCCAGGAGGAGTCCTACTTCTTTAAGCTTTCCGCCTTCCAGGACAAGCTTCTCAAGCTCTATGACGAGCACCCCGACTTTGTCGAGCCTGCGTTCCGCATGAACGAGGTTCGCAGCTTTGTCGAGGGCGGCCTCAACGACCTTTCCGTGAGTCGCACGAGCTTTGACTGGGGCATCCAGGTTCCGTTTGACGAGGGCCATGTGACCTATGTATGGTTTGACGCGCTGCTCAACTATATGACGGCCGTCGGCTACGGTGTCGACACCGACGAGGCGCGTGCCGAGCTGGCCTATCGCTGGCCCGCGCAGTTCCACATCGTGGGTAAGGACATCATCCGCTTCCACTGCGTCATTTGGCCCGCCATGCTCATGGCCATCGGCGAGGCCCTGCCCGAGCACGTCTTTGCCCACGGCTTCCTGACCGTGCGCAATGCCGAGACCGGCAAGGCCGAGAAGATGTCCAAGAGCCGCGGTAACGCCATCGCTCCGCAGGACGTTATCGACATGCTGGGCGTCGAGGGCTATCGCTACTACTTTATGACCGATGTCGTTCCCGGTACCGACGGCGCCATCAGCTTCGATCGCATGGAGCAGGTCTACAACGCCGACCTGGCCAACAGCTGGGGCAACCTTATCTCGCGTTCGCTCAACATGAGCGGCAAGTACTTTGACGGTTGCGCGCCCGCCAAGCCCGCATCGTTCGATGCGTTCGACAACCCGCTGGCAAAGATCGCCGATGGCCTGGTCGACCGCTACATGGCCAAGATGGACGTGCTCGATTACGGCGGAGCCAAGGATGAGGTCATGGAGCTCATCCACGCCGCCAACCACTACATCGAGGACTCCGAGCCCTGGGCACTTGCCAAGGACGAGGCCAAGGCTGACGAGCTGGCGTTTGTGATCTACAACCTGCTCGAGGCCATCCGCATTGCCGCTCACCTGCTGATGCCGCTCATGCCTCAGACCTCTGCCGAGGCCCTGCGCCGCCTGTCCTGCGAGAACGAGGCCGCGACCGACGACCTCAAGGGCATTTGCGCTTGGGGCCTGCTTGCTGGTGGTCAGCCCGTCGAGAAGGGCGATCCGCTGTTCCCGCGTCTGGCGTAGAGACCGCGCGAGCGCCATATCGGCAATTTGCTGTTTAGATGTAAGGGCATGGCCGCAACGGTCCATGCCCTTTCGTTTCAAGACGCCGCCATCATGCTAAGGAGGCAACTATGACAACTTCGCCTTTGGCAAACCCCACGGCAACAAGGGAGCTGCTGGAGGAGTTTGGCCTTGCGACCAAGCATCGCCTAGGCCAGAACTTTCTAATCGACAATCATGTGATCGAGCGTATCTGCGAGCTTGCCGAGCTTGCAGGTGACGAGCGCGTACTCGAGGTGGGTCCGGGTTGCGGTACGTTGACACTTGCGCTGCTGCAGGAGGCATCGTGCGTCACGTCGATCGAGGCCGATCCCGAGCTCGAGCCGGTGCTCGATGCCCATGCCGCTGACTATGCCAACTTCCGTTTTATCATGGGCGACGCGCTCAAGGTGGGCCCGGAGCAGATTGAGCAGGCTGCGGGCGGTGAGCCGACGGTGTTTGTCGCGAACCTGCCCTATAACGTGGCGGCGACGATCATTTTGCAATTTTTCCAGACGATGCCGGCGCTCAAGCGTGCCGTCGTCATGGTGCAAAAGGAGGTTGCCGATCGCATTGCCGCAGTGTCGGGCAACAAGACCTATGGCGGCTATACGGCAAAGCTCGGCCTGTATGCGCAGGTGACGGGCCGCTTTGAGGTGCCGCCGCGCTGCTTTATGCCGGCGCCGCACGTGGACTCGGCCGTCGTGCGTATCGACCGTGTTGACGGTGTGGTGCCCGAAGGACTCGATCGCGAATTTGTGGCCCGCGTGATTGATGCTGCATTTGCCCAGCGTCGCAAGACCATCCGCAATTCCATGAGCGCCAACGGCTTTGCCAAAGACGTGCTCGATGCCGCCTTTGAGGCTTGCGGTATCGCACCCACCACGCGCGCCGAGACGCTTGACGTTGCCGACTTTGTCCGTCTGGCCCAGGAGCTAATCCATGATGCCTAATGCCGAACGTGTGACGTTTACCAAGAAAAAGAAGACGGTTGCTTGTCCCGTGCCCTTGGCACCGCTTGCCGACACGCATGCGCATCTACTTTCGTTCTGGGGCAAGGATGTGCCTGAGACGCTCGTGCGTGCCAAGGCGGCAGGCGTCGACCTGTTGGTGACGATGCTCGACCCCATCGCTGACAAACGCAGCGTGACGGACTATAGCGACTGGCTCGTGCGCGAAATTCTGCCGATGCAGGATATCCCGCAGATCAAGTATCTTGCCGGCGTGCATCCGTATGGCGCACCGGACTATACCGACGACGTTCACGCACAGGTCGTTGCCGCGCTCGATGATTCCTTATGCGCCGGTATTGGCGAAATCGGCCTGGACTACCACATGGACTATGACGACGATATCGCGCCGGCACCCCATAACGTGCAGATTGACTGCATGGCGCGTCAGCTCGAGCTTGCCGTGTGCCGTAACGTGCCGGTGGAGCTGCATCTGCGCCACGAGGACACGGACCATGAGCGCACCTCGCACGTTGATGCGTACAACGTGCTTCGTGAGGTGGGCGTGCCCCAGGCCGGTTGTGTGCTGCACTGCTTTGGCGAGGACCGCGCCACGATGGAGCGCTTTGTGGAGCTGGGCTGCTATATCGCCTATGGTGGTGCGGCCACCTTTAAGCGCAACGACGACGTGCGCGAGGCATTTGCGGCAACCCCACTCGATCGAATTTTGTTCGAGACGGATTGCCCGTATATGGCTCCGGAGCCCATCCGCGGTCTTGAATGCGAGCCCGCAATGATCTCCATTACGGCAAACGCGCTGGTTAACGACCGTGTCGATCGCACTGGTGAGGACGCCGAAACAATCGCGCAAGCCGCTTGGGAGAATGCCTGCAAACTTTTTCAAAAATAGTTCTTGCGTTCGTGGTGGCGCTCCGTTATTCTAATTTCTGCACGCGGGCGTGGCGGAATTGGCAGACGCGTACGGTTCAGGTCCGTATGGGGGCAACCCCATGAAGGTTCAAGTCCTTTCGCCCGCACCATTGATTGAAAGAGCTCCCAGCAATGGGAGCTTTTTTGTTATGGGCTCATCGCAGGGACTTGAACCTGTGAAGGAGCGAGCGTCAAGAAAACGCGGAGCGTTTTTAGCGAGCTGGCGAGTCCGCCGGCAGGCGGGCGAAGCCGGTGCGGATCCGCGAAGCGGATACGCGGACGTCCTTTCGCCCGCACCATTGATTGAAAGAGCTCCCAGCAATGGGGGCTTTTTTGTTATACACGATCTCCTTGGACGGGTATCCTAATGGCAACGTGCGCCTATCAGAGGAGAGACCATGCTGTTTTCCGGTATCATCGCTGCCCTTACGAGCCTTTTGATTCCCATCATCATCCTGCTGCTGTTGCTTCCCAACGCCTGCTACGTCGTTGAGCAGCAGCACGCTGTGATCATCGAGCGCTTGGGTAAGTTCAATCGTATCGTCAACGCGGGCTTCCACGTGAAGGTGCCCGTGATCGACCGCAAGGCCGCCACGGTGAGCCTGCGCACCATGAAAAACGGTTTTGGCATCGACGTTAAGACCCAGGACAACGTGACCATCGGCCTTGAGGTCTCCGCTCAGTACCACGTGAGCTACGACATGGGCGCCGGCCCGGCAGATTCGGGCATCTACAAGAGCTACTACATGCTGCAGGAGCCCGTCGACCAGATGCGTGACTTCATCACCGACGCCCTGCGCTCTTCGATTCCTGTCTACACACTCGATGAGGTCTTTGCCAAGAAGGATGACATCGCCAAGGATGTCAACGCTACCGTTTCCGAGCAGATGGCCGCCTACGGCTTCACCCTCGTGTCGACGCTCATCACCAAAATCGCACTGCCGACCGAGGTTGAGAACTCCATGAACGACATCAACGCCGCCCAGCGCAAGCGTGCTGCGGCACAGGAGCTCGCCGAGGCAGACCGCATCAAGCGCGTTACCGAGGCGACCGCCGAGGCCGAGGCAATGGAAAAGGCGGGCGAGGGCATCGCCAACCAGCGCAAGGCCATCGCACTGGGTATCAAAGATTCGCTCGAGATCATCCAGGAGACGGGTGTCGGCAATGACGAGGCCAACCAACTGTTCATGTTTACGCAGTGGTCCGAGATGATGACGGAGTTCGCTCGCACGGGTAAAACCTCGACGGTCGTGCTGCCGAGCGACTTTTCGCAGTCGGCCTCGATGTTCGAGCAGATGCTGGCCGCCGGCAAAGTTCAAAACGATTCGAAGGAGTAGACGCGCGTGAAATACACCGTCGTTTGCGTCGGTAAGCTCAAGGAGCGCTTTTGGAAGGACGCGTGCGCTGAGTACACCAAGCGCCTAGGTGCCTATGCCAAGGTGGATATCCGCGAGGTGGCCGATATCGACCCGGCTAAGGCGGGCGGCGTGGATGCCGCGCGCGACAAGGAGGGGGCGGCGATTCTTGCCGCCTTGCCATCTCGAGCGCATGTGATCCTGCTGGCTATCGAGGGCAAGGAGCGCTCGAGCGAGGAGTTTTCGGCGAGGCTCGACGATCTTATGCTGCGAGGCAGCAGCGACATTGCCTTTGTAATCGGCGGTTCGGACGGCGTGAGTGATGACGTGCGCGCACGAGCCGACGAGATGCTCAGCTTTGGACGCATTACCTTGCCGCATAACCTGGCGCGTGTGGTGCTGCTGGAGCAGATTTACCGTGCCTGCAAGATCAGTCGTGGCGAGCCGTATCACAAATAGGTCGGCAATACGAAACAATGGCGTGGGACAATACCTTTCGTTTTGAGGAATGTGTCTGAAAGGACTATGCGATATGAAGATTGGATTTGTCGGTTTTGGCAATATGGCGAGCGCTATGGCCGATGGCTGGATCGCTGCCGGTGTAGCTGCGAGCGACATGTGCGCCTGCGCGGGTCGCTACGACGCACTGGTTGAGCGCTGCGAGGCGCGCGGCATGGTCGCCTGCCACGATGCCGCCGAGGTTGTCGCCGCATCCGATATCGTGGTCGCTGCGGTCAAACCGTACATGATCGAGAAGGTATTCGCCCCGCTCAAGGATGCTCTTGCCAAAAAGGTCGTTCTGTCGGTTGCCTGGACCTGGGACAGTGCCAAGTGGGAGCAGGTCCTGCCGGGCGTCTCGCATATCTCGACGGTGCCCAACACGCCGGTTTCGGTGGGCGAGGGCGTCATCGCCTGCGAGAAGGCTTCGACGCTTAACGACGAGCAGCGTGCTGTGGTGCTCGACCTGCTCGGTAAGCTTGGCGCTGTCGTCGAGCTCGACACAAGCCTGCTGTTTGTGGGCGGCACGGTGGGTGGTTGCGCTCCGGCGTTTGTCGCCATGGCAATCGAGGCCCTGGGCGATGCAGCGGTCAAGCACGGTATCCCGCGTGCTGATGCCTATCGCATTGTGAGCCAGATGGTGCTGGGTACGGCAAAGCTGCAGCTCGCAACCGGTCAGCATCCCGCAGCGATGAAGGATGCCGTGTGCTCGCCCGGCGGTGCCACCATCAAGGGCGTCGTCGCGCTCGAGGACGCCGGCATGCGCAGCGCCCTGGTCAAGGCAATCGACGCAACCCTCCAGTAAAACCTGCTATTTAGGGACAGGTTTATGTTGGCAGGTTTTTCCTGCGGTTTTGTCCTTTTAGCGAAAAGCGCCCCGCAACTGGCTCAATTCCAGTTGCGGGGCGCTTGCGTTTGCCCGGATAAAACCGACTAAAATAAACCTGTCCCTTTTTGGCGGGTTAGTCCCAGAAGCTGTCTTCTTCGTCCTCGGATTTGGGGCCGCGGTCGACATACATCTTATGGGTGCGCTTCTCCATTACAAAGGCAAGAATCGCAAACAGCAGGATGCCGCCGGCGAAAAGGATGGCAAAACCGGTACGGGTGCCAAACAAAAAGGAAAAAACTGCGTCCATTGGGTGCCTTCTTGCGTAGTTGGGTTGGGTCGTAAACGCTCATAAGTATATACTTGCCCATACATGTACAAGGTTGCAACCTAAATGGAATGTATATCGCCGGAGGATCTAATGCTTGATATCAAGTTTGTTCGCGAGAACCCCGATGCCATCGATACCGCCATGGCTAACCGCCAGACGTCTTGGGATCGCGAGAAGTTCTTTGAGCTCGACGACGAGCGCCGTGCCGTCATCACCGAGGTCGAGGAGCTCCAGGCCACGCGCAACGCCGAGTCCAAGAAGATTGGCGCCCTGATGAAGGAGGGCAAGAAGGACGAGGCCGAGGCCGCCAAGGAGGCCGTGCGCGCCGTCAACGAGAAGATCGACGGTCTGGCCGAGCGCCGTACCGCTCTTGAGCAGGAGCAGTACGACTTCATGTCTCACCTGCCCAACATTCCGTGCGAGGCTACTCCGTACGGTAAGGACGAGGACGAGAACATCGAGCGTCGCCGCTGGGGCACCCCGCGCGAGTTCGACTTCGACTTTAAGCCGCACTGGGATCTGGGCACCGATCTGGACATCCTCGACTTCGAGCGCGGCAACAAGCTCTCCGGCAGCCGCTTCACCGTTCTCGGTGGCGCCGGTGCCCGCCTTGAGCGCGCCCTTATCAACTTCTTCCTGGACACGCACACGAGCCGTGGCTTCAAGGAGTGGTGGCCGCCCATCGTCGTCAAGCGTCAGACCATGTTCGGTACGGGCCAGCTGCCCAAGTTTGAGGACGACGCCTATCACGTCTCGGGCGACAACTTCCTGATTCCTACCGCCGAGGTCGTACTGACTAACCTGCATGCCGGTGAGGTTCTGGACGCCGACACTCTGCCTCGCCGCTACACTGCCTTCACCCCCTGCTTCCGCGAGGAGGCCGGTTCCGCCGGTCGCGACACCCGCGGCATCATTCGCCAGCACGAGTTCGACAAGGTCGAGATGGTCAAGTTTGCCAAGCCGGAGGAGTCCGACGAGGAGCTCGAGAGCATGACCGCCGAAGCCGAGTACCTGCTGCAGCAGCTGGGCCTGCCGTATCGCGTGATTAGCCTGTGCACCGGCGACCTGGGCTTCTCTGCCCGTCAGACCTACGACATCGAGGTTTGGCTGCCGAGCTACAACGCCTACAAGGAGATCAGCTCCTGCTCCAATTGCGGCGACTTCCAGGCCCGTCGCGCCAACATCAAGTATCGCGACCCCGAGAATTTCAAGGGTTCGCGCTACCTGCACACCCTTAACGGTTCCGGCCTGCCGGCTGGTCGTACCATGGCTGCTATTCTGGAGAACTACCAGAACGCCGACGGCACCATCACGATCCCCGAGGTTCTGCGTCCCTACATGGGCGGCCTCGAGAAGATCGAGCCGGTCGCGTAAACTAGCTGCATAGGCGATTTGCGAGGGCGCTCCTTTTAGGGGCGCCTTTTTTGTGTACGGCCATACCATGCCGTGCGGACAGCTCGATAGAAAACACACGAACAAACGTTCTGTATACATGCATTTACCTGCTATGCTTTTGTTGACTAAGAGCAAGAGAAAGGGGATGTGATGGAGCTGTTCGACGAGCGGGTTGTTTTGTTCCAGAGCGATGAGGGCGGGGAGCACCTGCTGGTAACGTGCGAGCCGTCGGGTATGGGTGGCTTGGTGGTTCGGCAGACGAGTGAGGGACCATTGACGCAATGGTGTTATGAGGAGTCGCCGCATGTGGTCGAGACGTTTGTTGCGCATGAGGGGCTTGTTGTCCTTGAGCACTTCTATGGCGTTGGAACTTCTAATCAGGTGGCCCGAATGCTGAGCATCTCGTTTGCCGACTACGACTGTGCCCAACGGGTGCGGTCGCTTCTGGGGGAGCTTGGCGCCGGGTTCGATGTGATCGAAAAGCCAATCGATCGCACGAAAAGCGCTGATGCTCGTGGCGCAGCGTAACAAATTGTGGCTCGCGCGAAAAAAAGTTTGAGATTTTGCTTGACTCTAACGAACTAAAGTGGTTTTATATGTCTTGTGCTGCGGCGTTACCTCAGCTGGATAGAGGGTCTGACTACGAATCAGAACGTCATAGGTTCGAATCCTATACGCCGCACCAATCGAACTTAAAGCCTCCGGCAACGGGGGCTTTTCTTTTACGCCGGCACCGCATGGATTCGAACCTCGGTCGAGGCGCGGGCGTCAAGAAAACGCGGAGCGTTTTTAGCCCGCGGGCGAGCGCGCCGCCAGGCGGGCGAAGCCGGTGCGGATCCGCGAAGCGGATGCGCGGAATCCTATACGCCGCACCAATTTAAATTGAAAGCCTCCGGCAACGGGGGCTTTTCTTTTACGCCGGCAGGCGGGCGAAGCCGGTGCTGATCCGCACGACAACTTAATCAGCGCTTCGTAAAAATTTTCCAAATTGTTGCTTGACCCATCGAAGGCTCACGTGCATAATAATCTGTGCGTTGCGGCGTTACCTCAGCTGGATAGAGGGTCTGACTACGAATCAGAACGTCATAGGTTCGAATCCTATACGCCGCACCAATTGACTTTTTAAAGCTCCCGGCAACGGGAGCTTTTCTTATATAGCGATTCGCTTGAGCGCAAGCTTCGAATGATGGCTGATCCAAACTGGCCGTAATTACGCCAAATGAGTAAAAATTCAATTTGATAACTTTTTTCGAAAAATTGCTTGACCTATATTCAGTCCATGTGCATAATAATCAACGAGTCGCGGCGTTACCTCAGCTGGATAGAGGGTCTGACTACGAATCAGAACGTCATAGGTTCGAATCCTATACGCCGCACCAATTGA
>CAUBPS010000029.1 GCA_958437935.1 uncultured Collinsella sp. | reverse complement strand
GCATCGACCTGCGCCGATGCCCCCAACGTGGACACACATTTTGTCCTATAAGCCCAAACGCTTACGCGTTTACTCAGCTCCGCGCCCTCACGGGGTTCGATTCCGTGCGAGGGCTACATAAAAGAAAAGGACCCCTTTGCAGAGGTCCTAGTCAATTCAAGGTGGCGGGGAAGGGAATCGAACCCCTGACACGAGGATTTTCAGTCCTCTGCTCTACCAACTGAGCTACCCAGCCATTTGAGGTGTGCCTTGTTTCAAGGCTTGATTAGTATAACCAAGGACGCGTTCCGGTCAACCGAGAATTTTAAAAAAGTTTTTGAGCACAGCCTCGGTTCTATAAATCGGCACGTCAGAGGCATCAGCCGGCAGCAAGAAGTTTTTCGCTCAGAGCCGCACGGGCAAACTCACTTGGCGTCATCCCCTCGGCAGCCGCCCGTCGACGAATGGCCTCCTTCATTCCCAGAGGAATCTTGACCGACAGCGTTGCCGTCCCCTCACCTGAGAGTGGGGGCCGTCCATGCACGATCCCACCAACGGTGTGTTCGCCATCCGGAAACTCTCCGCGCTCGTACGACTCGCACCACGCGTCAATCATTTCATCCGTTACAACCTGACCATTAGCGGCCGTATACGTCTTGCCCATCATCGACCCCTTTGCCGAGCCCGTTCAATCTCCTGCCAAAATTTCTTCTGGACTGGAGACAAGGCATGAATGATAAGCCCCCACGGACAAGCTCGACCGCGACAAGCTCCACGCTTCGTCCGTCTGGGAGCCATCCAATCGCAAGCCATCTCGGCGGCTCGTCCTTCGGCTCGCGACGAATGCACTCAGTAACCGCAAGCCAAGCGCTAAGCACCTGCTTTTCCGTCAGGTGCTTTTTAGCGTTGGGATGGATCTCAACATCCATGCATCTTCTCCTCCATCTTACCCAATTTCGTATGACGAAAGTCCGCTGTCGCCAATTCTTAAGCCGGCACGCGTTGGAGAGCAGGGGTCGAAACAATGATTGAAGGACGCTCTAGTACGGCCCAGGCGCCGGGGCAGGAGCACATACGCCAGGGACGTACGTTTTCGTAGCATACGAGGACATAGCCACGTGCATCGATAAAGGCGATATCGATGGGATAGGCCATAAAACACGTATGGACCGAAGAGCAGCGTGGAAATGCCATGACGAGCGGCAGACCGTTGGCGGCAACCGGACACCGTCCCAGCATGCCGCGCAGGCGCACGGCAAACGACTCCGCCACCGCAAACTCGGCCGGCGTCCAGCCCAGCCTATTGAGTGCCCGCGCGTAGGCGATGTAGGACGAGACCGCGGTCACATGACCACCCCCGGACGCCATGGATCGACCGTCACCGCGCGCTCGTGCGACAACGTTGTCGGCGCCCCCAGCGGAACGCCAGCGATGCTGAGAGAAGTCGGCCACGGCTCATAGTGCATGGTGCAGGTGTAGGTCCTAAACGTACCGGATAGGGAGAGCAGGCCACCATCCGATGCCTCCGCGCCTTGCTCGCTCGACACTTCGATCTGCAAGTCATAGCCTTCCATGGCATTCAGAATTTGAGTCCGGACCGTCGCCGAGGCATCGACAGAGCTTTCGTCGCCCTCCCCGCTCGGCGCCACGGCGTGCGCCAACACGATGTCGGGCACCACGCGGTCGAAGCGCGCGACAGCGCTGGCATAGATCATGACGTTGTATACGATGAGTGCCAGCACCAGCAAAACGGGCGTAACCACTGCTATCTCCACCGTCGCTTGGGCGCGCTCCTCGCGCAGACGCATGCGGATACTCATTACGACCCACCGCCCAGAGCGCCAACCAGCGTGGCGACATCGACGGTGAGCGGGATGGAGCCGCCGCCGGGCAGAGGAATCTCCGCAAGCGTGAACACCGTACCGCTGATGGTGCGTTCGACTTGATATTCCAACGCCTCGCAAAGCGCCTTGGGATCGGTCACGCCCAACGGAATACTTCGCAGTTTGTCTTGCGCTTGAGAGAGACCAGCAATGTCAGACCCCGGGCTCTTAATGACGTTGGCGGAATCAGTCAGCACCGGCTTTCGCAGGCGCAAGTCGCACGGTTCCAAACCCAGCGCCGCCACGGACGCCGAAACGGTATCGCCGAGCCACGATGCGATGGAGCCCAACGCGCCGCTGCCCCCTCCTAGGCCTTTAATCATCTCGTCCATAAGTTCGTCGGCCGAACCTTGGATGTCTCCGTATCCCACAAGCAGCCGTCCCCAGACATCCATGACGCCATCGAGTACGCCGGCAACGCCACCCGAGCGTTCCTTCAATGTCGAGAAAAATCGCGAAAGCACGTTGTTTTGCGCCGTCGCCTCATCGGGCGCCAGCACCGCGGCAGAGATGGCACCGCGATCGCCAAGCCTGACTGCCGTGTTAAACGAAGAGTTGAGCTCATCGGGGCTCGAGATGGCACCCGAAACCGCAAAGGCAACCACGCCGTTGCGACCGGGCGGAGCGATACGCGGACGCTCGCCCGAAAGCGCTTTAATGGCCTGGTCAAACGCATTGCTCGCACGGTCGGCCTCATCCTCGGTCTGACGCATGAGCTCAAGCTCTTTGTTCCGACATTTGACGTATTCCTCCAAGGCCTTTTTGAACTTGTCAAAGTGATACTCGAAGCCGTTTTCGATAGAGGTTGAAGGCGCCGCAACAGCACCAAGCGACAAAACGCCAAAATGGCATTTGCTGCATTTATCCTGTCCATCGTAATCGGCAACCGAAGCAAATCCGCTCGGCGTCCCTTTCTTATAGTTGGGGCAGGTCGTCCCGTAATGCAGATACGCCTTGTCATCGTTTACGCTAGTCGGCCACACCGCATCGGTATAGAGTTCCGTCGCCCGAACCTCATCAGAGTTGCGCGGCAGCAGCGGAATATAGGAGGAAACCCTGTCTCCGTTCTCGGTTATATATGCCCGATCGACCTCCGCGTTCGCATAGGTATAAAACGCCTTACGCGCCGCAGACTCTGCCTTCATCTCGACACTCGAGCCCTGGGGCTTCTCATTTGTCAGACGCCAATGGTAGTAGTCCTTCGCGCGATCAAGGGCAACTTGAGGCTCCCACGTAACGCTCGATGAGTAATGCGGATTTTGAACACCGGAAAGATCCGTTAGGCTTTTTGCGCGCTCCCACATACAAGAACAGCTGCCGACCGAGCCCTTGTCAGACCCACCACAATCCGCCAGCCAAGCGCACTCCTTTGCCTTCGCCGTCTCCTCCGAGGCCTTCCGCAGCTCCTCGGCCGCACGCTCTAAATCATCTGATGTGTCTTTAATGGTATCGGTCGAGATCTCTGACCCTTTGAGCGCAGCAAAGTCCGACTCGGATGTCCTGGGTACGGCAAGCGCCGTACCGGTATAGGTCACACTATCGGTATCCTGCGCCGACACCGCCTGCGTGGCACGCGCGGCGATCAGATACGGCAGAGCCGTCTCGATTTTCTGTAAGCCTTCCGATGCGCTTTTGGCAAACTTGTTGCGCGTTTTAATGATCTCGATCCCGGTGTCGACCATATTGCCGGCAACCGGCTCGGCACCCGGGATGAGGATGGCGACCAGGCCCGTCCCGATCGTGGCAAACCCCGCCAGCCCCAGACTCAAGATACTCGCATCAACCACCGTGGCAGCCGTGTGATAGGACGACACTACGTTGGCACCCGCCAGCGCGCCGCTATCGGCCGCCACCTGGGTGTCCCCGGCACGCGACATGCTCCATATCGCCGCGGTCGACGAAAACAACAATGTGAGCACCACTAGGATGACCACGGCAGAAGAAAGCGTGGTATAGGCGCCGTCTTCGATAAACAGATCGACACCGGCTCGACCCATAAAGCCGCCTCGCTTGCAATGGCAGCTCGGACGGCGCGTCAAAACGCGTCTAGACCAGAAACGCTTAATCCCATGTAGCAATCCACGAATCATAATCTCCCTCCAGCCATTCGGGACGCGATTGATACGAGACATCGACCTTGAGCTCAACGTAGCCGCCCTCGGCGGCACCACCCATAGCCTGCGCAAACGCACCGATCACGGGCAACGGCTTGACCTCGCCGGAAACGGACACGGACGAGACGCCACCCGCACCGGCCCGGCCAAGCTCGATATCCCACGACAGCGGCCCGCCGGCATGAAAGATCGAAACGTTGGGCACTGCGGCAAGCCGGCGGCGGGTGAACTCCTTAAGATCGTCGTCCTCCGCCGTCGTCGTGGTCATGAGCCGCGCGGTCTCGGCGGCGGCAGACTCCATGACCGCGCGCGTATAGAGCAGGCACACCGGCTGCAGTGCGAGAAGGATGAGCGTCAGAAACGTCGGCAGCAAAAAAGCGGCCTCGACCGTAGACTGCGCCCGGTCCTCGCACGCGATATCAATACAACGCGATGTCCTTAGCGCCCGCAGCGGCGTCGATAACCGACATCGAGGCAACGCCATGGGATGCCGCCCGCTCGACCAGCGCCGCCAAGCGCCCATCGGTGCCAGCACGCCAAAGTCCCGCAATCGCCAGCACGATCGATAACAGCGCCACCGTGACGATGGCGTATTCCACAGTCGCTTGGGCAACCTCTTCACGCAGAACGCCATGCATTTCACGATCCCTCCTTTGAGTTTATTGTTTGCGGGACCAGGCGCACGGCGCGCAGACGACACGAAGCATCGCCAGTATCCGCGGCAACCGTCACCATATCGACCCAGCCGCGTCCGTCGCGCACGATAGCGCCCCACACGTTGCCCTTGATATCGAGATAGCCGCTCAGAGCAAGTTGTGCCGTGGGTACCTCGCGATAGGCACGCAGCATATCCGCTGCCGCTTCGGTCATCGGTCGGTCCTCGGACCATGCAAGCCGGACCGCAATCGCGTTGCCCTCAGGCGAATCCGTCGCAGTGCCAGACCGCTTGTCGAGCGCCCGCAGAAAGGTTTGCGCCGTGACAGCGACATCCGAATCGTCCGCATCTCGCATCTCATCTTTTTGAGACGCCACCGCCGAATCTGAGCCCAAATCGGAGGCGGTCCCAGGACGCTGCTGCCGCGCGGCGTTAAGCCCCCAAAGCACCACCGCTATCGCCACGGTCAGGCAAGCAAACACCAGCAGCACCCCGATGGGGCGCTCGCCCTCTACAGGCTGTTGATGCCCTCGCTGATCGCATCCCATAGCTCTTTAACCTTGCCTTTAAATGCAACGATGGCAATAATCGCGATCACCACAAGTACGCCCACCAAAATGGCGTACTCGGTGGTACCCTGCGCGCTCTCCTCCTGCAACAGCTCCTTGGCATGCTGGCGAGTGTAAATCGCCCGGCAAAAAGCCCAGCTCCAAGCCTTGTCAGCAACTTCGACCATCGTGTTCATGTATTCCTCCCTACATCATCCCGCCTGCTCCCAGCAGCGGGCCCAATATGGACAGAAGCAACGCCGGCAAGATGAGCGTGCCGGTGGGAATCAACAGCTTGACGGGCGCACGCTCGATCTCGCGCTCGACCGCGGCGCGATGAGCCGCACGGATCTCGCGACTTTGAGCGGCCAGCGTCTCGGCAAGTGGGGCACCCAGGGCGAGCGCCTGCCCCACCGTGATGGCAAAGGTCTCGAGCGCTCGCACGTCCAGGTCGCGCGCGGCGGCCAACAACTCGTCCTCACGCGTGCCCACGCCCACCTGCCACGCCATGCAGGCGCGCTCAAGGCGAAGAGCCAGCACTGACCGGCGGTTGGCGCAGAAAATCTCAAGCGCCGCATCAAACGAAAGACCGGCCGAAAGACCCAAGCGCACAACATCGATCATCTCGGACACTTCGCCGAGCGACACTCGCGCCGGGCCGCCCGCTCCAACCGCGCCCTTCACTCGCGCGGTCAGAGCATCGACCACCGAGCGACCCGCGGCAGCGACCAGCACCGCCTCGCGCTTACAGGCCCCTGCGATCTTGCGTGCATCCGCCCGATCAAAACCCGTCGCGACAAATACACTCAGGGCGCACAGGCAAGCCGCAACTGCAACCGAGGCGCTCATAGCTCCACCCGCATAATGCGCCGGATAACCACCAGGGCAACGGCGTTGAGGGCAAGACCCAGCACCACAGCACCCGCGCCGGCAGGCGTCGCAAGACCGCGACGAAAATCTGCCGAAAGCAGCGCCAACACCGCGCACATGCCCGCCGGCATCGCCGCGACCATATGCGCAGACATGCGAGCCTGCGACGTCTTAACATCCAGGCGGCGCTTGAGCTCAATGCGCTCCCCCACCATGCTCGACGCCTCGGACAGTAAGTCGGCAAGCGGAGCGCCGGTGCGCTGAGACACCTTAAGCGCCAAGGTCACAAGCGAAAGACCGGGGGCGTCGATACGCACGAGCAAGTCATCGAGCGCGTCGGTCGCCGAGATGCCGCAATCGATCGCCGCCGCCACCCGCAAAAACTCGTTATGCACTGGCTCTTGCGCATGAGCGCCCACAAAGCGCATGCCCTGGGCCAGCGAATGTCCCGAGGCAAGCGACATGGAAAGTGCGGTAAACGCCTCGGGCATTGCCTCTTCTGCATCGTGTTGCTCGCGCCGGCTCTCAAAGCCATCCCGAGCGGCACCAACGGCAAACGGAGCAACAAGTCCCAAGGCAAATCCGAGGGGCGATAACGACACCATCGTTAGTAAAACGCAGCAGACACCGCTCGATAGCAGCAGAAACGCCAAACATCCCGAAGCATCCTCGATCACGAGGCCAAGGCGATGCGCCGGAGCCAGCGATGCCCACGAACGGGCGATCTTTTTCAGCAGATCGTTTTCCACCAGCTCACGCGGCAGCTTCTCTGCCACCGTCTCGAGCGCCTGACGTGCCAGCTCCGCCGGCGGTACCTGCGGCAC
This sequence comes from uncultured Collinsella sp., assembly GCA_958437935.1. Taxonomy (GTDB): domain Bacteria; phylum Actinomycetota; class Coriobacteriia; order Coriobacteriales; family Coriobacteriaceae; genus Collinsella. The sequence goes on along the minus strand of CAUBPS010000029.1, from coordinate 5,247 downwards.
ACGAGGTTCCGCCCCGCACGCCGTCGCGACAGAAAGCCCTGCCAAGCCCCCTACGACGAGGGGCACAGCGATCTCCATTCGTCCACCTCCTCTTGTGTGAGCGTCCCCGACCGCAGGCCTTCTGCGATAAACGGCGGCTCGCGGTCAAGCGTCCAGGTGCACTCGGCGGCATCGAACGTCACATAGCGCTCGAGCTCTACGCCGCCCGATGCGGCGCGTCGCACCCCCGAATACGAGGAGACGAAGCGCCTGCCATCGGCGTGGCGCTCGGACATCACGATACCGTCGAGCGCCATGGCAATCTGCTCCTCGATGAGCTCACTCGGCAGGTCGATGCCATAACGTGCAAGCAACGTCAGACGCACCACGGTCTCCTGTTCTGAACCCGCATGAAGTGTGGTGAGCGACCCGTCGTGGCCCGTGTTCATGGCCTGCAACATGTCGCAGCACTCGGCACCGCGCACCTCGCCCACCACGATGCGGTCGGGGCGCATGCGCAGGGCATTAGTTACCAGGTCGCGGATCGTCACCGCGCCTTCACCCTCAATTGAAGCCTCGCGCGCCTCTAGGCGCACCACGTGCGGATGATGCGCAAACTTGAGCTCGGCAGAGTCCTCGATCGTCACGATGCGCTCGCCGGTGGAAATCTCACATGACAACGCGTTGAGCAGGGTGGTCTTACCAGATCCCGTGCCTCCCGCAACCGCCAGGTCCTGTCGCAGCGACACCGCACACGACAGCAGCTGCGCATACCAAAGCGGCAGCGATCCCAACCCCACGAGCTCGTCCAGCGAGCAGATACGGTCCGAGAACTTTCGGATGGTGAGAATCGGTCCGTCAATCGCCACAGGCGGAATCACCGCGTTGACGCGATAGCCCGTTTTGAGGCGGGCGTTGACGATGGGGCTGCGCTCGTCGATACGGCGGCCAAGTGGCGAGATAATGCGGTCGATAAGCACACGGATCTGCTCATCATCCTCAAACGCATGCTCGATGGGGTACAAGACGCCGCCGCGTTCAAAGAAAGCCGAGCGGCAGCCGTTGATCATGATCTCGGTAACGGTGTCGTCCTCGATGAGCGGCTGCAACGGCCCCAAGCCCACCACGTCATCCAAAATCTCGTCGATGATGGTCTCGCGCTCGGGCGTCGCGAGATCGGTCGGCTCCTCAACATTGAGCGCCGCCTCCACCGCAGGACGCAATTCCGAGCGGGCAAGTGCCGGGTCGATATAGGCGCTGATACGCGCCACTTCGTCGTAACCCATGCGGTCCATCACGGCGCGCTTGGTGCGTCGTTTCACGGCGCGGCGACGCCCCGCATCTACAGGCGCTGCCGCCGCAGCGCCGGCAGCCTTAATCCTCGTTTGCAGGCTCATCGCTGATCACCCTCGCGCGACCAGGGAAGGCGGATACGCGGGCGTTCGGTGCGCGTTGCACGGTCGGCGACCATATCGCTCCAAGGGCCGACGGCGCACCCCAGTTCCACGAGCATCTCGCGCGTGGCCTCGCGCACGCTAGTCGCAAAAGCGCTGGTCTGCCCCACTGCCTCGTCAGCGCGCCCAAACGCCATGAGCGCGGCGAGATCCTGCCCGCCATCGGCGATACGAATCTTGGAGCTCAACGCACAGGCAATCTCAAAGCGCATGGCGACGTCCTCGTCTGCCCCGCGCGCACCGAACCGGTTGAACACGGCGCTCATGCGCGTGCGCGGCACACCTACTCGACCTGCCAGTTCAATGACGCGCGATGCCGATGCCGCGGACGACACCGCCGCATCGCCAACGACCAGGCAACGGTCGCTCGCCGCCACCGCAGCCGCCACGGCGTCGCCCCAAAAGACCGAAGTATCGATAAAGACCACGTCGGATTCGCGACGCAGAACATCAAGCAGTAGCTCCACCGGACGTGCCATGAGCTCGGCTTGCTCGGGCGCCGCGACGGGACCCCAGAGCGTAATGCCCGGTGCCACGCGCATCGAAGCGGCTACGATATCCGGCTCAGTGAGCGTGCCCGCCGCCGACGGCTCGATAAGTGCCGCCATATCGCGCGGAGCATCGACGCCTAACAAGTCGTAAAGGTTTCCAAACATCAGGTCCAGGTCGAGCACGGCGGCACGCAAGCCCAACAGCGACGATGTGTGTGCCATGGTGGCAACGATCGTCGACTTGCCGCAACCGCCCGAACCCGAAATGGCGCAGATGACCGGAGCTCGATGCGGCGAAGCGGCAGCGTCTGCCGGCGGCATCGGAGGCGGCGGGGCGGGCGTCGGTGACAGCGTCCCCGTCTCCCCCGCCGCAACCACGTGCTGCGTCCAAGCCGGCATGGCTGCTTGTTCGGTCTGCGAGGCAGGCTCGTTCTGCGCAATCTGCTCATGCTGCATCAGCGACAACTCGCCGCACCCGGCAAAGCCCTCAACTTCATCGAGTTCATCCGCCAGATTCACGCCGTGCACGTATCCCATATCTACAGCCGGGGAATCGCCAGCATGCTGCGCCGGCCCTCCAGCGTCATCGTATACAAGGGGGTTCCGGGGGCGCCGACCATGCTCGGCTTCCGCTTTTCCATAATCATCAACACGCGGGCCTCTTGTAGCGCGAGGCGCCCCGGGTTCCCTATCAACAAAAGCATCGGGCTCAATCGTCATGCTCCGATCGGAATCAACCGCTCCCTCGCCCGCGCGCCCGTTGCCGCATATACTGTGTGCAGCGATGACCTCGGTCGCCCCCGCGCGAAACAGCCCCTCGATATCCGACGGATCGAGCGCTTCTATCAACACGACCACGCGACTCACGCGGCCTTCGGCCGTCAGGCGCGCAACAGTCTTGCGCACATCTTCGGTATCAAACAGAGACGCCGCGATGATGGCAGCCCCGCGGCGCGACGGAAACGCCCGCGCCATGGAAACCAGCCCGTCCAGGTCACCCACGCGAAGCACCTGTGCACCCACATCACGGCCCTCGACTTCCCGCTGCAACAGCCCGTAATCGCCGCACGCGCAGCACGCAAGCCAGATCGCCTTCATCACTCGTCGCCTCCGCTCTTTTTGCCGCGCGCCGTGGCGGGAATCGTCAAGCTGACCGTTCCCTTGCCCGAGGCTCCCAGCAGTTCCTTGACGTCTTCGGGGTCAGCCGCCAGCGTCACCCATTCGATCTTGCCCTCGCGCGTGGCACCGGAATCCTCACTGGTATCGATCACGTGCGCGCCGCACAGCCGATCGGTCACGCCGTCCTTTTGCACGTACACGTCCACGTAGCTGCCCACGCCCGTGGCACCGCCGACCGAGTGCTCGGCATCGACCGCCACCGAAACGGCAACCTTGCCCTTAGGCACCTCGAGCTTGCGGCTCTCGGCCTTGGTGTAGACATTGCAGATCACGGCGTTTTTGGGAATACGCGAAGTCGTCACGTCGCCGCGCACCTGGCGCAGCTCGGTCGCTGCGTCACGCGGCAGCAGGCTCGTCAGCCATTCCTGGGTTATGACATTGGTCTCATCGAGGGTCTCGCCCACATCGATATCGCGCGCCGCGACGCAAACCTCGACGCGATCGCCACCGTACTTGGCCAAGGTCTCAGCCTGGACCTGTTCGGCTTGCGAGCGGATCGACGAGCCGTAAACCATGCAGAGCAGAGCAGCGAGCACGCCCGCGACCAGACTGATGGCGATGCGCTTGCTCTTGTTCACGGCCGCTCCTCTCATGGCAGTGCCGGGCGAATGCCCGTACCACCATTGTCTGAGCGGCCAGAGTGCAAAGCGGCGCAATCGCAATCTTGGTTTTCGATGTCAAACCAATCGCTGACCAAAAGCTGACCAGCCCGTCAAGCTCGTGGCAAGGTTTTGGTCAGCACGTCAGCAAACTGTATGTTTCGAAGCTTTTCCGCAGCAAAAAAAGCCGTCTCCCGAACAGTTGGGAGACGGCTGTCATAGGAAAAATCAATTACAGATGGACATCGGGATCGAGCATTTGAGCGCTCACGCGCATGGATGACGCCAGGTTTTGGAACGTTTCCAGACGCAGGCTATCGATCTGCCCGGCGTCCTCGGCCTCGCGAACGGCGCAGCCCGGCTCATGGACATGCGTGCAATCGCCAAACCGGCACGCGCGCGATGCCTCGACAATCTCGGGGAAAGCGCGCGCCAGACCCCGCTCGTGACCCACGAGCGGCAGGCTGCGCAGGCCCGGGGCATCGGCGATCACGCCGGCGTCGCCCGGCAGTGCCACCATCACGCGCGCGACGGTAGTGTGACGGCCCTGATCGTCGCGTTCGCGCACACCGCCGGTCGCCAACGTATCGTGGCCCAGCAGCGCATTGAGCAGCGTCGACTTGCCGGCACCCGACTCGCCCAGAATCATGGCGCAGCTCCCGGCGGGCACGCAGGCACGGACCTCGTCCAGGCCGCGGCCCTCGGCAGAGGACGTCACGATCACGCGCACGTCCGGACCCACCAGGCGGCGCACGCGGTCCAGATCGCGCTCGAGTTCCTCGGCATCGCAGCGGTCAGCTTTGGTGAGTACCACCACCGGTTCGGCATCGCAGTCGAGCGCCAACACCAGCGAGCGCGCCACGCGGTCGAGCAGCACCTCGCCGGCACCGAGCGCCTGCACGATTAGCACGCTATCCACGTTGGAGCAGAGCACCTGACGCTCCCCGCGGGCACGGCCGCGCCAACGCTCAAAGCTCGTACGGCGCGGCAGCACGCACTCAATCACGCCCATATCGTGCCCGGGAGCGCGGCGCACCGCCACACGATCGCCCACGGCAGGCAGCAGGACCTCGTCCTCGCCGCGTGACTTGGCAAACCCCACAGCATGCTCGGCACGAAACGTGTCATCGGCAGTCGCCACCAGTGGAAACCCGCGATCCAAGCGCACCACGGCGCCAAGCTGCATCTGCTCGGGCTCCTCGACATGCGCGCAGAAATCATCAAAGGCAGCCTGCTGGGCTTCATCGACCGGCAGGTCATCAAACGCCGGAACGTCCCGCAGCGCGTCAAGCCCCGGTACACTCGCCAGCAACTCCTCAGCAGATGCGGGAGCCTCGGTCGCGAGCTTCCGACGACGATCACGCTTAGCCCGCGCCCCCGTCGTCTTTTTCTTCGCTTTAGCCTTAGCCTTGCCCACAAGCGCCTCCCAGCACCATAAATCACAACTGAGCAGGTATTTTAAATCAAAAAGAGCTGGCCGGGCAAAGCCCTAAATCAAAACCACCCCTAAAAGGGGTGGTTTGCTCTTAGGGTATAACCCTTGGG
>CAUBPS010000028.1 GCA_958437935.1 uncultured Collinsella sp. | reverse complement strand
GCTGCGGGAACGGCTCATCTGCTCAATGTGTTCGGCTGAGATCGGAAATCAACCACTCCGCAAACGGTAGCTATACACGATAAACGGTAGTTCGCTGCGGCAACTGCGACACATTCCGCCCGGCAAGTCCAATCGTGCTCCACGCACGGTTAATGCGCGAGGCGGTAGAAATCCATCGACGCCGCACCCTCGGCATGCAACCCCATCGCCGAAACCGCCGGCGAATAGGTACGGCTCGTAAGTGCTGCCTCGCCGCCGTTGGCAAAAATCTCGACCATCGTAGTGTCCGAAAGCACGCGCAGGTCGCGAAGCTCGCTGAGCTCAATCGACCTCCGGTCTCGCCCATAGCCTTCATTACCCATATCGAGGGTAAGCATCCCCTCCGCATAACGCACAAAGACACCCTTGCGAATCTCGAGCTCGATCATCTTGGCGCCCTCACAGGAAACCACGACATCAAACAGGCGTCCCGGCTCCTCGACGGTCTCTTCGCCTACAGCACGAACGCAGCCGCCGCGCATCCTCTCAATCTCGTGCGCCGGCTGCTGGCAGAGCTTACCATCGCGCATGCTCAGCTCTCGCGGCACCGTCAACGCGCACTGCCACCCGCGCGCCACCGTCGGGTTTTCTGCTGTCGCGTCGGGGCAACCCGACCATCCGATCATCAAACGCCGGCCTGCAGCATCCTCAAAGGACTGCGGAGCATAGAAATCAAAACCGGCATCGACCATCGGGGGCATGCCCTGCCCGACGATTTTAAAGCTCGGCGCCTCCCAATCGGCCTCGATAGGGAACCACACGCACTGATGCGGATTGCGGTAACGCCAACCATCGGCAGGCACACCCTGCGGACAGCAAACGAGAATAAGCTCACCATCGAGCTCAAACAGATCGGGGCACTCCCACATAAAGCCAAACTTCTCGCCCAGCTCAATGCGCGTCGCATAGCTCCAGTCCTCAAGATTGCGCGAGGTATAGACAAGCACGCAGCCACGGTCGTCTTTCGTGCGAGCGCCCAGAACCATGTAGTAGATACCGTCGTGTTCAAGGATCTTGGGGTCGCGCACGTGCGTACCGATATCGTCGGGGTAATCGACCGGTCCAACAGCTATGCGCTTCTCGCCCAATTCGTTGGGATTCTCGGCAACCATATGAATCTGGTTTTGCTCACGGCCCGTCAACACGTAGTCGTAATCATCGCGGTCAAAATGCTTGACGTTGCCGGTATAGAAGTAGTGAATCTTGCCATCGCGTACAAAGGCAGAACCAGAATACGCTCCGCTCGAATCCAAATCGGAATCGGGGAACAGTACGGGGCCGTGATTCTCGTACGTCACAAAATCCTTTGTCGTCAGATGGTTCCAAAGCACTGGACCGCCATGCGCAGCATCGAAAGGATCGTATTGATGATAGATGTGATACGTATCACCAATCTGAACCAAACCGTTGGGGTCGTTGAGCCAGCCAAGCTCAGGCTCCACATGGAACAGGAGCCTATCGGGGTCGGACGCGATGCGACCCGCCGTCTCATCCTGTCCGGCACGCCACTGCTCATAGTCCGCGCGTGTCACCTTATTTTTTTGATTAAACATCGCCGTTGACTTTCTCGTCTATGGGGAAGGACGCTCGACTCACACGAGTCGAACGCCCTTCCTCAAATGGACTTATCCTCAGATTACACTGAACGGCGCAACTAGAAGCTAACGTCGAAGCCAGCGCCAGCGCCCTCTTCATCGGTGGTCGGCACGCCCTTTGCCTTGTTGTAGGCAAAGATCAAGACGATCGGCACGATAAAGGCGATGAGATTGCCAGCCACATACCACACGAGGGTCTCGGGCGTGACGATGAGCAGGCCAAGCACGCCGGTCAGACCCTGACCGATAGCGCGCACCTCAAAGAGCTTGACGAAGGCACCGCCGCAGCCTGCACCGATGCATGCGCAGATGAACGGGATGATCGAGTAGCGCATGTTTGCAGCAAAGATAGCGGGCTCGGAGATTCCGACCAGCGTCGGGATAAAGGACGACATGCAAATGTTGCGCTCTTTGGAATGCTTCTTGTGAATGAGGTACATGCCGATGGCGCCGCCGCCCTGGGCGATGATGGAAACCGACCAGATGGCCTGGATGTAGTTGAAGCCAGTCGTGGCAACAAGGTTTGCCTCGATACCCTGGATGAACTGATGCGTACCAGTAACGACAAGCGGCTGCAGGAACGCGGCGAAGACAAAGGCACCAAAGACGCCCATCCTGTTGTACAGGATATCGATTACGCCGGCGAGGACGTCACCGATCAGGTTACCGAGCGGGCCGAACACGGTGAACAGGGCGACGTTAGCAAGAATCAGGGTAACGGTCGGGACAAAGACGAACGAAACGACCTCGGGGATGTACTTCTGGGCAATCTTCTCGACCTTGGCCATAAACCAGGCAGTCAGGATTGCGGGGAACACACCGCCCTGGAAAGCAACCATGGGAATGGATAGCGGACCGAAGTTCCAGTACTCAGCACCCGTCGGGTCCATAACGAACGTATTGCGGTTCATAAGGCTCGGGTGAACCATGACGATACCGACGAGGATGCCCAGGATCGGGTTACCGCCAAAACGCTTGACCGCGCTGTACATAACCAGGACAGGCAGGTAGTCGAACGTGGTGGCGATAATGGCAAAGAAGCTTGCGAGGTTCTTGAGAAACTCGCTGTGATCGGCGAGGCTGCCCTCCATGCCAAAGAGGCCGTTGGCAACGATCAGTGACTTAAGGCCGATGATGATAGCAGCGCCGACGAAGGCGGGAATGATGGGGATAAAGATGTCCGAGAATACCTTGAGGACCGAGAAGAACTTGCCCTTCTTGTCCGCCTCGGCGCCCTTGGCCTCGGAAGCGCTAATCTCCTTAACGCCCGTCAGAGCCATAAACTCATCGTAAACCTTGTTGACGGTACCGGTACCGAAGATGATCATGAGCTGGCCGCTGTTGTACAGCACGCCCTTGACGCCATCGATGTTCTCGAGCTCGGCCTTGTTGTATTTGCTCGTATCCTTGAGCACCAGACGCAGACGGGTCACGCAATGCGTGGCGCCCTCGATGTTCTCCAGTCCGCCGACGTTGTCGACGACTTGCTGGGACACTGCCTTGTAGTCCATGTTCCTCTCCATTCCTTTTCTAAATCATAAAACGGTTCGTTGCCGCTACAGAGACGCGATCGTTGCGTTTGCGCACTTGAGCGCACCGTCGGTGACGGTAAGCGCCACACCCTGGCCCTGCTTGTTGCAGAAGCGAGCGTTGAGCGCAACATCATCGACAAAGATGGTCGCGATGTCGTCGTCGACGACCAGACGCACATGGTGAGTGCCCTCGCCCTTAAAGAACAACGGACGCTCGAGGCCCATGTTGTTGACCTGGAACCACGGGTACTGGGGAGCCGGCGTGAACTCGAGCTTGCCCTCGCGCAGGTTGGCGCGGAACTCATAGGCAAGACCGGTCTCGGCGTCCTCGGCGAACTTGACCGAGAAGCCGGCAGCGTTACCGCCGAGCTCAATGTCGGCATCGAGCAAGTAGGTGGAGCCGGCATCCGCGGCGAGCACCTGCTCGACCTTGCCCGACTCGCAGGAAAGCTCAAAGGTCTCGACAGCCTTGCCCTCGCCAAAGGCGCCAAGCATGCTGTCGGGGAGCTTGGTGCCGAGCGTTCCGTCGGCACGCTGAACGATCTCGAGGGGCATAAAGGTGCCACCCCATAGGTAAGAGCTGGGGTCGCCGCCCTCGTCACGCGTAGGAACCCAACCAAAGAGAACGCGACGCTCGCCATCGAATGCGGTGCGAGCGGCGTAGTACGCGCGGCCGTCGAAGGAGTCGTCAGCGGGGGTAATCCAAGGACCGTTGATGGACTTGGACATGCGGTAACGGGTCTTGTTGCCGTCGCTGTACTCGGAAAAGACGAGGTACCACCAGTCGCCCATCTTAAAGAGATCAGGCATCTCAAACATGGTGTACAGGCCCGGATTCCACCAGTCGCCCTGGAACTCCCAGTTGGTCAGATCCTTGGAGGTGAACTTGACCAGGCGGCCGGTCATCAGACGCTTGTCCTCGCCCACACGCGTGCCGAGGATGAGCATGTACTCTTCGTTCTCCTCATCCCAAAGCACAAAGGGATCGCGCCAGTTGCGGTCATCGTAACCCTCCTGGGGCGGAAGCAGCGTCTCGGCGATGTTCTTCTCCCACTTGACGGCGTCGTCGCTCGTTGCGTGAAGAAGAACCTGCTTCATCAAACGTGCGCGGACCTTATCGCGATTGCAACCAGTGTAGAGCGCATGGTACTTGTCGCCCACCTTAAACACCGTGCCGGCATAAATGTACTGGTCGACTTCCTCGTCGCCGCCACGCTCAAGGCTCTCGCCAAAGTCCTTGTAGTTGACGAAATCCTTGGTCGTAGCGAGTGCCCAGCCAAACGGCTCTCCGAAAGGTTCGGGGTTACGCGTGTCACGCTGATGATAGAGATAGAACGTGCCGTCCTCGCCGTACGGCATGATGTCGCCTACCCAAATTCCCTCAGGCTGGTAATACACCTTGTGCATCCGAGACTTCCTTTCCACGACATACTAACTCGGTACAATGGCAAGATATGTCAATCGTTTTCATATGTCAAACGTTTTCACACCAATACGTCTTTTCGCAGTTCCAGTCGTCGGCAAACGGTTGACATATGCCGGTGAACGGTCATCAGAGGCGTTTGAGGAATTCTTTTGGCACGGGATGAACTACGCGGTTTTGCCCTCAATGAGTTCAACGGGGAGCTTGATATTCGATTCGGGATTATTGCCGTTAATAAGAGCGATGATGGATTGCGCCGCGAGCTCTCCGATGCGATCGATATCTTGACGTACGGTTGTTAAGTCAGGCATAAACGTCATAGTTCGGCGGGCACCATCCGCGCCCACGACCTTAATATCGTCCGGAGCGCTCAAGCCGCGCTGCTTCATCACGTTGAGACAGATGGCCGCCATCGTATCGTCTCCCGCAAAGATGCCGTCAATATCGGGGTTCTCATCGAGGATCTTCGCAACGACCGCGCCCTTTTCGTCGTCGGGCTTAACGAACTCAACCTCACGGACAAGCGCGGACAAACCGGCCTGCTCAACAACATCGAGGTAGGCATCGGTACGCTTATTGGCAGGCATGCGCATGCGGCTATTGCTGCGCAGGCACAGGATACGCCTGCAGCCGTCATCAATCAGACGGCGCGTGGCGAGCTCGCCAATGCCATAGCTGTCACTTGCAATCTGGACAGAGCCCTCGCCAAGATCGCAGTCGATGCCAACCAGGCTCAAGCCCATCTCGGCATATGCCTCGGCACCGATATTGAGGGAGTTGACGATGACGCCGTCGACCATATTGCGGCGGAGCATGTCAATATAGGAACGCTCAAGATCGGGTCGATTGGCGCTGTTGCACAGCAACATCTTAAAGCCGTTTTCCGCTAACGTGCGCTCGACCGCCTGCACAACCTGAGCATGGAACGGGCTGCTCACAAAGGGAACGATCATACCGATAAGATTCAGGCGACCGTTGAGCATGGCACGGGCGATATCGTTGGGCGTATAGTTGATGCGCTCCATCGCGGCATGGACCTTATCACGGGTCTCTTGGCTAATATAGCCGCGATTATTAAGCACGCGAGATACCGTAGTAGGCGAAACCCCCGCCACCGCTGCAACTTCCTTGATGCCAGGCTTAGCAGAATCCTTAGAACGAGCGCCCTCGCGAGCCATAGCACCCTCCCCCATCAACATGTCAAACGTTTACATACGAACAAAGCATACCCCAACAACAGCGGGAAGACGGTAACAGCACAAGTAAGTAAACGACTCATCCAAATAATTAGGAGAGTTCCGCCTAAAGGGTGACTACACAGGACCCCCGCCGGGCCGCTTTGGGTTACTTTCCAAAACATTTCCGCAGGACGCAAAGGGCTCCGCCGCGCGAAGCGCGCAGCGGAGCCCTTTGCATGTCCGAGGACGTTTTGGAAAGTAACCCAAAGCGGCCCGGCGATCCTGCGGGAGTTAAACCCCTTTAGAACTTGTCGTGGAAGGTACGCGCAATGACCTCGTCCTGCTGCTCCTTGGTGAGCGTGTGGAAGTTCACGGCATAGCCGGAAACGCGGATGGTCAGCTGCGGGTACTTCTCGGGGTGAGCCTGAGCGTCGAGCAGCGTCTCACGGTTGAAGACGTTGATGTTCAGGTGGTGGCCACCCTTCTCGGCGTAAGCGTCGAGCATGTGGACCAGGTTATCGGCCTGAGTCTCGGAAACTTCAGAAACCTTCATAATGTGTCTCCTTCGATCGATAGGCGCCGGCCAAAACCGGCGCGCTAATCAGTAATCGTTATTGTTAGTATAGCACTAACAATAGTTACTCGCCCAGCTGATCAAGGTCGATATCGCCAAAGAACACCTGGTCCTCCTTGCCGAGCGCACTCGGGATGATGGAGAAGGTGTTGGAGATGCCGTCCTGAGCATCGCGGAACGGGAGCTTGGAAACCGAAGACAGCGAAGCGATGGCGCCGTGGATATCGCGCTTGTGCATGGGGTTAGCACCCGGGGCGAACGGCTGGCCAGCCTTGCGGCCGTCGGGCGTGGAGCCGGTCTTCTTACCGTACACGACGTTGGAGGTAATGGTCAGAACCGAGGTCGTGGGCACGGAGTTGCGGTAGGTGTCGTTCATGCGGATGTACTCCATGAACTGGTGCACAACGTCGTGAGCGATCTGGTCGACGCGGTCGTCGTCGTTACCGTACTTGGGGAACTCGCCCTCGGTCTCGAAGTCGACGATGATGCCGTTCTCGTCACGGACGGGGTGGACCTTGGCGTACTTGATGGCGGACAGGGAGTCAGCCACGACGGAAAGGCCAGCGATGCCCGTAGCGAACCAGCGGTGCACGTGCTTGTCGTGCAGAGCCATCTGGATGCGCTCGTAGCAGTACTTGTCGTGCATGTAGTGGATGATGTTCAGCGAGTTGACGTACACGCCAGCGAGCCACTTCATCATGTCGTTGTACTTGGCCACAACGTCGTCGTAATCGAGCGTATCGCCCTCGACGGCGCGGTACTTGGGGCCGACCTGCTTCTTGGAGACCTCGTCAACACCGCCGTTGAGTGCGTACAGCAGGCACTTGGCCAAGTTGGCACGGGCGCCGAAGAACTGCATCTCCTTGCCAATGCGCATGGAGGACACGCAGCAGGCGATGCCGTAGTCGTCGCCGTGGTAAACGCGCATGAGGTCGTCGTTCTCGTACTGGATCGAGGAGCTGGCGACAGAAGTCTTGGCGCAGAACTTCTTAAAGTTCTCGGGCAGACGGGTCGACCACAGAACGGTCATGTTGGGCTCGGGGCTGGTGCCCATGTTCTCGAGCGTGTGCAGGTAGCGGTAGCTCATCTTGGTAACGAGCGTACGGCCGTCAACACCCATGCCGCCGATGGACTCGGTGACCCACTGCGGATCGCCAGTAAACAGGGCCTGGTACTCGGGGGTACGGGCAAACTTGACCATGCGGAGCTTCATGATGAAGTGATCCACGAACTCCTGGATCTGCTCCTCGGTGAAGGTACCGTTGGCAAGGTCGCGCTCAGCGTAGATGTCGATGAACGTGGAGGTACGGCCGATGGACATAGCGGCGCCGTTCTGCTCCTTGACGGCAGCGAGGTAGGCGAAGTACATCCACTGGATGGCCTCCTGCGTGTTGGTAGCAGGGTTGGAAATATCGAAACCATAGGTCTCGGCCATCATCTTGAGCTCGCCGAGGGCGCGGATCTGCTCCTGCAGCTCCTCACGATCGCGGATGTTGTCGGCGGTCATGACCGTCGGGGTGGAAGCCTTCTGGGCCTCCTTGTCCTTGATCAGGTAGTCGACACCGTACAGGGCAACACGACGGTAGTCGCCGATGATGCGGCCGCGGCCATAGCCATCGGGCAGACCGGTGATGATGTGAGCCGAGCGGCAAGCACGCATCTCGGGGGTGTAAACATCGAAGACGCCGGCGTTGTGGGTCTTGCGCTCGAAAGTGTAGCGCTCGACAACGTTCTCGTCGACCTTGTAGCCGTGCTGGCTGGCGGCCTGGCAAGCGATGCGGATACCGCCGTTGACGTGCAGCGCGCGCTTGAGCGGCTTGTCGGTCTGAAGACCGACGATGGTCTCCTTCTCGCGGTGGGCGTTATCGATGTAGCCAGCGGGGTGGCTCACGATACCCGTAACGGTCTTGGTGTCCATATCGAGGACACCGCCCTGCTCGCGCTCCTTGAGCAGCAGGTCGAGAACCTCGCCCCACAGCTCCTTGGTACGCTCGGTCGGGCCGGCGAGGAACGACTCGTCGCCCTCGTAGGGGGTGTAGTTCTTCTGGATAAAGTCTCGGACGTCAACTTCTCCCGTCCAGATGCCTTCCTTGAAGCCTTCCCATGCCTCCTGCATTGTGTAACCACGCTCCTAGTTACGTGTAATGCGGCGCTCTCTCACACCGCTGCTTATTGAATTCTTGAATTATCGGCTTGCACTACCGGCTTCTTCCGTTCTTCACCACACGTTGGCGCAGGAAAAACGTTTGTCCACCTTGGAGCTACAACCCAAAACCCAAGATTTCACCCGTTTGAGAAGGATAACATAGCGACCCTCTCCATCTGGGCTGTTATATGTTTCTTTTTTTATATCATAAGAGCGTTTTTTACAAACCCGCAGGAAATGCGAGCGCGAACGACTACCGTTCACCGATTTGTTTGGTATTTTTCCTTGCCTTTGTACGACGTTCACTCTAGCTGTTATGCCAGTTTTAGCAGGGTAAAGTGCCTCTGAGTAGGCTTTGGGACATGCCTAACGATCTACCCCTAACTTTGCTGGTACCGACGGTGCACGGAGGTCGCCTAAAGGTAGTTTTCTAGACATGTCCCAAAAATTCTACCGTATAGGGTGCGCGTGCAAGGGTATCATCTTTCACCGAAAATAGTTTCTAGTGTTAGGGGTTTTCGGTGGAAGATACCGATTTCCATGAGCTTGGGCGTCAGCTCTTTACCGAGTTTGGCAGCATGCACCAGCGCGTTTCGCGCTTTGCCGACCAGGCTCTGGGTGGCGAGATGGCCGTCATGCGCGCCCTCATGCGCGCCGGCGGCTCGCTCACGCCGAGCGAACTCGCCGATCGTGCCTGGGTCTCGAGCGCCCGCATCGCCAATATCCTGCGCGCCCTCGAGGCCAAGGGCTGGGTCGAGCGCGAGCACTCAAAGACCGACCGTCGTCGCGTACACGTCACGGTGACCGACAAAGGATTCCAGGTTATCGAAATCAAACGTCGGGAATTCGAGGACCGCACCGCGGCCTTCCTCGAGCAGCTTGGCGAAACAGATACCCAAGAGATGGTGCGCCTTCTTAGACGTGCCAACGAAATTATCGACCGCAATCAAGAAAGGAGAGATGCCGAGTGAGGATTCTCAAGCTCTTTAAAAAACATATCCTGGCACTGTTCGCAGCTATCGTACTTATCGTAATCAGCTGCAACGCCGATCTGGCGCTGCCTACCTATATGAGCGACATCGTCGACGTGGGTGTGCAGCAAGGCGGCATCGCGTCGCCCGTGCCCGACACCATCCGTGCCGAATCGCTCGACGACCTCGAACTCTTTATGAGCACCAAGGACGCCAAGGCTGTGGAGGCCGTGTTTAGCAAGGCGGACAATAACGGCATTCGAACGTACAAGGGCACCGAGGAGGAGCGCGCCGACGGCGGCAAGATTTCCGACATCATGAGCCTGCCCGAGACTGTCGTCCTTTCGTTCAACCAGGGCATCGATGCCAACTCCATGGGCGACATGATGGGCACGTCCGGCGAGAAAGACAACAGCGGCGCCCGGGCCATGCCCACGCCCGAGCAGATGGCGGCGATGACGTCCGAGCAACTCGCCGAGATGCAGCAGAAGGCCGCAGCGGCGCAGAACATGCAAAAGCAGATTGATGCCGACGGCGGTAAGATCACCATGAAGGGTCTGCGTCTAGGCGTTGAAGGCGGCCTAATCGACCAGGGCAAGCTCGTCGAGGGCGCCAACGATATGGCGGACAAAATGGGCTCCATGTCGGGCTCCATCGTGACCCAACGCGCCGTGAGCTATGTGCAAGACGAGTACAAGGCGCAGGGCATCGACCCCGCCGACGTGCAGAACGCCTACCTGGGCCGCATGGCGACCACGATGTTTGGTCTGTGCCTGATCTCGCTCGTCGCCACCATCCTGACCGGTGCCGTGGCTTCGCGCACCGCCTGCTCCATCGCCCGCGACCTGCGCCGCGAGACCTTCAACAAGGTTATGCACTTCTCGCCGGCCGAGGTGGGCAAGTTTAGCCAGGCCTCGCTCATCACCCGCTGCACCAACGACATTCAGCAGATCCAGATGGCCGCAACCCTGTTTATCCGCATGTGTCTGATGGCCCCCGTCATGGGCATCGTCGCCGTCATGCGCGTCCTGGCCAACCATACCGGCCTAGAGTGGACCATCGCCGTGGCCATCATCGCGGTCTCGGCCGTCGTCGGCGTGCTTATGGGCCTCACCATGCCCAAGTTCAAAAAGATGCAGAGCTTTGTGGACCGTGTGAACCTTACCGCCCGCGAGCTGCTCGACGGCCTTATGCCCATCCGCTCGTTCAACCGCGAGGAGCATGAGCTCGAGCGTTTTGACAAGGCTTCGCTCGACCTGATGACCACGCAGCTCTACACCAACCGAGCCATGAGCTTTATGATGCCGCTCATGATGCTCGTCATGAACTGCATCACCGTGCTTATCGTCTGGTTTGGCGCGCAGGGCGTGTCCGACGGCGTGATGCAGGTCGGCAACATGATGGCGTTTATCTCCTACACCATGCAGATCGTCATGGCGTTTATGATCCTCACCATGGTTTCGGTCATCCTGCCCCGCGCCGAGGTCGCAGCCGAGCGCGTGGAAGAGGTCATCACCTGCCCCACGAGCATCAACGACCCCGCCTCGCCCAAACTGCCCGCTGCCAGCGCGCCGCGCGGCGAGCTCACCTTCCGCGACGTGAGCTTCCAGTATCCCGATGCCCGCGCCGACGTCATCAGCGGCGTGAACTTCACCACGCATGCCGGTCAGATGCTCGGCATTATTGGCTCCACGGGCTCGGGCAAGTCCACGCTCGTGCAGCTGATTCCGCGCCTGTACGACGTCACGGGCGGCAGCATTTCGCTCGACGGCATCGATGTGCGCGACATGACCCTTTCCGAGCTGCGCCGCCGCATCGGTTATATTCCGCAGCAGGGTCGTCTGTTCTCGGGTACCGTCGAGAGCAACCTCAAGTTTGCCGGCGACATGGTGAGTGACGAGGATATGCGCCAGGCAGCACGCGTCGCCCAGGCGGAAGACTTTATCGCCGAGCGCGAGGGCGGCTACGACTCCCCCATCAGCCAGGGCGGCTCCAATGTCTCGGGCGGTCAGCGCCAACGCCTGGCCATCGCCCGCGCGTTGGCCAAAAAGCCCGAGGTCGTGGTGTTCGATGACTCGTTTAGCGCCCTCGACTACAAGACCGACGCTCGCCTGCGCGAGGAGTTGGCCAAAAACGTCACCGACGCCGCGCTCGTGGTCGTGGCCCAGCGCATCGCGACCATCATGCACGCCGACCAGATCATCGTGCTCGACTACGGCCACGTAGTGGGCACCGGCACGCACGAGGAGCTGCTGCGCAGCTGCCCGGCGTACCTGGAGATCGCACAGTCGCAGCTTTCCGCCGAGGAGCTGGGGCTTACCCAAGAAGAAATTGCAGCCGTCATGGAAGGAGGCGAGCGCTAATGGCAGACGAGACCAAGACTCAGATTCCCAAGCCCACCCGCCAGCGTGGTCCCATGGGCCGCATGGGCGGCATGCGTCGCGGCGAAAAGGCCAAGGACTTTAAGGGCACCATGAGGCAGCTGCTCGGCTATATCGGCCAGCACAAGATTGCCGTGTTTGCCGCCGTCGCCTTTGCCGTGTGCTCGGTCATCTTTAACATTGTGGGACCCAAGGTGCTCGGCCAGGTTACGACCAAGCTGTTCGAAGGCCTGGTCGCCAAGGTCAACGGCACCGGCGACGTTGACTTTGACTGGATCGCCAAGACGCTCGGCTTTTTGCTCTGCCTGTATCTGGCGAGCTCTGTCTGCAGCCTGGTCCAGGGCTGGCTCATGACCGGCGTCACGCAAAAGATCTGCTACCGCATGCGCAAGGAAATCGCCGCCAAGATTGCCGTCGTGCCGATGAGTTACTTCAACGGCCACAGCAAGGGAGACGTACTCAGCCGCATCACCAACGACGTCGATACGCTGGGTCAGTCGCTCAACCAGAGCGTGACGCAGCTCATCACGTCGGTGACGCAGATTATCGGCGTGCTCGTCATGATGCTTTCGATCAGCCTGCCGCTTACCGGCGTCACCGTGCTCACGCTGCCGGCCGCCGCGATTATCTTGACCGTAATGATTCACTTCTCGCAGCCGTACTTCCGCGAGCAGCAGCAGGTTCTGGGCGCCGTCAACGGCATTATCGAGGAGGACTTTGCCGGCCAGAACGTCATTCAGGTGTTCGACCGCGCCGAGGCCTCGATCGAAGAGTTCGACCGTCAAAACGACCGTCTCTTTATTAGTGGCTGGCGCTCGCAGTTCCTGTCGGGCCTGATGATGCCGCTTATGAGCCTGGTGGGCAACATGGGCTACGTGGGCGTCGTCGTGGTGGGCGCACAGCTCGCGCTGACCGGCAATGCCACGCCCGGCGACATCCAGAGCTTTATCCAGTACGTTCGCAACTTTACGCAGCCCGTGCAGCAACTGGGCAACGTGAGCAACACGATGCAGTCGATGGCTGCCGCCACCGAGCGCGTCTTTGAGTTCCTGGCCGCGCCCGAGGAGGAGCAGAAGGCCGACGCGCAGATTCCCGAGAAGCGCCCTGGCCACGTGGAGTTTGACCATGTCAAGTTTGGCTACACGCCCGACAAGACCATCATCCACGACTTTAGCTGCGAGGCGCAGCCCGGCCAGACCATCGCCATCGTCGGTCCCACCGGCGCCGGCAAGACCACGCTCATCAAGCTGCTGCAGCGTTTTTACGATGTGGATGGCGGTTCGCTACGTGTCGAGGGCATTGACGTGCGCGACTGGGACCGCGCGGCACTGCGCGGCGAGTTTGCCATGGTGCTGCAGGATACCTGGCTGTTTAACGGCACCATCCGCGAGAACATCCGCTACGGACGTCCCGACGCGAGCGATGCCGAGGTCGAAGCCGCTGCACGCGCCGCACGCTGCGACCACTTTATCCATACGCTCGCCGGCGGCTACGACTTTATGATCAATGAGGAGGGCACTAACCTGTCGCAGGGCCAGCGCCAGCTCGTGACCATCGCCCGTGCCATTTTGGCCGACCGCCCGGCTCTGATTCTGGACGAGGCGACCTCCAACGTCGATACCCGCACCGAGGAGCTCATCCAGCGCGCCATGGATGCGCTGATGCAGGGCCGCACGAGCTTTGTCATCGCGCACCGCCTGTCCACGATCCGCAACGCCGACGTGATCCTAGTAATCCGCGACGGCGACATCGTCGAGAAGGGCACGCACGACGAGCTGCTCGCCCAGGGCGGCTTCTACGCCGACCTGTACAACTCGCAGTTCGACGAGGCGGCGTAGATTCGGCCGCAGGAGACGAATGACGCCCGAGAACGGGGGCGCAGGACACCCTGCGCCCCCGTTTTTTTGTCCACGGCACTCGAATTAGCTCTCTTGGGGCCCGATTGACAGCCCCTTCCGGACCCTGCGGCCAAAAAAGGTCAAATATGAGTACTGTTACATTTTTAGTAGCAGCCAAAACTGCCTCAAATGACCTCTTTACGGCCTCTAGGCGGGTCGCGCGCGCAGACGTGGTGTAAGAGCGTCCTGAGGTCCGTCGCTGCAAATCCCGATGTTACTCCTTCTTGAGGCCGTGCTTCTCGACTATCTCGTCCACTATCTCCCTGGCGCGCCGCCCCTTGATTATCAACTTCATCCGAACACTTCCCACATTCATCCGTACATGTACGG
>CAUBPS010000027.1 GCA_958437935.1 uncultured Collinsella sp. | reverse complement strand
ATTGGGGACACACTCATTGGGGACACACTCATTGGGGACACACTCATTGGGGACAGACTTAAATGAGTAGTTTCACTCATTTAAGTCTGTCCCCAATGAGTGGAAAATGGGCCATGTGTCCCAGTTGTGGAGACTCCTTGAGCCGTCTGGGTATCGTGAAAGGCTGCGCACTCCCCCATCATCAAAAGTGACACACGCTACCAGTTGATGGGAGGCAGCCATGGGCTTCTTTGACAAGATGTTCGAGAAGAAAGAGTGCGCGATTTGCGGTACCGAACTGGGACTTCTAGGTAAGACAAAAATCAATGAAGGCTACCTGTGCAAAGAGTGCGCCGGCAAGCTCTCCCCCTACTTTCACGGCTATCGCTCCAGCACCGCGGACGATATCCGCGAGCAGCTCGCCTACCGCGAGGCCAATGCCGAGCGCCTGGCGTCGTTCAACCCCACGCGCACGCTTTCTGCCGGGCGCACCAACATCATGCTCGACGAGGACGCGGGCCTGCTGATCATTACCTCGCAGAGCCGCTGGCGCGACGCCAATCCCGACATCATCGAGTTCTCGCAGGTACTCGGCTGCGATATGGATATCGACGAGCATCGCACCGAAATCTATCGCGAGACCAAGGACGGCGAGCGCGAGAGTTATGACCCGCCGCGCTACGACCTGGATTACGACTTTAATCTGACCATTCACGTCAACACGCCGTACTTTACCGAGATCAACCTGCGCGTAAACGACTCCACCATCGATCAGCGCGGCTCCATCGAATACCGCGAGGCCAAGCGCCAAGCAACCGAGGTCCGCGACGCGCTGGTGCAGCTGCGCCAGGAGACGCGCGACAGCGTCGTGGCCGCCAAGGCCCCCAAGACCGCGGTGACCTGCCCCTTCTGCGGAGCCACCACCATTCCCGATGCCAGTGGGCGCTGCGAATACTGCGGCGGCGCCATCGGCGCATAGCCTCCGGCACGGAAAGGACCGATCATGGCCTTCGAGAGCGTTAACTATCAGTGCCCTGCCTGCGGTGGTCCCCTGCATTTTGCCAGCGCCGAGCAAAAGCTTGTCTGCGACTACTGTGACTCACGCTTTGAAGTCGAAGAAGTCGAGGCCCTCTATCGCGAGCGCCAAGACAAGGCAGATGCCAAAGCCGATGCCGCAGCCGCAGCTCCCAAACCTGCTGCCGACGACGCGGTGCAGGAGCTCGCCCAAAACGCCGGCTACATCTGCTCGTCGTGCGGCGCCGAGCTCGTGTCCGACGGCACCGTCGCCGTCACCACCTGCCCGTACTGCGGCAACTCCGCCGTGGCGCCCGGCCAGCTCTCTGGCGACTTCTCGCCCGACCTGGTGATTCCGTTTAAGCTCGGGCGCGACGACGTCACGACCGCACTCAAGGAACACTACAAGGGCAAAATCTTGCTGCCCAAGAGCTTTGTCACCGGCAACCACATCGACGAGGTCCAAGGTGTCTACGTGCCGTTTTGGCTCTACGGCGCCCGCGTTGACGGCGAAGTGTACTTTGACGCGACCAACGAGACCGTGACCGAGAAATCCGACCGCACCGTCACGACCACCGACCACTACGATGCCTACCGCAAGGGCAATATCTCGTTTAAGCGCGTGCCCGTCGACGGATCGTCCAAGATGCCCGACGGCCACATGGACGCCATCGAGCCGTTTGACTACGACGCGTTGCGTCCGTTCTCGGTCGCATATATGCCCGGCTACATCGCCAACCGTTACGATGAGGATTGCGAGACGTGCAAGGCGCGCGCCGAGCGCCGCATGGAGGAGAGCACGATCTCGGCCCTGCGCGAGACCGTCGTCGACGAATACGACGATGCCACGGTCGAAAGCAAGCAGCTCGACTACACCTGGGAAGACAGCGACTACGCCCTGTTCCCCGTCTGGATGCTCTCCACCTCGTGGAACGGCAAGAGCTACCTGTTTGCCATGAACGGCCAGACCGGCCGCTTGGTCGGCGAGCTCCCCTGCTCCAAGCCCAAGCTCGCCATCGCCTCGGTGCTGTTCTTTGTGATCGGATTTGTCCTCTCCCAGATTCTCTTTATGGGCGAGAACGCCTTCGATCCGGATTACCTCGCCTTTGATATCGAGGGCATCCTCATCAACATCATCGCGCCGCTGATCATCGTGATTATCGGAGACGTGCTACTGGTAGGCCAGCTCAAGACGGCCAACGAGGCCACCCACGCCGACGAGTACTGCGGCGAGCTCGACCTGACCGAGAGGCACGACACCTTCAGCCACACCGAGACCACCGTTGTCATGAAAGACGACAAGGACGACTAAGCAATCCAACCAATACCACCCGGCCTTTGACGAGAAAGGAAGATCACCATGGGACTCTTGAAAGCTGGATTGGGAGCTGCCGGCGGCGTCATGGCCGACCAGTGGAAGGAATTTATCTACTGCGAATCGATGCCTGCTGACGTCTTGGCCTGCAAGGGCAGCAAACGCACCGGTGGCCGCAGCTCCAACACGCGCGGCGAGGACAACGTCATCTCCAACGGCTCCGTCATCGCCGTCAACGATGGCCAGGGCATGCTCGTGGTGCAAAACGGCAAGATCATCGAAGTCGCACTGGAGCCCGGTGAGTTCGTCTTCGATACCGGCAGCGAGCCGAGCGTCTTTAGCGGCAACCTGGGCGATTCCATCAAGGAGACCTTCGCCAATATCGGCAGCCGCTTTACCTTTGGCGGCGACGCGGGCAAGGACCAGCGCGTCTACTTCATCAACACCAAGGAGATCATCGGCAACAAGTACGGCACCGCCTCGCCCGTGCCCTTCCGCGTGGTCGATAACAACATTGGCCTGGACGTTGACATCTCCGTGCGCTGCAACGGCGAGTACTCGTACCGCATCACCAACCCGCTGCTGTTCTACACCAACGTGTGCGGCAACGTGACCGATAGCTACACGCGCGACAAGATCGACAGCCAGCTTAAGTCCGAGCTGCTCACCGCCCTGCAGCCCGCCTTCGCCAAGATCTCGGAGATGGGCATCCGCTACAGCGCCATCCCCGGCCACACCACCGAGCTCGCTCGTGCGCTCAACGAGGTCCTCTCTGCCGACTGGCGCGACCTGCGTGGTGTCGAGATCGTGAGCTTTGGCGTCAACTCCATCGCAGCCTCGCAAGAAGACGAGCAGATGATCAAGGACCTGCAGAAAGCCGCGGTCATGCGCGATCCCACCATGGCGGCAGCCAACATTGCCAGCGCCCAGAGCGACGCAATGCGCGCGGCAGCCGCCAACCCCAACGGCGCGATGGCAGGCTTTATGGGCATGGGCATGGCAGGTGGCATGGGCGGCATGAACGCCAGCCAGCTGTTCGCCGCCGGCCAGGCACAGCAGCAGGCCGCCCCGCAGCCGGCTCCGGCACCCGCTCCCGCACCGGCCCCTGCCGCTGCCCCCGCGGCCGGCACATGGACCTGCAGCTGCGGCGCCACCAACACCGGCAAGTTCTGCTCCGAGTGTGGCAGTCCCGCACCCGCCCCGGCACCGACCAAGTGGTTCTGCCCCAACTGCGGCAGCGAAAACGGCGGCAAGTTCTGCAGCAACTGCGGAACGCCCAGGCCCTAGCCCCTCTATCTGGTAATTGGCGGGGGATCCGCCACCCCCGCATTTGCTTCTATGGGTTTCGTTCGATAAAGGAGGACACCATGAAGACAACGTTCAAAAAGTCCGTACTCGCATTTCTGACATGCGTCCTTGCGCTCGCCTTTGCCCTGACGGGCTGCAGCGGCGGCGGCAAAGACCCCAAGGCCAACTTCGTCGGCAGCTGGGAGCTCTCGGGAGGAACCCTGGAGGGCGAAGAACTGACCGATGAGTACATGAAGATGCTCGAGGATTGGGGTGTGCACTGCGTCCTGATTCTCGATGAGGACGGTACAGGTGCCCTCGACCTGTTCCTTGAAGTCGTCGACCTTAAATGGGAGGCAAAAGACGCCACCACCGTAACCATCACCGCCGAAGACGAGTCACATGACATGAAGCTCAAGGACGGCAAGCTCATCCTCGAAGAGGATGACGGCAATCTTGTCTTTACCAAGTCCGACAAGGACCTGTCCGGCACGGTGAAGAAGGATCGCGAGGCGGCCGAGAAGGAAGAAGAGATCGACGAGGCCGTCGAAGACGACGACGTCCAGAAGATTGAAATCTCCCCCGCCGTCACCGTTGCCGATGACGACCTGTGCACCATCACCATCACCGAGAAGTTCAAGGACGAGTGGGGCGACATCGGTTTTGTCGTCAACATCACCAACAAGAGCGACAAGGACCTGACCTTCTACGCTCCTTCCGGCAAGACCAACATCAACGGCACCATGAAGGAACCCTGGTTCTCGGCTCACCTGATGCCCGGCACCAACGCCACCGAGGAATTCACGTTCTCGAGCGGCGAGCTTGACAGCCTTGACGACCTGGTCAACACGACCATCGGCATCGACGCCTACCTGACCGATTCCTACGAGGACGTCGCCTCCTACAGCGCAACCATCGCGTAGCGGTAGACCACGACAGCCGCGGATTGGCGGACACATCCGCGCACACCAGACGGGGCCGCAGGAAAATATCCTGCGGCCCCGCCACTTTGCGCCGATAGGTAACGAGCGCTAGCGCTCCATATTGGGGACGATGCTGCCTTCGGTCACCGCGTGCACGGCCAGGCGCATGATGTTGTCGTAGCCGGTCTTGTTGAGAATCTCCGAGATGCGGCGCTTGATCGTGCCCTCGCTCATAAACAACTCGGCCGCAATCTCGCGACGGCTCTTGCCTTCGCAGGCAAGGCGCAAGATCGACAGCTCAACGTCATCGAGCGCCGCCGTGCCCGAAAAGATGCTTTCGGGCGGCTTGGGAAACGTGCAGTAGCCCGCCAACGTGGAACGCATCACGGCAAAGAGCTCGTCGATGCCGACATTCTTGTACACAAAGCTGTCGACGCCCGCCTCGCGTGCCTGATCCACAAACGTAATCTCGGGCATGCCCGTCATGATAACGATGCGGCACTCGGGCAGCCGCTCTTTGATGCGCGCCGCCGCCACGATGCCGTTGGAATCGTGCTCGGTGCACACGTCCATCAAAATCATGTCCGGATGCTCCTTGAGCGCGACGTCCAAGGCATCTGAGGCATCGGCGATGGCGGCAACAACGGTCATGTCGGGCTGATCACCAACGGAGCGTGCGAGGCTCTCGCGCAGAATGGCCTGGTCTTCGACGATAAGGATACGAATCATGAGCTTCTCCTTTGGACCGTTGCGTTGGAGTTCAGCGGAATGGACACCGCAAGCGTAAAGGGCGGGGCGGCATGGACCTCCAGGCTGCCGCCCAGATTTTGCGCGACATGCCTCATACCAGGGATACCCGTTCCCTCGCGATACGATACGGGAGCGGGTGCCCCGTCGTTTGATACCGTCATGTGTGCAATGGCGCCACCATCCGATACCTCCTGCCACAGGCGCACCTGAACCTGGTGGGCCTGCGCATGCTTGGTGGCATTGGTCGACGCCTCGCGGATTATCTGCAAAAAGGCAGCAGCGACGTGTGCATCGTCCGGAAGCGATCCATCTACATCGATCTGCACGCTCACCAGGCCAAAGGCATGAACGATATCGCCCAGTTGCTCCGCAGGCTCGCTGTCGCCACCGCTACGCAGGTCGGCAGCAATCGAGCGCAGCAGCGGGTCAATCTGCTCGAGCGACTCGTCGTCTAGGCGCCCCTCTTCCAGATATCGATGGAGGATGGACAGGCGCTGGCCGATCACGTCGTGCACGCGGGCACGCATGCGCAGGTAGGCCGCATTGTCGGCAACCTTCTTGACCTCTTCGATCTGAGCCTGAAGTTCTTGACCCGCAAGCTCAAGCAGGTGATTGGCCTGCGCCAGACGGTCGTGGGCATGCGCATACTCCGTCACGTCCAAGCCAATAATACGTTCGAACGAACGACCCGAAACCATAACATCGTCGCGCACAAATAGGCGAATCTCGGCGGAAGAAATCTCGATCACCGCACGCGCCTCACCAAAGCGGTCCAAGTTGATCCGCACGCGATTCCTGCTGCTTTCGGGCATTTGCATGCTGAGTTTGCGAAGGCCATTCCACGTGCCACTCATATCGCCCAGGTCGGTGGGCCTGTGAAGCTCCACGAGATTCTTGCGCATGCGGCGGTTCATGAGCAACGGGCGGCCCTTCGAATCCAGATACAGAATGCCCACGGGAATCACGTTGATAGTCTCGATCGTCGAGAACGCCGTGATGTCCTCCTGGCGGTTGCGCACATCCATCAAAAGCGCCGCGACGGAGCGGAACAGGAAGAACGCGCCCTCCGCGATAAGGACCGCGGTCCATGCCGGGCCCATGGCATAAACCACCGGCGGTGTCACGGCGGCAACGAGCAGCAGCTCAACCATCATGACGGGACGACGATAATGCACCATAAGGACCACGCCATAGACGGCAATCGCAGCGTTGAGCCATAGCAGCGCGCCCGCCGCCTCGGCGGCGACGTGAGGCGGCGCCACCAAATACGAGCCAGACAACGCGAACAAGATGACGGCCGAGATAATCAAGTGCAGCACAAGGCTCGCCTCGTAGGCGCAAATCACTTTGCGGTTGTAGGACGAGCGGCGCGATGCGATGAGCGGAACGTGAATGGTCTGCAGGCACGCCGCCAGAGCAAAGACGATATCGAGCGCAACGATTTGGGGAAGGATAAGCGGAATCTGCACCGTCACTCACCTGCCCGCGGCATCAATACGATCATGCGCAGCTGACCGGGCTCGCCCTCAAGGCGATATGCCACGTTGCGCCCCTGCAGCGCGCTTTCGAGTTCGTGGGCAGCCGGCGTCTGCGACAAGTCCTCTTCGTCATTGGAGAAGAGCGTGGCGCGCAGCTCCACGCTGCACGAATCGTGGTCGCTCAGGTGATACATGAGCGCCGGATGGTCGGTGGTGTAAGCGAAGAACGCAAAATCGTACACGCAGTCGTACAGCGCGCTCACCGCACTGGCATGCATGGGGCGCCGTATGGCAATAATCGAGGCGCAGTCGACATCGATGGTGCGCAGATCGCTTGCCATCTCGTTGGCGATCAGCTGGATACGGTCGCGATCAAAACCGCTCTCCCCGTGCTGCGCCAGCGTGAGCGAGCCTTTGCGTTTGCAATAGGCGACAAACATCTTGGCACACTGCAGCATGCGGTACCGCTCGTGCGAGGACGCCTCGTCGGTGAGCGGCGGCAGCGAGCTCAGCAGCCCATACATCTCGCCGAGTGCGCGGGCAAGTGCCTGGTCAACGTCTTTGACCAACAAGGCCTCGGCCTCTTGATCTGCCAGATGCGCTTTAAGGTCGTAGTCGGCCGTGAGCAGTTCGTTTTGGCGCTGCAGTTCCATACGCCGATGCGCCAGCTCGCGGTTGAGTTCGTTGACCTCCGATACGTCCTGAGCAAGCAGGGCCGATCCGCCCAGCAGTGGAAAGGAGCGATACATCACATCGGGATTGGAAACGACAGCAAAGGCGTGGGAGTGTCCGAGTTCTTGAGCGCGCAGCTCCTCGCGCACGCCCGCCGGAATCGACTTTGATACCGGCGTGGCATAAACTTCCTGCAGGTCACGCGTTAGGACCTTAAGGTCGAGCGGCAGGGTATCGAAGATGCCGGCAATGTCGTGATACGACGGAATGACGCCGCAATCGAGGCAAATCTCGAGCGTCACCACGCACAGCACACAGTAGACGAGCGAAAAGTTGAGCTTCCATGCCCACGGCACGCGCAGGGCATACGAGATGGCAAAGAACGCGCCGCCCAGCAGCACGAGTGCCGCCGTGCCCGAAAAGCGCTGAATGCGGAAAGACGCAGACCGACCCACCAAAATGAAAAAGGCGACAAAGTTAAAGGCCGTCCATATGAGCACGGCGAAATAGCCCCAGCCGTACGTGTAGTCGTTGCTCCAGGTGTCACTTGAGCGATCGAAGTGAAAGACCTGCTGGTGAAAATCGTTGGTGAGCACAAACCCAATGAGCAGGATGGCCGCAATCCACAGGGCCGTACGGTAGCGGCGGCCCGCACGATGTTGCTCCAGGCCCGCAAGGCGCAGGCCGCAGAGCTGATAGAGCAGCGGAACGAGCGTCATGGGCACGTAGTACAGGTACCACAGCACGGTAGCATAGAACGGCGTGAACAACTTGTATTTAAGGATGACCTCGATCATCCACAGGGCGCAGATAGTGGCAACGGCAACGAGGCGCCGGCGCAAGACGTAATCAAGACAGCGCAGGTAGACCAGTACGCCCCAGATTGAAAAGGCGATCGCAGCGACAAGCAGCGGAATCGAGCTCGAATGGATAAGCCCGTCCACGACTTCTTTGGACACCTCGCTATAGGCAGGCACGATGTTGGAGAGCTTGGGGTCGGAGGCGAATAACGCCGGCAAGACCGCCAAAAGCAGAAGAAATAGTGCGGTTATGACGCCGGCAATGACGAAGGCGCGGCGACGGTACACCAGGTGCGTTATGCCAACGAGGAATCGCGGCATGGCGAAGAGCCTGCCGCCCCTGGGATCCGCCACGGGTGCGGATCGGGTGGCCGTGTGGCCGATATGTCGCTCACGGGTACCCATAGTGCTTTTAGTGTACCGACAGGCAGGCTCAAAAAACGGGCCGCATGTCCCAAAATCCGCCGACGGCAAGGCGCCCGGCGAACATTAACTGCTCGCCGGGCGCCTTGGTCAGGAGACTCTGAAATCGAGTATCTCAGCTTCCTTAGGACAGGTCCTCACCATTCGTTTCAATGACATGCTTGTACCAGTCAAAGCTCTTCTTCTTGGAACGCTTGAGAGTGCCGTTGCCCGCATCATCGCGGTCGACATAGATAAAGCCGTAGCGCTTGGACATCTCGCCCGTGCCGGCAGACACCAGGTCGATCGGGCCCCAGGTGGTGTAGCCCAGCAGGTCAATGCCGTCCTCGGTCACCGCGTCACGCATGGTCTGGATGTGCTGGCGCAGGTAGTCGATACGGTAGTCGTCGTTGATGGAGCCATCCTCCTCGACAACATCCTTGGCGCCCAGACCGTTCTCGACCACAAACAGCGGCTTCTGATAGCGGTCGTACAGGTCGTTGAGGGTAATGCGGAAGCCCAGCGGATCGATGGCCCAGCCCCACTGGCTCTCCTGCAGGTAGGGGTTCTTGGCGCCGGCGAAGGCGTTGCCCTGAGCGCGCTCGACATCGGGGTTATCGGCACCGGCGGAGCAACGGGTGCTGTAATAGCTAAAGCTGATGAAGTCGACGGTGTTGGCGGCCAGGATCTCGCGATCCTCGTCGGTCATGCCGACGTCGATGCCCAGACGCTCGAGCTTCTTGACGGCATAGGCCGGGTAGTAGCCGCGGCTCTGGACGTCGACGAAGAAATAGTTGCTCTGGTTGTCAATCTGCGCCTGGCGTGCATCGCCCGGACGGCAGCTGTAGGGGTAGTAGCTACCTGCGGCAAGCATGCAACCGATCTTGACCTCAGGGTCGATCTCGTGAGCGATCTTGGTTGCCCAAGCGCTGGCGACGAGCTCGTTGTGGGCGGCCAGGTACTCGACGGCCTCCTTGTTCTCGCCCTCCTCAAAGACCAAACCGGCACCCATAAACGGCAGGTGCAAGATCATATTGATCTCGTTGAAGGTGAGCCAGTACTTCACCAGGCCCTTGTAGCGGGTGAAGATCGTGGTCGCGAGGTTCTTGTAGAAGTCGATGAGCTTGCGGTTGCGCCAGCCGCCGTACTTCTTGATGAGATGGATCGGGCAGTCGAAGTGCGTAATGGTCACGAGCGGCTCGATACCGTGTGCCTGACACTCGCGGAACACGTCCTCGTAAAATGCCAGGCCGGCCTCGTTGGGCTCGGCCTCGTCACCGTTGGGGAAGATTCGAGTCCACGCCAGGCTCATGCGGAAGGTCTTAAAGCCCATCTCGGCAAAGAGAGCGATGTCCTCCTTGTAGTGGTGGTAGAAATCGATGCCGGTCTGCGCGGGATAGTAATAGCCGTCCTCGAAGTCGAGCATCTTGCGCCGACCGGAGACCACCGCATAGCGCTCGGGGCCATGCGGCGCCACGTCCACGTTGGCCAGGCCGCGGCCATCCACGTTGTAGGCGCCCTCGCACTGGTTGGCAGCCGTTGCGCCGCCCCACAGGAAGTCTTTACGGAAAGCCATGCATCGATCCTTTCATACGCTGCTTGTCGTGATTTCAGTATCCCCGCAAACGGAGCCTCTCTCAACGACAGCGGCGCAGGCCGACACTTCTTTTCGCACGCAGACGCCCCGCAGCTGCCCCCGTCTGACACTTTTTGATACCCGCCCGCCCAAACCACCAGCCACCACAAAGGGGACAGGCACCTTTGCGGCGGATTGGGCACGGTTTGTCTCGATCTGTAACAGTTAGGCAGCCAAAACCGGGCCTGGTGTTACAGGTCGAGATTTTCGGGCGGGCCCCTGCGGTTTGTCTAGATCTGTAACAGGTAGAGACGATTTAGCCCGCTAGATGTTACAGATCGAGACAGAAGATTCTAGTCGCAGGTGATGTCGAGGTTTTGCCGGTGAAGCCTACGTGACCGCCTTCGCTCAACAACTCATTTGACTGAATAGGAAAGAAAGGAAAAAATAGGAAAAAAAGGAAAGGAGACTTATGA
Organism: uncultured Collinsella sp.; assembly: GCA_958437935.1. Taxonomy (GTDB): domain Bacteria; phylum Actinomycetota; class Coriobacteriia; order Coriobacteriales; family Coriobacteriaceae; genus Collinsella. The sequence goes on along the minus strand of CAUBPS010000027.1, from coordinate 5,576 downwards.
CCGAACCCATCTTCTCCCCCTCATTTGGAAATCGCCCCTCTTATCTAGTCGGGCGCGAAACGGTAATTTCGACATTCATATCCGGCCTTGAGCAGGAGCCGGGCAATCGCGACCGAGCCACGCTCATGCTTGGTCAGCGAGGCAGCGGCAAGACAGTTCTTCTGTGGGAACTTGCCGATCGCGCACGCAAGCTCGGCTTCGTTGTCGCCACGCCTACCGTGGCCTCCGAGGATATGCTCGAGCGCATTGTTGAGAAAATCCAAGAGGCAGGCGAGCCTTACGTCAACAAACGCTGTCTTCCCAAATTCACGGGTGGCAGCCTGAGTGTTTTTGGGTTCTCGGCAGGCCTCGAGTTCACACGAGACGTGCAGGAGACCAAGAGTTTTCAGTTCAAACTCACGCAGCTTGCGCGCAAACTGACCGAGCAGGGACACGGCATCCTCATCCTCATCGACGAGCTCCAGGCAAATTCGCCTGAGATTAGACAGCTCGTCACCGCCTATCAAGAGCTCGTCGGCGAGGGACTCAACATCGCGCTTGTTATGGCAGGGCTCCCGGGAGCCGTCTGCGCAACACTCAACGACCGCGTACTGACATTTCTCAACCGTGCACGCAAGGTCACGCTTGAACCGCTTTCAGTCGGAGACGTGGATGCCTATTACCAGCGGGCTTTCGAAGAGCTCTGCCTTGATATTCCAAGCCATCTTCGCCTCTGTGCCGCTCGCGCGACCCAAGGCTCACCCTATATGCTGCAGCTCATCGGCTATAACATCGCCAATCGCTGCAAGGCTGGAGAACGTGCAGCGCGCGAGCAAATCGACGGAGCCATCGAAGCGTCGAAGGTCGATTTCGAAAACGATGTCTGCGAAACGACGCTCGCCGCGTTATCGGACCAAGACGTCGCGTTTCTCTCCGCAATGACTGATGACGAAGACGCCGTGTCTCGCATTTCTGATGTTGCGAAGCGCATGTCAGTCACACCCGACTATGCGCAAAAGTATCGCCGGCGCCTCATCGACGCCGGCGTTATCGAACAGGCGCGCCGCGGTTACGTGCGCTTCGCCGTCCCATATATGGCTGATTACCTGAGCAGCCAGCTCTAGGCAACCACCACGAAGGAGACAGGCACCTTTGTGGTGGCTTGGGCAGTTGCGGTGAAATAGTTCCTGTTTTGCGGCCCGCGGTGCCTAAACAGGAAGTATTCCACCGCAAGTTAATGCAGTTAGTCGCAGGTGATGTCGAGGTTCTTGCCGACGAGGCCTACGTAACCACCCTCGGCAGCCTTGGGGCTGTCAGCATGGCAGAGAACCCACTTGTCGGCCTTCCAGTAGCAGTAGCTGTCACCGGCGGCAGGCATGTCGGCTGCAGCCTCGGGGCGTGGACCATTGGTGCCAGCGGGCAGCGCCACCATCACCTGGAAGCCGCCATCGTCGACCATGCAGGGCGTGTAGTGGAGCGTGGTGTTGAAGACTTCGACGACCGTACCTGCCGGCACGCGGAACGCCTTGACGCACGCGGTATCGAGCTTGCCGTCCTCAATCTCCCAGCGATGTGCCACGAGCAGGATAAAGTCGCGGGCGCCCAGGTTAAACTCGCTGGCGCGGTGATACTCCAGGCAGTTGAGGCGTGTGTTGTGGCCGTTGCACCAGCCGAGCTGGAAGGGGCGGCCGCCGAACATGAGAAAGCCCAATTTGTCGGCATCCTTGACGCCCTCGAGCTCCGGCGCACTCGCGACATACTTGCTGCCCTCGGGGATGGGCGTGGCAGAGAGCGCCTCGACAAGCGGGGCGGTCAGGTTGGACGGCACGTCATCCCACACGCGACCATAGGATTTGAACTCGGGATCTGATACAGAGTAGATATGCATGTTCGCTCCTGTTCGTTTATGTGACAGTATGAACATTCTAGAACATCGTTCATCCACGACCACGATCAATACCGAAAACATTGCATAACGAAATCACCCGCTCAAAAAGCGACATGCAGCTTCCTAGTCGAGATACTCTTTAAGAAACTCAATAACGCTCATACACCAGTAGTCGGTCTCCGGCGCATGGGGCTTCATCAATGCGTGCCCCCCTTCTGAATACATGACTCCCTCATGGTGTACTCCAGCTGCATCCAGAGCATCGACCATCTTTTCATAATTGTCGGGCGATACAATATCATCGTCAGCGCATTGCCAAAGATATGTCGGAGGATACTGCTCCCACACATGCTGATTAATACAGAAATCATCGAGCGAGTCGTGACCAGCCCCGCCGCACACCGAATCAAGAAATCTATTGTCTGATGCGTTCTCAAAGCCATGAAGATCAATCGGTGCATAACACAGGGCCAAGGCTTTTGGCGCCTCGCATCCGTAGGACGCAAATCCCTTGTTGTCCGTCCCCCACTCGGCAGTTAAATGCGCACCAGCAGAAAAGCCGATAACTGCATAACTTTTTGCGACATTAAATTTCGCTGAATTCTCCAGGACAAAACGGACGGCTCGATTTAAATCGTCGATTGGGCGCGGCATCAAAGGCTCGACCCTCACCCTGTATGACAGCACGAACACGTTATAGCCCGCATCGTTGAGCTCGGGGGCAACGGGAAAGCCTTCCACTTGATGACAAACGCTCTGATAACCTCCGCCCGAAACCGCAATGATAAAGGGAGACCTAGGTCTCCCGGGAAAGAAGAACAGTTTCGTATTGCGCCGAGTCGGATCACGGATGCAGTCGGCTTCATCCCAAATATCGTAGGCAACCTGCCTCCCGTCATCCACGAGCTCGACAATTCGATTCAATCCACGCAAAACACGAGCAGTTTCATATGGATTAGCCTCAGAATTCATATGAGACACAATGGGTTTATTCCACATGCGCTCCCAAGTTGAAGGCCGGCAAAGCATAAGGTGCTCGCCAAAGCCAGCGAACTCAGGAAGGAGCGCGATTTCGCCAAACGTCATATCGGCAGTAATTGTCATAGCTAGTCACTCCAAAAATGAGGATGGGCTCGCGTGAATCAACGGCAAGCCCACCACATGCAATCTGCCGCGGGGTTTTCGGCAGCTTACATCCCGAATAATTGTCTACTCCACTACTGCCTCTTCATCAGGGCGATAAAGGATGTAAACGAGAACGAAGTTAAGAATTAAACCGACGACATTGCAAAGAATTGCGCCGATGAGGCTGCTCATATCACCAGAAGGATCCATATAACCGGGAAAGCTAAAAATGCCGCTCGACGTCATAACGAACGTACAGGTGTTGAAAATCGCCGGAATAACAGCACTGATTGCTCCGGCGACCATGGAAGCGATAATGATCTTCTTGTGCTCCAAGATGATGCCGTACAGCGCCGGTTCCGTAATCCCGAAAAAGCCCGTAATGGCACAGCTGAACCCAAGACTCTTTTCACTCGGGTCCTTCGAGCGGAGGGCAAACGCCAAACAAGCGCCGACAACACCCATGCTGCAGCAGAGAAGTCCAAGGATAGGATCGGAGCCGACGGTCATAATATTGTTGATGGAAAGCACGATCAGGGCCCAATGGAGCCCAAGGGGAATCATAACGAGACCGAATATCGGCCCGAGAATAACGCCGCAAAGGACGGGGCTGAACTGATAGACCGCCAGCACTGCAGCCGCAAGCAAAGAGCTCGCCTGCTGAATAACGGGGCCGATCACAAGGAGCGAGACGGGGGCGGCAACAGCAACCGTCAGGAACGGGACGAGCGCAAATGCCACAACATCGGGAAGAACCGCCCGCAGCCACTTATTAAGAACGGATGCGAACCAAGCCGCCACGATAGCAGGAAACACCGTGGAGGAATAGCTCACCATTGTGAACTTCATGCCGAGCAAATCCAGCGCATCGCCCGCGCCGGCCGCAGCAACGAAAGTCGGATAAACCAGGATTGCGCCGAGTACCGCACCGATATATCGATCGGCTCCAAAGAACTGAGCAGCAGATGATCCGACAAGAACGGGCAGGAAATACATGCAGGCATTTCCCATGCCGTACAGCAGAGTGTATATTCCGCTCTCGGCGGAAACAGCACCCGCCGTCGTCAGAATACTAAGGATGGCGTTTATCATTCCGCATGCGATCAAGGCAGGAAGAACGGGCATCATGATGCCGCTGATGAACTTCATTAGCTTTCCCAGAAAGCCCTTAGTCTCTCCTTCGCTTGCCTCGGAATCTCCGGCATCAATCCCGGTTTCCTTGGCAACGATTTCATAGACCTTATCGACCTTAGGTCCCACAATCACCTGATATTGCCCCGCGGAATGGCGAATGTCGATCACGCCATCAATCGCCTTGACTTTTGCATCGTCTACGATGCTTTCGTCCTTAAGGTTGAACCTTAAACGAGTCATGCAGTGAGCTACAAATGTAACGTTGTCTGCGCCGCCCACCATCTCGAGAATCTCGGCAGCGAGCTTGGTTGTATCTGCCATAAATACCATTTCTCCCATGTTGAGTTTTATATGTAACCATCAGCAAAGCGCGCGCCTTTGCCAACTAATTACCTTGTTTTCGATGCAATTCGATTGATGTGCATCATGAGGTAGAGTCTTTCTTCGTCTATAAGTTCCCGCCCCGTCAGTCGGCTGAGAACAGAAGCAATATCATCGGCGCACATTGATGCCACCGGATATTCTTTTTTGAGCGAGAGGTACATCTTGCGGTTGTCGCTCACGATGCTTTCGCCAGAGTTCAATCTATTGAATAAGTACTGAAGATGAGTTGCGAACCTTGCGTAATCGAAACCTTCCCGATCAACTTGAATGCCAAGCCGATTTTCAACAGCAACGGTTGACTCCTCCAGAACACGATCGTAGATATCCGCGCTAAACTCTTTAACTACTTCGCATGAGTCCGAATCGGCCATGTTATTGATAAACGCCATGGCAATTCCAACTGCCTCATGAGCTGGAAGCCTAACGTTAAGACGTTTCCTGATTATCCTAAGTGCATACTCGCCGATTTTAAATTCGACGGGATATTGTTGGCGGACATCAAACGATAAAGGCATGCGGACAACGATATTTTGCTCTTTGCGCTTAACCGCATACGCGATATGGTCCGCAAGGATAAACGGCAAATTAGGGCTCACCTCATAAGGCAGCAAACCTGTCGACATATCAATAACATCCGAGGTAAGCTCGAGAAGCTCGTCGGGGACCTCGTCAACGAGAGCGATGTAGCGAGAGCTAACGTTATAAAACGTTCGTTGAATCTCCGAAAGAGGGGCCTCATCTCCGACATTCTTAAACCCCAGACCACGGCCGAATGCAACCAACTGTCTGCCATTTCCATCGACGCAGAGGACAGCGCTGGTATTAATTCGTTTAACAATTTCCATGTGCCCCCCCCTAAACAGAACAAGGCTCCCGAAGCAGAACCCGACAATCAATGTCAACAGATGCTGCTTCAGGAGCCTTGCCTGAATATCACTCTGAGAACTAGTTTAAGCGAGCTAGTGCTAATGACCTCGAATAAACACTTCTAAACAGTTAAACGGTCGATATCCCTTGATTATCAACTTCATCCGAACACTTCCCACATTCATCCGTACATGTACGG
>CAUBPS010000026.1 GCA_958437935.1 uncultured Collinsella sp. | reverse complement strand
GATTAATGGATGGAAACGGGTGTTCTATCGGGACACACATTTTGTCCTATAAGCCGCAGCGTCCGCAGCGAGCCGGCGAGGGCGCCGGCAGGCGTCCGAAGCCGGTGCGTATTTGCGCAGCAAATACGCAGACATCCCACCGCCCCGCGCTTCAGAAAGTCAGCTAATTTAGGACGAGCTAAAAAGACTGCTTCGGCCCCTTAGAAGTTGCGGTGGAATAGATCCTGTTTAAACCGTTTACCAGCTTATTTAGGAACTATTTCACCGCAACTTATTTAGAGGGTGCTGAGGCTGGGGGTCCAGCCGATGGTGGGGGCGGCGCCGTCGAGGGTCTCGTTGATGGTGGCGGCCATGCCGGCGAGTAGGCTGTTCTCGCTTACAGTGAGCGTCTTGTAGCCGCCGGCTCGCATGAGCTCGCGGATCACCACGGCGCCAGCCAAGATCACGCCCGCGCGTTTGGGCTGCACGCCTGGCAACGCGGCAATGCCTGCGACATCCAGCGCAGACATGCGCTCAATAGCGGCCGAAACCTGATCCAGCGAAAGCTCGCGCAGGTGCACAAAGCTCGAATCGTACGGCTCCAGCTCGTGGACCAGAGCCACCAGCGTAGTCACCGTGCCGCCCACTGCGACCAAGCGTTCGGCGCGCTCAAAGTCGCTGGGCAGGCCCCCAAAATAGGCAGCGAACTGCTCGCCCGCCCAGTTGGCGGCGGCAGCAAGCTCGCCGTCCGTTGGCGGCAGTGCCGAGAAAAACCGCTCCGTCACGCGGCGGCAACCGATGTCCAGTGAGCGCGTTCCCTCCAGCGCAAAGACCCCGCGCTCAGGCGCATAGACGCCCGTCGCGAGCTCCGTGGAGCCGCCACCCGAATCGGCGACGATGATGCGCTCGCCTGCAAAGTCGTGCGCCACGCCAAAAAACGTCAGGCGCGCCTCGACCTCTCCCGGAATCACTTGCGGTTCGAGCCCCAGATCGCGCAGGCCGTCCAGCAGCAGTGCGGCGTTGGACGCATCACGCGCAGCACTCGTGCACGTGGTGCAGATGCACGCGGCCCCAAAGGCACGGGCTTCGTCCACAAACATGTGGCACGCAGCGAGCACGCGCTCAACGGCCGCCTCGCAAAAGCGCCCCGTCGCGTCCACGCCCTCGCCCAAGTCGGTGATCTCGGTATGCTTGGACGATTCCACGATCGCCCCGCCCTCGACCTGCGCTAGCACTAGTCGCGACGACACCGTTCCCAAGTCGATCGCGGCCACCTTATATCGTTTGCAATTTGTCATTGCGGGCTCCCCTCCGGGCGCTACTCGCCTACTCGCCGCTGGACGCGACCGTCTGACCCTCGACGCCGTTAAATCCAAACAGCATGTCGAGCGTCTGAATGTACCACGGCGCGTCCTTGCCGACTTCCTCAATCTCCTTGGCCACTTCGCTGGCCTTCTTGGCGTTTGAGGACTTTTTGCTCGACGACGAATCCGAATCCTCGTCCAAGCCCAGCACGTCAATCTTCTTCTCGCCGGGCATCACCAGGCCCAGGTCCTCGGACGCCGCGTCCTTGATACCCTCCTCCGAGAGCAGCTTGTCGACGCTTTTTTGCAGCTCATCATTGTATTGCTGGCGAATCTCGACCTGCTTGGCCAAGATATCGCTCGAACGCTTTGCCACGTACAGATCGCGCACGGGAAAATACAGGCTCACGAGCACCAGCGCCACCACGATACCGATAAACAGCGGACGCAGAGAGCCATGCGTAAAGTCATAGATTGCCTTGACCACCGCGTTGTCGTTGGCGTAGTGCATAAAATCCGAGCCCGAAAGACGGCTCGAGGCCCTGCTCGACTTGTCGTGTGTCTGAGCCGAGGAGCGCGATGCATGCGACGAACGTGCCGGGCGCACCGGTCCATCTGTCGAAGTATTCACTTGAGCATTGGGGCGCGAGGTACTTGTCGGGCGCTGCGCGGGGCGGTCGACGCCGGCGTAGGCGGACCCACCGAGCTGCACCGTGCGCGCACGGCGAGGCGACGGCTCGCGCGAACCGGCGGAATAGTACCTGTTGTCGTAAATCTGATCCATGTGCGCCTTGTGCGGTTGAGGTTTGTTTGCGCTAAGTCCTTTAGTTATAGCACGAGCGCCCGCACCGCCTTCGCCAGCCTTTGCTCGACATAAAAAAGGCGCTGAGCCGTATGGCCCAGCGCCCATGGCGCTTTGCAGCATCCAGTCAAGGCGGGACGGAGCCGAGTCAGCCTCCCCCTCGCCAAATTCGCCCGTTTAGCGAATGTTGTAGAACGCGGTCTTGCCGGCGTAGCGCGCGCTGCCCTCGAGCTCGTCCTCGATGCGGATGAGCTGGTTGTACTTGGCGATACGGTCGCTGCGGCACGGGGCGCCCGACTTGATCTGGCCGGCATTGACGCCCACGACCAGGTCGGCGATCGTGGAATCCTCGGTCTCGCCGGAGCGGTGGCTCACGATGCAGGCGTAACCGGCCTCCTTGGCGGTCTCGATGGCCTCGAGCGACTCGGTGAGCGTGCCGATCTGGTTGACCTTGACCAGGATCGCGTTGGCGGCACCCAGCTCGATGCCCTTCTTGAGGCGCTCGGTGTTGGTGACGAACAGGTCGTCGCCCACCAGCTGCACCTTGCTGCCAATGCGGCGGGTAAGCTCGACCCAGCCGTCCCAGTCCTCCTCGGCCATGCCGTCCTCGATGGAGATGATGGGGTAGGTGTCGACGAGCTTCTCCCAGTAATCGACCATCTGGGCACTCGTGTACTCAACGCCCTCGCCCTTGAGCTCGTACATACCGGTCTCGGCGTTGTAGAACTCGGTCGAGGCCGGATCCATGGCGTACATGAAGTCGACGCCGGGCTTAAAGCCGGCCTTCTCCACGGCCTTGGTGATGTACTCGAACGGCTCGGCGTTGGTCTTGAGGTTGGGCGCAAAGCCGCCCTCGTCGCCCACGCCGCCGCCCAGGCCAGCCTCGTGCAGCACGCCCTTGAGGGTGTGGTAGACCTCGGCGCACCAACGCAGGCCCTCGGCAAAGCTCGGGGCGCCCACCGGCATGATCATGAACTCCTGGAAGTCAACGTTGTTGTCGGCATGCACGCCGCCGTTGAGGATGTTCATCATAGGCGTGGGCAGCAGGTGGGCGTTGACGCCGCCCAGGTACTGGTACAGCGACAGGCCCGCCGACTCGGCAGCGGCGCGGGCAACGGCCAGCGACACGCCCAGGATGGCATTGGCGCCGAGCTTGGTCTTGTTGGGGGTACCGTCCGCGGCGATCAGCGCGGCATCGACGGCGCGCTGATCGAAGGCATCGAGGCCCACGACGGCATCGGCGCACTCGTTGTTGACGTGCTCGACGGCCTGCGAGACGCCCTTGCCCAGGTAGCGGCCCTTGTCGCCATCGCGCAGCTCGCACGCCTCAAAGGCGCCGGTCGAAGCGCCCGAAGGCACCATCGCGCGACCAAAGCTGCCGTCCTCGAGCACGACCTCGACCTCGACGGTGGGGTTGCCGCGGCTGTCGAGCACCTCGCGACCGTAGACGTCCAAAATATCACTCATGTTGTCTCCCTCTCACTTGGAAACGTAGTTGATGCAAGCGACTGGCCGACCGTGCACCATCGGTGTGTCTCCGTAAGTTAGCCATGTCGCACTTTTTGCATTATGCCCTAAGTTAGCCGAGGGATACAATTATTTTTCGAAAAAATTAGCGGGAACGATGGGGCGTGTCAGCCCGTCGTTCCCGCAGTCTTACTCCTCGGCCTTGGCGGCATCCCACAGGTCGTTGAGGCCGTGGGTCGAAAGCTCGGCCAGATCCACATGGGCGTTGACCGCCATCTGTTCCATGGCGGCCCAGCGGCGGCGGAACTTTGCCGTGCTGGCACGCAGGGCGCTCTCGGCGTCGATCCCCTCCTTGCGCGCGACGTTGACCAGGGCAAAGAGCAGGTCGCCAAACTCCATCTCGCGCTCAGGCGAGCCGGGCTCCTCGGCCTCAAACTCGGCACGCTCCTCGGCGACCTCGTCCCACACGTCCTGGACCGTCTCCCACTCAAAGCCCACGGCCGCGGCCTTGCGCGACACCTTCTGGGCCTGCATCAGCGCCGGCAGATGCGTGGGCACGCCATCGAGCAGGCCCTCGGGCGACGCCTCGCCCGCCGCCACGGCCTTGTCCTTGGCGGCCTTCTCGGCAAGCTTGACCTCGTCCCAAATCTTGAGCACCTCGTCGGAGCTCTCGGCGTCCGCATCGCCAAACACGTGCGGATGACGGCGGATGAGCTTGGCGTCGATATCGCGTGCCACGTCGGCAAGCGTAAACTCGCCGGCGTCCGCCGCAATCTGTGCATGCAGCACTACCTGCATGAGCACGTCGCCGAGTTCCTCGCGAAGGTGTGCCGCGTCATCGGCCTCGATACAGTCGAGCGCCTCGTAGGCCTCCTCGATCATGTTCTTGCCAATGCTCTGATGCGTCTGCTCGCGGTCCCACGGGCAGCCGTCGGGCTGACGCAGGCGCCAGATAGTCTGCACCAGATGCTGCAGCTCGGCCGACGCGTCGACCAGCGTCGACAGATCGCGCGAGCCCTCGGCATTTTGCTGAGCCATGTGCTGTGCCATGGTTACTCCTCCTCCAGGATCACATGGCGAAACGCGCCGCCCTCATAGATGCCGTAGCTGTGCGTGCCATCTTTGGGGATGCTCACACTGCCGGGGTTGAAGAGCCACAGGCCCGGGTGCGCCTCGCTCGCCTCGTTGACCTTGATGTGCGTGTGGCCGTAGACGAGCGCGGAGCCCTCGGGCAGCGTGGGCGCGTGGTCGACGCTGTTGTGCATGCCGGCGCCAAAGACGTGGCCATGCGTCAGGAACAGCTCGCGACCGGTCTCGTCGAACAGGGTGGCGTAGTCGGCCATGACGGGGAAGTCGAGCACCATCTGGTCGACCTCGGCGTCGCAGTTGCCGCGCACCGCGATGATGCGGTCGGCCAGGGCGTTGAGCAGCGGAATCACGCGCTTGGGGGCGTAATCGCGCGGCAGGTCGTTGCGCGGGCCGTGGTAGAGCAGGTCGCCCAGCAACACGATGCGGTCGGGGTTCTCGCGCTCGATGGCGGCGCGCAGGCGCTCGGTCCAGTATGCCGAGCCGTGGATATCGGAAGCGATGAGGAATTTCATGGGGGGTCCTTTCGGGGGGGGTTGGTTGGGCTGGGCGCGGCGTGTCACCGGCCGTGTTACTCAAATCGAAGCGCTGCGGCTTGCGCTGCCTGCATCACGCGCTGGAGCGGCACGCCGTGCTCTCGGGCGAGACGGGCGCAGTCCTCGTACTCGGGTGCCGCGCGTTCGCTGCCGTCGGGCAGGGTCGCCACCTTTACGGCCACCTCGCCCCAAGGCGTCGGCACCTGCTCAAAGCGACGCGGCAGGCAGACGCGCTCCATGACCTGGCGGCGAATGCCGTTGGTCGTGGTTTCCAAAAAGATGATCGTCTGCAAGCGCTCGATATCCTCGTGCGAGCAGACCACCTGCAGCTGCCAGCCGGGGCGACCTTTTTTGCAGTAGAGGGGCAGCCAGTGCACCTCGCGGGCACCGGCCTCGCGCAGACGGTCAGCGGCGTAGGCGAGCACCTCGGGCGATGCGTCGTCGATGTCGCACTCCAGCTTGACGATAGTTTCGGGCGCATCGGTCTCGCGCGACAGCGGAGATGTACTTCCACGTTGCATACGGTCCGGATCCTTTCCGCACGGGCTCGTTTTGTTCACCCAAACGCTAGCACATCGCGGGCGACGCGGGAGCGGCATCCTCGGATGGGCGCGACTTTCGTCCGTCGCCGTCCCCGCCCCGTCCAAACGTGTACGTCAGCCTCCAAACATGTCATTTTTTGCAGCTTTTGGAGGCTGACGTACACGTTTTGAGAGCGCAAGCGAGGCGCCACCGCACACCGTCCGCCCTTTCCGCTCGATTTCGACTCGCAGCATACCCGGCGCGTTGAGAGTCGCGCCGTTACAATGGAGCGGATTCGCCAAATGCAAAGGAGCCGCCATGTCCGCATGCCCGCTGGTCGATTGCCATACCCATACCTCGTTTTCGGACGGGCATGCCTCGTTTGAGGAGAACGTCCGCGCCGCTGCCGACGCCGGATGTCAGGTCATGGTCTCGACCGACCACCTCACCCTGCCCGCCAGCATGGACGCCAACTGCGAGGTGCAGGTTGTCGAGGGCGACTTGCCGGCACATCGTCTGGCATTTGAGGACGCCCACAAGCTTGCCGCGCAGATCGCGCCGGAGCTCGAGCTTATCTATGGCTTTGAATGCGATTGGTACGACGGCTGCGAGCCCTTGGTAGAGCGCTGGTCCCAGGGCTCCGTGGTGCGCTTGGGCAGCGTGCATTGGATTGGCGACCCCGGCGATATCATGGCAGGTGCCGCAGGCACGGCGGGAACGGAGGACGTCGCTCGCCCCGATACGCCCGATTCGCTCTGCGGTTGGATCGACGACGACACCAACCTGCATGTTTGGGAAAACCTGGGCGTGCGCGGCGTGTGGGAGCGCTACGTCGACGACTGGTGCCGCGCCTGCGAGAGCTCGCTCAACTTTGATGTAATGGCCCACCCCGACCTAGTCATGCGTTTTTCGAAAGAGGGCTTTGCGCCCGATTTTGACCCCGCGCCGCTCTGGGAGCAGATGGCCGAATGCGCCCACAACACGGGTCGCCGCGTTGAGGTCTCGACCGCCGCACCGCGCAAGGGCCTCGATGACTACTATCCCGCGACCGGATTGCTGCGCTGCTTTGCCCATGCCGAGGTGCCCATTACCTTTGGCTCGGATGCGCACCGCTCCTGCGATATTTGCTGGAACATCCGCGAGGCCCAGGCCCACGCCTACGACTGCGGTTATCGAACCTTGGACATTCCCCACCTCACCGGCGAATGGGAATCCACGCCCCTCGCCTAACTAGTCGTTTAAGAACGTCCCCAATGACTAGTGGCGGCGGGCATTGAGTTCGCCGGCCAGTTCGTCGAGGGTGATGCCGTAACGCTCGAGCGTCACGAGTAGGTGGTAAATCAGGTCGCCGGCCTCGTAACGGATGTGATCGTGGTCGTTGTCCTTGCAGGCCATGATCACCTCGCTCGCCTCCTCGGCAAGCTTCTTGAGTAGCTCGTCCTCGACTTCGGTCAGCAGACGCGCGGTATAGCTCTCCTGTGGTGACGCATCGCGACGACCGTGAATCACCTCGGCCAGACCTGTCAGCGTCTCGCCGATGTTTCCCGGCTGCACGTTAGCTGTTCTGACTCCCATGGTTATTTCCTCTCGTTACTGCAGCGTAAAGTAAGTACCGGTCTCATCGAACCGAAGCTTTGCGCCCTTTTTCTCAAAGAACTCAACGATGACGGCATGGGCCTCGTCGAGCCTTTCCTTCTCGGCCTCGAGCCAAAACGACTGCGCCCCGCAGGCATCGGTCAGGTGCACGCGGCACGGCACGCCCGCGCGGAGGAGTTCGGCGTTGCAGTCGGCGACTTCGAACGGCGTCACGACCTTCATCGTGTTCCTCCCTTTACGCGTTTAAAGAAGCAGGTACGGTTGCCGGTGTGGCAGGCCGGACCCGGCGAGTCGACCTTGACCAGCAGCGTATCGCTATCGCAGTCGGCCCAGAGCTCCTTGACCTCCTGCATGTTGCCACTCGTCGCGCCCTTGTTCCAGAGCTCCTGACGGCTGCGACTCCAAAACCACGTGGTCCCGGTCTTGAGCGTCAGCCCCACCGATTCCTCGTTCATCCAAGCAACCATAAGCACCTCGCCGGTGTCATACTGCTGAACCACGCAAGGAATCAGCCCGCGGGCGTCGTATTTAAGATCAGCCGCTTCTACTACCTCAGTCATCATTTCTCCCAAGTAACAAACGAAACCCCACAGGTCGGCGAGGGTTGTCCAGGTGCCGCAGGTTGCCGCGAAAGAGGAGCGACGCGTACTTTGGTACACGAGCGACGGTTTGAGCGGCAAGATGTGGTGCCTGGACAAGCCGCAGCGCTAGAAGTCCAACCTGACAGGGATGCCCTGCGACGCCATATACTCCTTCACCTGGCGAATGCTGAAGGTTCCAAAGTGAAAGACGCTGGCTGCCAGCACGGCGTCGGCCTCGCCCTCGATCACGCCTTCGGCAAAATGCTCGAGCGTGCCCACGCCGCCGCTCGCGATGACGGGAATCGGCACCGCACGCGCCACGGCGCGGGTGAGCGCCAGGTCGAAGCCGGCCTTGGTGCCGTCGCGGTCCATGCTGGTGAGCAGGATCTCGCCGGCGCCGCGACGAGCCGCCTCCTCGGCCCACGCCACCGCATCGATTCTCGTGGCGTTGCGACCGCCCGCCGTAAAGACCTCCCACTTGTCGGCACCCGGCTCGCCGGGCAGGCCGACGCGCTTGGCATCGATCGCCACGACCACGGCCTGGCTGCCAAACGCCGCGGCGGCCTGGCTGATCAGCGACGGGTCGCGCACGGCCGCCGAGTTGAGCGACACCTTGTCGGCGCCGGCGGCAACCATGGTGCGCATGCCCGCCAGGTCGCGGAAGCCGCCACCCACGGTATAGGGAATGGCGAGCTCCTCGGCCGCGTGCGACGCCATCTCGATGGTCGTCGCGCGGTTGTCACTCGTCGCGGTGATGTCCAAGAACACGACCTCGTCCGCACCCTCGCGATCATAGGCGCGCGCCAGCTCAACCGGGTCGCCCGCATCGCGCAGGCTCACAAAGTTGACGCCCTTGACCACGCGGCCGTCCTTAACGTCCAGGCAGGGAATCACGCGTTTAGTAAGCATGGGCTACTCCTCCCCTCGGGCAGCGGCGAGCGCCTGGGCCAGCGTAAAGTTGCCCTCGTAGAGCGCACGACCGGTAATGGCACCCTCGATGGCATCCTCGCCCACCGCAGCGAGCGCGCGGATGTCGTCGAGTGTCGAGATGCCGCCCGACGCCACGACGGGAAAGCCCGCGACCTGCGCCACGTGGCGATACGCCGCCACGTCGATGCCCGTCTGCATGCCGTCGCGCGCGATGTCGGTGTAGACCAGGTGCTTAAAGCCCAGCTCGCTGAGCTGCGCCACGGCATCGTCGAGCGCTACGCTCGCGCCGTCGCGCCAGCCGTTCACCTTGACCTGGCCATCGCGCGCAGCGATGTCTGCCACCAGCAACTCGCCAAAGCCGCGGGCTGCTACCTCGGCAAAGCCCGGCTCGGTCACGAGCACGGTACCCAGCGCGATGCGGCGCGCGCCGTAGTCGGCCAGCTCGTCGATGCGGGCGAGCGAGCGAACGCCGCCGCCCACGTCCACGGACAGACCGTCGACGCCGCAGATGGCCTTGATCGCTGCCGAGTTGGCAGCGCACGCGTCCTCGTCCTCGCCAAAGGCAGCGGACAGGTCGACGACGTGCACCCAGCTCGCGCCCTGCTCGGCAAAGGAGCGGGCGACGGCGACGGGGTCGTCGGAATATACCTTGCAGCGGCTCCGGTCGCCGCGCTCCAGGCGCACGACCTTGCCGCCGATCAAATCGATTGCGGGAAACAGGATCATCTGCCAACCTCCTCGACGATGCTCACGAAGTTCTTAAGGATGCGCTGACCCAGCGCAGAGGATTTCTCGGGATGGAACTGGCAGCCCCACACGTTGCCGTGGCGCACGACGCACGGGAAGCTCCGCGTATAGTGCGTGCACGCCAGAACATCGGCGGCATCGGCATCGTCAGCCACTGCATAGCTGTGGGTGAAGTACATATTGGCGCCCTCGGCAAAACCGGCAAGCAGCGGATCGACCGCACCGGCGGGCGTCATGTGCACCTGGTCCCACCCCACGTGTGGCACCTTCAGACGGCTCGACTCCAGGCGCGTGCACGAGCCGCGCATGATGCCCAGGCCATCGACCCAGGGGCCACCGGCCTGCTCGGAGGCATCGTCGTCCGCGTCCGCACCCTCGTCCGCCGGCACGCCCTCGTTGCCGCGCTCGAAAAAGAGCTGAAGGCCCAGGCAAATGCCGAGCAGCGGAGTCCCGGCGGCCACGGCGTCGAGCACCGCGTCTGCCTCGCCGCTCTGGCGCATAAAGGCGATCGCGTCGTAGAACGCGCCCACGCCCGGGATGACCAAGCCGTCGGTACGGCGGATCTGGTCCGGGTCGTCCGACGTACAGGCGACGGCGCCGGCGCGCGCAAGCCCGCGCACAACGCTCGACAAGTTGCCCTTGTGGTAGTCGACCACCACGATCTTCGGTTCGCCCACGCGACCCTCCCTTTTTCTCATCGTCCAAAACCACCACGAAGGTGCCTGTCCCCTTTGTGGTGGTTTTTGTCTTTGTTGTGGTTACAGTGAGCCCTTGGTGCTGGGGATGCCTTGCACGCGGGGATCCAGCTCGCAGGCGTGGCGCATCGTGCGGCCCACGGCCTTAAAGGCGGCCTCGATAATGTGGTGCGAGTTGCCGCCCGCCAGCTCGCGCACGTGCAGCGTGAGTTTGGCGTCGCGCGCAAAGGCGTAGAAGAACTCGACGGCCAGCTCGGTATCGAAGCTGCCCACGCGCTCAGTCGGCACGGGCAGCTCGCAGTAGGCCTGCCCGCGACCCGAGATGTCAACGGCGGCCATCACGAGCGTCTCGTCCATGGCGATCGCCGCGTCGGCAAAGCGTGTAATGCCCGCCTTGTCACCCAGCGCCTGGCAAAACGCCTCGCCCAGCACAATGCCCGTATCCTCGACGGTATGGTGCGCGTCGACCTCCACGTCGCCCACCGCGTGCACCGTCAGATCGAACAGGCCATGGCGGCCAAAGGCGTTGAGCATGTGGTCGAAAAACGGCACGCCGGTCGAGATGTCGCACACGCCGTTTCCGTCCAGGTCGAGCTTTACGACAATATCGGTCTCACCCGTCTTGCGGGTCACCTCGGCATAACGCCCCATCTACATCTCCTCCTTCACCAGCGCGGCAAACGCAGCCAGCACCTCGTCGTTTTCCCGCGGCGTGCCCACGGTAATGCGCAGACAGTCCGCAAGCCCCGGCGCATAGCTAAAGTCGCGCACCAGGATGGAATACTCGTCGCGTAGACGCTCGCGCACGCGCGTGGCATGCGGCGTGCGCACGAGCATAAAGTTCGCCGCGCTCGGCCATGCATCCACGGGCATGCCCTCGGCAGCCATTGTGCGCAGGGCGCACAGCTCGCGCTCGCGCTCGGATGCAACCTGTGCCACCACGGGCGCGTACGCATCGCGGGCACGCACACAGGCAAGTGCCGCTGCCTGGCTCAGCACGTTGACTGAATAGATCTGGCGAATCGCCGCGAACACGTCGATGACCTCGGGTGCCGCGATTACGTAGCCCAGACGCGTGCCGGCAGCGCCAAACGCCTTGGACAGCGTATGCAGAATCACCAGGTTGGGATGCTCGGCGATAAGGCCTTGCGCCGTGGTGGCCGCGCCAAACGAATCGTCCGCAAACTCAACGTAGGCCTCGTCGACCATGACCATGCCGGGACACGCATCGCACAGGGCCGCGACAAAATCGAGCGGTGCCACGTCACCCGTGGGGTTATTGGGCGAGGTCACGATGGCGAGGTTGCACTCGGGCGCCGCCGCAAGCACGGCTGCCTGGTCGAGCTCAAAGGTCGCCGGGTCGCGCCACACGTCGCGCACCTCGGTCTGGCAGAGCGACGCAAAGAAGGCATACTCGCTAAAGCACGGCGGGCAGTTGAGCAGGGTCCGCCCCGCGCCGCCAAACACCAGCAGGTAGTTATAGAGCAGCTCATCGCCGCCGTTTCCCACGCAGATGTTCTCGCGCGTCACGCCATGCCAGGCAGCAAGCTCGTCGCGCAGGTCGTTCGACATGGGATCGGGATAGCGGTTGAGCGGCGTGGCAGCCAGGGCCGCGTCGACCGCCTCGCGCACGCCGGCCGGCACGGGATAGGTGTTCTCGTTGGCCGAAAGGTTGATGCGTGTGGGCGTAAAGTTGGGATCGTAGGGCTCAATACCGGCCAAGTAAGGCTGGACGAGCTCCTTCATGCGAGGTGAAAGCTCGGCCATCTTAGGCCTCCTCGCCGGCCGCAGCCGCCGCCAGGTCCACGCCCTCGGCAACCGTCGCGGTCGTATCGCCCGGCCAGGCAACCTTAGTCAGGTCGGCTGCCGCCAGCGACTCAGCACTCACAGAGTCCTCGCCCTGCTCCAGCACGCGACGGCGCAATGCGGCCGAAAGCGCGTGCGCCCACAGGCCCTCAGCCTCGGCCAGGCGCTGCGTGGCAGGAGCGTCGGAGAGCAAACCCTCGGGTGTATAGCAGATGACGCTCGAGCGCTTGACGAACTCCTCGACCGAAAGCGGGTTGGAGAACAGGGCCGTGCCGCCGGTCGGCAGCGTGTGGTTAGGGCCGGCAACATAATCGCCGAGCGGCTCGGAGCTCCAAGCGCCCACAAAGATGGCGCCGGCGTTGCGAATGCCGCCGAGCAGGCCCATCGCATCCTTGCAGTGCAGCTCAAGGTGCTCGGGCGCCACGGTGTTCACGGCCTCGACGGCGGCGGCCATGTCGGCGGCGACCACGATGGTGCCCTCGTTATCGAGCGAGGCACGCGTGATCTCGGCGCGCGGCGACTGCGCCACCAGGATGTCGATGCCCGCCTCGACCTCACGTGCAAACTGCTCGTCGCAAGTCACCAGATAGCAGGCAGCCAGCGGATCGTGCTCGGCCTGCGCCATCAGGTCGGCAGCGACCACCATGGGCTTGGCCGTGGCATCGGCCAGCACGCAGACCTCGGAGGGGCCGGCGACCATGTCGATACCCACATCACCCGAGACAATCTGCTTGGCCGCGGCGACAAAGGCGTTGCCCGGGCCGGTGATTTTGTCGACGCGCGGAATGGTCTCGGTACCGTACGCCAGCGCGGCCACGGCCTGAGCGCCGCCCACCATATAAATCTCGTCCACGCCGCCAAGCTTGGCCGCGGCGAGTGTATAGGGGCTGATCAGGCCGTCCTTTTGCGGCGGCGTCACCATGACCACGCGCTTGACGCCGGCCACCTTGGCGGGAATGGCGTTCATGAGCACGGTAGAGGGATACTGCGCGCGGCCGCCCGGCACGTAGATGCCGGCAGCGGCAAGCGGGGTCACCTTAACGCCGAGCATCGTGCCGTCCGCACGCGTGGTAAACCAGCTCTGCTCGACCTCGCGCTGGTGGAACTCGCGGATCTGACGCGCGGCCTTCTCAAGCGCGGCGACAAAGGCCGGGTCGAGGCCCTCGAGCGCGGCATCGATCTGCTCTTGCGGCAGGCGGAAGCTCTGCAGCTCAACACCGTCAAAACGCTGACAGTAATCGCGCACCGCGGCATCGCCGTTGGCACGCACGTTGGCCACGATATCGCGGGCGGCGTCGACGATGTTTTGCGGCAGCACGCCCTTGCGGTTGAGCTGGTTGGTAACGAGGCGCTCACCGGAAGCAAGCTTGATGGTCTTCATATCGGTATCCCCTATCGGTTGAGGTTGCGTTCGAAAAACGAGATGCCGGGCGGCGGCGACAATCGGCCCGCAGCCCGGACATGGGGGCGCCCGTGCGCGCTCGCGCTATTGTGCCGAGCCCGCGACGGGCTCAAAATGCTTGTCTTTCACGGCCGCGGCCAGGCGATCGGCCAGGTTGCGTACGCGCGGATCCAGGCGCGCGGCACCCGGGTTGACGAAGAAGCGCGCCGTGCAATCCATGATGCGGCCGGTGATGACCAAGTCGTTGTCGCGCAGGGTCGCACCCGTGGCGGTAATGTCCACGATGCGGTCAGTCATGCCGACGATGGGGCCCAGCTCAATGTTGCCGTGCAGCGAAACGATATCGGCATTCACGCCGCGCTCGGCATACCAGGCGCTCGCGATGCGCGGGTACTTGGTGGCCACACGCAGAGAGCCGCGGCGGGCATAGTTGCGCTCGGCCTGGCCGGCGCGCCATGCGGGCTCCGCCTCGATGAAAGTGCACAGACCATAGCCCAGATCGACCAGCTGCAGCAGGTTAAGGTCAGCCTCGATAAGCGAGTCCCAGCCGCAGATGCCGCAGTCGGCACCGCCGCAACCCACAAAGGCCGGCGCGTCGCTGGGGCGCACGATGACAAACTCAATATCGCCAACCGCACCCTCGCCGGCACGCGTGTCGCGACCGCGCACGATCAGGTGACGGCCGGGGTCGCGCAGCTCGGAGACGTCCAGGCCCGCAGCCTCGAGCACGTCGAGCGTGTCGGCCTTAAGCGAGCCCTTGGGAACGGCGATGCGCAGCGGACCCTCGGCGCCACGGCCCACGGCGTGGTCACCATCGGAGGCAGCGTCCTCGGCCGAGGTGCGCGCGGCCTCCAGGCGCTCGAGCGAAAAGGCGAAGCCCGCCGCCGGCACCTCGATACCGTCGCCAAATGCGCCGGTAAAAATGGAGTCATAGCGTCCGCCCGAGCCGACCGGATCGGGCAGACCACCGGCATAGGCCTTAAAGACCAGGCCGGTATAGTAATCGAAGGAATTCATGATGGAGAAGTCGAAGGACAGCACCTGGGCGTCCTCGGGAGTCAGGCCCTCAACCAGAGCACGTAGCTCGCGCGTGAGCGGCGCGACGATACCGGCCGCCGCCAGCAACGCATCCACGCGGTCGAGCACCTCGGCGCCGCCATGCAGGCGCGGCAGCTCGCTAATGGCGGCCTTGACGGCCTCAGGCTCGTTGCTTTCCGCCACGCGGGTATCGAGGCCCACAAAGTCGTTGGCGTGCACGCAACGCAGCGCCTCGGCAGCCAGCTCACGATCCTCACATGCCGCGAGCAGCTCCTTAAACGGACGCACGCTACCTGCGATAATGCGCGCATCGGGCAGCGCGAGCTTACGCACGGCCTCGGCGACCAGCGAGACAATCTCGACATCGCCCGCGGTATCGCCCGCGCCGATGAGCTCGAAGCCCAACTGGGTGAACTGACGCGAACCGCCAGCATTGCGCTGGCACTCGCGGACCACCGGTGCCTCGTAGCGCAGGCGCAGCGGCAGGTCGGCCGCGCGCATACGGGTCGAGACCAGGCGCACGATGGGCAGCGTGTTGTCGGGACGAACCACCAGCAGGCGACCATCGTCGTCAAAGAGCTTGAACGGCGTATCCGCGATGCGGCCGCCCTCCTCGAGCGAACCCTTGTCCTCGAGCAGCGGCGTTTCGACCGGCAGGTAATGATGCTCCCTAAAGCAGCCCTTCACCGTCAGCGCAATCTCCTCGCGCGCCTGAGCCTCCTCGGGCAATATGTCCCGGAATCCCCACGGTGTGGCCGTCATCTGGTGAGCCTCCTCATGCTGTGCTTCGTATAGAACAGAAGACCGGCATAGCTCCGCCGGTCTTCTGGGTACTTTAGCATACTAGAGTGCTTGCGGGGAAAATCGTCCTCCTCGGCTCACAGCGTATTCATTTGGAAACATATGGGAACTGCGTCCCATTTTAAGTCAGGATTCCGGGACACGCTTTCCGCCAGAGATCTCAACCGGAAAGCGCATCCCGTTTTCCGGAGAGCGCCCAGCCGAAATCCACCGAACAGCAGCTCGGCGCCCCGTCTCGCCTAGGCGCCAATCGCGCGGCGGTACACTGCCATGACCTGAGCATCGGCTGCCGCGGGATCGGCGAAATAGCGCCCGTCATACGTCTCAGCCGAAACCACTCCACGATATCCACGCGCCACTAGCCTATCCAGGTCTGCCCGCATATCGCGGTCGCCGTCACCCCAGGCCAGATGCGTCGTGCCATCTGCCGCAACATCGACAAAGTGCACGTGGGCGACGTCATCGCCGAGCGCATCGAAATAATCATCGATGGTATCCCCCGCCACCGCCATGGCGCCCATATCAAGGCACGCCTTGAGCGCCGGATGGTCAACCGCGTCAATCATGCGCTTGGTATCGGCAGCCGAGTTCACGATCATCGACTCAACCGGTTGCAAGGCCTCAAGCACCAGGCGAACGCCGCGCTCGCCCGCATACTCGGCAATCGCACGCAGCATCGAGGCGCTGCGCCCCCATGCGTCTTCGATCGGCTCGTTCAAAAACGCCCAACCGCTCGACACCATGACCTGCTCGGCCCCAACCTCCGCCGCAATATCCACAACATTCTTAAAGTACGCGAGCGTACGGGCACGCGACTCCTCCCCGCGCGCCGCGATATTCCACGGCTTGGGGTTATTCTGCTCGGGGCAAATGCCGACAATCCGAACCCCATATCGCTGCGAAAGTTCCTTCACCTGCTCGAGCGAATCATAGCCATGGCAATCGACATACAGGTGCATCGCCCCCGTCCAAAGCTCGCAGCACGTATAGCCCGAGGCCGCCGCCGAGGAAAAGAACTCCTCCAGGTCAAAGTAACGATGGCTGATATTCATAACGGCAAGCTGTGGATACTCCATCTTGTCCACCTTTCGGCAAAAGGGCGCCGCACCACAGTGTGCGCGACGCCCCCTCTTACATTGTTTCGATTATGACGGATGCCCTACTGAACACCAAGCACTCCAAAGAACGCACCGGCGATACTCACGAGCAAGATCACCAGCATGATGAGCAGCGGATTCATCTTCTTCTTGAGCATGAGATAGACGATTCCAAACAGCCCCATCGTGACAAAGCCCGGGAAGATGCCGTTGAGTAGCTCGGCCAGCGTCTGAGCACCATCGCCCACGCCAACCATGAGCGGAATGTCCACCGTGACCATCTCCATGGTCATGGCACCGATCACCATAGCGCCCATGATGGAGGCCATCTTGACGATCGTGTCCATGATGCCCGACTCCTGGACCTTGCTGATCATGTCCGAGCCAAAGCGATATCCCACAAACGTCAGCACATAGCGAATGATGTAGTGGGGAACATTGAACACCAGCAGGAACAAAATCGGGCCGAGGATAGAACCCTGCAGCGCCAGCGAGGTGCCAACGCCCGTAGCCAAAATGCGCAGCGTGCCCCAGTAGAAGGCGTCGCCCACGCCGGAAAGCGGACCCATCAGCGCGAGCTTAACGTTGGAGATCGCGCTCGTGTCAAAGCTCTCGTCGGTAGCGTTGACCTCCTCCATTGCCGCGGCAATGGACATGGGGAGCGTCGAGATGTACGGCGTGACGTTATAGAGCTCCATGTGGCGCTTGAGCGCAGCCTTAAAGTCCGCATCCTGCGGATAGAGCTTGCGCAGGATCGACATGAGAGCCCACATAAAGCCGATGTGTCCCATACGCTCGTAGTTCCAGGAATGCTCATAGGGAATCGAGCGCCAGAACAGTTTCTTAAGATCTGCGCGGGTAATCAGCCCGTCGTAGGAAGACTCAAACTTAAAACTCATCGAACCCACTCCCAATCGCAGGATCCTCGGTTACCGCTACGGGCTGCTCCGCCTTTTTCTTCTCGCCCAAAACCGTCATCGCGACGACGATAATCGCGGCAAAGATCGCCACGCCCGTCGTGCTAATGCCAAAGTAGGCAACGAGGAAGAAGCCTGCGAAGAAGAACGGCGCCACGGTCTTGTTCATAATCATCTGAGCCAGCATGGCAAAGCCGAGCGCGGGCAAGAAGGCAGCGGCGACATCCATACCGGTCTGAACGAAATCGGGAATGATGTTGAGCAGGCTGGCGACGGCGTCAGCGCCAAAGAAGAATGCCAGGGGAATGATCAACAGGCCGCACCAGCTCTGCGCGTAACCGGCGATGAGCATGTTGCGCGTGATGGCCTTGGTGTCTCCGTCCTCGACGTTCTTGTCGATACGGTGCACCAGCAGCAGCATGACCGGCTGGCCCAAGGCCGTGTCGAGTGCCAGAACGATCGTGGCGATGGGAATACCCAGGGTCAGTGCCGCCGAGGCGTCCGCGCCGGCCTGCATGGCAAGGGATACGCCCAGGATGGTTCCGGAAATCGTATCGGGCGGGTTATAGGCACCGACCGAGATGGCGCCGACCATAGCAAGCTCCATCGTGGCGCCCATGATCGTGCCGGTCACCACATCGCCCATGACAAGGCCGACCAGAGGTCCGAGCACAATGGGGCGCTGGAGGTAGCTCGTGCCCGTCAGCCACTCGGAATAGCCCAAAAGGGCGATAAGGAAAATCAGGATTGTCTTGATAACCATGACGGCCCCTAACCGATAGCCTTTGCGGCGTCAGTCTTTGCATCCGCCGGAATCATCTGGATGAACAGCTCGTAGCCCTCGCCGAGCAGCTCCTTCACGTACGCCTCGTTCTCGGGCGTAAGGAACACGCTCGTCGAGACCTGGCGGGCATCCTCGCTAAAGGCAACGTTGCCGAGGTTAATCTTCTTGACGCCCATCGCCTTTGCGACGGCACCTGCCTGCTGAATCGTCTCGCAAACAACGAAGAGCTTGTACTTGTCGGTCACACCGCTCTGGAGCGCCTTGACGGCATCCTCGGTGTTTTTAACGACGACCTTGCAGCCCTCCGGCTTTGCAAGGGACAGGGCCTGCAGACGAAGCTTGTCGTTGAGGACCGTATCGCTTACCAGCAGGATGCAGTCGGCACCCAAAGCCGAGGTCCAGCTCACGGCAACCTGGCCGTGAAGCAGTCGATAGTCTACGCGAATCATCTGAATCATGATGTGCTCCTAACGATTAAAACTCATCGAGTTCGGCCTGGCCCAGCAGATCGTTGACGTACTTGACCTTGGTGTCGTCCGCCTCGACGATCTGACGAATGGCCTCGTCGATCGGAGTCGAATCGGACACGAACAGCAGCTGGATCAGAAGCGGCAGGTTCATATTGGTCACCAGATGCGTGTTGGGACGCGTCTGGACAACCTTGGTGAACTCGTTGTTGACGCTGCCGCCAAACAGGTCGGTGCAAACGACGACCTCATCGTCCGCGGCAAAGCCGTCCAGAATCGCCGCGGCCTCCTTGGCCAGGTCCTCATTTCCGTCGACATACATAGAGAGCGCATGGACGTTTTCGCGCTCGCCGGAGAGCAGGTCGACGCTCTCGACGATTCCAGACGCGAAATGAGCATGGGATGCCACGATAAACTGCCTCATTCGATTCCCCTTTCTAGCGAATTTCGGCATAATCAAAACCACCCCTAAAAGGGGTGGTTTGCTCTTAGGGTATAACCCTTGGGTT
>CAUBPS010000025.1 GCA_958437935.1 uncultured Collinsella sp. | reverse complement strand
CCACCACTCCACCCACCATATATTGCAAAACACCCCCAATCATATGTTCGAAAACACAATATGTTGTGTTTACAGCAACGGCGGGATGCCACCTGTGGCATCCCGCCTTTCAACCTCAACCTTCAAGTTGACCTTGAGGCGATTTTTGCGTCCCTTTACATGGCGTTCACATCGCCCCCAAACTCCCCCACCCAAGGCACGTGCGGCCCACCACCGCGACGACAAGTGGCGAAAAATGGGACGGGCCCCAGATTGCCCATGCGCGCGCAAAAGCACGCCGCGGCAATCTGGGGCCCGTCCCCAAATACCTATAGATATGCAGGCCAGCGATGTGTTAACGATGTGCCAGCGGGTGCGCCGCCAGATAGACCTCGGTCAGTTGCGTACGATCGACATGCGTGTAGACCTGCGTGGTCGATATATCGGCATGTCCCAAGATCTCCTGTAGCACACGGAGGTCTGCGCCGCCCGCAAGCATATGGGTGGCAAAGGAGTGGCGCAGCGTATGGGGATGGAGTCCCACCAGCCCTACCTGGCGCCCGTAGCGCTCACAGATGGCATGGATGCCCTGGCGCGACAGACGGCGGCCGTTCTTATTTAAAAAGACCGCCGAAGTCTCGGTTCCGCGGGCATGGGCTGCCAAGCGAGAACGCCCCTCAGCTACATAGAGCGTCAGAGCTCGCGCCGCGCTTCCCACCAACGGGGACAGGCGTTCCTTTGAGCCCTTACCGCGAACGAGTACAAAACCATCGTCGATATGGATATCGCCCACATCGAGCCCCACCAACTCGCTCACACGCAAACCGCATCCGTAGAGCACTTCCAAGATAGCATGGTCGCGCAAGCCCATCTCGCCCTCGGGGAAGTCTTGATCGAGCAGCGCCGAGACATCCTCCACCGATAGATACTCCGGCAAGCGCTCAGCCTTTTTAGGCAGGCGCAACGCCGCCGTCGGGTTTTGGGCCACGGCCCCATCGCGCACCAAAAAGGCATGCAGGCCCTTCACGGCCGCAAGCGCACGCTCCACCGAGGCATCGGAATAGCCCCCATCGCGACGGTCGGCGACAAAGCCCTCCACGACCTGACGAGTCACCTCATCAAAAGACATGATGCCCGCCCGCTCCAGATAGGCGCAGTACGTCGTCAGGTCACGACGATAGGCCGCAATCGTGTTGCGCGCCAAACCCCGCTCGACCGCGAGGTAATCGAGATACTCCCCCGCCGCCACGGCGAGCGACGAGGGAGTAGCTTCGGTATGTTCTTTGTTCGCCGGCACCCTTAGTCCGTAGCGAGGTTCATGGGCGTCACCTGCAGGCGATCGACGCCCTCGTGCTGACCGATCGAGGCACGCACGAACTCTCGGAACAGCGGCTGCGGGTTGGTCGGACGGCTCTTGAACTCGGGGTGAGCCTGGGTTGCCACATACCACGGATGCACGTCGCGCGGCAGCTCGACCATCTCGACCAGGCGCTCGTCGGGCGAGAGGCCAGAGATAACCAAGCCGGCGTCCTCGAGCTGGTCGCGGAAGGCGTTGTTAAACTCAAAGCGGTGACGGTGACGCTCGTAGACGAGATCCTCGCCATATGCCTCGCGAGCGAGGGTATCGGCGGCGAGCTTGCACGGATAGGCGCCCAGACGCATGGTGCCGCCCTTCTCGGTCACATCCTCCTGCGAGCTCATCAGATCGATGACGCTAAACGGACCGTCCGGGTCGAACTCGGAGGAGCTGGCGCCGGCAAGGCCGACGACGTTGCGGGCGAACTCGCACACGGCCACCTGCATACCCAGGCAAATGCCCAGATACGGAATCTTGTGCTCGCGGGCGAACTCGGCTGCGAGGATCTTGCCCTCCAGGGCGCGCTTACCAAAGCCACCGGGAACCAAGATGCCCGAGGCATCGCCCAGCACCTCGGACACGTTCTGCTCGTCGAGGCTCTCGCCATCGACCAACTGCACGTCCACGTGACGATCGTAGAACACGCCCGCATGGTGCAGGGCCTCGATAACCGACAGGTACGCATCGGGCAGCTGCGTGTACTTGCCCACGACGGCGATCTTGACCTTGTCGGCGTGATGGTTGGCGTGATTCTGTTTGCGCAGGAACTCGTTCCACTCGCTCATGTCGCGCTCACGCGGGTCCAGACCCAGGCGCTCGCAAATGCGCAGGTCAAAGTCCTGCTCGGCAAGCAGCTGCGGAACATCGTAAATGCTCGCGCAGTCCTCATTGGTAAAGACGCAATCGGTGTCGACGTCGCAGAAGCTTGCGATCTTTCCGCGGATAGCGTCATCGATATGGTGGTCGGAGCGCAACACGATAATATCGGGCTGGATGCCAAAGCTGCGGAGCTCCTTGACGGAATGCTGCGTGGGCTTGGTCTTGACCTCGTGGGCGGCGGCGATATAGGGAACGAGCGACACGTGGATGTAGCAGACGTTCTCGGGGCCGGCCTCCTTGCGGTACTGACGAATGGCCTCGACAAACGGTTGGGACTCGATGTCGCCGATCGTGCCGCCCAGCTCGGTGATGACTACATCGGAGCCGGTCTGCTCCTCGATGCGGCGGAACTTATCCTTAATGGCATTGGTGACGTGAGGAATCACCTGCACGGTACCGCCCAAAAAGTCGCCGCGACGCTCGCGGGCGATGAGGCTTTTGTAGATGGCACCGGTCGTGAAGTTGGAATCGCGGGTCAGGTTCTCATCAATAAAGCGCTCGTAATGACCCAGGTCCAGATCGGACTCGTAACCATCCTCGGTTACAAAGACCTCACCATGCTGGAACGGGCTCATGGTACCGGGGTCGACGTTCAGATACGGGTCGGCCTTCTGCATCGTTACTTTGTAGCCACGCGACTTGAGCAGACGGCCCAGCGAGGCCGCGGTGATACCCTTGCCCAGGGACGAAACCACGCCACCGGTTACGAACACATGCTTGGTCATATTGAGTTACCTGCGCTTCCCGTAGAAGTTGTTTATCCACATCTTACGGGTCTTCATTGTAATACTCGCGCCGCGGACCGTCCGCAATTTTTCTCGCGTGCGATTGCATTTCTCAATCTTGAAACAAAACGCCGCCCGGTTTCCCAGGCGGCGTCGCTATGGCAAGGGTTACATGCTGCTATCGATCAGCAACCTCGTCCTCAAGCATTTCTTGAACGAGCATGCCGGTACGGACGCCCTCAAGATACCACTCACCACGTTCGGTGAGGCAAATGCCATTTGCAAGCTGACCGCCGTCGTCGCTATAACGCGAGACGACATCAATCATACCTTCGGAATCCAAGCGATCGATTGCGGCGCGGGCACGATACGGCGAAACCCCCACGCGCTCGGCAAGCGTTTTGCGCGAGAAACCATACGGCCCGCCATTGTCTTCGGTTTGCTGGTCGATCTCCATCAACACCAGCACCTCGACACGCTTCATATCGTTAACACTCGCACGACCCTTGCCCGCCATAGCAGCCTCCTCAAACCGAGCACGAGCATCTAACGCGCCGTGCGCGACCGACACACCTCACGATGGCAGGTAATATCCATCATGCGGCATCCCGCTAAGGATGAAACAGTTACGGTTATTGTATACCGCTCAAATTGTTTCTAGGCAGGTAAACAGCTATTTTTCGCCGAAATAGACGCTTTATTGATCAAAAAGCCGTACCGGGCGCTAACCCGATACGGCCAAAATGCAATGCAATTACCGCGGTGCTTCAAACTTAGCGATGGAAGAAACCGCGGCGCTCAAACTTGGGCTCGCAGCACACGTTGATGCCCAACTTGCGCAGTACCGTCTCGTCCGTCGGCGAGATAATCACGCTAAAGAAGGCATCGCAACCGCGCAGCTGCTCCAGGCCCGAAAGGACGCGAGCGGCCGTCTCACTCGTGGCCGAGGTGATCGACAGCGCCATAAGCGTCTCGTCGGTGTGGAGGCGCGGGTTTTTGCTGCCCAGGAAATGCGTCTTGAGCTTGCTGATGGGCTCGATCGCCTCATCGCTAATGACCTCGAGCTCAAGGTCGACGCCCGAGACATGCTTAAGGGCGTTCATAATGAGCGAACTTGCGGCGCCCAGGCGCGTGGAGGTCTTACCGGTCACCACGGAGCCATCGGGCATAACCATGGCACCCACGGGACCACCCGTCAGCTGCTCCCTGGTGAGGGCCGCCGAGCGCGCCGGCGAGTAGTTCTTATCGATGCCGGCTTTCTTCATAATAATCTTGAGACGGTCGACTTGCTCATCGCCCACGCCGGTACGGCGCACATTTTCGACCGCGGTAAAGTAGCGGCGGACGATCTCCATCTTGGAAGCGTCGCGGCAGGCATCGTCATCGGTGATGGCAAAGCCGACCATATTGACGCCCATGTCCGTAGGGCTCTGGTAGGGGCTCTTGCCCAGGATCTTTTCCATCAGGGCACGGACTACCGGGAAGGCCTCGACGTCGCGGTTGTAGTTGACCGTGGTCTTGTTGTAGGCCTCAAGGTGGAACGAGTCGATGATGTTGGCATCGTCGAGGTCTGCCGTGGCGGCCTCGTAGGCAATGTTGACCGGATGCGTAAGGGGCAGATTCCAAACCGGGAAGGTCTCAAACTTGGCATAGCCGGCGGCGGTACCGTGCTTATGCTCGTGATACAGCTGCGAGAGGCAAGTGGCGAGCTTGCCCGAACCGGGGCCGGGTGCCGTCACGACGACGAGCGGACGGGTGGTCTCGACAAACTCGTTCTTGCCATAGCCGTCGTCGGACACGATCAGATCGACATCGTGCGGATACCCCTCGATGGGATAGTGCAGCTTGGCGGGAATACCGAGCGCGTTCAGGCGGTTGCGGAACACATCGGCAGCAGGCTGGCCGGCGTACTGGGTGATGACCACAGCCGCGACGGCAAAGCCGTTGCCGCGGAACAAGTCAACCAGGCGCAGCACATCCTCGTCATAGGTAATGCCAAGGTCACCGCGAGCCTTGTTTTTCTCGATATGGTTCGCGTTGATCGCGATGATAACCTCGACATCGTCGGCGATGCTCTTGAGCATGCGGAACTTGCTGTCCGGTTCAAAACCCGGCAGCACGCGGCTCGCATGATAGTCATCGAACAGCTTGCCGCCAAACTCCAAATAGAGCTTGCCACCAAACTGTGAGATGCGCTCCTTAATGTGAGCAGCCTGCAGCTCGATATACTTCGCATTGTCGAAACCCTGGCGCATGTATGGCTCCCGTCCCGTTTCCAATTAATGTTCTAGGCGATTATAACGGAGCAGACCCTCCCCAACGCCCAAGCAATCAACTGGCACCAACCAAACACGTCATCGATAAGTTGCGGTGGAATAGTTCCCGTTTAACCCCTCAAGACGGCCAAACAGGAACGATTCCACCGCAACTTCCCCTTTTTGGTTCAAACAAACCTGGCCTTTGTATCAATAATGGAAACGTCGCAGGTGGAGCATAAGTCAGCGAAAGCCCGCCAGAGCGAGCAAGGTGACGTGAAAGAGGAGGGCATAGGCCTTTTGGCCATGCCCGACGATTGAACGTCAGATTGCCGCTCTGGCGGGCTTGCAGCGTCGAGCAGTTCCGGCGTTTGGTAAAACGCCGGAACACAAGAGCGCCCCCTCCCGCGCACGGAACGGGAGGGGGCTAAAGGTAGGAGTCTACCGGTGGGTTTACCCCACCGGACAGACGATGACCAGGTGATCCTTTACAGGATCGTCAAGGTTTCCGTGGGGTACCCGTTGGGTACTTAGAGCAGCACGCAGGCGACGGTCAGGATGACGGCGCAGACGACGGAGAGTGCGACGATGAGCTTAAGGGCAAACTTGAGCCAGGTCGTCCACTCGATCTTGGCCAGGGCGAGACCGCCCATGATGGCGCCGGAGGTCGGGGTGAACAGGTTCACGACACCGATGGCGGCGGAGAAGATCATGACCATGACCTCGGGCGAGAAGCCGAGCTTAACAGCCAGCGGTCCCATGATGGGCATGGAGACGGTGGCCATACCGGAGGTCGAAGGAATCAGGAAGGACAGGCCGAAGTAGACCAGGAAGCTCATGGGAGCGAAGATCACGCCGGACAGGCCAGCCAGGGCATTGGCGGCAGCGTCGAGGACGAAGACGTCGAGGCCGGTGCTAGCCATGAGGACGGAGATGCCACGGGCGAGGGCGATGACGAGAACAACGGACATCATGTCGGCAGCGCCGGTGATGAAGGTGTTGACGATCTGCTTCTCGGACAGGCCACCGATGATACCAATCAGGATAGCCATGAGGAAGAACCAGGTGGAAGCCTCGTCGAAGTACCACTGGCCAATGGGCAGGCCGGTGATCAGGGCAGACCAGCCCTGGACGACGGCATTACCGTCGGCGTCGTAGACAGCGCCAGCGTCAAAGAAGTTGGCGACGCCCTCGTTGAGGTCGGCCAGCGGGATGAAGCCGACGATCATGACGACGAAGGTGAAGGCGAAGGCGATCAGAACACCCTTCTGACGACCGGTGAGCTTGACCTCCTTGTGGACCTCGGAAGCAGCCTTGCCATGTGCCTCTTCGGCGTCCTTGAGCTCCTGCATCGAGAGGATGGTGGAACCCTTGTCAGCCTTGACCTTCTTGGCATAGTTCATCACGAAGACGATGGACATGACGGTGGTAACAAGCCACAGGACGGCACCGAGGCCGATGATGATGGATTGGTTCACGGCAATGTCAACGCCGGTCAGGGCGTCGACGGCAGCGCCGACGGCGAACGGGTTAACCGTGGAGCCGAGGCAGCCGCAGCCAGCGCCGAGCAGGACGGTAGCGGCGCCGACCATCGGGTCGAAGCCGGCAGCCATCATGGTAGCGGCGAGCAGGGCGTAGAAGGGAACGGTCTCCTCGCACATACCATAGGTGGTACCACCGAGGGAGAAGATGAGCATCAGCACGGGAATGAGCATGATCTCGTTGCCCTTAAGCTTCTGCACCAGGACGGCGATGCCGTTGTCCAGAGCGCCGGTCTCGGTCATCATACCGAGGAAGCCGCCCAGGATCATAACGAAGAGGCAGACGGGCAGAGCGTCAGCGAAGCCCTTAATCGGGGCGGTGCAGAAATCGCTCAGACGGGCGGCAGTAACCGCGCCGCCGGACGTGCCGGAGACGATAACGGTAACAACTGCAACAATTGCCAGCAGAGCTAGAAGAATGGTGAACGATGAAGGCATACCGCGCTTTTTCTTAGCGGTCTCAGTCATGGTTCTCATCCCCCCTTCATAAATCATTTAACTTTCTCGCGCGAAGCGGATTTTCCGTGCCGTGCCCACCGCCCGACGCAAGATATTTACCAGACAAAACCGCTCGGGGTGAGCAGCAATACACCCCGAGCGAGATGCTAGATGCTCTTACTTGAGCGTGGCGTACATGACAGCCTTGATGGTGTGCATGCGGTTCTCGGCCTCGTCGAAGACCTTGGAAGCGGGGCTCTCGAAGACCTCGTCGGTGACCTCCTGCTCGGTGATGCCGAACTGCTCGCACTTCTCGGCGCCAATCGTAGTGTTGGTGTCGTGGAAGCTGGGCAGGCAGTGCAGGAAGATGGCACCCGGGTTGGCC
The DNA here is from genome assembly GCA_958437935.1 of uncultured Collinsella sp. Classification (GTDB taxonomy): domain Bacteria; phylum Actinomycetota; class Coriobacteriia; order Coriobacteriales; family Coriobacteriaceae; genus Collinsella. Next base: position 11,954 of record CAUBPS010000025.1, on the reverse strand, counting down.
ATAGCCATGACCTCGGAAGTAACACGATACGGGGTGAGCTGAGCGATGCGCTCGGCCCAGACCTCGTCGGGCTCGCCCATGGAGACCCACACGTCGGTGTAGATAACGTCGGCACCGGTGACGCCGTCCTTGACGTCGGTGGTCAGCTTGATGGTGCAGCCGTTGGCCTCGGCGATGGGCTTGCAGGCCTCGATGACGTCGTCGGCGGGCATGCACTCCTCGGGGCCGCAGGCCACGAAATTCATGCCGAGCTTGGAGCAGACGACCATGAGGGAGCGAGCAACGTTGTTCTTGCAGTCGCCCATGAAAACGAGAGTCTTGCCCTTGATGTCGTAGTTGAAGTTCTCCTGGACGGTCAGGATGTCGGCGAGCATCTGGGTGGGATGCCACTCAGTGGTCAGGCCGTTCCACACGGGCACGCCGGACTTAGCAGCGAGCTCCTCGACATCGTCCTGGGCAAAGCCACGGAACTCGATGCCGTCATACATGCGGCCGAGAACGCGGGCGGTGTCCTCGATGGACTCCTTCTTGCCCATCTGCGACGAACCCGGATCGAGGTAGGTGACGCCCATGCCCAGATCCATGCCGCCGACCTCAAAGGCGCAGCGGGTACGAGTGGAGGTCTTCTGGAAGAGCAGAACGATGTTCTTGCCCTCGAGATAGCGGTGCGGAACGCCAGCGCGCTTCATGTCCTTGAAGTTCTTGGAGAGCTTGAGCAGGTACTCGATCTCCTCGGTGGTGAGGTCGAGAAGCTTGAGGAAGCTACGGCCGGAGAGGTTAACACCCATGGTTCGATTCCTTTCGAAGAAATGAATTACGTAAGTATTAGTGTTGCCCGTTTAACGGGCGAAGCCGGTGCGGTTGTAGGGGGACCGCACCGGAAACGGAAAGACTTAGAGGTCCTCGCGCCAGAAGGGCATGCTCATGCAGCGCGGGCCGCCGCGGCCGCGGGAGAGCTCGGCGGAGGGCACGACGAGAAGGTCCAGGCCCTCCTTGTACAGCACGTCGTTGGTGACGGTGTTGCGGGCGTAGACGCAGATCTTGCCGGGCTCGACGCACAGGGTGTTGGAGCCGTCGTTCCACTGCTCGCGGGAGGCCGCGATCGGGTCGCCGCCGCCGCAGGGGATCAGCTTGACCTGGTCGACGCCGGTGGCGTCCTCCAGGACGTGCTCGAGGGTGTCCTCGATCAGGCGGATGTTCACGTCGCCCGGGTTCTTGCCGGCGGTCAGCTCGTAGACGCGCAGGGTGCCCATGATGGCGGGGTGGATCGTGAACTTATCGACGTCGATCTGGGTGAAGACCGTGTCGAGGTGCATGAAGGCGCGCGAGACCGGGATGTCGAAGGCCAGGATGCGCTCGACCTTGGAGTCGGAGTTCCAGAAGATGTTCTGGGCCATGACGTCGATCGCGGCGGCCTGGGTGCGCTGGGAGATGCCGACGGCGAGGGTCTTCTCGTTGATGTTCAGCACGTCGCCGCCCTCGGTGTGGAACTGGCAGTCGCGGCGGAAGTACAGCGAGACGTCCTTGTAGTCGGGGTGGTACTTGAAGATGTACTTGCCGTACAGGGTCTCGCGGTTGCGGGTGACCGAGTACATGCGGTTGAGGTTGACGCCCTCGCCGACGACCGCGAACGGGTCGCGGGTGAAGTAGAGGTTGGGCATCGGGTCGATGATCAGGTCGGACTCGGACTCGGAGTTGACCAGGGAGTCGAGGGTCGTGGACGCCGTGAGGGGCATGTCGATCTCGGACTTGGTCATGCCGGCCATGGTCTTCTTGACGAACTCGAGGTTGTCCTCGATGGAGTCCAGCTTCTCGCGGACGATCTGCGGCATGTGCTGGCCGCGGATGCCGGCCTCGGCGATGTACTGGTCGGTGAACTCGGCGCGGGCGCCGGGGACCTGGTCGAACACCTCAGCGACGAGGTTCTCGAGATAGAGGACCTCCACGCCCTGGTCCCTCAGGATCTGGGCGAAGGTGTCGTGCTCCTGCTGCGCGACCTCCAGGAACGGGACGTCGTCGAACAGGAGTCGCTCGAGCTCGTCGGGCGGCAGGTTGAGGAGCTCGTCGCCGGGACGGTGCAGGCAGACCTTCCTGAGCTTGCCGATCTCGGAAGGCACGTGCAGACCTTTCGTCATGGCCTCCTACCTTTCTTTCGGGCCCCTGTCAGGGCCGATTCGTTAGCGCCCCTCCGTGTGAGGCGTTATTGCTGACGACATATTTATATCCAAAATCAGTCCATACTTCCACCTCGCCCCCGAACGGTTTTATATGAGGGGTGAACGGCATACACATATACTTCACGCATGGCACACTTTGATTTAATAAAGTGTATTTACGTGCTTAAACGCGTTTTCAGTCCAAAAATCAATTGGAACTAAACTTTGTTAAACCACCCTCAAATTGCATATTTCCAATAAAGCTATGAATAGAATTAGCGATTCATACCACGTCTCAACCATTTTCATTTTTATTCAGAAAAAAGTTTGTCCTATTCATTTCTGGTAAACAAATTACCGTTTACCAGACGCTTGATACCGTTCACCGGAAGCTCAGTATAAGGCCCAGCGGATACCGACTCGCTTTACGGCGCCATTTGTAACAACTTGACTTCTCGGTATGGAAAAACGGACCCGCTTCCCCTAGGAAAACGGATCCGTTTTCGATTATCTTCGGCCAATTTGGATAAGGCCCTCGAAGATCATCGGAATCCTAGCGATCAAACTCCGCCAGTGCCTCGCCCAAAAGCCTCAGGCCCTCGCGCAGAACGTCCTCGCTCGCGCAGTAGCCCAGGCGCGCGCCGCAGGGAAGCTCAAAACGGCTACCGGGGACCAGCAGCACTCCCCTCTCGGCCAGCAGGCGCTTGCAGAACTCCTCGTCGTCCTCGGGAATATCCAGCTGGATAAACGAGGTGGACACGCCCTGCGGGGCCGTCCAGGAAACGCGATGCTGCGTATCGATCCAAGCCTGCGCGATATCGCGGTTGCCAAACACGATCTTGCGATTGCGCTCGAGAATCTTATCCTTGTGCTCAAGCACATAGGTCGCCAGGTCATCGTTGAACACTCCGCCGCAGATCATGGTGTAATCGCGATAGGTACGGATGCGGTTGGACACCTCTTCGTCGGCCACGACCCAGCCCACGCGGGCCGCAGGCGTCGAATAGGTCTTCGACAACGAGTTGGTGACAATGGCCCTCTCGTACACGTCGACCATCGACATAAAGGACTCAGTATTTTCGAGCGGCAGATACACCTCGTCACACAGCACGTAGGCGCCCACCGAACGGGCGATCTCGGCAATCTGGCCGAGCATATCGGCATCGAGCACCGTACCGATGGGGTTCGATGCGTTGTTTATGCAGATAAGCTTGGTGTTGGGGCGCACCAAGCGCTTGAGTTCCTCGATATCGGGCTTCCAGCCGAGTTCCTCGCGAAGCTCCCAATACTCGACCTCGGCGCCCAGCATGCGCGGAATCTCGTAGAGCGGCGCGTAGGTGGGCCACTCGGCGATAACATGGTCGCCGGGCTCGACCACAGCCATGATGGCATTGAGGTTAGCGCCCGTGCAGCCATTGGTCTGCAGAATGTGATCGGGATTGACCTCCCGACGATACAGCTTGGCAACCTCGGCCTTAAACTCCGGCGAGCCCTCGATCCAGCCGTAGTTCATCTTCTCGCGGTCCAGGCGCTCGTAGAACGTGGCGCCGTCCTGCTCATCGAGCGCGCGCAGCTCGCCCATGGTGAGCGACGAGATCGTCGACTGGGCGATGTCCCACGTGGCGCTCTTCTCCCAAACGTTGAGCCATTCCTCAACGCCAATCGTCTTGATGTCCATGGCCAAGCTCCTTACAAAAGCAGTCATCCAATCGTGTTGACGTTCCTCATACAAGATTGGGGCGGTGCGAAAACCCGCACCGCCCCAATGGGAGACATCTAATGGCAGCTAGATGTATGTATTATGACCTGTACGGGTCCTTGAAGACCCTAGAGGTCCTCGCGCCAGAAGGGCATGCTCATGCAGCGCGGGCCGCCGCGGCCGCGGGAGAGCTCGGCGGAGGGCACGACGAGAAGGTCCAGGCCCTCCTTGTACAGCACGTCGTTGGTGACGGTGTTGCGGGCGTAGACGCAGATCTTGCCGGGCTCGACGCACAGGGTGTTGGAGCCGTCGTTCCACTGCTCGCGGGAGGCCGCGATCGGGTCGCCGCCGCCGCAGGGGATCAGCTTGACCTGGTCGACGCCGGTGGCGTCCTCCAGGACGTGCTCGAGGGTGTCCTCGATCAGGCGGATGTTCACGTCGCCCGGGTTCTTGCCGGCGGTCAGCTCGTAGACGCGCAGGGTGCCCATGATGGCGGGGTGGATCGTGAACTTATCGACGTCGATCTGGGTGAAGACCGTGTCGAGGTGCATGAAGGCGCGCGAGACCGGGATGTCGAAGGCCAGGATGCGCTCGACCTTGGAGTCGGAGTTCCAGAAGATGTTCTGGGCCATGACGTCGATCGCGGCGGCCTGGGTGCGCTGGGAGATGCCGACGGCGAGGGTCTTCTCGTTGATGTTCAGCACGTCGCCGCCCTCGGTGTGGAACTGGCAGTCGCGGCGGAAGTACAGCGAGACGTCCTTGTAGTCGGGGTGGTACTTGAAGATGTACTTGCCGTACAGGGTCTCGCGGTTGCGGGTGACCGAGTACATGCGGTTGAGGTTGACGCCCTCGCCGACGACCGCGAACGGGTCGCGGGTGAAGTAGAGGTTGGGCATCGGGTCGATGATCAGGTCGGACTCGGACTCGGAGTTGACCAGGGAGTCGAGGGTCGTGGACGCCGTGAGGGGCATGTCGATCTCGGACTTGGTCATGCCGGCCATGGTCTTCTTGACGAACTCGAGGTTGTCCTCGATGGAGTCCAGCTTCTCGCGGACGATCTGCGGCATGTGCTGGCCGCGGATGCCGGCCTCGGCGATGTACTGGTCGGTGAACTCGGCGCGGGCGCCGGGGACCTGGTCGAACACCTCAGCGACGAGGTTCTCGAGATAGAGGACCTCCACGCCCTGGTCCCTCAGGATCTGGGCGAAGGTGTCGTGCTCCTGCTGCGCGACCTCCAGGAACGGGACGTCGTCGAACAGGAGTCGCTCGAGCTCGTCGGGCGGCAGGTTGAGGAGCTCGTCGCCGGGACGGTGCAGGCAGACCTTCCTGAGCTTGCCGATCTCGGAAGGCACGTGCAGACCTTTCGTCATGGCCTCCTACCTTTCTTTCGGGCCTTTCGGCCGAATCTCTCAGCGCCCTTCCGTAACGGGCACTGCTTGCTGACAGCTCTAGTTATATCCAAATTCCACCCGCAATTCCACCTCGCCCCCGAACGGTCAACAAAGTGCGATGAACGGTATATCGCATGTGATTCCCCCATGATGTACTTCGGCGTTCTAAAGTAACTTTTCTAAGGTAAACGCTCTTTTTTCTTAAAAACCATTTGCGATTGCGTCTCTAAACTTTTGATTCAGAATTGCATAGCTAAATCGGTTTTATGTATATAAATGATGTTTGTTTACGTTTCCGCCTGCATTCAATGATATTCAGCTATCCATCATTCTTATTCACACTTACGTACCAGTTGAGTGAGGATATAGACCGCTTGCAGACGAGCAGGGCGTCAGTCCTATGACTCGTCAGCGTAAGAAGTAGGTAAAGATACCGTTCACGCGATACGTTCGTGCCAGCGGTCGACTAAATTGAGACAATAGTGAATAAGAGTTAGGCTACCGTCCCCTACGGGGACTGAACGGACAGATGCATATGCCGAGCAAAATCGAAAAGAAGCAAGCCGCTGCAAAGCTGCGCAAGCCGCCGCGCGACTTCTCGTACACGCAAAACCGAGAGCTTAGCTGGCTGCGCTTTAACAACCGCGTGCTCGACGAAGCCTTCGATGAGACCGTTCCGCTGTTCGAGCGTCTAAAGTTCGTGTCGATTTTCGAGTCTAACCTCGACGAGTTTCTCATGGTGCGCGTGGGCGGCCTGTCCGATCTGGCAGAGCTCAAAAAACAGCCTGTCGACAACAAGAGCAATATGACCGCCTCCGAACAGGTCGATGCTGTCATGGCCGAAATGCCCGGGCTCCTTACTCGTTGGGAATCCATCTTTAAGAGCATCGAAGGCAAGCTCGACACCTTGGGCGTTCACCGCGCCCGCATCGATTCGCTTACGCCCGAGGAGCGCACCTTCGTAACCCGCTACTTCCAGGCCTACGTGTCGCCGGTCATCTCGCCGCTGGTCATCGATCCGCGCCACCCCTTCCCCAACCTGCGCAACGGCGCGCTCTATCTGGCCTGTGGTCTGGACGGCGCCACCGACGAGGAGAGCCTGCTGGGCCTTATCGAGATTCCCGCCTCGATGAACCGCGTGGTCGAGATTCCCTCGCCCACCGGCACCTACTCCTACATCTTGCTCGAGGACGTCATTCTCGCCTGCCTGGACAGCTGCTTTGGCTCCTATAAGCCGCTGGATCGTGCGCTGATCCGCGTCACCCGCAACGCCGACATCGATCCGGACGGCGAGGGCGTCGAAGAGGAAGAGGACTACCGCCAGCACATGAAGCGCATCCTCAAGAAGCGCCTGCGCCTGCAGCCGGTAGTGCTCGCCGTCTCGGGGTCGCTCGAGAAGGCGACGCTCAAGACTATCCGCAAGGCGCTCGAGCTCTCGCGTCGCTCGGTCTTTACCTGCGATATCCCGCTCGACCTGGGCTACGTCTTTGGCATTGAGGGCAAGATTCCCGAGCACCTGCGCAACGAGCTGCTCTTTACGCCGTTTAAGCCGCAGCCCAACCCCAACATCGACATGACCCGCTCCATCCGCGAACAGGTGCTGCAGGGCGACAAGCTGCTCTTTTATCCCTACGAGGCCATGAACCCCTTCCTGGATCTGGTGCACGAGGCCGCCTACGACCCCGAGTGCATCTCGCTGCGCATCACGCTCTACCGCGTGGCCAAGCAGAGCCGCCTGTGCGAATCGCTGATCGATGCTGCCGAGAACGGCAAAGAGGTCACGGTGCTCATGGAACTTCGTGCCCGCTTTGACGAGCAGAACAACATCGAGTGGGCCGAGCGTCTGGAAGAGGCGGGCTGCACCGTCATCTATGGTTCCGAGGGCTTTAAATGCCACTCAAAGATCTGCCAGCTCACCTATCGCGAGGGCATGGCGCTCACCCGTCTCACGCTTTTGGGCACCGGCAACTTTAACGAGAAGACGGCCAAACTCTACAGCGACTTTATGCTCATGACCGCCCATCCCGGCATCGGTGAAGACGCCAACCTGTTCTTCCGCAATCTGTCGCTGGGCAACCTGCGCGGCGACTACCGCTTCCTGGGTGTGGCGCCCGTCGGACTGAAACCGCTCATCATGCGCGGCCTGGATCGCGAGATCCAGCGCGCCCTTGCCGGCGAGCCCGCCCGCGTGTTCTTTAAGCTCAACTCGCTGACCGACCGCGAGGTCATCGACAAAATCGCCGAGGCATCGTGCGCAGGAGTCCGCGTGGACATGATCATCCGCGGTATCTCGTGCCTCAAGCCCGGTGTTCCGGGCAAGACCGAGAACGTGCATGTCCGTTCTATCGTCGGACGCTTTTTGGAGCATGCGCGCGTTTACGCCTTTGGCGTGGACTCGGACATGATCTATCTGAGCTCGGCCGACATGATGACGCGCAACACCGAGCACCGCGTGGAGATCGCCTTCCCCGTGCTCGACCCCACCTGCCGCGCCCTAGTACACGAGTACATGGGCATGCAGCTGCGCGACAACGTGAAGGCCCGCAGCCTCACGAGCGACGGCACCTGGGTCCCCGTAGAGCGTGCAGAGGGTGAGAAACCCTTCAACTCGCAGGAAGCTCTACTGGAGCGTGCCTATCGCAACGCCGAGGCCGCGCCCGAGCCCGTCATTGAGGCGGAACCTGCCCCCGAGGCCGAGCCGCAGCCAGTAGCACCCAAGGTCCAAGAGGTCCAGGCGACCGTCATTGAGCCCGAGCCTGCACCTGCACCTCGGCCCGAGACGCAGGTCACCAAGCCCGCACCCGAGACGAGCGCCCGTCGCGATAAGCCCGCTGGCAAGACCAAGGCCATCGAGCGCCATCGCCCCGGTCGCGTGCGCATGGGCCTGGGCCTGATCGGCCTGGGTCTTAAGACGCTCATTACCGGCAAGACGAAATAGTCGTTTGTAGAAGCAGTTTGTAGAAGCGCCCCGCATTTGAGGAAAGCCTCAGATGCGGGGCGCTTTTCCCTGCTACCATGGTGCGGACAACAACGCGAATGACAGGCAGGGATATGAAGCTCACCATAGAATCGATGACGTACGGCGCCGACGGGCTGGCGCATGCCGACAACGGCAAGGCCGTATTTGTGCAGGGCGCCGTGGCGGGCGACACCGTCGAGGCCGAGATCGTGCAGGACGGTAAGTCGTTCATGCGCGCCCGCACCACCGAGGTTCTAGAGCCAAGCCCCGATCGCATTCAGCCTCCTTGCCCCTTCGTTGGCATTTGCGGCGGCTGCTCGTGGGGCAACCTCTCGCGCACGGCACAGCTTGCCGCCAAGGAACAAAACCTGCGCTCCACGCTCGAGCGCATCGGCAAGTTCGCTCCTGAGCAGGTCGATGAGTTGGTGCAGCCCATCTGCCACACCAAGGACGACTGGGGCTACCGCAATAAAATCGAGCTCGAACCGACCGTCGTCAACGGTCGCATGCGCCTTGGCATGCACGGTGTCGACCCCAGTAAAATCGTGACCGTCGATACGTGCCCGCTGTTCGATAAGCGCTTCCCGAAGGCGCTCAAATCGGTCGTCGGCGCACTCAACTATCTAAGCGGCAGCCATGACTTGGGGCTCGAACGCGTGGGCATTCGCGCATCGCGCCGCACCAAGGCACTCGAGGTCGCGCTCTGGACGCCCACAGGCTCTTTTCCGCGCTCGCAGGTCTCCCGCGTGCTGGCGGACGCCGCTCACCCCACGAGCATCGTGCGCGTGATGAGCAAGGGCGAAAAGAAGGCCCGCCGTGTCTCCAAGGTCGAAATGCTCGCCGGAGAGGGCTCATGGACCGAGAATATCGCCGAGGGTCAGATGCGCTTGTCTGCCCCGTCTTTTTTCCAGGTCAACACCAAGGGTGCCGAGATTTTGATCGATCTTGTCATGGAAGCGCTCGACCCGCAGGAAGACGAGCTTGCCGTGGACCTGTACTGCGGTGCCGGCACCTTTACCCTGCCGCTCGCCCGCCGCTGCGACTTTGTTGCCGCCGTCGAGGCCTACGGTCCGGCCGTGCGCGACCTGCGCCGTAACCTCGAGATCAACAAACTCGACAACGTCGACGTCATCGGTGGCGATGCCGTGCGCGAGTTCCCCGACCAGGATGCCGACGTCTTGGTGGTCGACCCGCCGCGCGCAGGCCTCGCCCCCGAGGCGATCGACCTTATCGCCAGCACGAGTGCTCGCGATGTCGCCTACGTGAGCTGCGACCCGGCCACCCTGGCGCGCGATCTCAAACGCTTTGTCGAAGAAGACACCTTCTCCCCCGTAAAGATCACGCCAGTCGACCTATTCCCGCAAACCTTCCACTGCGAGACCGTCGTCCACCTTAGGCGCAACTAGCCACTTAATCATTGCTCAGAAAAATCATTAGGAAATCGAGCGTGGCAAGCGGAGGTCTTCGGGGTATAAGACGGCTAATTGTATGCCGCCTTACGAAAGGAACTCTCATGCCCAGCGTTGCCGTTCTCGCCGCCGATGGCTTTGAAACGATTGAATGCCTGACCATGGTCGACGTCATGCGTCGCGGCGGCGTGCGCGCCACGCTCGTCTCGATCATGCCCACGCGTGAGGTCGTAAGCTCGCTGCAGATTCCCGTGACCTGCGATGCGCTCTTTGACGAGATCGACTTTGACGAGTACGACTGCGTCGTGCTGCCCGGCGGCCTGCCCGGTGCCACCAACCTGCGCGCCGACCAGCGCGTCTGCGACGTAGTCTGCGATTTCGCCGCGACCAAGCACGTTGCCGCCATCTGCGCCGCCCCGTTTATCCTGGGCGAGCTTGGTCTACTCGAGGGACGCCGCGCCACGTGCTTCCCCGGCTTTGAGAAGAGCTTCCCCGAGGGCACCTATACCGGCGAGAAAGTCACGCAAGACGGCAATATCATCACTGCCAGTGGCATGGCACAGTCACTCCCCTTTGCTTTGGAGCTGTTGCGCACGCTCGCCGGCGAAAAGGCCGTCGAGAAGGTCGCCGAGGGCATCCAACTATGATCTTGGCTTCGCAATCGCCGCGCCGCATAGAGCTGATGCGCGAGGCGGGCTATAACATTCGCGTAATTCCCGCAGACATCGATGAAACGCCTTTTGATGGCGAAGCTCCGCTTACGCTCGTCGAGCGCTTGGCGCGTGCTAAAGCTGCTGCCGTCGCCGCCGAGCATGCCGAGCCCAATGAGCTGACCGTCGCGGCCGATACCATCGTCACCTTCGATGGCAAGATTTTGGGTAAGCCGGCAAACGGGGACGAGGCGCGCGCCATGCTCCACGAGCTTTCGGGCCGCACGCACCAGGTGGCAACTGGCGTCTGCATCGTTAAAGCCGGCGACGCTGCAGCTCCGCATGCCGCCGAGAGTCTGTCGTTTGTCGATGTGACCGACGTGACGTTCTATGAGCTTACCGAAGAGCAGATCGAGCACTATGTCGCCTCCGGCGAACCCATGGACAAGGCCGGGGCCTACGGCATCCAGGGCACAGGCGGCCGCATGCTCGTGCACGATATTTCCGGTGACTTCTACAACGTGGTGGGCTTGCCCATCGCCCGCGTCGCACGCGCGATTCAAAAACTCTCGTAATCGCATCTGGCGCCGGGTATCCCCCAGCGCCTACAATTTTGCCGTACCGTACGGATCCCGACCGGGCATAAGGCCCGGCGGAAAACCGATAGGAGAAAATATGGACACACCGCTCGAAGCCATCGATGTTTGCAATGTCGATGGCTTTTGCTTTGGCAACTATACGGACGAGGAGGCTGGCACCGGCTGCACCGTAATCGTGGCGCCCGAGGGTGCCACCGGCGGTGTTGACGTACGCGGCGGCGCTCCCGCTTCGCGCGAGACCGACCTGCTGCGTCCCGAAAACACTGTCGATAAGGTCCACGCTGTCTGCCTTTCGGGCGGATCGGCCTTTGGCCTCGAAGCCGCAAGCGGCGTGGCCCGCGAACTCGAGAGCCGCGGCATCGGCCTTCCCGTCGGCCCCACACAGGTGCCCATCGTGTGCTCGAGCTGCATCTTCGACCTTGCCTTTGGCGACCCCACCGTGCGTCCCGACATTGAGGCCGGTATCGCTGCCGTGCGCGAGGCGCTCGACCACACCCCTGCCACGCTCGAGCAGGGCAACGTGGGCGCCGGCACCGGCGCCACTGTAGGCAAGCTCATGGGACCTGCTACCTGCATGAAGGCCGGCCTTGGAGCTGCCGCCGTGGCACTCGGCCCCGTCAAGGTGGGCGCCGTGGTCTCCGTCAACGCCTGCGGCAACGTCGTCGACCCGGCCACTGGCGAGTGGGTGGCCGGCATGCGCGCCGCAGCCGATAGCGACCAGATCGTCGACATGGAGCTCGCCGCCCTTGCCGCCGCCGGCTCCATGCAGATGCCGCTCGACCGCACCAACACCACCATCAGCTGCATCGTCACCAACGTGGAGCTCACTAAGGCCCAGGCCACCAAGGTCTCTCAGATGGCCGCGGACGCCTACGCGCACGCCATCCGCCCCACACACACCACCAACGACGGCGACACCATCTACACCCTCGCCAGCGCCAAACTGGGCGCCCAGGCAAGCGCCGCCGTTCCCCTAGACCAGCTGGGCATGCTCGCCATAAGAGCCCTGGAAACCGCCATCGTAAACGGAGCCAAAACCGCCAAAACCTCCCACGGAATCCCAGGTGCTGCGAAGTAATCTCACTCGACCG
>CAUBPS010000024.1 GCA_958437935.1 uncultured Collinsella sp. | reverse complement strand
CCCTACCGGGAGTAGCCCCGGCGGTTGACAAAACTATAGGAACACCCAATGACTACTCTGGCAACGCCGATGTTTTGGTACCGACAGACACTATGACCCAATCCGAGGGCACTAAAAAGATAGGAGCCCCCGCTCGTGACCGCGGGTCGGGGCTGCGACAATGATGTTGAAGTGCCATAGGCGCAGCCGCGCCGCAACGAGGTTGGGAGGCTCCCATGCCAAAGTATTCTACCGCGTTCGGGATGGACGTCCACCTGAGGTCGACCACCGTCTGCGCCCTCGACGCGGACACCGGCGAGGCCGTGACGAGGAGGTTCCCCGGCAACCCCTGGGGCGAGATCGCCGCCTGGATGGACGGGTTCCCCGGCCCGTCGCTCGCCGCCTACGAGAGCGGCTACCTCGGCTTCGCCCCGCAGAGGGAGCTCGCCGGGCTCGGCGTCGAGTGCGTCGTCGCCGCGGTCTCGAAGATCCCCAGGTCGGCCGCCGACTCGGCCTCCAAGAACGACAGGAACGACGCCGCCAGGATGGCCAAGGCGATACTCGCCCACGACATCTCCCCCGTATGGGTCCCCTCCCCCGAGGTCGAGGGCATCAGGGACCTCGCCGGCGCCTACGACGGGGCGACCGCGCGCCTGGCGACCGCCAAGCAGCGGCTGCTCGCCTTCCTCGCAAAGCGAGGGTTCGTCTACGGCGGCACCACGCCCGCCGGCAACCCGAGGAAGTACTGGACCTACGACTTCCTGAGGTGGCTCGACAAGGTCAGGCCGGAGGACGATGGCGGGGTCCGGACGCTCGCCGCCCTGAGGAACGAGGTCGAGGCCGCGGCGGAGGCCCGGGCGGACCTGCTCTCCGAGTACAGGGCGGCCGTGGATGCCAGCCCGATCGCCGCGGAGGTGGCCGCCCTCCAGTCGATCAAGGGCTGCGCCTTCGCGCTGGCCGCAGCCTTCTCGGCCGAGGTCGGCGACTTCACGAGGTTCCGTTCCGGAAGGCAGGTCACGGCCTATTTCGGCCTCGCGCCGAGTCAGAGGTCGAGTGGCGACTCCGTGCGGCTCGGAGGCATCAGCGGTGCGGGCAACGCGCTCGTGAGGAAGCTGGCCGTTGAGGGTTCATGGTGCTACGCCGCGGCACGGCACCAGCCGAAGCTCATGCCAAGGGACACGGGCGTGCCCCTCGAGATAAGGATGCACGGGAGGAAGGGGTCCGAGCGGCTCCTGCGGCGGCGCGAGGAGATGCTCGCCCGCGGCATGCCCCAGGCGAAGGCCAACGCGGCCACCGCGGCGGAGCTCGTGAGGTGGCTCTGGGCCCTCGGCATGATGTGCCGGGAGGGCGCGGAATAGACATAGCCCCCGTCCCGGCGAGCCGGGCGGCCTTCGGGGACACCCCCTATTTCGCTGTGCGCGCGGAGCCCTCCGTATGCGCCCCGACAGACTTGGGGGACCCCGCCGAAGGAATGGAGTGCGGGCCGACAGAACGGTATCCGCGGATATGAGACTGAGCCGAAGGCGTCGATGACATGCCGGGGGCGGACCGGGACGGGTCAACGGCAGGCCCCGCCGACCGATTGCAAGCGGTCGGCGGGGCCATTGTGGCTCTTGACAGCGGATTGGGTCATATGAGCGAAAGCCCGCCAGAGCGAGCAAGGTGCCTTGAAACGAGGCGGCATTGACCTTCTGGTCATGCCGCCGAAGTTGAAAGGCAGATTGCCGCTCTGGCGGGCTTGCAGCGTCAAGCCGTTACGCGGTTTGTAAAACCGCGTAACTTAACGAGCTCCGTACTGCTCGTAGTAAGCGTCGATGGCGGCCTTAAGCTCGTCATCGATGACGAGCTTGCCATCGATCTCGTGGTTGTAGAGGGTCTCGACGACCTCGGCCATGGAGACGATGCTCGCGACGGGGAAACCGTACTTGGCCTCGATCTCCTTCTGTGCGGTGGTCACGCCACCCTTGCCGACTTCCATGCGGTTGAGGGACACGATCAGGCCCTTAATCTCAACATCGGCAGCCGCCTTGACCTTGGGATAGGTCTCGTCGATGGACTTACCGCTGGTGGTGACGTCCTCGACCATGATCACGCGGTCGCCGTCCTGGGGCTCGTAGCCCAGCAGGTTGCCCTTGTCGGCGCCGTGGTCCTTGGCCTCCTTGCGATCGCAGCAGTACTTGACCTCTTTGCCATACAGCTCGTGATAGGCGATGGCGGTCACGACAGCCAGAGGAATACCCTTGTAGGCCGGCCCAAACAGAACGTCAAAGTCGTCGCCAAAGTTATCGTGGATGGCCTGGGCATAATACTCGCCCAGCTTCTTGAGCTGATAGCCCGTCACGTAGGCGCCGGCGTTCATAAAGAACGGGGACTGACGACCGCTCTTGAGCGTAAAGCTGCCGAACTTAAGGACGTCGGACTCGACCATAAACTTGATGAACTCTTGCTTGTAAGCCTCCATGCGGGCTCCTCTCGATTAGGCGTTCGTGCTTCACAGTTTAGCGCAGCCAGCCCATCACTGCCGACATGCTTTGCCAAGCCCGCGGCCGAAAACCACCACGAAGGTGCCTGTCCCCTTCGTGGTGGTTTTCGCAGCAACTACTGCAAGCGCATGGCCTCTTGAACCGCACCAACCAAGTTGGCGTCGTTACCGAGTTCCGCAGCCTTAATCTGCGGCTCGGGAATGCCGGCGAGGCCGCCCTCGTACCCTGCAAGCGCGATGGGCATCTGTTTGCGCAGGGCATCGATAAGCTCGGGATGGCACGAAATTCCGCCCGCAATAACAAATACCTCGGGGTCAATTACCGCCTGAAGGTTAACAAGCTGCGCATCGAAGGTCCTCGCATAGCGATCGAGCGCACGCTGAGCATCGGCGTCGCCGCTCTCAATCCATTCGAAAACTCGACGTCCATCTACGGGAGAATCCTCCGGCAGTCCCTTTTCGGCAACGGCCGCATCGCGCAGCGCACGCCATCCACCCGTACCGGCAAAGGTGCTCTCCATGCTCGCCGGACGCGTCACGTCGTTACGCAAGAAGCTAAACTCGCCCGCAAAGCAGTGCGCGCCGCGCAGGACCTTTCCGTCGATAACGATGCCGCCGCCGATGCCGGTGCCGATAGCGAGCACAACGCCAAACCGCGTACCGCGCAGCGCTCCCGCCGCGTATTCGCCCAGCGCACAGCACTTGCCGTCGTTGTTAACGGCGACGGGCACACCTAGGCGCTCGCGCATGATTTTTCCCAGGGGGCATCCATCCATATAGGTCAGCGATCCGCCGCGATGAATCGTGCCATCAAGATCGCCCTCGTAAATGCCACCCGGGGCGCTCACGCCTACGGCCGAAATACGGTCGCGGTACGGCTCAACAAGCCCAATCAGCGCCTCGACCGTCTCTTCGGCTGTGGTAAAACCGGTCGGCAGGCTTCCGCGCGCGCGAATGGAAAAATCCTCGCCCAAAACAGCCCACTTAACGGCTGTGCCGCCCACGTCGATACCAAAGTATTCCTTCATGTTCCACTCCTCTTGTCTGCATCTGCAAATGCCGAATGCCGGAACGGGAAACCGTCTCGGCATCGGCTAGTCTTGTCTGAGATTGTCTCTACTGCTTGGCTTCCACCTCGCGGACGCGCAGCATCATGTACTGACGGCTCGGCAGATCGATGCGGAACTTACCCTCAAAGGCGCCCTCGAGCGTCTCGACGGTCATATTCCACGTGTCGATCACATCGACGGTATAATGCTTGCCCTCGGCGCCCTCAAACTCTCGATACGCCGGGCGGTTAAAGCCAAAGTACATAACGACATCGGCAGTCCCGTGGCCATGGTCGTTTGACATGCAGGTAACGTCCCAGGTAAACGTTCCGTCAAGAACGCCGACCTCGTCGGGCACCCAATCAAAGTCATCCGGCAGCGCCTCCATATAACGGCGGCAAAAACCGATACGCTCGGGCGACTCGCCGTAGAGCTTGCCGCCATGTGCCCACCAAAGCTTGGGGCCGCGGTCGACGTAGGTCTCACCGTGCGTGACATAGCCGCCGCGCAGGCTGCCCTCCCAAAAACGGCGGACAAGCTCCTGGGCCGTAAGGTTGCCCCAACCCCAGTTAATGTTGCCCTCGTAACCGACCTCATCGATCAAAACCGGCTTGCTATACTGCGCGCGCAGCATGGTGACATCCTCGGCCGTGTTCTTAAGATCGCACCTCTGGTAGCTCACATGCGTAATCCACGGATGGCTGTGGTCGAAGATCTCGCGGCAATTGTGGATGCTGCGCAGGTGGCCATACGGGTCGTTCGCCATGATGATGCGGGCATAGCGGTCCCAGTCCTCGGCCGGCTTCCACGGCATAAGGTCCCACTCGTTGGCAAGGCTCCACCAGATGTTCTTGTATGCCGAGAAACGGCGGGCAACATACGTCAGGTAGAAGACATCCTCCTCGCGCGTCATGCGAGAGAAGCCCCAGTCCTCGGGCTTGTCATACGGATGCAAAACGATAAGGTCCGCCTGGATGCCCAGCTCATCAAGCTGCTCAATGCGGTGCTCGAGGTTCTCCCAAAACGGCTCGTAAAAGCGGTAGTGGTCGAAGTTGCCCTTCTCGCCCTCGTAGGCATACATCGCTGGATCCTCGACGTTATAGTCGTAGAACTTGGGGAAGACGCACATGCGGATCTTGTTAAAGGGCGCCGCGGCGAGCGTCTGAAGCGTCTGCTCCTGCAGCTGAAGATCCTGGTTGGTCCAGGCATAGCACGTGGTGCCAAAGGGCAGATAGCGCGCGCCGTCCTCGTAGGCAAAGTTGAAATCTTCATCGGTGATAAACGGAGCATCGTGGCCGAGCACGTCCTTTGCCAGCAGCACGCGGCCATGGTTTTCGCCCGTGGCAGGCGTGGCTTCAAAAGAGCCGGCGGCGCCATCGAGCTCGGGGTCGTTAGAACTCACCGTGTAGTTCCAGACGCCGGCGCTCTCGGGCATAAAGTTGATTCCGTAGCGGCCGTTGCCCTTATAGAAGCCATGAACTTCAAAGCTGTCCTGGCCGTCCGCGCGATCGAAGCGCGCCGACAGCTCGACCTCGACATAGGGATTGCCGGCCGCGGTGCCCACAAGCTCGAGCTTAAACACCTTGTACTGCTCGACGGTGGTCATAATAACGCCTCCAAGTTAAGCGATTGAATAGTCGGATCCCGTCGGGCGGCGCGAACGCAGCCCGACGGAAGGAAAGGGAGTGGCGGATTATTTGGCGCTCTTGATGAGCATGATGAACACATAGCCCACAGCGATGAGCACGATGGCGATCGGGAACGCCATGAAGTAGGAGCCGGTGGCGACAACGATTGCCGAGGTCACGATGGGGCCAAGAATCTGGCCGATAGTGTTAGCGATGTTGAGGATGCCCAGGTCCTTGCCGGCGTTCTCCTTATCGGGCAGAACATCGACATTGAGCGCCTGGTCGACGGAAGAGTAGATGCCGTAGCCAAGACCGGCCAGCAGGGCGAAGCCGTACATGCCGGCAACGGACTTAAGCAGCCAGGGCAGGGCGATACCGATACACATCATGATCGTCGCGACGAGGATGATGGGCTTGCGGCGGCCGATCTTGTCGGAGATGGCACCCGAGGTAAGCGAGGCAACGAGCGACACGACCATGATCACGACGGACATGCTCGAAAGGACCGCGCCGGCTTCTGCCACGGGAAGACCGATGTACTTCTCGAGGATGTAGAGCTGATAGCCGTTGATGCAGAAGTAACCGAAGATGAGGAGTAGGCGACCAAAGAGGGCCAGGTAGAAGTCACGGCAGTTCTTGGTGGGCGGAACGAACATGAGCAGCAGCGACTTGAGGTTAAGCTTCTCGGACTGCTCGCCCTCGGCAAGAGCGGCAGACTTCTCGCGCGGCCAAATGATGATGGCGAGAATGCCGGTCAGGAACCAAGAGACCGTGCCGATGATAAAGCCGGGCACCGGGTTGGCGAGGAACTGCGTACCGATGATGGTGCCGATCGACTGGCCGGCCGTTGCGCCACCGCCATAGAACGCGGAGAGCGTGCCGCGCTTGTTAAGCGGGATGCGGTCGGAAAGCACGGCAACGGCAGGAGCGAGCATGCAGTTGAGGCCAATCTGCAGCACGCACCAGGAGGCGACAATCATGGGAAGCGTGGTCGCGACCGAAGTGCTCCAGAAGGCGCAGCCGCAGATAAAGCCGCCGAGGACGATGAACGGCGTACGCTTGCCAAAGCGGCTGTGGCAGTGATCGGAAAGCGCGCCGAAAACGAGATTCGAGAACAGGGCGAAGATCGAACCGACCGAGTTCATCGCCGCGAGAATTGCCTCGGGCTGGCCGATGTTAAGGCCGTTAAAGCGCTCGGGGAACAAGACGTTGGAGCCGATCGTGCCCGACATCATCCACATGATTCCGAAGATGATAAAGCCGATCATAAAGCGCCATGTCTCGGTCTTGGTCATGGGCTTGCCGGTGTCGGGGGCAATGGCGTTGGGATCGATCGCCGTTGACGTTTGGGTTGCCATTTTGACAGTTCTCCCTTCAAAGATGTTGCCTGCGCAGTCCGCGCAATGGGGTGGCGTAAAAGGGGTCGAAACGCCACCCCTCAACGAGCGCGATTTGGGGTACGCCCATCGTGAACTGCTCGAAGTCTACTTACTAAATAGTAAGTAACTTCTACGGCTTGCATAGTAATCCTTTGCAACAGTTACTTAGTGGTTAGTAAGTACTTATTGCGGCGAACGGTCGATATTGCCGTTTAAACGGTGTTTACTTTTGTTGAGAGGGCTGTTGCGCCGTCTCATTTGAGCCAAGTTGGGCTAGCATCAAGTACGACAAAGACGGTACGGAGCCGACGGGCACCGATACATGAGATATGGATTTTCATGAACAACGATCAAGGGAAGAAATCGGTCCGAACGGCCTCGAGGCGCAGCAATGCCGCGCAGGAGCGCCTTGAGCAGATCGTTCTCGCCGCCGTCAAGATTATTAACGCACGCGGCTACAACGGCATGTCGTTGCAGGCAGTTGCGGACGAGGTGGGAATCACCCAAGCAGGCGTGCTTCACTATGTGGGCAACAAGCAGGGCCTTTTGATCGAGGTTATTCAGCATTACTACAGGCGCAGCTCTACCACCGAAGACTATCTCACGTTGTTCGCGCCTGGCGGTGCGCTTGAGGGGCAACAGCCTAAAATACCCGAGTACCTGCGCCTAATTGTCGCGGAAAACGCCAACCAGCCCGAACTCGTCATGCTGTTTCAGACCCTCAACACCGAGGCGATGTCGCCCGAGAGCCCGATGCACGAGTACTTCAACGATTACTCACGTGAGGCAATCCACCCGTCACTGATCCCCGCGTGGTCGGTGCCAGAAGGCGTCGACGCCGAAGAGACGCTCTCGTGTGCCCTGGCCGCCATGTATGGCCTCGAAGGTCGCTGGCTCGCCCGTCCGGACGAAGTCGACTACAAAACAGAATGGGCGAAGTTTGAGGATGTCCTGTTCCCCCTGCCGCTGTGGAAAGACTATCGCTAGCGCAGAAACAGACCCCATCCCCTCAGCAGTTGCGGTGAAATACGGACTGTTTGGCCCCCTGGGGGCCGTAATTAGTCCGTATTTCACCGCAAGTTATTGAGGGGATGGGATTGTTTACCGCTTCAGCGCTACGAGTTGGCAGTCAGGCGGCTCCAGAGCTCATCGATATCGATTTGGTCGCCGCCGCTCAGGTAGCCGGTGCGAATAAAAGCCTCGTTGTAGATATAGATGTCATGAGCGCTGTCGCCATCGTCTTCGGTGTCGTCGGCCATAATCACGTAACGGTGGCCGTCAAGCGCTTTGACCAGCCAATACAAAGCATCGTCAATCGTGCATTTCTCCTGTACC
Organism: uncultured Collinsella sp.; assembly: GCA_958437935.1. Taxonomy (GTDB): domain Bacteria; phylum Actinomycetota; class Coriobacteriia; order Coriobacteriales; family Coriobacteriaceae; genus Collinsella. The sequence goes on along the minus strand of CAUBPS010000024.1, from coordinate 12,176 downwards.
ATCGCTGCGTCGCCAATCGCACCGATGAGTGCCCGTTCGCCCTTCGTATAGCCTCCTACCGAGAGTAGAATCGCGACGTTTTCGTCTCCGCCGCCCGGTTCAAGCTCCTCGTATTCGGACTCCGAAAGCGGTATCGCGCTATTTGCAAGTTCGTCCACATCGTCCGAAACCTTGGAAAAGGTAAAGGCGAAAAATCCCGCGTCATCGACGGCGCCGTAGCCCACGTTCTCGCCTTGCCACTCATAATTTTGATGTTTGAGCAGGCGCACCAGATCGGCACCACCCAGGTTGATTGCGGCATAGACCGTCACGTTGGCATTGTCGTCCACGCAGGCGGCGTCCGCTGTGCTCGCTGCTTTAGCGCCACCCGCGCCACCCGTAGTGCCCGAGCAGCCAGCCAGCGCGCAAGCCGCCGCGCCCGCGCCCGCCACAAAGGCCGCGCGGCTCATCGTCATCTCATTCATCATGTTCATCCCTCGCTGTGATGTCGGTCGCGTCGCGCTTAGCCGAGCGCGCGCCCGGTCTTCTCCTGCCAAAATTCGTCAATCGTGGGGGCACCGCCGCCCTGGGTAAACGTACCGGTCTTGATAGCCTCCTCGGTAATGAGGTCCAGGCGATAGTCGCCATTTTCCATCGGGCTCACCATGGCAACGTGACGCGCCATGTTGGAACCGTAAACGCACGCGATCCACGAGCCCGAGGTGATCTGTGCCCGATCCTCGACCGGCACCGAAAAGCCCGCGATAACGTCCTCGCAGCTCGAATAGCCCGCAAGTTGCAGCGTAAACATCACGGTGCTCCCGGTTCCGCCCTTGTCGAGCTTTCCGATTTCGTCCTCACCGAGCCATTCGGTTGCGCCGTCCTTGCTGATATTGCAGACGCTGAGTACGCGGCCTGCCTCGTTCTCGTACATCTCGAGCGCATCTTGCCAGGTATAGCCCTGTTGCGACGCAAATTCCTGCAACTGCCAGCCCTTAAGCTCGAGCAATGCCGCGATGCTGATGTTGCGGTGCGCATCCCAGCAGTCATCCGACCACGTATCAAACGCATCCGTCGAGCCGCCGTCCGCATCCGTGCCGCTGCCTGCATCGCCGGAATCGCCCGATGACGAGCCCGCGTCCATCTTGTCCTTCACCGGGCGATCATCGTTAAAGCCCGTCGTATCCTGCGCCTGCTGTCCACCGCACCCCGCAAGCGTCAGCAGCGCCGTTCCCGCCGCCACGACAAACGCCGTGCGCGAAATAACCGTCTCCCTCATCGTTGTTCCTTTCCCGTTCTTTATCACGGTGCCGAGAAACACGCCCGGCATCGATTCAGACATAGCCCGCTCACGCTATTGACGGGGCAGTTCCGTCCAGCCAAAACCGGGCTCAAAGCCATCGCGCGTGCCGATCACGTCGCCCGAACCGTTCACCCAAGCTTGGTCCGCCATCACCGAAACCTCGACATCGGTGCCGTCGGGCCTGGTGTAATGATTGACTCCGCGAATGGCATCGGAATACGAGGCCGCGCCCGTTCCCACACCTGCGCTAGAGAAATTGGCCGCACTGGCGGCCATGTTCGCGGCGTGTTGACGATCGCTGCGATCAAACCATGCCTGTTGGTAACTGTCGAACGCCGCTTGCTGCGAAGCATGCATCTGCTGCCAAGCTGCAAACTGCTGTTGCTGCTGGGCGATATTCATCTGCGTGCGTTGGCGCTGCTCAAGCACCATCTGCTGCTTTTGAGCGCATGCCTCGCGCGCAATCTCCGGGTTGAGCCGCAGGGTCGATGCCATTGAGGCGAGCGCCGTAGAGGCCGCCTCGTCCAGACGGCCTTCTGGCGCAACCAAGCAGAAGCTGTCCCTGATACGCCACTGCAACAGGTCGGCCGCTCCCAGCTTGAACGGCGCCTCGTCTGGGCAATCGCCCTGATCCGAGGCCTGCTCCTGCGCGACACCCTGCCCCGCCGCCGCAGCCGCCTGGCGCTCGCGCAGGCGCTTGCCCAGAACGCCGCCGATGAGCCCGCTCGAAAGGCCCGCGCCCAGCAGCGCCTCGGCCCCGGCGGCAATACCTTTACCCATAGAGCCCGCGATTCCGCCAATCGAGGCCACATAGCCCTCGACTTTGGCAGCCACCGCAAGCTCGGTGGGCACTGGAGCGCCCGCAAGCTGATATCGGCGCATGCCGCACTCATAGATCACATCGCTCGGCTCCATCGTAAAGCCCTGAATCGCAAAATCGTTTGCCGCCTCGCGCTTTACGCGGGCACGCTCGTGCTCGATATCGACCGCCGCGCTCGACGGGTACGGCTGCTCGGCCACAACCTCCGCCCGCGCGCCCAGCTGTGCCGCACAGGCCTGGGCCAGCTCGTCACACGCTGTCTCCACGTGCACAAACGCCTTGTGCTCGGTTTGCGTGGGAATGCGCTTGGCAACGGCGCCCGCATCCACGTAGCAGAGCTCGGAGCGGTACACAATCCGCTCGCCCGCGGGGCTCGACGCCGTCACGCCAACCGAAATCGGGCAGTCGAAGCTACCGCTACGCTCAAGATGCGCCTCTTCGATACGCCAATCCCGCGGCAATGCCACCTGCGCGAGTGCCTGACCGCCAGAAACATCGCATGCGGTATGGAGCTCGAGGTCGCCGACGCGGGGAGCACCCGCCGAGGCTGTGCCGCCAGACGGTGACGCGGCCTCGGCACTCCGCGTTGGCGCATCTGCCGGCACGGCCACGCTCGGCTCGCAACCTTCACCCGCGCTATCATCGTCAGCCGCATCATCCACAGACCCCGTGGCATCCGGGCCGCATGCAACGCCCTCGAGCCGGACGCCGCAACCCGGGCAAAACCGCACCGGCACACCGGCAACCCGAGGCAGTTGCGCCCCGCATGCCGGGCAGAATCTCAAGTCACTCATCCCGTACATCCCTCATTTCATTGGCTGTTCTTGATGGCGGCAAGCTGTCGCCACAGTTCCTCGGCACCGTCGAGACGATATGCCGTCTTGTCGAGCACGATATTCTTGCCTTCGAGCTCCACCGATCGCTCCGAGCCGTCCGCATAGGCAAAGACGAGCGTGCAACCGGCGTCGCTCATCCGCTCATCCACCGCATCCCCCACGGTGCAGCCATCGAGCGCGGCAAAAGTCGATGCGACCAGTTCGTCATCGTCGGTCTCATAGGCCGTCCGCGCCTCCCCGTCCTCGATAAGCTTGACCGCCACCGGAACGGCAGCGCAATCGTTGAGCGACACTTGCGCGGCAGTCTTTCCCTGAGCGCCATGTTCGCCGGCAACGTAAACTCGCATGAGTGTCACCGCCGCGGCAAAGACCACCACGGCGATAAGCGCGCCCGCAATTTTATTAGACGCGCAACCCCGAGACGCCATAGGTGCACCCCCTCCGTTCTGCTCTGCTCAGCATCACATTCATATGCCTTTGAGCACCAAAACGGCAGGTGACAAATGTCTCATATTCATATTTTTGCAGGTAAAAAACCACCACAAAGGTGCCTGTCCCCTTTGTGGTGGTTAGCTAGTCTTGGGGTGTCCAGGACCAGAAGAAGTTGATGAGGGCTACGCGCGAGGAGGCACCGGTCTTTTTGTTAATCGAAGCGATGTGGCGATAGAGCGTGGAGCGCGAAAGGAAGAGTGCCGCCGCCACGTCCTGCACGCTGTCGTCCGAAACGACCAGCGCCTCCAGAACATCGCGCTCGCGCTTGGTGAGCCCAAAGGCGGCAACGAAGCCATCGATCCGATCGTCAAACGAAAGCTCCGGCGTCTCCAGGGGCACCGCGTCGGTCTGATCGGGTGCACGGCTCTTGCCAAGATCGTCGGTGGCAAACGCCAGGCCTCTGTGATCCGCTTCGTCCTCAACGCCTTGTCCAAACTGTCCCAGCAGCGAGATCGCAATGCCGACAAACAGCACGAGTACGACACCCACCGCCATTAGCACGTTTTGGCTCGAGATGATCGCCACCGCCGGCGCCGTCACAAGCATTGAGCAAATGTTGTTGATGACGCGGCCCATGCACGGCCACAAATACGACCAGCGCGCATACATCGAAATCGCGGCGAACTTCGCGGTGAAGAACACCACGAAAAAGCCCGTGCCCAGGTAAAAGATAATCGTGGCGGCGAGCGCATTACCGCCGTTGCCATCGGTGATAAGCACGAAGAACGAGAGCGCGGACAGCATGGCGGCGCACGTCATGATGATATTCATATACGAGCGTCCTCGCAGGTCATACAGGGCGCCGGCGGCAAGTGCACTCACAACCAGCAGCAAGCGCGGCCAGTCACCAAGATCGATGGCGCCGGCGGCATGCGAGGTCGTAAGACCGGCGTTGAGAGCCGCGAATACGCCGGTAAGACAGGCGGTCGCCACCGTCAAGCGCACTACGGCACCTTGGAAGGCCGCCTTTGCCTCGGGATTATCGCGCCACTTGGCGCCATGCTCCGACGCATCGACCGATAGCTCGGCAATCTCGGCTTCGAACTCGGGCGCAGACTCATCGCGCAATTTAGCTCGGCGGGTACCGTGAAGCAGCCCAACCAGCGCAATCGCACAGGCGATAAGGACAAACTGTTGAGGAATGCCCGCAGGCATCACCATATGGTTGAGCACCTGTACCAAAATGCCCGCAGCATAAGAAACCGCCACGGCACGTGCCAGACAAGGCGTCTGCGCAAAACGCCGCGCCAGATTGGCATGGGCGGTCGATCCGCAGTAGCCCAAGGCGCAGCACGCCACCAAGCCGCCCGCAATCACGACCTGAAACTGCGCCGCCATAATCAGCAGCAGCAATGCCGACACCAGCAGCACGCCCGTCATATCGCTCGTTGCATCGATTGCCTGGGGACGGCGATAGTACAGGAGAGGACGCACAAAATAGCCAATCACGCTCGCGCCGACGACGATGCTCTCGTAGACAACAACCTCGTTCGCTGGCACAAACTCGGCCACGCGTACGTCAAAGAAGTACTCGCCGGCCAAAAACGTGAAAAAGAAAAGCGCCAGGCACAGAATCTCCCGTATGCCCCGGCGCAAATATGCGGTTGTGTCTCCCAGGTCCCTCATGGTAACCCCCACCCGCTTAGATGTCCGGAAAACCATTTTAATGGAGAATGGGTCTTACTACACACGCAATAGCCGAAGTGTTACGCAATTGCCCTCAACCGCCCTCAACACAAGTTGCGGTGGAATACGGACTGTTTACAGCCAAAAAGGCTGGATTTAGACCGTATTTCACCGCAACTAAAGGAGCCCTTCTCCGATCGCACGCTCAGTTGCGGTGGAATAGTTCCTGTTTGTCCGGCTGGGGGCACTTTTTAGGAACTATTCCACCGCAACTTATTGAGGGACTGGGTTGCGTGCGATGGAGAAGGGGGATGGAGGGATCGGAAGTGTTGGAGCTCGGGCGTTAGCGCTCGGGAGTCAGAATCACCAGAGCGTCGTGCTCAAAGGGATGCTGAGCTACGCGCACGGTGCCGTCGCCGTTATCGCGAACGGGCAGCTTGGCAATGCGCTTGGCCTCCATGTCGAGGGCCGTCGCCGACCAGCCGCGCGCACTATCGAGCTTAAACGTAAGCGCCGTGGTGCGCGGCAGATAGGTGACGACTCGATCGCCGATACGCGCCACGCGGATGGCCTCGCGCGCGTCGTCGAGCAGCTCCTGCGCGGGAACCACGGCAAGGGCGCCATCGCACGCCGTGGCACCCAGGCCGGCAAGCACATGCTCGATGGCGGCAAAGTCCCACACGCCCGCAAACTGCAGGCACTCCTGCCAGCGGAACGGCATGTCAAAGCCCTCGCCCAGGACCGAGCCCTGGCTGCGCGACGTCTGCCAGTTCCAAACGCCGTGGGCACCGTAGGTCACGCCCGCGCTGGCGCCGGCAAGAATCGACGACCACACGCTCGCGCGGCAGTCCTGCGCGGTAAAGCGCCAGTACACGTTGCGCGACGCACCCATCTGCTCGTAGCAGGGCTCGGAGTTGACCATCGGCTTTTTGGGATAGTTGGCGATAAAGTCCTGCGGCAAGCGCCAAGCCTCGGGCTGGCCCTCGTAGTTGTGACCGGGCTGGAACATATAGAAGTCCAGGCGGTCCAGATACTGCGCGGGAATCGTGCGGTTGCCGCGGTTGATGTGCATGGTGCGCAGAGCCTCGGGCGCGCGCTTTGCAACCTCGTCGAGCGCATCCTCGTAATAGGCAATCGCCTCGTCACCGGCAAAGTCCGTGTCGCCCGTCACCACATAGACGGGATCGAACTCGCCCAGGTTCTCGACGACGCGGGCAACATGGGCACGGACCTCCTCGCGCGGCATGACCTCGGCACCGCAACGCTCGGCAATCTTGGCACCCCAGGTACCGGGCACGTAGTTGCACCACATGAGCACGAGCGCCGGGCGAATGCCGTGCTCGACGGCAGCGCGGCACATGGCAGCGGCGCGGTCCCAGTATGCCTGGTTGGGACGGGACCAATCAAAGTGCACGCCATCCTCGCTGGCGTAGGGCCAAATACCCAGATCGGGGCAGCAGCGATCCCACTGCGGCAGCGTGTTGATCTGCAGCACGTTCATGCCCTGCTCGGCGCGACGGGTCAGATAGTAATCCCAGTCGGCCTCGGAGATGCTGGTGAATGCGCTCCAGCACGTATCGGCAAACCAAAAGAACGGCTTGCCCTCGCACAAAAAACCGTCCTGACGACCGTTGACGGTCAGCTTTCCCAAACTCATCTGCATGTCCTTTCGCTCGATAAAGGAATTGCGAACCGGCAGAAGCTTTCGCGGAAACCCCTGGTGCAAAAGCCCCTGTCGCTTAGCAAGCCCCGACAGGCAGGCACCACTTGCCCGCTCCAGTCTACCTTGCAAAAGGGCCCCGCCGGACTTGCGCCTGACGGGGCCCTGTCGTGTAGGTAAGGTCGTAGTCGACCGAATGGCTTGGCCTTAGGCCTCCATCTCGGCGAGTTCCTCCTTGGAGAAGCCGCAGGCAAAGACGACGGCAGCGGCGATGACAAAGGAGATTGCCATACCAACGATAGCCCAGACGGTGTTCATCTGGCCACCCTGCAGGTAGTTGGTGAAGACCAGGAAGTTGGACGCACCGCCTGCGAGGTAGTAGGTAACGCCCATGAGGCCGGAGAACACAGCGCCGATGGCACCGCCGATGAACATGCCGAGCATGGTGCGGCGGAAGCGCATGAGGATACCGAAGAGCGCGGGCTCGGTGACGCCGCCGGCGATGGCGGAGATGACGTAGCCGATGGCGAGAGACTTCTCGTCGGGGTTCTTCATCTTGAGGAAGGCACCGAAGGCGCAGCCCCAGACAGCGGCCATAGCGCAGTTGGTGGAAACGAAGACGAAGGGATCGTAGCCGGCAGCGATGATCTGAACCTGAGCGAGCAGGATGACGGGCATGTGCATGCCGCAGACCACGAAGAGCTGCCAGAAGGCGCCGAGGATGGCCATGACGATCAGGATGCCGATGCCGCCAAGGTCAGCAAGGCCGAAGAGGGCGTTGGCGATCAGCGTGCCGATCTCGTTGCCGATCGGAGCGAGGACGATGAAGGCGATGGGGATCGTGACGATCATGGTGCAGAACGGCGTGAAGACCGTGGACAGCACGTCGGGCATGACCTTCTTAAAGAACTTCTCAACAAAGTACAGGACGGGCACCGAGAGGATGATCGGCAGGACGGACTGCTGATAGTTGGCAGCGGCGATCTGGATGCCATAGACGGAGATGATTCCGCCGCCCTCCTGGGTGGCGACGCTCACCACGGAAGGAGCCATGAGGGCGCCACCGAGCAGCATGCCGAGCACCGGGCTGGCGCCGAGCTTCTTAGCGGCGGCATAGCCCAGGTAGATGGGGATAAAGGTGAACGTTGCCTCGTACAGGGTGGTGTAGAGGAACGTGTAGGTCGGGTCGTCGGCCGAGATAACGCCCAGCATGGTGGGGCCGAGAACGGCCGCGATGGTGCGGAACAGACCGCCGGCCATGAGCAGCGGGATGAGCTGGGTCATGGAGCCCGACAGATAGTCAAGGATGATGTTCGGCAGGTTCTTGAGCTCGAACTTCTGCTTGGAAGCATCGAGGTTCTCGTCGACGGCGGCACCCTGCTTGACGCCGGAGATGGCGACGAACTCGGCGAGCACCTTGGGCACGTTCTGGCCGATGATGACCTGGAGCTGGCTGCCGGCGAACTGGCATCCCAGAACACCCTTGACCTTCTTGATCTTCTCCACGTCGGCCTTGTCGTTGTCCTTGAGCGTCAGACGCAGGCGCGTCATGCAGTTGGTGGCGACGGAAACATTCTCCGCACCGCCCACGAGCTCGAGGACATCGGTGGCAATCTGCTTGTTATCTACTGCCATGGGACCCCTCCCCATATCTTCGTGTGCCAGCCCCCTTGGGCTTAGGCACGCCTTTGGCCCGGCGACTATAACCCCTTACGGTTGCCGGACCCTTGGATACGCTTTTGTAAACAAGGTGTTTACTGAACGTTTACGTGCTTTAGTTTACACGGAGCGCCATATTTGTGGCAATTTTGCCGTCTACAGTCCGGTGAACGGTAGGAAATCGGGGGTGAACGTATTTGAATGGCGGGAAATGGTCTCTTTGACCCTCTATTGATATATAGCCATTTACGTGGGATTTTATTTTGATGAACACCTCACTGATCTGTTAACTCATCAACAGAATCCCTGCTAGAAGCTAGTAAACATATGTTTAGTAGCTCACGACGTGTTCAATTTTGCCGTTTACCGAGTTCATCTGGTTATTCTTCAATTCTAGATTACACTAAACATGTTTAGTTTGTATTGCCGCAGATGCCAGGCATTCGCGGCGTAAGGGAGGCAGCTCATGGAGCTCAAATTGTGTACCTACGCAACCGTCACCACCTTGGGCGACTTTGGCCCCTGGATCAGCAAGGTCGTACTCGACCTGCCCTGCACCGTGCGCGCCAACGACATCGACGCGAACACCTTCCATATATATGTAGAGCGTCACGAGCGCTCGGGCGAGGTTCTGATGCGCAAGGAGCGCGGCGCCGACCATGCCGCGCCCTCCGTGGGTTACATCGACATTCTCGCCGCATATCCGTGCGACGAGAACGGACGTAAGCTCGCCGTGGGCACCCATGTGGCGCTCGAGGTCGCCGAGCAGCGCCTGACCAAGACCATCGAAGGCGGCGTCATGGGCTCGCGCATGCTCGATGACCAGCTGCGCATCACGCAGCTCACAGCTCTTCCCGGCAACGACGGCGACGATCCCACCTGCGGCCTGGTCTTCGACACCTGCCGTGGCGATATCTGCCCCGCGCTCAAAGGCTGGAGCAACGCCACGCAAAAGACCGCCGTCGACGGCATCGCGCTCGAATACGGCTTCTTTGAGCCCAGCTTTAAGGCCGAAGACTCGGCATGCTTCAACCCTTTTGCGCCCGAGGCGACGGTCGTGCCCCAAAAGGCACCGCTCGTGGTGTATCTGCACGGCGCCGGCGAGGGCAAGGGCGCCACGCAAGGCGAAGGCGCCACGCGTGCCTATATCGGCAACCGCGTGACGGCCATTAGCCAGGCGCAGATCCAGCGCTACTTTGGCGGCTTTGCCTGGGTGCTCGTGCCGCAGTCGCCCACGTTTTGGATGGACAACGGCGTCGAGCAACTCGGTCGCTCCAACCAGAGCATCTACTCCCCCGTCATTAAGGCGCTCATCGACGAGTTTGTCGCCGAGCATGCCGACCGCATCGACACCGACCGCATCGTGGTCGCCGGCCTTTCCAACGGCGGCTTTATGACGCTGCGCCTGTGCGCCGACTACCCCGATTTCTTCGCCGCGGGCCTCCCCTGCTGCGCGCCGTGGTACAACGCCACGGACGAGGACGTCGCCGCCCTCGCAAAGACGCCGCTGTGGTTTACGCACTCCAAGGGCGACGAGCTCGTGGCCCCGCAGGAGACCGTGCTGCCGCTCACGACTCGCCTGCGCGCTGCCGGCGCCAACGTGCACCTCACGTACTTTAGCCATGTCGAGGACCTGACCGGGCGCTACCGCGAGGCCGACGGCTCGCCCAAGAAGACGTTCAACCATGGCGTGTGGATCCACCAATTCAACGACCTGTGTTATCAAGACATCGACGGGGGCAACGTACTCATCGACGGCGAGCCGGTGGGCTGCTGGGAGTGGTCGGCCAGAGTTTCGAGGTAACCATCCCATCGGGGCCCTGACCTTTAGTTTTGTAAACGTCCTCGCGCATGAGTCCCGCTTATCCTGCTCCTTCGGAGCAACGGATAAGCGGGACCCGCGCTGCGGAATGTTTACAAAACTAAAGGTCAGGGCCCCTAGGTTAACGTTGTTCGAAACGCTGGACGAGCGCTTCCGGCAGCACGCCGGGTCGGTGGCGATGAGGGCGTGGGGGCCCGTCTTGCCTTGCGCGTAACTGGCTGAAATGATTTTGGTTGGAGCTGTTCTTATGTCCCAAGAGTTGACTCGGGTGATTGTTACTACTGATATGGAAGTCGATGATATGAACTCGCTCGTTCATTTGGCTCTGTATCTTAACTTGCTTGATGTGCAGGCTGTGGTGTATACGGCTTCGCAGTATCACTTTCTTGGGGATGGCGTGCATACGCTGGGCGAGGTGAATCCGCATTGGCGGACCAAAGGGCGTCGCTCTTATGAGTGGGAGGTTGTGCCTCATGAGCCCGATCCCACGGCCGGGGAGCTTCGTGAGTATCGGCCGTTTCCTGAGCATTGGATTGAGAGTCTCTGGAGCAATGAGTATGCCCAGGCTTGGCCTCAGCTGCAGGCGAATGCGGCCGCTGCCGGTGAGCCGGCGTTTCCCACGCCGGCTCAGATGATTGAGCGTACGTTTGTAGGCAACGTTGCCTTTGAGGGTGATGTGCGCGCGGAGACTGAGGGCTCGCGCGTGATTGCTCAAGCGATTTTGGATGATGATCCGCGCACGCTTTGGCTGCTCAGTTGGGGCGGCATGAACACGATCGTTCGCGCCCTGATGAGTATTGCTGAGCGATATCGCGATACGCCTGAGTGGCCTTCTGTGCAGCAGCGTGTCTATCAGAAGGTGCGTGTGATGGGCGTTGCCGATGGCGTGGGGCAGGACAATTCTTGGCTCGACCATGGACGCGAGCTTTTTCCCGAGCTCATCTTTTGGTGCGTGCCCTATATGTACGGCGGCTACGTTGATGCCAAGATGGCTCAGCCCGATACGCTGCCGTTGTTCCAGGCGCCCTGGCCTGCACAGAACCTCACCCAAGGCAACGGCCCCCTTATGGCGCGCTATATGCTCTATGGCGACGGCAAGGTCTACGAAAACGAGCCCGAGCGCTTTCAGTTTGGTAAGCATGCCCGTCTGGATTGGGGTTTGGAGGGCATGCCCGCAATGCAGTTTGAGCGCGGCGATTTTATGGCCGAGGGCGACTCGATGACCTATATTCCGCTACTGCCGTTTGGCCTGCGCGGCATCGATAACCGCGACTTTGACACGTTGCTCGGCCGCATGTTCCTTGACGGACATCCTGACTCGAATGCACCCGCGGGATTTGCGGCAATGGGCACGCCGGTGGACGGCAACCCCAATCCCTACCTGCGGAGCTATCAAGAGGACTTCGCCGCCCGTGCGCAGTGGTGTGCCCACGAGCCCGCGGCCTGCTCGCATCCGGCGTATGTTGCCGAGATCATGGACGACCGCAGCGCCACAGCCGGCGAGCGGGTTGCTCTTGCAGCGTCCATCGTCGACCCCGATGGCAGGGGCTTCGACGCGCATTGGGATGTCGCCATAGGGCCATCGAACTATGCAGGCGCCCAAGACCTGCCGCTGTGGCAGGAATGCGCGGCGGACGCCACGTTCACCGTACCCGCCGACGCGCAACCCGGTGACCGCTTCGTGCTCACCCTTACCGTGCAAACGCATGCCGAGCGCCCCTGCACCCGCTACGCCCAGGTCGCCGTGACCGTGGCGTAGCAAGGGCGACGCCCACATTCGACAAAGAGTGTCCCCCGGACGCCAAACGAGCGAGGATTTTTGGACACCAAAATGACGAGAGTGGATAATCTCCCACTTTGAGCCTGCACACAGGCCAAAAACGGGAGATTATCCACTCTCATTTTGCGGCACTCATTGGGGACACACTCATTGGGGACACACTCATTGGGGACACACTCATTGGGGACACACTCATTGG
>CAUBPS010000023.1 GCA_958437935.1 uncultured Collinsella sp. | reverse complement strand
AGCTGCGGGAACGGCTCATCTGCTCAATGTGTTCGGCTGAGATCGGAAATCAACCTCGGGTGTACGAGGTGGTCGAGCAGATTCCCGAGGGGATGGTCGCCACCTACGGTCAGGTGGCGCTGCTTGCCGGTCGTCCACGAAGTGCGCGGTACGTGGGGTATGCCCTGCACAGCAATCCGCGCCCTGGTCAGATTCCCTGTCATCGCGTGGTGTTTGCCGATGGCCGCATTTGCGAGGGCTTCGCCTTTGGCGGACCCGATGCTCAGCGTGAGCTCTTAATGGGGGAGGGCGTGGCATTTACCGATCCCGTGCACGTCGATTTGGCCGCCTGTCGCTGGCCTGCCGGACTCTAGCGGCTCTGCCGTGGCCAAAACCACCACAAAGGTGCCTGTCCCCTTTGTGGTTGGTTTAGTTTACCTGAGCTAACTTATGGAGAAGGTGTGATGGCGTACTTTGCCGTCAGAAAGTAAACCACGGTGAACTATATTGTTTTCAGCAACGGAGCAGGCAATAGGCGATGAAAAAGCCTGCCCTGTTGAGTTTGATTCGCATTCCTCCCCTCTGTGCGATTCAACGGTGTACTTCGGGAACAGGCCCGCTGGCAACTAACTGCCAGCGGGCCTGTTCCTGTTTGTCGGGGGAGTGCAATGGGCAGAGCCGAACCGGTCGGGCACCAAAAAAGGCGGACGCCGTAGCGCCCGCCCTATAGCAATCGAAAGTTCTAGCCAGCAGATCGATCTAGTACACCATGCCCATGGCGTCCTGAACCTCGGCAAGGGTCTGCTCGGCGATCTCATTGGCGCGACGGTTGCCCTCGTGCAGCACGTCCTTCACGTAATCCAGATCGTTCTCGTAGCGCTGGCGACGCTCGCGGATAGGTGCGAAGTACTCGTTGACGGCCTCGGTCACGTACTTCTTGAGCTGGCCGGAGCCGCCCATGCCAATCTCCTCGGCAATTTCGACCTCGGAGCGACCGGTGCAGATGGCGGCCGTCGAAAGCAAACCGGACACGCCGGGGCGGTTCTCGGGATCGAACGTGATCATGCGCTCAGAGTCGGTCTGGCTCTTCTTGATGCGCTTGGCCGTCTCCTCAGCGGTCATCGAGATGTTGATGGCGTTGCCGTAGCTCTTGCTCATCTTGCGACCGTCAAGTCCGGGCAGTAGCGGGGTCTCGGACAGCAGCGCCTCGACCTCGGGGAACACCTTGCCGTAGCGGTTGTTAAAGCGGCGGGCGATGGTGCGGGTGAGCTCGATGTGCGGCAGCTGGTCGCGGCCGACGGGCACGACGTTGCCCTTGCAGAACAGAATGTCGCAGGCCTGGTGCACCGGGTAGGTGAGCAGAAGGCCGGTAAGCTCGTGGCCCGAGGCCTCCATCTCGGCCTTGACCGTGGGATTGCGCGCCAGCTCGGCCTCGGAGACCAGCGACAGGAACGGCAGCATGAGCTGGTTGGCGGCGGGCACGGCGGAGTGAGCGTAGATCATGGTCTTGTCGGGGTCGATACCGCAGGCAAGGTAGTCCATGACCATGTTGTACACGTTGTCCTGGATGTGCTCGGTGGTGTCGCGGTCGGTGATGACCTGGTAGTCGGCGATGAGTACGTTGGTCCTGGCGCCCATGTTCTGCAGCTCCACGCGGCCCTTGAGGGTGCCAAAGTAGTGACCCAGGTGCAGACGGCCGGTGGGGCGGTCGCCGGTAAGCATGGTGAACTTCTCGGGCGTCTTGGCCAGGCCCTCGCGAATGGCGTTGCTCTTTTGCAGCGCGACTTCGTAGCTGTTCTCGTTTGGCATGATTGCTCCTAACGTTCGTTCGCAGGTTTTGATGATAACGCGTTTATTGGAGGGGCGGGGCGTAAGTAGGCGAGGGGCGGGAGAGGGGTGGCTTGTGCGATGGGCGCGGCGTGGCCGCGCTTGGCCAACGGTGCCTTGGCACATCCTCGGCAGCTTGCCCTAGAGCTTGTGGTGGCGCTCTTCTTTGCGCTCCTCGGCTGCCTGCTCCTCCTGCTTAAAAGCGGGGTCGTCGGGGGTGACCAGCTCGTCCTCGTGCGTGCGCTTGTTGTAATGGTGGCGTAGCACGGGTTCAAACAGGTGTAGGTGCTTGGCAAAGGCCGCCGAGCCAATGGCGAGCACGGTAAAAATGAGCACGCGCATGGGCACCTCGACCTGATTGATGGCGGCGGCGCCGGCCGAAAGCATAATGCACCAGGCATAGATGAGCAGCACAGCCTGTTTTTGGTTGTAGCCTTCTTGGATCAGGCGGTGGTGGATGTGGCCCTTGTCGGCCTGCCCGATGCTAATGTGGGCGCGCTTGCGGCGCACAATGGCGCTAAACGTGTCGATGATGGGCACACCGGCAACGATGAGCGGGATGATAAGCGAGGTGAGTGCGGCGGTGCGGCTCACGTTGAGCAGCGAGATGGAGCCCAGCGCAAAGCCCAGAAGCAACGACCCCGAGTCGCCCAAGAAGATACTTGCGGGGTTGAAGTTGTAGCGCAAAAAGGCCAGACAGGCGCCAAAGAGCGCAATGGAGAGCGCGGCGGCGTCGATGCGGCCCGAGAGAACAGCCATCGAAAACATGGTGAACGATGCGATGCCGCAGATGCCCGTGGCCAAGCCGTCGAGGCCGTCGATGAGGTTAATGATGTTGGTGAATGCCACCAGATAGATCACGGTAATGGGGTAGGCGAGCCATCCGAGCATGATCTCGCCGGGAGCAAACGGGTTGACGATGACGCCGATCCGCAGGCCGCCCATGCAGGCGATAAGCGCGGCGAGGACCTGTCCGGCCAGCTTTTGCTTGGGCGTGAGCTGGAAGACGTCGTCGATGGCGCCGGTCGCAAAGATAACGGTAAAAGAAAGCGCAAGTATGGGGTAGCTGATGTGCAGACGGGGGTGGGG
The DNA here is from genome assembly GCA_958437935.1 of uncultured Collinsella sp. GTDB lineage: Bacteria > Actinomycetota > Coriobacteriia > Coriobacteriales > Coriobacteriaceae > Collinsella. Next base: position 21,097 of record CAUBPS010000023.1, on the reverse strand, counting down.
CACCAAAACGGGCGGCCAACCCAGGTACCAGGTGCCTAGGATTTGCACAGTGCAGGCGACGACCAGGCCCAAAAACACCGCCGTTCCGCCCAAACGCGGGATGGGCTTGGTGTTGATGCGGCGCTTAGAAGGATAGTCGACGGCGTCGAGCTTGATTGCCAGGCGCTTGACCAGGGGTACCGTGAGGAAGGTCGTGATAAAGGCCGCCGCTGCCACGCATAGGTACGGTATGTAGCTCGGGGATGAAGCCATGAATCTAAAAACCGCCAAGCGTCGAAGGAAAAGGTCAGAAGAACGCCATGCGCAAAGGGCATAGCCGAACCATAATACTCGACCAAGGGGGGTGCATGGAATTGCACGCAGCGATAATCACGCGCTTACCAGATATTGGGATGTTGTCGATGGCTTGTCGGGATGCCGGCGGGGATCCATATGGACTGTAATGGTGATTTTCGGCAAAAGAAAACCACCCCCCACGTTACGAAAATGAACCCACCTAAAACAGGTGGGTGCCCTCATCGACTGTTCCAGCGTCCTTAACAACGAAGGATACCTGTACTAGGTACGACTGTGTGGGCTCCCTAAATAAACGCGACGGTTCACCCAGTTGCTCCGCGGGGGGCGGAATACCTACATCATAAAGCGGCACTTTATCGATTCCAGTCTTGACATTACAAAAATCGTGTCGGACGATTACGGCGCCTTGGGCTCGAGCCGTCTGTGGGGTTGATCCCTTTACGTTTGAGCTGCTGAATCGTTGTTTTGGAGCATGGTTTTATGCCGACGTCGTTGACCGAACTTTTTTCGCCCGCCTGCCATTTGTGTCCGCGCCGTTGCGGTGCGGCGCGCGATGAGGGCGCGCACGGCGTCTGCGGTGCTAACGACACGCTCAAGGTGGCCCGCGCCGCGCTTCATATGTGGGAGGAGCCGCCTATCTCGGGCGAGGCCGGTTCGGGCACGATCTTCTTTAGCGGCTGCTCGCTCAAATGTATCTACTGCCAGAACCACGAGATCTCGACCGGCAATTTTGGCCTTGAGATTTCGCCTGAGCGCCTGGTCGAGATTATGCTGGAACTGCAGGACCAGGGTGCCAACAACATCAATTTGGTGACGGCGACGCACTATGCGCACCTGTTGCCTGCCGCGATTGCCGCGGCACGGGCGCGCGGACTGGTTATCCCAATCGTCTACAACACGAGTGGTTACGAGCGCGCGAGTGCCGTGGCGGCGCTGGGCGACCTGGTCGATGTGTGGCTCACCGACTTTAAATATGCCGATGCCGGGCTTGCGCAGTCGCTCTCCCATATAAAGGATTACCCGCGTGTGGCCGTGTCGGGTCTGGCCCAGATGGCGCGCGAGATCGAGCGCCGCGGGGGAGAGTTGGTGGACGAGGACGGGCTTATGAAGCGTGGCATGATCGTGCGTCACCTGGTGCTTCCGGGGCATGCAGACGATTCGCGTCGCGTGCTGGACCTGGTGTGGCAGACGGTGGGCGACGTGCCGATCTCGGTTATGAACCAGTACACGCCCAATGCGCTCATGCGCGAGCAGGGCGGCGACCTGGCACGCGCCGTGACGCGTGAGGAGTACGAGCAGGTGCTCGACCATGCCGACGACCTGGGTTTTACGACGATGTTCTGGCAAGAGGGCGGCGCGGTAGACGAGAGCTTCACCCCCGCCTTCGACACCACCGGCGTCCTCACCAGCGCAAAGTAGCGCGTTCGTCGATGATTTTTCTGGGACGGGGATAAAAAATCATCGAGAGGATCGCCTGTTCGAAAAGTTGTCAAAATAGCCGCGTCCCAAAAAGACTGGTTATTGGGCGTTGACAGTTGGCGAGCCGTAGGTAAAATATCGACTTGTCCTGGGGACGTAGCTCAGTTGGGAGAGCGCTGCCGTCGCATGGCAGAGGCCGAGGGTTCGACTCCCTTCGTCTCCACCCATGGATTTGATAAGCCGCTGACATTGTGTCGGCGGCTTTTTTTAAAAGAAAGGGCTATATCATGGCCGAGCTTGAGTCCCAACCATTGTCCGACGAGGAGCGCGCCGAGTTGGAAGAGCTCCGCGCTGAGAAGGCCCGCCGCGAGGCTCGGGAAGAGGCCCGTCGCGAGCGTGAGGAGCTGGCTGCCCTGCGTGCCGAGCGTGCGAAGGCCGAGGAGGCCGCCGCGAACGCCGCATCCGCATCGGCGCCCGCGCCCGCACCCAAGCCCGCTGCTGCGAAGCCTGCACCTGCCGCGCCCAAACCTCAGCCTAAAAAGGCCGCCCGTCCCAAGTCCGTCGAGCCCAAGCCGAGCCGTGACGAGATGACCTTTGCCCAGCGCATGGTTACCTCCAAGGAGCCTATGGGCGAGAACGAGATCCCTGGCATGGCGCCGGCTCAAAAAATCATCATTGTCCTTGCCCTCATCGCGTTTGTCATCTTTATGGGCTACACGATCCTGACCAGCATGGGCCTGCTCTAACCGACTCGCATCGGGCGTCATGTCCGCATGCTCTGCTCTCGTCCAACCCTCAAATTCTGCACCACACATCCGAAAGGTCGCCCCATGGCTTTGACCGACATCTCGCATCCCACCGACATTGCAATGCTCACCGATCTGTACGAGCTCACTATGGCCCAGGGCCTGTGGGAGAGCGGCAAGGCCAATGAGCAGGGTTGTTTTACCGCGTTTTACCGCGACCATCCCTTTGGCAGCGCCTATGCCGTCATGTGTGGCACCGCCGAGCTGCCCGAGCTCGTCGAGAACCTGCGCTTTACGCCCGAGGATATCGACTACCTCGCCTCGCTCCAGGCCCCTGCCGGCGGCGCGATGTTCAAGCCTGGATTCCTCGACTACCTGCGCGATTTTCGTGCGCATGTAAACATCGACGCCGTGCCCGAGGGCGAGCTCGTCTTTCCGCGCGAGCCCATGGTGCGCGTCACCGGCCCCGCGCTGGAGTGCCAGCTGCTCGAGACGGCGCTGCTCAACATCGTCGGGTTCCAGACGCTTGTCGCCACCAAGACGGCGCGCGTGGTGCTCGCCGCCGACGGTCGCCCCGTGGCGGAGTTTGGCCTGCGCCGAGCCCAGGGTCCCGATGGCGGCCTGGCCGTTGCGCGCGCGAGCTACGTTGCCGGCTGCTCCTCTACATCCAATGTGCTCGCCGGCCGCCGCTACGGTATTCCCGTCTTTGGCACACATGCGCACAGCTGGGTGATGAGCTTCGATTCCGAGCTCGAGGCCTTCCGTGCCTTTGCCAAGTCGAGCCCCAAGAACTGTACGCTGCTCATCGACACCTATGACGTGCGCGAGGGCTGCGAGCATGCCATTACGGTTGCCAAGGAGATGGAGGCGGTGGGCGAGCGTCTATCGGCTATTCGCATCGACTCCGGCGACCTCGCCAAGCTCTCCAAGTATGTGCGCGGTCGTTTTGATGCCGAGGGCCTGCCCTATGTGGGGATCTCGGTTTCTAACGATCTGGATGAGTACACGATTCAGTCGCTGCTCGACCAGGGCGCGCCCATCGACAGCTTTGGCGTGGGTACCAAGCTCGCGACCTGCTATGACCAGCCGGCGCTGGGCGGCGTGTACAAGCTTTCCGCCCGCCGTGCGAGCGAGGCAGATCCATGGACGCCGGTGGTCAAGCTCTCCGAGCAGCCCTACAAGCGCACGATCCCGGGCGTGCAACGCGTGCGCCGTTATTACGACGGCTTTGGCGGCCCGGTCTGCGACATGATCTACGACGAGGACCATCTGGCGGGGGAGGGCGCCGCGCGCGGCAATACCCTCGTGGCCGTGAATGATGCCGCCCTGGTGACTGACGTGTCCGAACTTGAGTATCGCGAGCTGCTGGTGCCGATCGTGCGCGATGGCAGTGCGGTGGCTCCGCGTGAGAGCATCCAGGACGCGCGCGAGCGCTGTGCTTGGGCGCTCGATCATCTGGACGCAGCTTTCAAGCGCTTCCTGTACCCGCAGACCTATGTGGTGGGCATGGAGCAGGGCCTGGCTCAGGTGCGCGACGAGCTCGTACGCAAGAACATGGCCGCGGCCTCTGCTTTTCCCTGGGCTCACTAATTCCTTGGGCGGTAGGGGCGAGTCACGCTCCCTTGGCCGCCAGCTCGGCCGTTCGCTGAACAGTTGATTGGTTTGACGTATGACGACTTCTTATAAAACGATGGTGGTAAAGATCGGTTCGTCCACGGTGGTGGGTGCCGATGGCAAGGTCAACCGCGCCTTTATCGGCGGACTTGCCGATCAGGCCGCAGCGCTGCGCAAGCTCGGCTGGCGTCTGGTCGTGGTGAGCTCGGGCGCTATCGCCTGTGGCTATCCCGTGCTGGGCTTCGAACGCAAGCCGGTCGGTGACCTGCCGAGCTTACAGGCTTGCGCCTCGGCCGGTCAGTGCATCATCTCGTCGGCCTACGACGAGGAGTTCCATGCGCGCGACCTGCTCACCTCGCTCGTACTGCTCACGCGCCACGACACGGCCCGCCGCACGTCCTACCTGCATGCGCGCGACGCCCTGCTGCGCCTCGTGGAGCTTGGCGTGGTGCCGGTCGTCAACGAGAACGATACCGTTACCGTCGATGAGATTAAGTTTGGCGACAACGACACACTGGCGGCGCTTGTGAGCTGCCTGGTTTCTGCCGATCTGTGCGTGACGCTCTCGGACATCGATGGTCTCTATACTGCCAATCCGCATGAGGACCCCACGGCCGAGTTTGTTCCTGTCGTGCATAAGATCGATGCCAAGATTATTGCCTCGGCGGGCGATTCTTCCACATCGGTGGGAACGGGCGGCATGATTACCAAGATCCGCGCGAGCCGCATCCTGATGACGGCGGGCATTCAGAGCGTGATTTGCTCGGGCGAGGAGCCCGATGCGCTCGTGCGCCTCGCCCGCGGCGAGAGCGTGGGCACGCTGTTCGATCCGCCGGCGGAGCGTCTGGACATCGCACCCCGCAAGCTGTGGATCGCGCTGGGTGACAAGGCGCATGGCTCGGTAACGGTCGATGACGGCGCCGCGAAGGCGCTGGTCAGCCGTGGCTCTTCCTTGCTTGCGGTGGGTATTCGCGAGGTCGATGGCGCGTTTGCCGAGGGCGATGTGCTCGACGTGTGCGATTCGAGCGGTATGGTCGTCGCCCGCGGTATCGCCGAGGCCGATTCGGACGTGCTGGAACTTGCCGCCGGCCGCCGCCAGGACCAGATCGCCAGCAACCGCCTGCTCGCTAACCTGGCCGAGAAGCCGGCGATACACAGGGATAACTTGATCGTATTTGCATAAAGAAAGACAGCGCTGCGGATCGTTTCCCGCAGCGCTGTCTTTCTCGTGCCGGCACTTGGGGACGTTCCTTTTGTGCCGGCAGGTGGGGACGCCCCTTTGCTAGAAGATCCGGCGCAGGTCTCCGCGGTTGAGGGCTTCGTCGAAGAGGTGCTTGAACACCACGCTGCCGTGCAGGCCGTCGTGCTCGAACTCGTTGGTCACCCAGGCATGCGAGTTGCCCACGCGGCTGAGCGTATCGAGCTGCAGGCTCGAATCCACGTACATGTCGTCGAAATACACCGCGGCCTGGAGCGGCACCTCGTTGCAGGCCAGGCGCTGCGGGTCGTAGATCTTGTCCCAGCTGGTGTCTTCCATCAGCAGGTCCATGGCGGGCTTAAACGGCTTAAGCTCGGGCATCTGCTCAAACATCCACGGGAACATGGCCTCGCCGGTAAACATGAGCGGGCGCGCGAGGGTGTCGAACTCGGCGCGGTGAGCCTTCTCTTCAGCCGCGGCCCAGCCAATGGGCATGGTGTCGCCGTCGGCGTAGATGAACTCCTGCAGTGTCCAGTACAGCGGGTTTGTACGCGTGTTGGTGCGCTCGAAGGCGCGCATCAAAAAGCTGTCAGATACCGAGGCGCCGCAGGTCGGCGTGCCGTCGCCGTCAACAAAAGCGTGATCGATAATCCAATGCATGCGCTCAAAGCTCGGCTTCATGCCAAAGTCGCTGCCCATGAGCTGAAGGCGCTCGACCGTCATCGGCGAGCCGTCGGGCAGCACGGGCTTCTGAGCCTCGAGCGCATCGGCCAGGGCTGCCACGCGTTCGACGTCAGCGGGGTAGCGGTCATAATACTGCTGCGTCTTGGCGGCCATGCGCGGGAAGGTATGCGCGTAGACCTCGCTTGCGCTCGCCGGCACGTGGGGGATTCCGCCGCAGGTAAAGCTCGCCGCCACGCCCTCGGGGAAGAGCGACAGATAGCTCAGCGTCAAAAAGCCGCCGTAGCTCTGGCCGAGTGTGACCCACGGCTTGCCGCCAAAGCCCACCAGTCGTAGGTATTCAAAATCGCGCACGATGGAGCTGGCGAGGTGGCGCTTGAGGAAGTCCGCCTGCGAGCGTGCTGTATCGGCGCCGGCGGCCGTTGCGCGATCACCCAGTGCCTTGATCGTGCGTCCGTCCACGCAGCTGCTGCGTCCGGTGCCGCGCTGGTCGGGAAGGACCACGCGGAAATGCTTGACGGCCTCCTCGATCCAGCCGTCGCTTGTGGGCGACAGCGGACGCGGGCTCTCGCCGCCGGGGCCGCCCTGCAAAAACAGGAGCAGCGGCAGATCGTCGTTGATGCGGTCGGGCGCGCAAACCACGCGGTAGAAGAGCTTGATGCTCTCGGGCGCGCCGGCGATTGGTGCCGGCATAGCGCCGCGGCGCATGGTGCTGCCGACGGCCAGGAGCATCGGCTCCAGGCCGCGCCAGTCAAGGGGGACGTCGATGCTGTGGTCCTCGACGTAAAGGCCGGGGACGTGGTACGAAGTGATGAGGGCCATGTGAGTCTTCCGTTCGTTGCGGTGTTTCGGGTTGACCAATTCTACCGCCGCGGGCGAGGCCATGTGCAAATCGGCTACCATGGTTGCAAACTTCTAGGAGAAAGGGCCGCCCATGTCGGTCGATATAGCCACGTATGTCCACGATCTTGCCGTTGCCGCCAAGGCAGCGTCGGCCTCGCTTGCCACGGCGAGCGATGAACAGCGCCAGGAGGCCGTGCGCGCCATGGCCGCAGCACTGCGCAACGGTGTCGACTCCATCGTCGCCGCCAACGAGCTCGATATGTCCGCCGCGCGCGATGCGGGTACCTCGGCCGGACTGCTCGATCGTCTGCTGCTGACGCCCGAGCGCGTCGAGGGCATGGCCGCCGGCCTGGAAAAGCTCGCCGAGCTGCCCGATCCCGTGGGCCGCGTGCTCGACCACCGCGTGCTTGCAAGCGGCGTGGACCTGACCCGTGTGAGTGTGCCGCTGGGCCTGGTCGCTATGGTCTACGAGGCGCGCCCCAACGTGACGGCCGACGCCGCGGGCATCTGCATCCGTACCGGCAACGCCTGCATTCTGCGCGGCGGCTCGCTGGCCTATCACTCGTGTGCCATGATCGCCGAGCTGCTGGCCGATGCGCTCGAGGCCAAGGGCTTCCCGCGCGAGGCCGTGTCGATGATCGAGTCCACCGACCGCGAGGCCACTGGCGAGCTCATGAAGCTCCGCGGTATTGTCGACGTACTCATTCCGCGCGGCGGTGCAGGCCTGATCCAGCGCTGCGTGCGTGAGTCGCTTGTGCCGGTGATCGAGACGGGCACGGGCAACTGCCACATCTACGTGCATGAATCCGCCGACTTTGATAAGGCGCTCAACATTATCGTTAATGCCAAGACCCAGCGCGTAGGCGTGTGCAATGCCGCCGAGTCGCTGCTGGTCGACCGTGCTGTGGCCGATGCGTTTTTGCCCGCAGTCGTGGCCGTGCTGCATGACCACGGCGCGCTCATTCACGGCGACGAGGCAACCTGCGCCGCATGCGCCGATGCCGGGCTTGCCGAGGGTGATGACTACGTCGCCGCGACTGAGGAGGACTGGGGTCGCGAGTACCTGGCGCTCGAGATGAGCGTGAAGGTCGTGGCAAGCGAGGACGAGGCCATCGCACACATCAACCGCTACGGCACGATGCACTCCGAGGCCATCGTTGCCGAGGACACGGATGCTTGCGAGCGCTTCCTGGATGCGGTCGATGCCTCGGCCGTGTACGCCAACGCCAGCACGCGCTTCACCGACGGCGGCGAGTTTGGCCTGGGCGCCGAGATCGGCATCTCGACCCAAAAGCTCCACGCCCGCGGCCCCTTCGCCGCCGAGGCCCTCACCACTTACAAATACAAGCTCCGAGGCACCGGCCAGGTCCGCCCCTAACGCCCGCGCAAACAAAAACCACCACAAAGGGGACAGTGAACTGCCTCCCATTTCTTGGACATCGGGAAATGGGAGGTTTTCCATGAGTATAGACCTCAGGGTGAAGCACGACCTGGAGTCCAGGAGGCGGGCCGTCGAGCTCTTCGACGCCGGCGTCGGCTGCAAGCCGGCGGCCGAGGCCCTGTCCGTCCCCCGCGAGACCGTGAGAGAATGGCAGTGGGTATACCGGGCGTTCGGAAGCGAGGCGCTGCTGTCCATGGGCGGGAAACAATCCAGGCACACATTCGAGCAGAGGGTCGCCGCGGCGTCGGCCGTGGTCGACGGCGGGATGGCGAAGGCCGACGCCATGGCCGAGTTCGGGATCAGGTCGAAGTCCCCGCTGGAGCGCTGGTGCAGGCTCTACCGCGAGGGCGGCGCCGAGGCGCTGCGGCCCCGCCCGAAGGGCAGGCCGAGGGGGTCGAGGTCGAAACCCCGGGCCCGCACCCGCGAGCAGGAGCTCGAGGAGCGCTGCCGCAGGCTCGAGGCCGAGGTCGCCTACCTAAAAAAATTGCGCGCCCTGGTCGAGCGGGACGGGCTCTGACCAGGGCGGCGGCCGAGGCGGTGAGGGCGCTGCGCGCGGAGGGGCACTCCCTGCGCCACCTGCTGGAGTGCTCGGGGCTCAGGAGGTCGACCTACTACTACGCGCTGGCGCACCCGCGGAGGCCGACCAGGCCCGAGCTGCGCGACGCCGCGGCCGAGATATTCTCGCGCACCGCCAACGGCTGCGGGCACCGGCAGATAGCCATGTGCCTGCGCGCCGAGCTGGGCGCGGTCGTGGCCGACAAGACCGTGCTCAAGATGATGCGCGAGATGGGCATCCGGTGCGGGATACGCCGCCGGGGCTCCCGCCGCCGGTACAGCTCCTACAGGGGGCTCGTGGGGAGCACGTTCGAGAACGTCATCGCGAGGGACTTCGGCGCCGAGGGGCCGTGGCAGAAGCTCGGCACCGACGTCACCGAGTTCAAGGTGGCCGGCGCCAAGGCCTACTGGGCCCCGGTGCTCGACTTCTGCACGAAGGGGATCGTGGCGAGCGACATATCGACCTCGCCGGACCTCGCCCAGCAGCACAGGATGCTCGACCGGCTCCTCGAGGCCCTGCCAGACGGGGCGGCGCCGACCATGCACTCGGACATGGGCTGGCAGTACCAGCACGAGTCCTACGCCTCCAGGCTGGAGGGGGCGGGCATCACCCAGAGCATGTCACGCAAGGGGAACTGCATCGACAACGCCGCCACCGAGCAGCTCTTCGGCCACGTGAAGGACGAGTTATACCGCGGCAGAGAGTGGGGCAGCTTCGGGGACTTCAAGCGCGACCTGGAGGAGTACATAGCCCATTGGAACACGCGGCGCAGGCAGGTAAGATTGAAGGGCCTGACGCCGGAGGAGTTCCGGAACCAGGCCCTTGCGGCGTAGTCGCTATTTATTCAGTCCAAGTTTCGGGGCGCAGTTCAACTGTCCCCTTTGTGGTGGTTTTAGGTGGCGTGGGCGATTAAGCCTGGAAGGTATCGCGGTCGGGGGCGAAGGACTGCATGGCCGCGATGGTGCGGTCAAAGAGCTCGGGGAGCTCCCAGCCCAGCATCTCGGCACCCTGCGTAATCACGTCACGCGAGCAGCCGGCGGCAAAGCGTTTGTCCTTGAACTTCTTCTTGAGCGACTTGGTCGTAAAGTCCATGACGCTCTTGCTCGGGCGCATGACGACGGCGGCTCCGATCAGGCCGGTGAGTTCGTCGCAGGCAAACAGGATCTTCTCCATCTGCAGCTCGGGCTTGGGCAGCGAGGTGTTGAAATCGGACGTGTGCGTCTGGATGGCGCGAATGAGATCGGGAGAGGCGCCCTCGCCTTCAAGGATCTCGGCCGCATAGATGGTGTGGTTCATGGGGTCGTCCTCATGCTCCTCCCAATCTAGGTCGTGCAGCAGACCGACGATGCCCCAAAACTCCTCGTTCTCGGGGTCGAACTCGCGCGCAAAGTAGCGCATGGTGCCCTCGACCGTTTCGCCGTGGGTGATGTGGAACGGGTCCTTATTGTGCTCGTTGAGCAGTTCGAACGCGCGGTCGCGGGTGATTCCGGCGGTAAGCGGCTCTGCCATAAGAGACTCCTTGTGCTCGTGGGTATCGATGAGAATGAATACTACTAGAACAAGAAAACCACCACAAAGGTGCCTGTCCCCTTTGTGGTGGTTTTTGGCGCGGTTGGGTTAGTTGAGGGCAGCTTGGGCTAGGCGGGCTTCGGCGGCCTCCTCGGTGACGCCCAAGGCCACAGCGAACTCCTCGATGGAGCGGCGCTTGGCTTCCTTGAGTACGCGCATGTAGTAGGAGCTGGGCTTTTTATCAGCTTCCTCGGCCTGGCGAATGCGGTGCATCATGGTCTTTGCCACGCGGACCGTCTCGGGCGCACCCAGCTTGAGCTGCTGCTTAAAGTGCGTCTCTTCAAGTGAGCTGTTGCGCTCGGTAAAGGTGTCGCACTCCAGCTCGTCGTAGTGGCTCAGCAGGTGCTCGGCATCTTGCTGAGAGATGGCGGCGTGCAAACGGTCGGCCTGCGCCACGGGGTACATGAGGATCGTCTGCGCGTGTCCCTGCTTGGTCTCGAGCAGCAGCATGGGCTGCGGTGTGTCGTCCCTAAAACCGACGACGGTGCAGACTCCCTGACCCGGATGAATGACGTGTTGACCGATTGAGAACATGCTACCTCCAACTTATACGAATTTACGTATGTCTAGAATAACACGCTGACGTGCGCAAATCCTCACTTTATGCAGGAAAAGCACACAACTCTGATAGGTAAGAGTATTCGATAAAAGACGCAGCTCATTCACACCTTTATGCATTTTCAACGCGTGCATAATTTGCAGGCAGACTGGCATCTTTGAGTGACTCCATACAAGCTGTAGTCAATTTTGTGCATATGCAATATCTATTAGCTTTACCCTGCGACAGTAGCTACCGCTTGTGATAGAGTGCTACAAACTCTGGCTTTTGCCCTACGAGTGACCAAGAGCTCGGGGGCTTTAACACAAGGAGGACCTATGCCCGAGAAGATTGAAGAGCTGGTACGCGCTGCGCTTGCTGCGGCCCAGGAGGCCGGCGACCTTTCCGCATTTGAACTTGACGATTGCGCCATCGAGCGACCGGCTGACACTTCTCATGGCGAGTGGACCTCCACCATGGCCCTGAAGTCCGCCAAGCTGGCTCACTGTGCCCCGCGCAAGATCGCCGAGGCCGTCGTTGCCCATATGCCCGAGGACCCCGCGATCGAGAAGGTCGAGATCGCAGGCCCCGGCTTCATCAACTTCTACCTCTCCGTCGCCGTCAAGAATGCCATCTTTGGCGAGGCCCGCGAGAAGGGCATGGACTTCGCTAAGTCCAACGTCGGTGGCGGCTTGAAGACCCAGGTCGAGTTCGTCTCTGCCAACCCCGTCGGCCCCATGCACATCGGCCACGGCCGCTGGGCCGCTCTGGGCGACTCGCTCTGCCGCGTCATGGACCACGCCGGTTACGACATCCAGCGTGAGTTCTACATCAACGACCACGGCTCTCAGATGAACACCTTCGGCAACTCCATCAGCACGCGCTATATGCAGCTTGCCGACATCATCGCCAAGCAGGGCGTGGATATCGACGAGGCTCACAAGATCTTGATCGCCGACCGCGACGCCTTTGTCGCCGACGAGAACGACGAGCATCCCGAGACCCATCCGTATCAGGACAACTTTGCCGAGACCCTGGGCAAGGACTCCTACGGCGGCGACTACATCATCGACGAGGCTGCTGAGTTCTGGCGCACCGACGGCGATAAGTGGGTCGACGCCGATCCTCAGGAGCGCATGGAGAGCTTCCGCGAGCGCGGCTACGTAAAGATGGTCGACAACATGCGCGACCTCTGCCATGCCGTCAACTGCGACTTCGATCGTTGGTACTCCGAGCGTTCGCTGTACGTGAAGGACACCGAGGGCGAGACCGCCGGCACCTCCGCCGTCGACCGCGCTTTTGAGAAGCTCGACAAGATGGGCTACCTCTACACCAAGGACGGCGCCCTGTGGTTCCGCTCCACCGACCTGGGCGATGACAAGGACCGCGTCCTGATCAAGTCCGACGGCGAGTACACCTACTTCGCCTCCGACGTCGCCTATCACTGGGATAAGTTCCAGCGCGTCGACCACGTCATCGACATCTGGGGTGCCGACCACCACGGCTACATCGAGCGCGTCCGCTGCGTCTGCGACGCTCTGGGTTACCCCGGCAAGTTTGAGGTTCTGCTGGGCCAGCTCGTCAACCTGCTGCGCAACGGCAAGCCCGTCCGTATGTCCAAGCGTAAGGGCACCATGGTGACCCTGCAGGAGCTCGTCGACGAGGTCGGCTCCGATGCCGCTCGCTACACGCTCATCTCCAAGAGCTCCAACCAGATGGTCGACTTCGATATTGAGGCCGTTAAGAAGCGCGACAACTCCAACCCGGTCTATTACGTGCAGTATGCTCACGCCCGCGTATGCTCCATCCTGCGCCGTGCCGCTGACGTTACGCCCGAGCAGGCTGACGAGATGGGCATGAAGGCCGTTGCCGCCAAGGCCATCGGTGAGAACGTCGATTACTCGCTGCTGACCGACCCGACCGAGCTCGCCCTTTCGCGTAAGCTCAACGAGCTCACCGACCTCATCGCCAGCTGCGCTCGCGACCGCGCCCCGTTCCGTCTGACGCACTTTGCCGAGGAACTCGCCGGCGACTTCCACAGCTTCTACGCTGCCTGTCAGGTGCTGCCGAGCGAGGGCCGTCCCGTCGACCCCGAGCTTTCGCGCGCCCGTCTGGCCGCTTGCGATGCCGTCCGCGTGACGCTCGCCCTGGTGCTCACCCTCGTTGGCGTTTCCGCTCCCGAGCAGATGTAAGCTACGGATCATTTGACCGTGTAGGTTCGGCTTTGCTGAGCCCTATAAGCCCGATCTCCATGCGGAGGTCGGGCTTTTTGCGTTTGGTGAGACTATTTGGTTTGCTGGGAAATGCTACCAAATCGCAACTATACCGGTTTACGGGACTGAATCGCTAACTGGCGACCATGGTGCCAATAGCAAAAGTAAACCCGCAGGTAGATGGCTTATTGTTTCTTGAAAATGCAGGGTATGGTTGGCTTGCAGCATTCTGGCCGCGTAATCCGGCGTAGTTTTGAAAATTGTCCCTTGGGGACGGAGGAAAATGGATCATTTTTGTCTCGCGGAGGGGTGGCGGGATACCGTCCGCCACGAATTGGGCTCATCTCCTACGTTTGGACGCATATCCCGAACCATGCCGAAAAGTACGATATTAAAACCGCAGGTAGCAGACTCGTTGTTTTTGAAAAAACAAGGGTATGGTCAGGGGCTCGGGGGCAAACGTAGTAGATGGGCGCGATTCGTGGCGCGGCTATTCCGGGTGCCACGGCTTCACTCCTCTGGCGCGACATCTCAAGGCGCTTTTGAGGAGGAGTGTCCCTTTTGACTAGTCGTTTAAGAACGTCCCCAATGACTAAGTTGCAGGTGGCGGCGGTTGTGTTACACTAACGCTGCGTATATGACGCAAATATCTCGATACAGATCAATGATGTCCGTCGGTATTTGACGGAGCTAGACTGTTTAGCCGCCCTGAAGGTTTATGCAGGGAGCATGTGATCACAGGGCTTGAAAAGAAAGTTGAGCAAACACTGTGTCTGATCAACAGCAAGAAAACGAAATAACGACGACGCAAGCCGCTCCCGCTGCACCGGTTGCGTCGGACCAGGTCGCGGCGCCCGCGCAAGCCTCGGCTCCTGAGACGTCTAAGGCTGCTTCGACGCCTACGCCTTCAGCGGCTGAGAAGGCCGTGCCTGCAACTGGTGAGGAGGCTGCTCCGGCAAAGCCCAAGCGCATGCGCCGCACGGCCAAGCCTGCCGCTGACGGCGAGGAGGTCACCAAGCCCAAGCGCCGTACCACGCGCACGACGCGCGCCAAGCGCACCGTTGCAGCTGACTCCTCGGCGTCGATTTCCGATGAGGTCGCGCAGGCACGTGCGTTGGCGCAGATTAGCGAGGCTCAGGTGGTGCGCGCCCGCCGTCGTGCTGCCGAGCGCGAGGCCGCGGCTCTGACCGAGCTTGCAGCTCCGTCTGTGCCCGAGACCCCTGCCGCCACCGAGACCCCTGCCGCCGACCTGCCGACCGAGAAGCCGGCAACGCGCACACGCCGTCGCACGGCTGTTAAGGCCGAGCAGGTTGCTGAACAGGTAACCCCCGAGCTCACTGAGGCTTCGGTCCGTTCCACGGCAGGGGAGGGCGCATCGCCTGCTGAGCACGCTGCGTCTGTCGAGGCCAGCGAAGTTCCCGTTGTCGATCCGGCTTTGCGCCCGCACCGTCGCGGTCGCAAGCCCAAGGCCTTCGTCGAGGCAGAGAAGGCCGCAGCCGCAGCCGCAGCTGCTCGGGATGCTGCGGCGACCGCCGAGTCTGCAACTGCTGTCGATGCACCCGTTCAGGATGCTACGACTTCCGAGGCCGCTCCCGCCGATGCCGAGCCCGCCGACGTCCGTCCTGGTCGCAGCCATCGTACTGCTGCTAAGCGCACGTCCAAGGCCAAGGCTGCCAAGAAGGGTGCGTCCGAGGATTCCGCCGAGACGACCGCCGATGCATCGACTGATGCCGCCGAGCCCCAAGACGTCGAACAGTCTGCGTCCGAGAAGCCCAAGCGCGGTCGTAAGAAGTCCGCTAAGGCCAAGGCGTCCGAGCAGCAGACTGATGCCGAAGCGCAGATTGATTCCGGCGCCGAGGCCAATGACGCCGCTGCGGCCAATGCCGGCGCCGCCGCAACCGATGGTGCCGCCCCCGCTGAGGGCGAAGACGGCACTCGTTCCAACCGTCGCCAGCACAAGCGCAACGAGGAGCGCAACGATCGCAAGGACGAGCGCAACAACGACCGTCGCAACCGTCAGCGCGATCGCAAACAGCGCAACAAGGAGCGCAACGCCGCCCCCACCGAGCCCACGCTTTCGCGCGAGGAGCTCGCTGCCATGAAGGTCGCCGAACTGCGCGAGAAGGCCAAGGAGTTCGAGATCGAGACGACCGGCAAGAAGAAAGCCGAGCTCGTCGAGGAGATCTACGTCACCGCCGCGAAGGCAGAGGGCTTCCGCGACATCAAGGGCATTCTGCAGATTCGCCCGGACAGCTCCGGCATCATCCACGCCCATGGCTACATGAAGTCCAACGACGACGCCTTCGTGCCCGCCTACCTCATCCGCTCAGCGCGCCTGCGCACGGGCGACGTCATCGAGGGCTCGCTGCGTCCTTCGCGCGGCGGCGACAAGCGCGCCGGCCTCGCCAAAATCACGACCGTCAACGGTCTGGACCCCGAGCAGATTCGCAACCGCCCCAAGTTCGGCGACCTCACCCCGGTCTATCCCAACGAGCCGCTGCGCATGGAGCACGGCAAGGACTCCATTACCGGTCGCGCCATCGACATCGTGTCGCCGATCGGCAAGGGTCAGCGTGGCCTGATCGTGTCCCCGCCCAAGGCCGGCAAGACCACGATCCTCAAGAAGATCTGCCAGTCTATCTCGATTAACAACCCCGAGGTGCACCTCATCTGCCTGCTCGTCGACGAGCGCCCCGAAGAGGTCACCGATATGCAGCGTTCCATCAAGGGCGAGGTTGTGGCGTCGACCTTCGATATGCCCGCCGACAACCACACTCGCGTGGCAGAGCTCGTCATCGAGCGCGCCAAGCGCATCGTGGAGCTGGGCGGCGATGTCGTGGTGGTGCTCGACTCCATCACGCGTCTTGCCCGCGCCTACAACTTGGCGGCGCCCGCCTCAGGCCGCATCCTTTCGGGCGGCGTCGATTCGGCGGCACTGTATCCTCCCAAGCGCTTCCTGGGCGCAGCCCGTAATATCGAGAACGGTGGCTCGCTCACCATCCTGGCCTCTGCCCTCATCGACACTGGTTCCAAGATGGACGAGGTCATCTTTGAGGAGTTCAAGGGCACCGGCAACATGGAGCTTAAGCTCGACCGCGACCTGGCCGACCGCCGTATCTTCCCGGCTATCGACCCCGTTGCCTCCGGTACGCGTAATGAGGACCTGTTGGTCGACGAGCAGATGCGTCCGTTTGTCTTTGGTCTGCGTCGCATTCTTGCCGGCATGAACAACACCGAGCGCGCGGCCGCATCGTTTATCAAGGGTCTTAAGGGCACCAATACCAACCAGGAGTTCTTGGTGCGTTCGGCCAAAAAGCACAGCGACTACGAGCAGACGTTCTAGGTTGTCATCCACACGCAGCGATAGTCATCAATGCAATAAAGGGTCGGGGCTTTGAGCCTCGGCCCTTTTCTATATCGCCGCTCCGCGCTTATTTTTGACCATAGGACTGGCAAGCAGCAGGTTTCCCGTTTCAATCCGACATCGTCGCTTGCAATCGACAGGGCGGTTTCGCATAATAGCGTTTAAGCTTCGCGACGGAAAACGCAGATGAAACGAACCATATACCGTTGCTTTGGGGCATAGCCCCGCTTCATCTTCTCTCGCGCAGCCAACTGAATGATGCGATTTGGGTGCTGGAAGATGGGGAGAGCTCATGGCTTCTTCTGATGCAACACAACGAGCAGTCCTTGCAGGACTTTCGTGCGGGATCGGCCTTGCCGCTCCCGTGGTTATGTATGCCGCGACGCTGCCGTTTTCGTCTGTGAACGAGACGGTCGTGGCGGGTGCGGTTCCCTTCGCCGTGGGCGCGGTGGCGGGCGTGGGTATCTATGCCGCCTCGCTGGGTATCTCCGAGTATCGTGCGCAGCGTGAAGAGCGTCTGTTCCAACCCGATGCCATGGGCGGTGCCGCCAATCTCAATCAGCATCAAAGCGAGTTCAAGACCGCCTCGATTCCAGCTCAGCAGCAGGATTCGACTCCTTACGCTGCGGCTTCTGCTTCTCAGGCTCAGGCGGAGCAGTCTACCTCGGCATTCCTTTCCGGCCTGACTGGTGCGTTCCAGCGCCGTCATGCCGATGATGGTGTTCCTACCATCGCTCGAGCCGCAGATGCTATGGACGAGGACGAGGCTTGGTCCATGATCGACAGTATGCTCGACGACGATTCGCCAGTGAGCTGCGACCCTGCACACTCGCGCGACGTCTATCAAGTCGCCATCGACGAGCTCACCAACGGCGGGCAGACCGGCTCCTTCAATCGCGACGACATCGCCGCCGCGGCACGCGCCGTGTCTGGCTCCCAGGCCGCCCCTGCGGGCAGCACGGCGGCTTTCGTGGCACTCGTCGCCAACGCGGCAGCCAATAACGCCTACAGCGCTACCTCGGCGGACGCGAACGCTTCTGCCGACAATTCGTACGTTGATGAAGCCATGGCCGCGGACGAGGAGGCCGTTGCCGCCCGCCGTGCCGCCGAAAGCTCGCTGTGGGGCGCTCCTGCCCAGCAGCAGGCGGCTGAGGCTGCGCCGTACAATGTAAACCTCGCCAGCATGCCTATCATCTCCGGTGCCGCGGATATCGATCTCGATGACCTCGATGAGCCTGCAGCCATCACCGCATCGATTGATGCCCAAGATCGCATCGACACCGGCGACCTTCCGGATGCCTCGCTCGAGGTTGATGTTCCCATGGCCGATTACTCGGGCCACGAGGACATGTGGGCCGCCGCCACCGCGATTCTGGATGAGATTGACGAGCCTGCTCCTGTTGCAGCCCCCGCTCCCGTCGCTGCCCCTCAGCCTGCTGCCCCCGCCTATGTCGGCCGTCACAGCGCTGTGTTCCCCGAGGATACTGCCCGTATCTCGCGCGAGAGCATCGAGCGGGCCGAGGCTATTGCCGCCGGCATTATGGAAAACCGTCGTCACGAGCGCGTCAATCAGATCCTCGAGGAAGAGATCGAGCGCCTGCAGTCCTCAACCGCCAAGCGTACGGGCTGTGCCTATCTGAGCGTTATCGAGGGCGGTACCGCCAGCTTCGCGCCGCTCCGCGCGGAGGCATAACTTCTGCATGGTTAAGATCAATCGAAAATGGGCGGTTGTAACCTGCCTGATGGCGCTCTTGATCTGGGGCAATTCGCTGGTTCCCGGCTCGGGGTCGGGCTCGCTGAGCCTAACGGTCATGGAAGCTATCCGCGGTTTCCTGCACAGCGTGGGACTTCCATATGAATGGGTGACCAACTTTGTTGTTCGCAAGTGCGCGCATTTTACCGAGTATATGGTGCTCGGCATCCTGGCAACGCACGCCTTTGATTTTGAGGGCCGGCGCACCTTTGACGTGCTGCTGCCCACGGCGGTGTTCCTGCTGCTGATTCCCTCGATCGACGAGACGATTCAGCTCTTTGTGCCGGGACGCGCTGGCATGATCACCGATGTGATGATCGACTGCTGTGGAGCGGCAACGGGCGTTGTGCTCCGATATCTCTTACGGTCGCTGATGTGCGCTAAAAAGGCCGCCTAGGACGTATTGTTTGGTCCTAGGCGGCCTTTTTTATTTGAGGGCTTATATGAGGCGTGGTGGCGTCGTTCCGTAGGTCGGATTTGCCGGGCGCGCCACGCCCTGTGGGTGCGTCTGCTACTGAAGCGCCTGTGCGCCCAGGGCCAGGCAGCCCATGATGCCCTGCTTGCCCTCGAGGCTGTTGTTGACAATATAGGAATCGATGTCGTTGACCTCGGGCGTGACGATATAGCCGTTGAGCATCTCGGCGCACTTTTTGCGTGCGAGCGGCACGATGGGGGTGTGGTCGGCCACGCCGCCGCCGATGATGATCTTTTGCGGTGCGTAGCACAGCGTGTAGGTCATGAGCGCCTGTGCCAGATAGCCTGCGAGCAGGTCCATGGCCTCCGGGTCATCGGCCATGTCTCCGGCGCTCTTGCCATCCCAGCGCTTTTTAACGCCAGGGCCGGCGATGAGGCCCTCGAGGCAGTTGTCATGGAAGGGGCAGGCGCTATGCTCGCCGATGGTGTCGCGCGGGTCGCGCGTGACCAGGATGTGGCCGGCCTCGGGATGCATCATGCCGTGCACGAGCTTACCGCCCGAGAGCACGCCGGCGCCCACGCCGGTGCCGATGGTCAGGTAGACCACGTCGGTGAGGCCCTGGGCGCAACCAAAGGTGACCTCGCCCAAGCAGGCAACGTTGACGTCGGTGTCGTAGCCACAGGGAATGTTGAGCTCGTTTTGGATGGTGCCCAGCAGATCAAAGTAGCGCCATGCCGTTTTGGGCGTCTCCAGGATCTTGCCGTATTGGGGCGACGCGGGGTTGACTGCGGTGGGGCCAAAGGCGCCGATGCCCAGTGCGGCGATGCCCTTGTCGGCAAACCACGCGTTGACGGCCTCGACGGTCTCCTGCGGGGTCGTGGTCGCGATCTGCTCGCGCTCCAGGACCGTACCGTCTGCATAGCCCGTGGCGCAGACCATCTTGGTGCCGCCGGCCTCGAGCGCTCCGATAAGCTGCTGTTCTGCCATAGTATTCCTCTCTCTGGGACGAGTTGCTCCGTGACTAAAGTATAGAGCTCTAAACCATTTAAGAAAGCGCTATAAAAAGAAGCCTCGCAACGCGGCGGGCGGTGCGAGGCTTCTTTGGTTGCTTTAGTTGCCGGGCCGTCCTTACCCGCGCGGCTTGATTTTATCACGTAACGACTTGAGGTTCTCCAGCGCCGCGTTAAGCGTCTCGTCTCGCTTGGCAAAGTGGAAACGAATCAGATGGTTGACGGGCTCGCGGAAGAAGCTCGAGCCGGGCACGGCGCCCACGCCCACCTTGGATGCGAGGTCCTCGCAGAATTCGAGGTCGCTGTCATAGCCAAACTCAGAGATGTCCATCATGACGTAGTAGGCGCCCTGCGGCACGTTATGCTCAAGACCGATGCTATCGAGCCCCTGGCAGAACAGGTCGCGTTTGGCGGTATAGAGGTTAAGGACCTCATCGTAATAGCTGTCGTCGAAGTTGAGGGCGGTGACAACGGCTTCCTGCAGGGGAGCGGCGGCACCCACGGTGAGAAAGTCGTGGACCTTCTTGATACGCTCGGTGATCTGGGCCGGGGCGATGGTGTAGCCCAGACGCCAGCCGGTGATGGAGTACGTCTTAGACAGCGAGCTGCAGCTGATGGTTCGCTCGAACATGCCGGGCAGCGTGGCCATATAGACGTGCTCATGGGGCGCGTAGACGATGTGCTCGTATACCTCGTCGGTGATGCAGTAGGCGTCGTACTGTTTGCAGAGGTCGGCGATAAAGGTGAGCTCCTCGCGCGTAAAGACCTTGCCACAGGGGTTGGACGGGTTGCACAGGACGATCGCCTTGGGATCGTTGTCGCGGAAGGCCGCCTCGAGCACCTCACGGTCAAAGTCGAACGCAGGCGGGTTGAGCGGCACGTAGATGGGCTCGGCACCCGAAAGGATCGTGTCGGCGCCGTAGTTCTCATAGAACGGCGAGAAGATGACGACCTTGTCTCCGGGGTTTGTGACCGTCATCATGGCGGCCATCATGGCCTCAGTTGAGCCGCAGGTGATCACGATGTTCTCATTGGGGTTGATCGGCATGCCCATAAAATGCTCCTGCTTGGCAGCAAGCGCCTCGCGCATGGCCAGGGAGCCCCAGGTGATGGAGTACTGATGGTAGAGCGGCTTGGGGTCGGTGGCGATGATGCCCAGGCTATTGAGCAGCTGCGCCGGAGGATCGAAGTCAGGGAAGCCCTGCGAGAGGTTGACGGCGCCGTACTTATTGGAGATGCGCGTCATGCGGCGGATGACCGAATCGGTAAATGTCGCCGTGCGGTTGGAGAGTTCTTTCATGCTTGTCCTTTCGAGCATTTGCAGTGGGGCAAGTTTACTCCTATGAAACCGGTGGGAAATGCTCGAAATGGATCCGAAAAACTCTTTGGTTGATTTCCGATCTCAGCCGAACACATTGAGCAGATGAGCCGTTCCCGCAG
>CAUBPS010000022.1 GCA_958437935.1 uncultured Collinsella sp. | reverse complement strand
GAGCCGTTGCACTCGTAGAGCCCGGTGGCCATTACACCGCCCGCGTCGGGGTCGAGCCAATACCAGGCTCCGCCCTGGCGCAACCATCCGGTATACGCTTTGCCGTCAGAGGTTGCGTAATACCAAGTGCCCTCTTTTAACTGCCAGTAATAAAGAGAGACATCAACATACGCGTAATTCATATCAACATTTCCGCTAATACCAGAAACTTTTCCGCGGCTTGTATACTGCCAAAAGCTGTAACTGGCGGTATAGTGACATTGGGAGTTGTATTGAGCAATCCAATGATCCCAAGAACCGCTCTTAAATACAGGGTCGGTCAATATATTGTTAAACCAATTTAGGTTTGCATAAATGCCTGGCTTATATCCAGCACTAGAAATCTTATTACAGAATGTCTGAGCTCTAGATGCAATTCCGGATTGACGACCATCTGCAATAATTGTCTTGTCCTCAAGATCGTAATACACCGGTAGCCTAGGATTGTGCCCCGACAGGCAGTCAATCACCATGGACGCCTCATCGGCTGCCTGTTGATTATCAAAAGCATATGAATAGACATAGACGCCGTAGGGAATTCCGAGTCGCTCGCACTCAGAAATATTTCGATTAAATTGATAGTCAGCTCGACCGCCGAAAGACGGAGCGCCAAACCCAACGCGCAGAATAGCGAAATCGATGCCAGAAGCTTTAACTGCGTCCCAATCAATACGCCCTTGGTGCTCGCTGACGTCAATGCCCTGAGCTGTAACCCCATCGGGAAGAGCGTCCATAGACAATAAAGCTATTCCGTCTTCTTCGGAAGAAGCATCATCTGAAACTAATTGTCCACCCTCATAACGCCAAGAATTCTCAACCAGAGTCTGAGCAGCCTCTGCATCCGCAGGGCATACAAACATAGAAACGGGCGCAAAGAGCATCAGCACCAACAATGCCGAAAACAACTTAAGATGTTTGTTCATGTAAACCTCGTCATTCGCTCTTGATTGCGTCTAGCTTACAGCATAGCTATGAAAGATTCCCGAACATCTAACAGGACAAGATGCCATCTAGGACAATAAATAGTTGGGCGCAATGCTGCAAAGAAAAGAAGAACTTACCGGCAGGGTTGAACCCGCAGGCTCATTGCCCCCTCCTCTTGCCCCCAAGAATACCGACTTCAAATAAACTTTCAAACCAGATGTCAAAAAGGTAGGGGGCCCAGAGAGTCCCCTACAACTCGGAATTCTAACGAATCAGTATTACTTTCGATGGGCCCAAAGCGGTCAAACCGGAGATGCGATTTCCATAACCATCACTATGCCAGAACAAATTTTCGCTCGGCGAATTGCCCCAGAAAAAGCCAATGTGGCTATCGTCCGCATATGGGTTGTAAGGATTGAAGAACACAATGTCCCCCTTACGAGCCAAACCACTACGTAACAACTCATCAATAGAGTTGAAATAAGTCACGTTCGCACACGTATCGATAGCGTAGCCGTACCAACGATAAGCGTTTACGCAGCCGCCCCTTCCGGGACCTCCACTCCAAGGGGAATGGCTCTGCTCGGCGGCAATGGGAGCTAAATTCCCGCCCGCCTTCATATATGCATGCGATACAAATCCACCACAATTCATGCCCGTATAACCGTCCCAACGCGGATCACCCTTTGGGTACATGCACGTTTCCTGGCTGAGATGCGTGTCGTAGCGTGTTCCACGGTAATAGCCGTCGTTTTCGTGGCTCATAAGCCAATTGACCAAGCTGGACCTATTGACCCCCAAAACAGAACCAGACGTATTCAACCATGCACCACTTGCATTGAAGTAATAGTCAACGCCATCGATTTTCAGCCACCCGTTAGCAAACATGGCACCCGAAGGCTGGAGCCAGTACCACGTACCGCCGTCATTAAGCCATCCAGTTTTCATCTTGAATGTGGAAGGGTCCATCCAATACCACGCACCGTTGACATATTGCCAACCAGACTTAAGGACACCATTGGAAGATGCGTAGTACCAAGTATTGCCACTTTCGTCAGAAGCGTCTTTCGACATAATCCAACCAGACGCCACGTTAACGACACCATTCGCATCCGCATAGAAAACCGCATCTCCAATATGAATCACACCTGGCAATGAAGACGAGTCAGTACGATCAGCGACTACATGAGATCCATCAGATGAAGTAGGCAACGGCTCGCTCAGTGCTCCAGACGAATTCGCCCATGCCATACCATCGTTCAAGTTGATCCAGCACGAAGATGCCATTGCACCGGAATCATAAGAAAAATAGCGCTTGCTTCCTACCGCAAATTCACCAGTACGCATTGCGCCGGATACATCATCAAGGTAATACCAGGCGCTTCCGGACTTTATCCATCGCCCTCGTTGAATAGCTCCGTTTGATGCGGCGTAATACCAAGTACCATCAGCAAGTGCCCAGCCTGTTGCCATGGCACCTGAGCTCGTAAGGAAATAGGTGGACGAGCCCACTTGCACAAAGCCCGTGAGCATAATATGGCTTCCTGGATCCAGGTAATACCAAGAATTCCCTAGAAGTAACCAACCTCCATGCAGTAAGCCGTTGGAGTCAGCGTAATACCAGTTGTTGTCAATAAGTGCCCACTGGGAGGATAGCATGGCCCCTGAACTGTTAAAGATATAAGAGGTGCCATTGCATTCATTCAGCCCGGTGGCCATAGAACCGTCTGCAGGATCAAGCCAGTACCAACGACCCCCATCCGAGAGCCAGCCCTTTACCAGAGCGCCAGAGCCGGAAAAATAATGCCAGACAGAAGCATCAAGATGCCATCCGATAAGCATTGCACCAGAAGAAGAGAATCCATACGTAGCTCCCCCAATCTGCAGCATCGCATCGTGGACCATCTTGCCCTCATCATCCAGCCAATACCAGTTGCTGCCGTCTGAAAGCCAGCCTTTTACCATGGCGCCAGAACCGGAGAAATAACGCCAAGCAGAAGTGGAGCCCGTAGAATCTAGGTACCAGCCGACACGCATTGCGCCCGAAGAGGAGAAGGCATACGTCGCACCCCCGACTTGAACCAACCCATCCTGAGCCATTCGACCTTCGTCGTCGAACCAGTACCAGCTACCGTCTATATGTCTCCAAGAAGAAACAGCGATTGTTCCGTCGGACAAGCCCCAACGCCAAAAACCAGCCCCTTCTTCGGGTGATATCCACCCCTGATGCCAAATAATTTGATTCGAAACCTCGGAAGGGGTCTCATTATCCACCTGAGAGTTCTGCTCGACAGCGAAGGTCGATTCGCGCTGAGCATCAACGCCTGACTCGACAGAAGCAATAGCAACGTTAGATGCGGGACCTTCGTCAGTGTTATTCGAATCAAGGGCGTATAACATCGAGGGCGAACCCAAAAGGAGCCCAAAAGAAATGAGGCCCGAAAAAGCCAGCACTCCGAATGACCATTTCTTCATAACAGCACGGTATCCAATCACGCAGCGGCCCCGTCGCTTCAGGGCAACGGGGCCTCAATCAAAACTAGCTCAGTAATGTGCTAGCCAATTTGCTGGCAGTTTTTGCACTCTCGTGAAGCGCCACGCCTCTGGGCCTCCTGAATAGAGATCTGCGAATAGCCCTTTGCGTCCTTACCAACGGTACGGCACTTATGCGTATGGTAAACATCGCTACCGTTCTTATACCAAACTAAACCGTAGCCCGGAATCCACTTGCCGTCCTCGCCGACATAGTAGGAGCCAACCCAGGCATTCGTAGCCATGGCACCGGAAGACTGGAGGTAGTAGTCGCCGACCCAGGCGTCGTGAGCCATAGCGCCGGAACCGCTAAAGTAGTACCAGGCGCCGCCGACCTGACGCCAGCCGGTGGCCATCGCGCCGGAATCGTCGAACCAGTACCAAACTCCACCAACGTTAGCCCAAGAGTTAGAGGCCATAGCGCCCGAACCTCCGAGCCAATACCACGTGCCGCCATTGCTGAGCCAGCCGGTTGCCATGGCGCCCGAACCGCTCGCATAGTACCAAGAGCCGCCTGCCAAGAACCAGCCAGTGGCCATTGCACCGGAGTCGCCGAACCAGTACCAGGAGCCGCCGAGGCTGCGCCAGCTGTTAGCGACCATGGCGCCCGAGCCGTCGAGGTAGAACCACGTGCCGCCGATGTTGAGCCAGCCAGTGACCATCGCACCGGAGGCATTAGTGTAGTACCAGGTACCCGAATCGTTGATCCAGCCAGTCAGCATGACCCCAGATTCGTTGAAATAGTACCAAGCCCCGCCGAGATTATGCCAACCGGTCAATAGCTCACCGTCGGAGGTCGCATAGGACCACTTTCCGTAGATGGAGTCGTAGAACCAGCCACTATGCTGCATGCGGCCATCGGCGTTGGCACCAGGGGTGTTCAGGAAGTAGTTCTTGCCGTCAATCTGAACTCGGCCGTATGCCATATCATGGTTTTCGGGATAGAAGTAATACTTGTCCCCACCGATAGACTGCCAGCCCGACACCGCGGTCCCGTCAGCGCCAAAATAGTACCAGACAGCTTCGTATTCGTTATGCCACTGGTTCGTGACCATGGCGCCAGTTTCGGGATCGAAATAGCGAAGGTTGCCGTCCTCGCACCGAACGAGTCCAGTCTTCGGACGACCGTCGGAACACCATTCCGTAATCGGTCCACCGCCTCCGCCACCGCCAGCAATATCAGCAAATGAGGGCGCCGGGGCAACCGTCATGCAGGCAGCAGCAAATGCAACAACTCCCAGCACTGTTAGTCCGTGCCATCTTTCTCGAAGGTTTTTCATACGACATCCTTTTTCCGAGATTTAAGGCTCTCTTAAGTTATTTTTAAACTATCAATTCAGTATTTCAACGGGAAATCGATAAAAGGTGTCTTTGTGACTGCAATTTAAATATGAGTCGCCACACCTCAACCGTTACGCTAAATAGCTTCTAAGGCAAACTTAGCGCATGAGCGAACTGATTAAACGAGTGAACTGAATAATAAAGCAACAAAATACAAACCTTGGTCATCAATCACATCTACCGCGGGCCGATAACGCCCGCCTCATGTGCTGCGATATAATCAATCTCACTAGATGCCAAATCAGCAAGCCGAAGGAGCTGACGTGCTAACAATTCACTATGGTGATATGGAAAACGTTATCTACAACACGTCCGTTTACTTCGATAACGTATATTCGCCCCAGTGGTTTCAAGACTCCTTTGCCCAAAGGGTCATAAAATCCATCGACAAAGGCACCGTGGTAGGCCCCAATGCAATCGATACCAAGATTCTAGGCATCATTCCTCCCGAGAAACTATCCAGCGGCACCAAAACGCTACTGCTTATGTACTTTATGCCGCAGAATATATATAACGCCTCAAATTGCGGTGATAATTGCGCCTACTGGATTCTGAGGATCGCCGCGCAAAAGGATCTAACAATCAATCTCTACCACATAATGGATTTTGGAAACGGCAAATTCACGGTAACCATTGCAAATACGGGCGAT
This sequence comes from uncultured Collinsella sp., assembly GCA_958437935.1. Classification (GTDB taxonomy): domain Bacteria; phylum Actinomycetota; class Coriobacteriia; order Coriobacteriales; family Coriobacteriaceae; genus Collinsella. The sequence continues at coordinate 25,330 of CAUBPS010000022.1, read as the reverse complement.
ATAGTCCACACAATGTTTGACCTTGTCCCCATAGCTGGAAAATGCCTAAGGGAGAACTCCTGATGCGCGGATCATACAAGGTAATTATTCAAAATAACCGGGTTCAGTTTAAACTGACCATCAATAGAAATCTGACCATCATCCAAGGTAACAGTGCTACAGGCAAGACAACTCTGCTTGATATGGTGGCAGCTCACGAAGAGCTTGGGGCACAAAGCGGCGTAACAGTAAGTTGCAAAGTGCCCTGTAAAACAATATCTGGAAAATATTGGCGTAGAGATCTCCAAGAGATTTCCAGCAGTATTGTTTTTATTGATGAGGGCAATACTTTTGTTCGATCAAGAGAATTTGCCCATGAAGCAAAGCGTAGCTCAAACTACTACGTAATTGTCGCCAGAGAGTCACTGCGCCAACTGCCCTATAGCGTTGATGAAATCTACGGTCTTAAGAACACCAACCGAACCACAACGAAGTATCCCGTTTACTCTCGTGTCTACACCTCTACATATCGTATTTACGGTGATACTGATTTTAGAGGCGAGAGGCCCGAGCTTGTCATTGTCGAGGACACAAATTCGGGCTACGAATTCTTCAGTTTGCTATGCAAAAAGAGCAGCATTAAATGCATCAGCGCGGGAGGCAAATCAAATATTTGCAACTGCATTATGGACGCACCGGAAAACGACATCCTCGTGATTGCCGACGGTGCCGCCTTTGGACCAGAAATTGCGGAAGCAGCTGCTCTATTGCGCCGAAAGAACATCAAGCTATTCCTACCGGAATCGTTTGAATGGCTCGTGTTGAAGTCGGGATTATTCAACAGCAAACACATTAAGGACATGCTGCTTAACCCCGCTGAACATATCGAAAGCTCAAAGTTCTTTAGCTGGGAGAAGTTCTTTACTGCAGAACTCATCGAATGCTCACGAGACACACGTTTTCGATATGACAAGAGCTGCTTGAACGAGGAGTACCTGAACCCCACCGCTCTTGCAGCTCTGGAGGATACTTTGCCGGACCTTGGCATTACTTCGCACTAAAACGAGAAGTACTCACTGTCGGAGGATAGGTTTGGTCCGAGCCACGGGTCGCCATCGAGGAAGAACTCAGGCCAGTGCTGCATGAACAGCGCCTGCTCACGCTTCCAGCGGCGCAGCTTTTCCTCGTTGGCCTCTTCCCTGCCGCGCGAGGTGAACTCGTAGTGGTACAGCTCGGCATAGGGCGTAAAGATGGTGCGGTAACCCGCCTCCCACACGCGCAGGCAAAAGTCTGCGTCGTTAAAACCGACGGCGAATTCCTCGTTGTAGCCGCCGACGCGCTCAAATACGTCGCGTCGCACCATCTGGCAGGCACCCGTCACGGCGCTAAAGTTGCCCGGGCGCACGGCACGGGCAAGATAGCCCTCGCGCTTTGCCGAGAAGTCCTGGTTGGCATGGGCAAGTGCGCCACGCACGCCAATCAAAATGCCGGCATGCTGCACCAGATGATCGGCAAAGTAGAGTTTGGCGCCCACCACGCCCGCATCGGGACGCTGCAGATAGCCCATCATCTCTTCGATAAAGTCCGGGCTTATGACCTCGGTATCGTTGTTCAGCAGCAGCAGGTAGTCACCCTTGGCGTGCTTCACACCAAAATTGATGATCTGAGAGTAATTGAACTCGCCCGGCCAGTACACAACGCGCGCGATGCCCTTGCCTTCGGATGCTGCAGCCACGCGCTCTGGCAGGGTTTCGTAATACGCAAACGTCTCCGGGGCTTCACTGTTGTTCTCCACCAAGACGATCTCGTAATTGGTATACGTGGCCTTCTGGGCGATCGACATCACACAGGCATCGAGCGTCTCAATGTGATCCTTGGTGGGGATCACAATGCTCACCAGCGGCGCAGGCTCCGGCAGCGCATGGCGCATGCGGTAGACAAACGGCGTCTCGGTCTCCTCGACCGTTCCGTGAACGCCCAGCGCGTTAAAGTGGCGCTGCAGCGCAAGACGACCCGCTTCAATGGCATACGGCTTGCTATCGGCAGAGCCATCGGCGGTCGATCCCGGATGCACGCGCCAGTGATACAGCACATGCGCAACGTGCTCAAAGCGCGCGCCGGCTGCAAGGCAGCGAAGCGTCAAGTCGTAGTCCTGGGCGCCCGCAACGTCTTCTGGGGACATACCAATGTGATCGATGAGCGCCTTCTCCGCCATCAGGAAATGCGTCACGCAGTTATGGCTATAGAGCAGGTCGACGTTGAGTACGGTCTTAAAGACCGGCTGGCCCCACTCCCCCGTTTTCTGGAACATGTCCTCATCACAGAACAGGACCTGGGGACGCTCGCCCTCGGCCGCCTTGTTCAGCGCGGAAACATACTGGAATAACGCGTCCGGTTCCAGAATGTCATCGTGGTCCAAGAAAGCGATGTAGTCGCCTGTCGCTTGCTCGATACCTGCGTTGGTGTTGACCACAATGCCGCCGTTGCCGGGAAGCTCGATGCGACGGATGCGCTCGTCGTTGGCACCTGCCGCAAGGGTGGCCACCGCGTCCCATTCGGGCGAGGCGTCCATAAGCAGCAATTCCCAGTTGTCATAGCTCTGGGCTTGCACCGATTCCAGCAGCTCGCGCAGGTAGACCCGATCAGTCTTGTAGCACGGCACCACAATGCTCACGAGCGGTCTATAGGCAAAGGCCGCCGAAGCGACACGCTGGCACGCCAAATCGCCCGGCTTTGCGCGATGCTGCTCAAACCAACGTCGATAAGCTGCGTCGTCTGCACGCGCGTCCTTCATACGGTTCCAGCTGTCGTCGACCATGCCGTTGTACAGGCGACCATCCATGGCGCAAAACCCGCTTTGGATCCGCTCTGTGGGATCGCTCACGATCGCGACAAAATCTCGTATATCCTGAGGTATCTCAACACTCAGATACGATTTATTGATGCGGCATCCGTTCTGCTGCGGAACATCGACCTGCGATTCAAACACATGCACGGTAACATCGATGGCATTCATATGCGTATCGAAGATCTGGAGCTCAGGCGCGCACTGGGGGTCTCCCGCCCAGGTAACCTCATAGCGCCACACCGCGCCGACGTCTGCCGGCAAATAGCGAATGGCATCGATCTCGTAGCGGCCGCAGTGTTCGCCACGCTGCGCATCGCGGATAAGCGCGCACAGCGCAGGCTTTGCTTTGTAGTTAATCTTGGATTCCAATTTGGCCACGCGGCTATCGAGACGAATAGAGCCCAACCTTTGGCCACCGGATGCAAAAACGGCATCCATCGACGAGCCATCCAAAAACGGAAGCACCAAAACGGCGAGCTCGCGCTCGTAATCGGAAACAGAAGGGCATAGCGCCAGCACACGGCCATGATCGACCGGGAGCACCAGTGACGGCAAACAAGAACCGCTCGTAGTCGCATGGGCAAACGCCTGAGAGGCCTCCCGCTCAATAAGCGCGGCGACATCCTGACCGGCAAAACGAAGCAGCACAAAAAGACGGCCCTGGCTGCGGCAAAGTGCCAAACGCTTGATACTCATCTACACTTCTCGCTTTCCCAGGGCGTTCGCTGCCACGCGCTTGCAGGCACCCAGGCGCCCAAACCTCAAGACATCGTAATCGAACATGAGCTTTTTGCACGCACGGACATTGGGGGCCTTGCTGGTAAGCGCCGCACGCACCATAGCAGCAACAGAAGGAGCGCATTGTGCGAGCGCAGCATCGCTGCCCACGGCAGAACCGGCAAGCGCCGTGGCAACGGCAGCAAACACCTTGCCGCAATCCGTACTCAACAGCCTGAGCGCATCGTACAGCACCAGATCGCAGAGGAAGTACGCCAGGTCATCGGCATGCTGAGCATCGAGACCGTCGCGCTGCCAGTCAGCCAGCACCGCAGAGTAAATCTTCACGTGCTCCAGCAGACGCGTCTCGTCGTCGTAGCGCATGGTGTCCATGAGCGAACCCTTGCGCGCCACGCGGTAATCATACAGCTTGTTCGAGATAAGCGCGGTCTTGTGCGAACGACCGTACACGGCAAAATCGAAGACCTGGTCCTCGCCATACTTAACGGTTTCGTCGAACACGATCCCGTTGCCCAGCAAAAACTCACGCTTGCAGGCGGTGCGCCATGCAAACGGGCGAGATGCTTCCTTAAACAGTAGGTCGGAGCTATAGCCTTCAAACGACACATCGCGCGGGCTCAGCACATAGTTAAGCCACGGATACCCCGCCTCAAGCGGATACGGATTCGCGCCAAAGGTCAAAACGTCGCAGTCCTCGCGCTCAAAGGCATCGACGATCACGCGGCATGCATCGGGCGTAAATCGGTCGTCGGAATCCAAAAACGCAACGATAGGCGCCGTGGAAGCAGCAATACCCGCGTTGCGCGCACTCGACAGGCCGCCGTTGGGCTTGTCGACCAGCGTAAAGCGCGCGTCCTTTTCGCAATAAGCAGCCGCAATATCGCGCGAGCCATCCGGCGAGCCATCGTTGACCAGCACGCCCTCCCAATCGGGCATGTCCTGCGCAAGCAGGGAGTCCAGGCACCATGCCAGGCACTCCTCCACCTTATAGATGGGGACGACAACAGAAATCTTAGGGGTAGCCATGGTCACGCGCTCCTACTGTGCCGCCGGCACGTCGTCGGGATGCGGGTTATCGCCGTAGGTGCGCTGATACGTCAGCACACGCCAGACCAGCGGCAGGCCGCCGATCTTAAAGTAGTGCTTAAACGTATTGAGCTTGCCCGGCTTCTTAAAGTCAAAGCGCGAATCGATGTAGGCACGGGGCGATTTGACCATCAGGCGCAGATCAGTCTCGCCGCGCGGGTCGAACAGTGACAGGTCAAAGCGGCCGGCGTCCCAATCGGCCTTGAGCTCGGGCGAGGCCTTCTCCCAAAACTGCTCGCGCAGCTCATCGATCAGGCGCTCGTCATTCCAACGATAGGTATCGACCTTCATGCGCATTAAAATGCCCTGAAGTTGAGTCTTAATCTCGGGGCGTTCCTCCAAAAAGCGCTGCATCTCGGCATATTCGTCGCACACGCAAAACACCTTGTTGGGCGAATTAACGGAGCTCTTCTCGTTATCCTGGCGATAGCACAAAATGGGGTCCGCAATAAAGGCAGCACGCTCGGCGCACGCCCAAACCTTAAAGTTAAAGCCCGCGTCCTGATACGATGCCCCCGGCGTGGGAAGAAAACGAATCTGGTTGTCGTTGAGAAACTCGCGGCGATAGATGGCAGACCAAATGGAAGGCTTGCGGTAGAAGATGCCCGGGCGATCGACGGGGCGATACGCCGCACCCGTCATATGCTCGTCGATAATCCCAAAGAGCTCGCGGCGCTCGCTGGGCGTGGACCAATACAAATAGAAATCGCCTTTAACCACATCGGCATGCTCGGCGTCTGCCTTGGCAACCAACTTTTGGAGCGAGTCCTCAAACATAAAGTCATCGGACTCCAGGATGCCCACGTACTCGCCGCGGGCCATCTCCAGGCCGCGGTTCATCGAGTCGCCGTAGCCGCTGTTGGCCTTATCGATCATCTTGACGCGTGCGTCGCGCTCCATGTACTCGCGGATGATATCCGGCGAACTATCGGTAGAACCGTCGTTGATGCAAATGATCTCGATGTCCTTGAGCGTCTGCGCCACGGCTGAATCGAGGCACTCGCGCAGGTAGCGCTCAACATTGCAAATGGGGACAAGCAGCGAAACTTTAGGGGTATCAGAGTTCTGCAAGAGAACCTCCTGTTGAATAGCGTGTAACAGGGTTATTTTAGCAGCCGAGTTGCGGCGGGCGGCAGCGCTTGGAATTAGAGAAAGCGCTCCAGGCAGGCTTTGAGTCCGCGGGTCGAAAGATAGAACAGCGTGGCGTCCGCCATAGAGACGCCCGAGGTTGCCGCAACGAGCTTGTGGGCGACACGGCGAACGGCTCCTTTACTGGGCGCATCCGCCCACTCCGTTCCCAAAAACGTCGTGAAAGCCCTGTTGACGCGGCCGGCAACGCGGTGAAAGTCATCGGCATCCAGACGCGCCAAGTCAAACACGATAAGGTCCAAAAACCAGGTAACTAGCTCGCCGGGGCACAGATCCAAAAGACCGTAGACTGCCCAATCCTCCAAGACTTCCTCGAGCATCATCATATGAGCATCGAGCTTTTTGGCGCGAGCCTCGTCACTGTTGAACTCATGCGTTGCCGAGTCGCTCTCCATCACGTAGTGGTAGAACTTGTCTGGCATAACGACGGTCTTGCGGGCAAGTGCATAGGCTGCGAACTGGAATACGACGTCCTCGCCCAAGGCCAAACCGGGAGCAAAGCGAATGCCCTCGCGATTGAGCAGCTCGCGCGAAAAGGCCGCTCGGCAGGCATAGGGCTGCGCGTTCGCGTGGAACAACAGCTGAGGATCGCGGGTGCCAAAGGTACCCGCATTGGGGCTCATGAGCTGCTGGACGCGCTTAGGGGCGGCATCGGCGGGCTCGCAGACGCCGCCAAAAACGGCGACCTCGGCATCCGACGACCCCATAGCCTGCAGCACGCGCTCGACGGTTTGGGCATCGATGTAATCATCGGCGTCCACAAAGAAGACGACTTCACCCCCAGCGGCATCGATGCCAGCATTTCGAGCGCACGAGACGCCCGCGTTTTTCTGGTCAATCACCAGCACGCGATCGTCGGTCTGCGCGATTTGTCGCAGGACACGCAATGAGTCGTCAGCCGATCCGTCATTGACGCAAACAACCTGAATCGAACGCTCGGACTGCGCCAGCAGCGAATTGAGGCACCGCTGAATCGAGCTTGCCGAGTTGTATACGGGAACGACAATGGTCGCCTTGGGGGTCGAAGCCTCTCCCATGTCGACCTACCCCCTCAACGATTCGACGAGGAAGGCGGCGACCACGCCGGGGCCTCCAACCGATGCGTAGTATTTGGCGCGTCCCAGGGCGCCGTCCGTCGCAAAGTGCGGATGCTCGTCCACCCAGGCCTCGGGGTCTTTGAGGATGGCAGCGAGATTCGCACGCTTCCACGGCTTAAGGTCGTCCAGCAAAAAGTCCCCCGCGTCCAAGGCGGCCTGGAACTCCTTAGTCATCTGGACCAGGAACTCCTTATAGAACTCGGGCGCCAAGCGCACGTAGTTCCACATATACGAATCGTACTTAATGACCTGATTGAACTTGAGCATGCGCGCGACGTCATCACTTGCGTGATCACGGGAATAATCCTCTCGAATCCAACGCTCAATCTCGGCATACTCGGTATTGACGCAAAAGACCTTAGCCGAAGAATTGACCGAGGAATTCTCGTTGTCCTGGCGATACGACAACACGGCATCATGCAGGTAAACAGCCTTATCAGCACACGCGATCACCTTAAAGGCAAATGACGTGTCCTGAAAGGATGCCCCCGGAGTCGGCAGGAACGTAATGCCGTTGCGTTCAAGAAAATCGCGACGGTACACGGCCGACCAAATCGATGGCTTTTGCTTAAAGAACTGCGTCGTATCGCTCGGGTGCACCGGCTTGCCGCAATCCTGAGGTCTAAACATCTCGTGCAGCGAACGGCGCTCCTCGGGCTTAGACCAGTAGAAATCAAAGTTCGCCTTCGCAAAGTCGGCATTATTAGTATCGGCGGCCGAGACAAGCTTTTCGAGTGCGTCGGGCGCCATAAAGTCATCGGACTCCAAGATGCCAACGTACTTGCCACGCGCCATCTCCAGACCGCGGTTCATCGAGTCGCCGTAGCCGCTGTTGGCCTTGTCGATCATCTTGACGCGCCCATCGCGCTCCATATACTCGCGGATAATCGCCGGCGAGTTGTCGGTCGACCCGTCGTTAATGCAGATGATCTCAATATCCTTGAGCGTCTGCGCCAAAGCGGAATCGAGGCACTCGCGCAGGTAGCGCTGAACATTGTAAATGGGGATAAGCAGCGACAGAACAGGGCTGCCAGAGGCGTTAGTAGACAAATGTGCTCCTTAGGAAATACCTGTCGTTTCATGGTATCAAAGGGTCAGCGCGCCAGCAGGCGTTTATATAATCTATGGAGCCTCTTGCGGGCAAAGCAGCCCCACGTCATGCGGCGGGCCCATGGCAGGTTCCTGCGTTTTATTCAAAGCTTGCCGCTAAGGTGCGCCGAGCCTTTACAATAGGACAGTCCCAAGGACGTATTCGATAGCTTCCGTGCAGCGCTCGCCCGCCGCGCGTGAAAGGATATATTGCCCCATGCCTTCAACCCTTCCCGCTCCCATCGATAAGCTCGCCATCGTCGTCGTTACGTACAAACGCCAGGAACTCCTGGCCAACTTGTTCGACTCCATGACCGAGCTCACGGCAACGCCCTGGCGCATCGTGATTGTCGATAACGAGAATTCGCGCGAGACCGAGGCCATGTGCACCGCATTCAACGAGCGCCTGGCCAACCTGTGGGGCATCGACACCGAGCAGCCCGACGCGCAGGGCGGCACCGACCGCGTCATCTACGCCCCGCAGCTCGAAAACGGCGGCGGTGCGGGCGGCTTCTCCGCCGGCACCAGATGCGCCTACGACCTGGGCGCCCAGTGGTTCTGGGTGATGGACGACGACGTGCTCGTCATCCCCGAAGGCATCGAGCGTCTTGCCAAGTGGACCGACCGCTACGATGTCATCCAGGGTTCGCGCCTGGACTTTGACGGCGGCGCTTTCTTTTGGCAGTACCAGCTCATCCTCTCGCTCGGCATCCCTAACCCTATCGCCAAGTGGGATCTGGGTCCCGAGGGCTACCGCGCCATGAACCAGCTGTGCTTTGAGGGCGGCATGTTCTCGCGCCGCGTGGTCGACAAGATTGGCCTGCCCGACGCGCGCTTCTTTATCTACGGCGACGATGCCTGCTACGGCTACGTAGCCAGCCAGCACTTCCCCGCCGCCGTTGTGGCCGACCTGGTGCTCAAGCGCGCCCGCGCCGTCTCTAACTGGGATATCGCCGGCAAGCGCCAGCTCAACTCCACGAGCGACACCAACCGCTACTACATCATGCGCAATCGAGGCTTCCTCGCTCGCTATATGCAGATCTACGGCGACTACCACCCTGTGCTGTTCCGCCTGGGCAATGCCGCGACCTTCTGCAAGGAATTCATTCGCCTGGCTGCGGTCGATAAGTGCTTTAAGACCGGTATTCCGGCGCTGCGCCGTGGCCTGAAGGACGCCCGCAAGATCGTCAAGGACCCCAACTGGAAGCCCATGCCGCCCATGAAGGACGCGGAGTAGTAAAGGGCTTTCGTCATCCCCTATAACCGCTGGCACACCACGGACACACGCTGCCCGTCAAAGCCAAAGCCCCAGCGCATGCGTCCAATGGCGGGGCGTGGCACACGGATTTCGTCGATGCCGTCGCGCTCTATGTCGAGCAGCGCCTGCACGGCCAGCAATTCCAGGCCCAGCGCATCCACACCGGGGTCATACATCATGTTGATCGTTATCAGCGGACGTTCATCGAGCATACCGATCGTATCGGCTATGTCGAACACGGCGCCCGTGGGAAAAACCTGGATGTCCCAGCGATCCGCGCCACACTTTAGCCTCGAAGCAGGATTGGCATAGCCCGGCAATCCAAAGCAGAGTCCTTGCAAGAGTAGGTGATATGGCAGCGGTGTATCTGGGTCGGTCGCACCGATTCCCGCATCTCCCAAGATGCGGCTTAGCGCCCGCCTCACGGTATCCTCGTTCCCATGGCACAGCCCGTCGCGAAACGCATCGACGTCTCGAATGTCTTCTGCAGCGCACTCAAACCACTCAATAATCACTAGACGCAAGGCCTGGCGAAGCTCGTTATTGGGCAATCGCAAAGCACGGAGGCGATCGCCATGCTCTGGTTCCTCAGTCATATCCGTCGTGAGAAAACCGGACAGATACAGCGCTGTCCACATGCCATCGTCAGGCGAAACATCTGGCTCTGCAGTGCCCAAACAAAGCGGGACCTCAGCGCACCCATGGGCCTCGAGCAAATCAAACAAGACCGAAAGGCGGTCGAGATTCCACCCGGCAACTACCCTACTCAGGCAATCGGCATATCCATACAGATCGGCACGCACAGGCGCCGTGCAGCCTCGGCCCAGAAAACCGATCACACGCTCTGGACTCGAGCAATAGGCCCTGCCAAACCGATACCCCTCGAGCCATTCACGCGCATCATCCAGGTATTCCTCGCGCCCAGCATGATTCAAAAGAGCCTGGACCTCGGCATCCGAAAAACCGAACCAACGATCACACCACGCCGACAGCGGCGTCGTCAGGCAATACGAGCAGCCGCGCGAAGAAAGCGCCGCTTCGGCAGGACCGGGACACTCCCCCATCAGACACGTCAGCCGCAACGAATCGCGCGCAGTGGCAATGGCGTCAAACAACACACGGTCAAGTAGTTCTGCCGGATCGGCGTCGGAAGCGACCCTCGCGCTCACACGGCCCAACCACGCCGCGTCGTACCCATCAACGAGCAATACAACCTGCTCATCGCAGGCCATCTCCAGCAGCTCTATGAGCACGCCAAGCACCGAGACGACCTCATCCTCGCTCGCCGCACCACGCGCAACGCGTTCGATGTGACGCACCCTATCTCGAGCTAAGTCCGGAGCCTCCAAGAGCGCCAACAAGCGAGCGCACTCGCCCGAAAGGGCATCGCGCACGACGCCGGCAACAGCGGGGCCACGCCTCGCAGCGCCAGAAAAGTCCAGCGATATCACCGGATAGCAAGCGCACTCATCCCGATAGCGCCCACCGTCCGCATCCCAAATCTGAGCATCGGCAAACGAGATCCGACCGGCGCGACCGACCGCCGGACGCTCCAGAAAAGCCCTGAGCATCGACAAGTTCATGCTCTTGCCAAAACCCTCGGGTCGACAGCACACCACAACGGACGCGTCGCAGTCCAACACATCGGCAATAAACATGGTCTTGTCAACCAGCATGCAGCAACCAAGGGCCTCCGCATAGTCGTGCATGCCAATGGGCAAAACCGCATCATCGGCACAGCCGATCAAGCGCACGCCAAAGCCAGCAGCACAATCAACATTTGCCTGTTCAGACACCAAAACGTTCCCCCTAAATCGCTGCACGATGCCAATTGTAATGACCGCCTCGCGCGTACCGACGACGCCGCGCGAACATATCGGGCAACGGTAGCAACAAGAGGTGTGAGGGGGCACAACTAATCGTTGCACAACAAAACGGGGCCCGATGCATTCGCACCGGACCCCGTCCCGACTATTTAGTTATCTGGCAACTGAGAGCCTACTCCTTCGAGTCGTCCTCCCCAGAAGCTTTCTTCTGCTGATCGAGCTTATGCTTACCGCTTACGATAGACGTAGCGCCCAGTGTGGCCAAGCTCGCGCTGGCAAGGCTCGCCATAACGATAAGGTCGCCCGTCTTGGGCATGTTACCGCCAGATGACTTGGTCGTTGTAGTCGTCGTGGTTGTAGTGGTCACCGTCTTGGAGTCATTTTGCTCTTGGACTTGGTTGTCAGCACCGCTCTTGTCGTCGTCTTCGGGCTGTTTCTTTTCGCCCTCGGTCTTGCTCTCGTCCTTCTTCTGACCGGACTTGTCGCCCTTCTCATCAGAGCTAGGACCCTTATCGGATTCAGCCTTCTCGGAAGCCTTGTCCTTGGAGTCGCCCTTTGCGGCTTCGGTCTTTTCCGTGGAAACCTGATCAGAGTTGTCCTTGTTCTGGGCCGAGCCGTTATTGACGCCAGCCATCAGCGAAGAACCCAGCGTAGAACCAAGCTGCTCGGAGAAAGAAGGCTTCTTGTCCGGCAAAGCAACGGGAGCGTCCGGCGCCTTATTCGAGTCGTCCTTGGAAGCATCGGAATCAGGGGTCGTGTCAGAGCCGGAGCCGTTGTTAGAGCCGGTGTCAACGGACGAATCGCTCGAGCCGGTAGATGAGTTAGAGGTGCCAGCGTCGGTCGAACCAGAAGCGTCGCTGCCCGTATTGCCGGCAGAGCTTGAAGGCGAATCGCCCGCAGCAGAGCCGTTCGAATCGGAGCCGTTCGAGGTAGAGCCGTCGTTGGTAGTGCCACCAGCAGAGCCATTACCGTCAGCATCGGTCGAGGGCGCATCCATCCTGTCATCGTTGGCATCGTCACTCGAGCCGTCATTCGAATCAGGTGTCGGCGAGGGCGCCGGCGCAGGCTCGGGCTGCACGGGCGTCGCAGCGGCAGCGGCCTCGTCCTCGGCGATATAAACCAAGCAGTCCTTCAGCTCGTTGCGGTAGCGGTTCTTCCAGCCCTCATGATACTGGGGCTGACTTGAAAACTTGGTGGCGACATTGTTGACCACACTATTGGAGAGCGCCGTCACAAACTCGCGGTCGGACATATCGTTGGAAAGATTCGCCCAGCGGAAAAAGTCCCTGCAGCCACCAGTGCCGCACATGTTGGTAATGCTCCACACCATGCCCTTGACGCAATCGGCGCGGCCCGAAATATCAATACCCAGGCCGCTCTTGAGCCACGCCTCGGTCACCGCATAGTACGAGTTGTACGCATACGCATCCTGCAGAGCCGAAAACTCAGCAGGATCGGTGTTATAAGCACCCTGGAAGGCCTCCTGTGCAATACGGCCCAGCTCGGTAAGCTGGCCGTTCTCGTACATGGCATTGCTCGCGTTGGAAATCTCGCTGCCGCGATCAATCGCATCCTTGAGCATGCCGTACTTGGCAGAATCGTAGTTGTAGACCTGCTTCATAAACGGAATGAGCGACCAACGACGGTCGAACTGGTAATAGCCCAGCGCGTTGTAGCCGTCACCATACGAAAAGCCCTGGTTATAGTTGCCATGGCTCTCGTACTTGGTAAAGTACTTCATCTCGGGAGTCACGTTGACAAACGAAACGCCCTGGACCGACCTCAGCACGCCCGAGAAGGACTGCTGGGTGTAGAGACCTTTGTCGATATCGGTGGCATCCGAGGCAACGCCCGGCGTGGGCTCCTCGGCGGCGGCGGGTGCCGGCGCGGAAACGGCGCCAAACGAAAGCGCCAGCGTCAGGCCCGCGACAATCGCGGAATGCTTGGGCTGCATAAAATCCTCCCTGCATTGGTGTAGTTAAAGTTCAGTTTGCAAAGATAAAAATAAGTATTGCAGCTCGCCCGTTGTTACACAACAACCCCTCGGTAAACGGCAACAACCCTCCGCGAAATCTTAAGGAATTAGACAAACTGGTCGTCGGGCGCCAACAGAAGCTCGCCGTAACGTTTCGTCAGCCCGTCTCTCAACTGACAGAAAGCGGGAATATAGACGTTCAAGATGCGCTGAATCAAATCTTGAGCGAGCTTGTTGTCGTAGATATGGACGTTCGTATTGCGGTCTCTGAGCATATCCAGCCAGGCTGCCTCATCAATAAAGTCGTAGAATCGGTAGGACTCCTTCAAGATGGCACGAGGAGACCCCGACGCGGCAAGCGTGGCGCCCTCATACTCGAGCAGACGCTTAAGGAGCTTCCAGCTCAGTTCAAATTGAAGATTGAACTTATTAATCAATCCACTCTGAACAAAATCATTGTTGAGATCCTGATTGGGCGCATCCTCAAGATTCGCCAAGGCGCTAACAAAGTTCTCATATTTTTTCATACAGAATCACACCATCCTTGGCAATCTCATCGAGCAATTGCTGCGATAGGGACTCGTCGAGATTGACGACATCTACATCTAAAAGAGTATCAAGATGTTCCTCGATCAAATATGAGAAACGGCCGAAATCCCGGCAACCTGCTACGGCGATGTCAATATCGCTCTTGGGCAAGTTGTCGCCTCGAGCACGAGAACCAAACAACACGACCTTCTCGGCGTCACATTCCCGAGCAAAAACTTCGATTTGCTTGTACACCTTGTCGAGAGATGCCATTTGCACCCCTACAGCTTAATGTCAAAGTTGATTTCGGGGACGGCGGCCAGGTCGGCCAACGTCACGCCGTCGACGTACTTTTCGATCACGTCGTCCAGGCCGCGCCAGAACTTGACGGTCGAGCACAAATCGCTGCGGGTGCAGCTGTTGTCGATGCCGTCGCACGCCACGGGCGCCGTGCTGCCCTCGACGGCGCGCAGGATGTCGCCGGCACGCACCTCGGCTGGATCCTTGGCCATCATGTAGCCGCCGCCCTTGCCGCGCACGCTCTTAAGCAGGCCCGCCTTCATAAGCGGACGAACCAGCTGCTCCAAATACTTTTGTGAGATATGCTCACGGTCGGCAACCTCGCGCAAGGCAATCTTGCCCTCGGCGTCGCCCAGCGCCGCGATATAGATCATCAGCCGGAGGGCATAGCGGCCCTTGGAAGAAATGAGCATACCTACCCTCCCATCGCATCTGGGACAACATAACCAGGTCTGTTTGTCCCAAATCTTAAGTAAGTGGGATAAACAAACCTTGTTATTTTGTCCCACATCTAGAAAAGTCGAGTGGATTAGTCGGGTTTTCCCTTGACTAACGCCGAACCCATAGTAACTTTATTCCGAGAAGATTCCTAGGGTTTAGTACACCTATGAGTACACCATATACAGAGAGGGACAGCATGAGCGCAAATCCGCTGCTTTCCATCGATGGTCTCACCGCCTCCGTGGACGAGAAGACCATCCTCCACAATGTCAACCTCAACGTCGCCACCGGTGAGACCCACGTGCTGATGGGCCCCAACGGCGCCGGCAAGTCCACCCTCGGCCACCTGGTCATGGGCGACTCCGTCTATACCGTCAACGACGGCCGCATCGTCTTTGACGGCCAGGACATCACCGAGCTCACCACCGACAAGCGTTCGCGCGCCGGCCTGTTTCTGAGCTTCCAGGCCCCGGTCGAGATCCCGGGCGTGCCGCTGTCGAGCTTTTTGCGTGCCAGCATCGCTGGCCGCCCCGGCCTGGAGATGAAGGGCAAGGAGTTCCGCCGTCGCGTCAAGGAGCTCGCGGCCGAGCTCAACATGGACACCGCCTACCTCAACCGTGAGCTGGGCGTGGGCTTCTCGGGCGGCGAGAAAAAGAAGGTCGAGATGCTCCAGCTTCTGCTGCTGCAGCCCAAGCTCGCCATCCTGGACGAAACCGACTCCGGCCTGGACGTCGACGCCCTTTCCACCGTCAGCCACGGCATGGACGCCTACCGCAAGAGCTGCGACGGCTCCATGCTCATCATCACGCACAACACGCGTATCCTGGAGCACCTGGATGTCGACCGCGTCCACGTTATGGTCAAGGGCCACATCGTACGCGAGGACGACGCCTCGCTGATCCCCTGGATCGACAAGAACGGCTTTGAGACCTTCGAGCGCGAGGCCGCCGAGCAGCGCGCCCAGGCCGAGTCCGCCGTTGCCGAGCAGCAGGCGTAAAGGGGCGACGCAATGACCAAGAACCGCACCGAGGTCGCGGACATCGACCGCAGCCTCTACGACTTCACCTATGGCGAGGAGGGATTCGAGCGCCTCGACGCCGGCATCACGCCCGACATCGTGCGCGAGATCAGCGCCAAGAAGGACGAGCCGCAGTGGATGCTCGACCTGCGCTTAAAGTCCCTCGAGATCTTCAATCGTTTTCCCGACCCGACGTGGGGCCCCTCCATCGAGGGCCTGGACATGGACAACATCGTCACCTACGTCAAGCCCAACACCGACCAAAAGCACGACTGGGAGTCGGTGCCCGACGACATCAAGAGCACCTTTGAGCGCTTGGGCATCCCCGAGGCCGAGCGCAGCTACTTGGCGGGCGTCGGCGCGCAGTACGACTCCGAGCTCGTCTACCACAACATGCAGGACACCGCGTCCAAGATGGGCATCGTCTACTCCGGCATCGAGGAGGCCCTGCACGACCCGCAGTGGGAGCCGCTCATTCACGAGAAGTTTATGACGCTCATCCCGCCCACCGACCACAAGTTTGCGGCCCTGCACGGCGCCGTGTGGTCGGGCGGCTCGTTTGTCTACGTGCCCAAGGGCACCAAGCTCGATTTCCCGCTGCAGAGCTACTTCCGCCTCAACGCCAAGGGCGCCGGCCAGTTTGAGCACACGCTCATCATTGTCGAGGACGATGCCGACCTGCACTTTATCGAGGGCTGCTCCGCACCCAAGTACAACGTGGCCAACCTCCACGCCGGTGCTGTCGAGCTCTTTGTGGGCAAGCGTGCACACCTGCGCTACTCGACCATCGAGAACTGGTCCAAGAACATGTACAACCTCAACACCAAGCGTGCGCGCGTGGACGAGGACGGCGACATCGAGTGGATCAGTGGCTCCTTCGGCAGCCATGTGGGTTATCTCTACCCCATGAGCGTGCTCAACGGCCGCGGCGCCCGCTCGAGCTTTACCGGCATCACCTTTGCCGGCGCCGGCCAGAACCTCGATACCGGCTGTAAGGTCGTACTCAACGCGCCCGAGACCTCGGCAACCGTCGAGACCAAGGGCATCTCCAAGAGCGGCGGCATCCAGACCTTCCGTAGCTCTATCGTGGCCACGCCCAAGGCCGAGGGCTCCAAGGCAACCGTGAGCTGCCAGTCGCTCATGCTCGACGACCAGAGCCGCTCCGACACTATTCCGGCCATGGACATCCGCGCCAAGAACGTCGACATCGGCCACGAGGCCACCATCGGCCGCATCGGCGACGACAAGGTGTTCTACCTGATGAGCCGCGGCATCTCGGAGGAAGAGGCCCGCACCATGATCGTCAACGGCTTTGCCAACCCGGTCTCCAAGGAGCTGCCGCTTGAGTACGCCGTCGAGATGAACAACCTGATCAAGCTGGAGATGGAAGGAGCGATCGGATAATGAAACAGGAAACCAACACCGCTGCTACCACCCTTGAGCATGTCAACGCGATGCCGGCAGCCACTTGGGGTTGGCTCAAGATGAACCAGACCAAGCTCGAGCTTTCGGACGAGCTTTCCGCCGCTCCCGCCGAGGCCGTTGAGGTTGAGGGCTTGGAAGAGCAGTTTGCTGGCACGGCCGACGCCTTCGATACCGCCATGGACGCCATGGCCGAGCGCTTCCCCGAGCGCCGTGCCTCCGCCCCCGGCGACGCCGCCGACCGCGCCCGCATCACGCCCGAGACCGAGCTCGACGTGCCCGCCACCTCCGTCTACCAGGCCGGCGCTATCAAGCTCGAGGAGGAGCTCTCCCCTGCCGAAGCCTTCGAGACCGGCATGGGCGAGGCTGCCTGCACCTATCTGATCGACCACGCCACCAAGTGCATCGTCATCGATGTGCCCGCATACCAGCACGCCACGGTTACCGTGCGCGTGAGTGGCGCCGACGCGGCGGCGGCCATCGCCGCTATCGATGTCGTCGCCCGTCCGCAGGCAACGCTCGACCTCGCTCTAGCCCTGGACTCCCCCGTCAGCGGCCAAGGCGTCGTGGGCTCCGTGCTGCGCGTGTGCGCTCACGAGTACGCCACCGTCAACGTGACCTGCACACAGACGCTCGATGACAGCTGGATCGCACTCGATGACACCGGTCTATTCCTAGACGAGGGCGCGCGCGTCAACGTGCAGCACACCGTCCTGGGTGCCGGTGCCAGCGCCACCGGCCTCGCCGGCGATCTGCTGGGCGACACCGCCAAGGTGACCATCGATACCGATTACCTAGGTGCCCGCGAACAGGTGCGCGACTTTAACTACGAGCTGCGCCACCGCGGTCGTAAGACCGAGTGCGAGATCGACGCCAACGGCGTGCTGACTGGCACGTCCAAGAAGGTCTACCGCGGCACCATCGACCTCGTGCACGGCTGCAAGGGCGCAACCGGCACCGAGCGCGAGACCGTGCTGCTCGCCAACAAGGGCGTCGACAACAAAACCGTCCCCGTCATCCTGTGCGACGAGGACGACGTCGCTGGCAACCACGGCGCCACCATCGGCCACGTCCGCGACGAGCAGCTGTTCTACCTCGCCTGCCGCGGCCTTGACCAAAACGCCGCCGAGGACCTGTTCATCCGCGCCAAGCTGGAGGACGCTGCGCTTTCCGCCACCGATGAGCGCACCCGCGCCGCCGTCGTCCGCCTGGGCAACAACTTGATCGATAACTTTGAGGAGGAGCTCGCATGATCGACACCGAGCACGTTAAATGCGATACCTGTACTGCCCCCGAGCCCATGGAACTCGACGCCAGCGACGAGGCCTCGCGCGGCTGGCCTACCGTCGACATCGAGACCAATCCCTACAAGGCGCAGTTCCCGCTGTTCCAGCAGCACCCCGAGATCGCCTTCCTCGATAGCGCGGCCACCGCGCAGCGCCCCGCCTGCGTGCTCGACGCAGAGCGTGACTTCTACCAGCGCATGAACGCCAACCCCCTGCGCGGCCTGTACTCGCTGTCCGTCGAGGCCACCGAGGCCATCGCAAAGGTGCGTCAGCAGATCGCCGACGTCATCGGCGCCCCCCAGGCCAACGAGGTCGTCTTCACCCGCAACACGAGCGAGTCGCTCAACCTGGTCGCCAAGAGCTTTGCGCCCACGGTCCTCGAACCGGGCGACGAGGTCGTCATCACCATCATGGAGCACCACTCCAACCTGATTCCGTGGCAGCAGGTCTGCCGTGAGACCGGCGCCAAGCTCGTCTACCTCTACCCCACCAAGACCGGCCAGCTCACCACCGAGGAAGTTCTTGCCAAGGTGGGCCCCAAGACCAAGATCTTGGCCGTGGGTCAGGTCTCTAACGTCCTGGGCGTTGAGAACCCGGTCAAGAACCTCGGCAAGCTCGTGCACAAGTACGGCGGCTATCTGGTCGTCGACGGCGCGCAGTCGCTGCCGCACATGCCGGTCGATGTGGCCGACCTTGGAGCCGATTTCTTTGCCTTTAGCGCGCACAAGGCCATGGGCCCCATGGGCATCGGCGTGCTGTGGGGCAAGATGGACCTGCTCAACGCCATGCCGCCCATGCTTACCGGCGGCGAGATGATCGACTCGGTCACCGAGCAGGACGCCGTCTGGGCGCCCGTCCCCGAGAAGTTCGAGGCCGGCACGCAGGACGCCGCCGGCATCTTCGCCACGGGCGCGGCGCTTGACTACCTGGTTAACACCGTGGGCTACGAAAACATCCAGGCACGCGAGCAGGCACTCGTCCACTACCTGATGGGCGAACTCATGCAGCTCGACTTTGTCCAGATTATCGGCTCCATCTATTGGGACAACCACCATGGTGTCGTGAGCTTTAACGTCAAGGGTATCCACCCGCACGATGTCGCGAGCATCATGGACATGGACGGCGTCTGCATCCGCGCCGGTCACCACTGCGCACAGCCGCTGCTCACCTGGCTGGGCGTCGAGAACCTTGCCTGCTGCCGCGCCAGCGTGGCCTTCTACAACGACAAGGCCGACATTGACAAGTTCATCGCCGGTCTGCATCACGTTTGGAGCACGTTCAATGGGTAATCTGTACACCTCCACCACATTTATGGAGCACAACTCGCACCCCGACTATAAGTACGAGATGGACGCTCCCACGCACGAGCACGACGGCATCAACCCCAGCTGCGGTGACGAACTCACCTTGCAGCTGCGCGTCGAGAACGGCGTGATCGAGGAGGCCTCCTTTACCGGTCATGGCTGCGCCATCAGCCAGGCCAGCGCCGACATCATGGCCGACCTCATCACCGGCGAGACGGTCGAGGAGGCGCGCCGCCTGGCGGGGCTCTTCCTCGCCATGATCCGCGGCGAACAGCTCTCCGAGGAAGACCTGGAAGACCTGGACGAGGCTGCCCAGCTCCAGGACATCTCGCACATGCCCGCCCGCGTCAAATGCGCCGAGCTCGCCTGGCGCACCCTCGACGGCATGCTCGAGGGGTAAACTAACCAGTAGCGTATGCCCCGAATCCAAGGTTTTTGATTGCCGAGCCGCCCGATACGGGCGGCTCTGTTTTTCCTAATGAGCGCCGGACGCACGAAGTCCGCGCGTCCGGCGCTCCGTCTGTCATTTACCACACAGCAGACGCGAACACGGGCGTTTTCCACAGCACCAAAGGCCTGCGGCAGGGCCCCGGACCCGCCAAGCAATGCGCCAAGCCCCGTTCTGCTGAGCTCCGACTCGCTTCGCGCCTGCCGCAGAAGGGTCCCATAGGATGCTGCGTGCATTTTTGCGAGTATTCAGCACGCCAAGCTGTGTGCATACGCATCGGAAGCGTTAATCAACGTCTCCAGGCGCATAAATATTGTGTTTTAGACCAGACATCGCGGTCTGACGGGACGCAGGCACATACTCCGGGGGTGCAACGGCAGGGATCAATAGCTTAGGGGCCCGTGTGTTGCAAGATTGTGGCAGTGCCGACAGCACCACGATGCTGAAAACTCCGTTTTTTGCACGGCGCAGACGGGGGTAGGCACGGGCAAACCCGGACTGAGCTGTTATTTTATGCAAGATGACGATTGTTCTATGCATATTAAGAAGTGCAGTTACCGTACCAAGCTTTTGAACGCTGGTTGCGGCGTATGGACGACCCCAGCTGCGGTGAACAGGCGACCCTACATCACGTTTCCGCCAGCCCGCATCGCCGTTCGCGCGCGGGCGCGCACGATACGAGAGACGGTACTTTTGCCAATCCCGGTATACCGCTCAATCTGACGCACTGTAAAGCCGGCATTGTTCAATCCAACAATAACGGTATCGCGCTGCGCCGGCGGTACAGTTTTAACCCCGTTGAGCGGAACCCCTAGCTCCTTCGCCAACTTGTTGGCAAAGGCGTGGCGTTCCCACTCCGTCTCTTTCATATCGCGCAGCGCCGGTTCGCCGCTGTCGGGCGTCGAAAGCGAATAGGCAGCAAAGGCCTCGGCAGAACCAAAAAGCTCAAGCACGCAAGAAGGATCGGAAAATCCCCTCGTGGCATCTGCCGCATCACTGTCGTAAGCGCGCAGATGCTCCGCAAAGCTGCTCCAGGGGTAACGCTCGATTAGGCTCATGCCCGCCTCCTGCGGATCGGCGTGAACGGAGCGAATAGCCTCCATCACCTGCCAGTCGGTATCGAGCGAGCGCCGGTCAAAACGGTTCTGGAACAGATGCCCTGTGCGCCCCGTGCGTTTATTGAACCGCCGCGCGTACGTCAAAAGCAGCCGGTGCATCGCCGCGCTCATCGCGTCCTCGTAATCTGCAAGCACCAGACGCACGTGATTGCCCATAAGGCACCAGGCGATAACCGTCACGCCCGCCTTGCGGCAGCACTCACGCATCAGCTCCAAGAACTCCCACCGGTCTTCATCGCCCTCAAAGATGAGCTGCTTGCCCGTACCGCGGGCACAGACATGGTAAAAGCCGGTAACCGTTCTCCAAACGCGCTGCATGGCGCTCCCTTCGCCGGGATCTGCTTGCCATCCAATACAGCACGATTGAAGCGTGCCATCAAAACATTCACGCAAAACAATTCGCTCGCGCGGCCAAAGGCAGTAAACAGGCGGCGAACGGCACCGTTGCAACAGGTCAACCCCCGCAACGCTTACAAGAGCTGCCCAAAAGCTTGCCAAAGACGGACCCCCTCTACGGAAGTTCGCGACCACAGAACATAGAGTTAAACCGTTTCAATTAAAACTTCCGGACTTCTCGCTACGAAAACTGAGCCGTTCGCCGAATATTCCGTGCATTTCGCGGTATTATAGGGGCTGCATGTCATGTCCCTTTCGAAGGGTCGCCCGGCAATCGCCAGCCACGGCCCCCAGACGGGACGCCAACACGATAGAGAGGAGAGGCATGCAGTACTCACAGGAAGTGGAGAACATGTGCCCCGTTGCCAAGGGTGCATACCACGGCCCCGCACCCATCCCCGAGGAGGGCAAGTGGGTCCAGGCTAAGGAGATTTCCGACATCTCCGGTCTTACGCACGGTGTGGGTTGGTGCGCACCTCAGCAGGGCGCCTGCAAGCTCACGCTGAACGTCAAGGACGGCATCATCGAGGAGGCCCTCGTTGAGACCATCGGCTGCTCGGGCATGACCCACTCTGCCGCCATGGCTTCCGAGATCCTTCCCGGTAAGACCATCCTCGAGGCCCTCAACACCGACCTCGTCTGCGACGCCATCAACGTTGCTATGCGCGAGATCTTCCTGCAGATCGTTTACGGCCGCAGCCAGACCGCGTTCTCCGAGGGCGGCCTGCCCGTGGGCGCCTCCCTCGACGACCTCGGCAAGGGCCTTCGCTCTCAGGTCGGCACCATGTTCGGCACCAAGGCCAAGGGCGCTCGTTACCTCGAGCTCGCTCAGGGCTACGTCACCCGCATGGCTCTCAACGACAAGAACGAGATCATCGCGTTCGAGTTCCTGAACCTCGGCAAGTTCACCGACGCCGTCAAGGCCGGCAAGACCCCCGAGGAGGCCATCGCTGGCGCTATGGGCCACTATGGTCAGTGGGAGAACGCTGCCAAGTACATCGACCCGCGCACCGACGAGGAGACTCACTCCGTCGCCAGCGTGTTCCCGGTTCACGAGTAGAAAGGGAGGGAAATAACTATGACTGTTACGTTCGAAGGTTACGAGCGCCGCGCTGACAAGATCAACAAGTGCCTCGCCGACAACGGCATCGCCTCCCTCGAGGAAGCTCTGCAGATCTGCACCGACAAGGGCTTCAACCCGCGTGAGATCGTCAACAACACCCAGTCCATCGCCTTCCAGAACGCCGAGTGGGCCTACACCCTCGGTTGCGCTCTCGCTGTCAAGCGTGGCGCCAAGTCTGCTTCTGAGGCTGCCGCCATCATCGGCGAGGGCATCCAGGCCTTCACCGTTCCCGGCTCCGTCGCCGAGGACCGCAAGGTCGGTCTGGGCCACGGCAACCTGGGCGCTATGCTGCTCTCCGACGACACCGAGTGCTTCGCCTTCCTGGCCGGTCACGAGTCCTTCGCTGCCGCTGAGGGTGCTATCGGCCTGGCTCTGAACGCCAACAAGGCTCGCAAGAAGCCGCTGCGCGTTATTCTCAACGGTCTGGGCAAGGACGCCGCTCAGATCATCGCCCGCATCAACGGCTTCACCTACGTGAAGACCCAGTTCGACTACTTCACGGGCGAGCTCAAGGTCGTCGAGACCATCCCCTACTCCGATGGTCCCCGTGCCGCCGTCAACTGCTACGGCGCCGACGACGTCCGCGAGGGCGTTGCCATCATGTGGCACGAGAACGTCGACATCTCGATTACCGGTAACTCCACCAACCCCACGCGCTTCCAGCACCCCGTCGCTGGCACCTACAAGAAGGAGCGCCTCGAGGCTGGCAAGAAGTACTTCTCCGTCGCTTCTGGTGGCGGCACTGGCCGTACCCTGCACCCGGACAACATGGGCGCCGGCCCTGCCTCTTACGGCATGACCGACACCATGGGCCGTATGCACTCCGACGCCCAGTTCGCCGGTTCTTCCTCCGTGCCTGCGCACGTCGACATGATGGGTCTCATCGGCATGGGCAACAACCCCATGGTCGGTGCCACCGTCGCCTGCGCTGTCGCCGTCGAGGAGGCCCTCAAGGCCTAATCGCACCCGCGCGATGCTCATATAGTTGAGCTTTGGAGCCGCTACCCACCCGGGTAGCGGCTCTTTTTGTTTGCGCTGTCGCAGGGTAGCTAATGCCGATATATCAATTGGGGCGAAATACAAGATGTGATGAGATGGAGCGTCAGAGCGTCCATGACGCCCACCTGCCATATTTGCCCTTTACCGATTTGCCGGGTCTTTGCGGCCCCATTGCCGATCACCCGTGCGACAATGCGCCGGACGAGAAAGGAGTCCGATGGAATCGACTGATGTACTGGTAATTGGATCTGGCATTGCGGGCCTTTGCGCCGCCATCGAAGCGGCACGCACGGGTGCAACCGTCACTGTGGCAAGCGCCGGCAAGACTATGAGTGGATCGAGCTTCTTCCCGGGTACCTGGGGCCTCGGCCTCATCGGTCCCGTCGACGAAGACGACGAGCAGGACCTCATCGACACCATCCTGGCCGTCGGCGGCGGCGTTGCCGACCCCGAACTCGTCCAAACGTTCGTCCACGGCATTCCCCAAGCGATTGACTGGCTCGAGCAAGACCTGGGCGTTGAGCTCCAGCGTCCGCAAAGCGCCAAGAGTGCTCAACAAAAGCAATTTATCCCCTGCTTTGACCACAAGACGCGCATGTGGCGCGGCCTCACCCGCAAGCCCCTTGAGGACGCTCTGACGACCTGGATCGAGTCGCTCCGCATTCGCCTGCTCCCCCGCCATGAGCTTATCGACCTTGTTGAGGACACGAACGGCAGAATAACCGGAACCGTACTCTACGACCTTACCGAAAATCGAATCGTGCCCTTTGCTGCCAAGGCCACGGTCATCGCAGCCGGTGGCACAGGCGGCCTGTTCGAGCGCAGCCTTACGTCGGCTGATGTGCTCAGTTCCTCGCAGGCCATCGCGCTGGCGCACGGCGCAACACTTACTAATATAGAGTTCATGCAGATGATGCCCGGCTTCATCGAGCCCAGGCGTAACTTGGTCTTCAATGAGAAAACCTGGCGCTACGTGCACGTAGACCAGCCGGTAGATATTGCCGACGACAAGCTGGACGACCTGCTCGAGCAGCGCTCTGGATATGGTCCCTTCACGTCACGCTTGGCCTCCCGCTCTATCGATCTCGTCATCGATCAGGCAGGTGTCGAAGGTCTGGCACTCCACTACGACTTCCCCCGCGAGGATGTCCCAGAGTTTGTGCAGACCTTTGCCACCTGGCTGCAAGACGAGCACGGCATCGCGCCGACCGACGAGATGCGCGTTGCGATGTATGCCCACGCCGCTAACGGCGGCATTAAGATCGATAAGACCGCGCACACGGGCGTTGAGGGCCTCTACGCTTGCGGCGAGGCGACAGGCGGCATGCACGGCGCCGACCGCATTGGTGGCTTGTCAAGCGCCAACGGCATCGTGTTCGGACGCATCGCGGGCGCATCGGCAGCCCTTGCAGCGCAGAAAGAGCCTGAGACAGCCCTGAAGGCGGATATCGCCCTCCCCCGCTACGGCATTTCCACAACAGATGCCGAACGCCTGACACACGGCCTTAAGCACACGATGAGCACCTATTGCATGATCAACAGGACCGAAACAGGCCTATCCGAGGCCCTGCAACAGCTTGAAAGCCTGCAAGACAAGGCCATGGCGCTGAGCAAGCCGCATGCCGATGACAGCGAGATCGCAGCCCTCGCCCGCCTACAGTCGCAGATTCGACTAGCACAGGAAATGGTCAAAGCCATGCGCAAGCGAACTGAAAGCTTAGGTTCGCACTATCGAGCAGACTAAATCGATTCTCACTTTGAGTTTGATCACAACTTCTCAACATGCATCGAGCCCCGTAAGCATGATTCCCCTAAGGAGAACACGCCTACGGGGCTTTAGCCGTGTTTGGCTTATAGGACAAAATGTGTGTCCCGATAGAACACCCGTTTCCATCCATTAAT
>CAUBPS010000021.1 GCA_958437935.1 uncultured Collinsella sp. | reverse complement strand
CCCTACCGGGAGTAGCCCCGGCGGTTGACAAAACTATAGGAACACCCAATGACTAGAATAGGGATTGTTTTGCGCCCGTCAGCCCCTATTCAGTCCCTATTTCACCGCAACTTGGAGGAGGACAGAAAAAGCCCTGCCGCGGGTAGCGGCAGAGCTTTTGGAAGGGGACTTGGTTGTGAGGGCTCGTTAGGCGAGCTTGGCCTCGAGCTCGGCAATGCGCTTGTAGGCATCGATGGTAAAGCGGGCCTGCTTCTCCAGGATCATAGTGGTCATGAGGGTATCCTGAGCGTGAGCCATGATGAAGGTCATCTCCATCTCGCCACCGCCGGCCTCCTGCGAAAGCAGCTTGGTCTGCGTGTCGTGGGCACCGATGAGCGCATCGCTGGCATCCTTGTGCAGCTGCTCGGCCTTCTCAAAGTCACCCTCGCGAGCAGCATCGAGCGCTGCAAGCAGATCGGTCTGGGCGTCACCTGCGTATGCGACAATCTCGAATCCAACCATCGAGATTTCTTCTTTGGTTGCCATGTTGCGTTCCTTTCACATATGAACCAATGGAGAGCATCGCGTCCGGGCATACGCGCTGCGTTGTGTATGACAGAAACAATAACATTCAAACAAAAAAGAACAGCGCAAAACGTAATTTCGAGCTATGAACGGTCACTTTTCGCCCGTGAACGGTTTTTAAACCAATTTGAACAATATCGAACACAATTAGCGGCAACCCAAACAGATCCGCGCCCTAGCGTACATCGCGCACCGTATCGCCCTCGACGAGCACGCCCGGAAACAGCATGTGCTCCACACCGGGTTCAACGCCCTCGGCGCCGGCAATCTTGTCGACCGCCCACATGCCGACGCGCTTGTTGTCAAAGCGCACCGTAGTCAGGCGACAATCGGGCACGATGTCGCCCAGACTGTCATCAACACCCACCACGCTCACGTCCTGGGGCACGCGCTTCCCGCGCGACTCGAGCCCACGGATGCAGCCATATGCCATGGCATCGTTGGAGGCATAAATGGCCGTACAGGTCGGATCGTCCGCCAGAGCCTGACCGGCAGCATACCCGCTCTGTGCCGTCCAATCGCCGCGCACGAGCTGCGGGGGCTCAATGCCATGCGCACGCAATGTCTCGCGCCAGCCTTCCTCGCGCCGCATGCCCGAAAGCGAGCGCTCGGGACACGAGATAAAGTGCACGGTCTTGTGCCCCTGCCCCAGCAAGTACTCGACAACCTGGCGCGAACAATCGAACTGGTCGTTATCGACCGTCGAGCACAGCGGGTGCTCCAGCATGGTAACGAGCACCGTCTGCATGCCGGGCAGCGGCTCGAAAGTGCCAAAGTCCGCCGGCATGCGATTCATGATCACGACCATGCCATCCACCGGCAGCGCGCTCATGCGTGACGATGCGCTCTCGAGGGTATAGGGATGTCCATCTACTTTAGTAAGGGTGATGGCATAGCCGTGCTTGTCGGCGGCGGCGGCAAAGCCCTCCATACGGTCGAGGTTGCCGGTACCGGTAATGTTGAACATGGCGACACCGACGGTCTTGAACTTGCCGCGACGCAGCGAACGGCCGGCAAAGTTTGGACGATAGCCAAGCTCGCGCATGGCGGCACGCACGCGCTCCTTGGTCTCGGGGCGCACGCTGGGCGAATCGTGCACGGTGCGCGAGACCGTCTGCTCCGAGACGCCCGCGAGACGCGCCACGTCCTTAACGGATACCGATTTTTTAACAGCGGCCATAGGTCGATCTTTCTATGTCAACGATGCCATTAGTGGCACCCTACGCAGTCAAATGAAACGTCTTCAAGTATATCTAACGCCTCCTCCGCCATACGCTCACCACCCAAAACCTACCGTTCACCGACAATCCCGCTTCCACGAACGGCTTTTGTTGTCCAAATGTTAACGTTGCCATTGTGCAAACACAGAGCCACCGGGCGGCTCAAACGTTTACGCGCAAGGAATCGACGGTCCACAGGCACAGGGGCCACCGGTTCGCGTCTTTTTTTGTGTCGCAAAATGGCAACGTCAACATTTTGGCAACCAAACGTCAAAAGCTACCATCGTTGCTAACCCACCGACTCTTAGGAGCATTGCATGGAGCAACTCATCGCCATCATCGAAAAGGGCCAGCCCTTTTTCAACGCGATCGCCCGCAACAAGTACCTCAAGGCGATCCGCGACGGCTTTATCTCCGTCATCCCCATCATCATCTTCTCGTCCATCTTCTGCCTGGTAGCCTCGGTCCCCAACATCTGGGGTTTCTACTGGCCCGATGACATCAACAACGCCCTGTGGAAGTGCTACAACTACTCCATGGGCATCCTGGCCATCGCCTGCGCCGCCACCACGGCCAAGCACTTCGCCGACGCTCAGAACCGCGATCTGCCCAAGAACAACCAGATCAACTTTATCTCGTGCATGTGCGCGGCCATCATCGGCTTCTTGCTCCTTTCGAGCGACACGATCGCCACGGACGCTGCCAGCGGCTTCAACACCACCTACCTTGGTTCCAAAGGCCTGCTGACCGCTTTCATCGCTGCGTTTGTGACCGGCATCATCTACAAGTTCTTCATTAAGCGCAACATCACCGTCAAGATGCCCGAGCAGGTTCCGCCCAACATCTCGCAGACCTTTAAGGACATCATCCCCTTCTCCGTCTGCATCACCGTCTTTTGGGTCTTTGACATCGTCTTCCGCGCTGCCTTTGGCTTCTGCTTTGCCCAGGGTGTCATCCAGGTGTTCCAGCCCCTGTTCACCGCCGCCGATGGCTATATCGGCCTCGCTGTGATCTACGGCGCCATGAGCCTGTTCTGGTTCGTGGGCGTCCACGGCCCCTCGATCGTCGAGCCCGCCATCGCCGCCGCTCTCGTTGCCAACATGACCGACAACCTGGCTGCGTTCCAGGCTGGCCAGCACGCTTCCGCTGTCCTGACCCAGGGTGCCCAGTACTTCGTCGTCTGCATGGGCGGCACCGGCGCCACGCTCGTCCTGGTCTTTATGTTTTGCTTCCTGGCCAAGTCTCAGGAGATGCGCGCCGTCGGTAAGGCTGCCATCGTCCCGGTCTGCTTTGCCGTCAACGAGCCGCTGCTGTTCGCCGCACCCATCGTGCTCAACCCCGTCTTCTTTGTCCCGTTTGTCTTTGCCCCGATCGCCAACATCTGGATCCTCAAGATCTTTATCGACTTCTTGGGCATGAACGGCTTTATGTACACCCTGCCTTGGACCGTCCCCGGCCCCATCGGTACCATCATGGGCCTGGGCTTCCAGCCGCTCGCCTTTGTGATGCTCGCCCTTATCCTGGTCGTCGACTTCGTTCTGTACTACCCGTTCTTCCGTGCCTATGACGCCCAGAAGTGCGCCGAGGAGGCCGAGATCTCCCAGGAGGAGCTCGCCGCCAAGAACGCCGAGAAGGCCGCCAAGCTCAACGATGCCTTCCAGGGCAAGGCCGACGCTAAGAGCGTTGCCGCCGGCGCTGCTGCCGAGGTCGTGAAGTCCGACTCCCCCGCCGCTTCTGCAGCACCCGCTGCCGAGGCAACGACCGCCAGCGACCTCAACGGCAAGCGCGTGCTCGTGCTCTGCCAGGGCGGCGGTACCTCGGGCCTGCTCGCCAACGCACTGGCCAAGGCTGCCAAGGAGCGCGACATCAATCTTGAGACCGCTGCCGAGGCATATGGCAACCACGTGGACATGCTCCCCGACTTTGACCTGGTCGTCCTGGCCCCGCAGGCCGCCAGCTACCTGGCCGACCTGCAGAAGGACTGCGAACGCGTGGGCAACAAGTGCGTCGCCTGCCGCGGCAAGCAGTACATCGAGCTCTCCCAGAACGGCGATAAGTCTCTCGCCTTCGTCTCCGAGCAACTCTCGAAGTAAGTAACGCTCAGGGCCAGCCGACCATCAGTAGCCGGCTGGCCCTTCGAATTAGACGATTGGATATTTCATCATGTCCGTTAACCCTGCTAGCGTCACCAACCCGCCCGCGCAGTTTCCCGAGGACTTTGTCTTTGGCGGCGCCACCGCTGCCTACCAGGTAGAGGGCGAGACCCGCACTCACGGTAAGGGCAAGGTTGCCTGGGACGACTTCCTGGAGGCCCAGGGGCGCTTCTCCCCCGATCCCGCTTCCGACTTCTACAACCAGTACCCCGTCGATCTGGAGCTGTGCGAGGAGTTTGGCATCAACGGCATTCGCCTCTCCATCGCCTGGAGCCGCATCTTCCCCAACGGCACCGGCAAGATCAACCCCGAGGGCGTGCAGTTCTATCACGATCTCTTCGCCGAGTGCCATAAGCACCATGTTGAGCCGTTCGTCACGCTGCATCACTTTGACACGCCGCTTCCCCTCTTTGAGAAGGGCGACTTCCTCAACCGCGAGACTATCGACGCCTTTGTGGACTTTGCCACCTTCTGCTTTAAGGAGTACGCCGACCAGGTGACCTACTGGTTCACCTTTAACGAGATCTGGGCCGACGCCTCCAACACCTACATCGAGGGCACCTTCCCCGGTGGCGTCAAGGCGCATCTTGCCGAGGCCTTCCAGTGCGAGCACAACATGATGCTCGCCCACGCCAAGGCAGTACTGGCCTTCCACAACGGCGGTTTTAAGGGCAAGATTGGCGTCATTCAGTCGCTGGAGTTCAAGTACCCGCTCAACGAGAACGACCCCGCCGACATCAAAGCCGCCAACAACGAGCACGTGCTGCAAAACCAGTTCTTGCTCGACGCCACCTTCCGCGGCGATTACGCGCCCGACACCCTCGAGTGCGCTAACCGCCTGGCTGCCGTCTCGGGCGGCACCATCGAGATCTTGGACGAGGACCTCGAGATTATGCGCGAGGCCGCGCTCTACAACGATTACCTGGGCGTTAACAACTACCAGTGCCGTTTCTTGAAGGCTTACGATGGCGAGAACGACCTGCACCACAACGGTACGGGCGAGAAGGGCACCGGCCGCTGGCGCGTCAAGGGCATTGGCGAGCACGTGAACAAGCCTGGCATTCCCACCACCGACTGGGACTGGATCATCTATCCCGAGGGCCTGTTCGATCTGCTCGTCTACATTAAGCAGCGCTACCCCAACTACAAGCAGATCTTCATCACCGAGAACGGCATGGGCTACAAGGACCCCTACAAGGACGGTTTTGTGGACGACCAGCCGCGCATCGACTACATCGAGCAGCACCTGCGCTGGTTGCTCAAGGCCATGGAGGTGGGCGTCAACGTGGGCGGCTACTTCCTGTGGAGCCTGCAGGATCAGTTCTCCTGGACCAATGGCTACAACAAGCGTTACGGCTTCTTCTACGTTGACTTTGAAACCCAGAAGCGCACGCCCAAGGCAAGCGCATACTGGTATAAGCACGTGGCGCAGACCCGTCGTCTGGACTAGCGGCTTGCGACGAGCGGTTGGCGGAGTTGCACCGCCCACATAACCTGTCCCCCATTTCTCAGCCGGGGGTGGCACGTCACACGGCGCGCCGCCCCCGGTCTTTTTTGGCGGTTCGGGGTCCGTTTGTCTCAATCTGTAACATCTAGCCGAGTTTTTGGGTCCTAGCTGTTACAGATTGAGACGAACAGGATTGCTCTTTCCGAAGAATCTAAATCTGTAACACGTAGCCCGCTTTTGACCGTCTACCTGTTACAAATCGAGACAAACGGAGTAGGACCTAACCCCGTATGTCCCTAACAGTCGAGCGTTCGACCAGCGTACTCGGCACATGAATCGCCTCGATAGACGAGTTCTCTCCAATCGCCGCCTCAAACGCAAGCTTACCGACACCGCGCAAATCAAATCGCAGCGTCGTCAGCCGATTGTGAGGAACAAGTCCCTCGAGTGCGTCGTCGATACCAACCACGCTCACGTCGTCGGGCACGGACAGGCCCGCGTTCTCGAGCGCGGCGATAACGCCCAGCGCCATCTGGTCATTTGCCGCAAGCACGGCAGTCGGCGCCTGCGACCCGCCGGCAAGCACCTCGGCCGCAATCCGCTCGCCCATGGCGTACCCACTGTCCGCACTCCAATCGCCACGCAGCATCGGAGCGGCATCGATATGAGCACGACCCAGCGTATCGCGCCAACCGGCCTCACGAAAACGCGAGGAAATCGAGTTTTCCGGACCCGCCACAAACCGCATATTCGAGTGACCATGTTCCAGCAGATAATTGGTCAACAGCTCGCACGAACCATACTGGTCGGAGTCGATCGTCGTGCAGCGCGGATGCGCATACATGGACAGGATGACCGTTCGCACTCCCGGCTGGGGAACAAACTCCTCAAAATCGGGAGCCATGCGGTTCATGTTGAGAATCATGCCGTCGACGGGTCGCTCGACCATGCGGCGCGAGGCATCGGCAAGAGCATAGGGCTTGTCGCCGCCCATCTCGATCATAGTGACGGCAAAATCGTGCTCGCGCGCCGCTTGCATGATACCCTCGAGCGTCGCCAGGTTACCGACACGCGTGATGTTGTACATGCACAGGCCAATAGAACGATACGACCCGCCGCGCAACGCCGTTCCAGCAAAATTGGGACGAAAGCCCAGCTCTTCCATGGCGGCCAGTACACGCTTGCGCGTCTTTTCCGTCACGTTGGGCATACCGTTGACCACGCGAGACACAGTCTGGCGGCTCACGCCAGCGAGCGCCGCAACCTCTGCCGCGCTCGCCGAACGACCATTCCTTGTCTGCTGAGCCATGCCTTCCACGCTAACCTGCTTCCCAACTATTCCCCGCGCCCATGGCGCATCGTACATACATTGATAACGTGCTCATGATACCCGAGCCATATACCACAACATGAAAACTTCTGTCAATCAAAACCGCTTACCGAACAAATACAACCGTTCGCGGCTGTTTAAAGTTGTTTTGTTTCTATACATCCCAACCGGATGTTAACGTGCTCATTATCAAATGTTCACGTGCTCATTTTGGTTCTAATCATTTTAGATTAGCGTTTATCGGGCTTTTTCACCGCTGAACGCTAACCAGGGAGCCTCCTGAGCGCAAACGCACAATATCGAACAGCGAGACGAGAGGGTGTATGCATATGTCTTTGCTAAACCGCGTACAGCAGCTGCCGAAGGGCTTTGTTTGGGGCGCCGCAACCGCCGCGTACCAAACGGAAGGTTCCACGAAGGTGGCAGGCAAGGGTAAGACCATGTGGGACGATTACCTTGTCGCCCAGGGTCGCTTTTTGCCCGACCCGGCCAGTGATTTCTACAACCGTTACGAGGAGGATATCCGCCTTTCTGCCGAGCATGGACTCAACGCCATCCGTGTGTCCATCGCCTGGACCCGCATCTTCCCCAACGGCGACGATGCCGAGCCCCTCGCCGAGGGCGTTAAGCACTACCACGAGCTGTTCGCCTGCTGCAAAAAGTATGGCGTCGAGCCCTATGTGTCCCTGCATCACTTTGACTCCCCCGCCGCCCTGTTCAACCAGGGCGACTGGCTCAACCGCAAGACCGTCGACGCCTATGTGCGCTATGCCGAGTTCTGCTTCCGCGAGTTCCGCGAGGTCAAAAATTGGTTCACCATCAACGAGCTCATCAGCCTCTCGCACTCCCAATACATCCAAGGCAACTTCCCGCCCAACCATCACTTTGATGTGACGAGCGGCATCCAGAGCCAGCACAACGAGCTCGTTGCCCACGCCCGCGCCGTCAACCTGTATAAGGATCTTGACGAGACCGAGCACCTGGGCGGACGCATTGGCATGGTCAACGTCCTGACGCCGGCATATCCTGCCACCGACTCGCCCGCCGACCAGCACGCCGCCGACCTGTACAACGCCTTCTACACCGACTTCATCATGGACGGCGCCTTCCTGGGTCACTACTCCGCGCGCACCCTCTCACTCATCAACGAGATTCTGCGTGCCAACAACGCCACACTTACGGTTGAGGACAGCGACATGGAGGAGCTCGCCAAGGCGGCGCCCCGCAACGATATGTTCGGCCTCAACTACTATCAGTCGGCGTTTATCGCCGCCTACGATGGCGAGTCAACCAACAGCTTTAACGGCACCGGAGACAAGGGCACCTCGTGCTTTAAGTTTAAGGGCGTCGGGCAGCAGGTCGATATGCCGGGTATCCCCACCACCGACTGGGATTGGCTCATCTACCCGCAAGGCCTCTACGACACGCTCAAGCACATCAGCGCCACCTATCCCAACCTCCCCGTCATCTATATCACCGAAAACGGCCTGGGCCACAAGGACCCCGAGCCCGACGCAAACGGCATCGTCGCCGATCCCGAGCGCATCGACTTTGTCGACCAGCACATGGAGAAGGTGCTCCAGGCGCGCGCCGAGGGCGTCGACGTCCAGGGCTACTTTATCTGGAGCCTGCAGGACCAGTTCTCGTGGGCCAATGGCTATAACAAGCGCTACGGCCTGTTCTACATCGACTTCGACACGCAAAAACGCTACATCAAGCAGTCGGCACTCTGGTACAAGGAGCTCGCCGACACTATGGCGGACGCGCAGTAGCGCATCGCCTCGCTTTCCCCCGAGAAGGGAGCGGCCCTATGCGATACAAACCCAGCCGCTCCCCTCTCTCCCCCTGGGACCGACCCCGCCTGCACCCGGGCTTTTAGCAAGCGGGAGACCATATAGGTTTTCAACGTCCATGCCATTAAGATTTCATGCAAAGAGGAGCGTGAACTATGGAATCGATCGTTAAGTTCTTGGAGAAAGGTCAGCCGTACTTCGACAAGGTCTCTAAGAACATCTACCTTCAGGCCATTAAAGACGGCTTTTTGGCAGCAATGCCCATCATCCTGTCTTCTTCTGTCTTCCTGCTTATTTCGACCCTGCCGGGCGTTGTCGCCACGGTCGGCGGCTTTACGCTGCCCGACTGGTGGAACGTCGACGTCGTGAACTTCTGCAACAAGGTTTACAACTTCACGATGGGCGTCGTGGGCATCATGGTCGCCGGCACCACCGCAAGCGCGCTGACCGGCTCCAAGAACCGCCGCATGCCTGCCGGCAAGGCCATCAACGCCACGAGCACCATGGTCGCCGCCATGTGCGCTATGCTCATCTTGGCCGTTACCCAGACGAGTGCCAAGATCGACGGCGCCGATGTCTCGGTGTTCTTTACCGACAACATGGGCACCAAGGGCCTGCTGAGCTCCTTTGTCGCCGCATTTGCCACGGTCAACATCTATGCCTTCTGCATTAAGCGAGACATCACCATCAAGCTGCCCAAAGAAGTCCCCGGCGCCATCGCCCAGAACTTCCGCGACATCTTCGCCTTCAGCTTCTCCATCCTGTTTGTCGCCGTCATCGACGTTATCTGCCGCACCTGCTTGGCCGTCCCGTTTGCCAACGTCATCTCCACGCTGGTGAGCCCGCTGTTCGCCGCTGCCGATTCCTACGCCGGCCTCGCCCTCATCTGGTTCATGATCCCGCTGTTCTGGTTCATGGGCATCCACGGCCCCTCGGTCGTTAAGCCTGCCCTCAACGCCGCGCTGTTTGGCAACATCACCACCAACCTCGCCACGCTGCAGGCCGGCGGTCACCCCGCCCTCGCCCTGACCGAAAACTTCGGTAACTACATCGGCGAACTCGGCGGCACCGGCGCCACGTTCATTGTCCCGATCATCTTCCTGCTCTTTATGCGCTCCAAGCAGCTCAAGGCCGTCGGCAAAGCCTCTGTCGTGCCCGTGATGTTCGCCGTCAACGAGCCGCTGCTGTTCGCCGCGCCCATCATCCTCAACCCGTACTTCCTGATCCCGTTCCTGTTTGCCCCCGTGGCCAACGTCCTCATTGGTAAGTTCTTCATCGACTTTTTGGGCATGAACGGCTTTATCTATGCCATGCCGTGGGCACTCCCCGGACCGATCGGCACCTTCATCGACACCAACTTCCAGCCGATCTCTCTGGTCCTGGTTGTCGTCCTGCTGGTCGTTGACTTCTTGATCTACTACCCGTTCTGCAAGGCCTACGACAACGTCCTGTGCAAGCAGGAGGCCGAGACCCTGGCCGAAGAAGAGGCCGAGGAGACCAAGGCCGTCAAGACCGCTGCCGCCCCCGCCGTTGAGGCTCCTGTTGTCGAGACCGCTTCTGCCACCGAGGCCTCCGCAGCTCCGTCCGCCCTTAAGGGCAAGGATCTGAGGGTTCTGGTTCTGTGCGCTGGCGCCGGCACCTCTGCACTGCTCGCCAACGCGCTTAAGGAAGGCGCCGACGAGCTGGGCATCGACATTACCGCCAACGCCGGTGCCTACGGCAGCCACTACGCCATCATGGACCAGTACAACGTCATCGTCCTGGCTCCGCAGGTTCGCACCTATTACAACGAGATGAAGGCCGACACCGACCGCCTGGGCATCACGCTGCTGTCGCCCAAGGGCAAACAGTACATCGACCTCACTAAGGATCCCAAGGGTGCCGTCGCCTGGATCGAGGAAAACCTCGAGGCATAAGACGCTGACACCACCTGCCGCTCGCAGACAATAAATGGCCCGTGCATCGATGTGTGATGCGCGGGCCATTTTGTTTAGACCGCACCCGTCCTCCTGTTCATCTCAATCTGTAACATCTAGCCGAGTTTTTCGGTCCAAGCTGTTACAGATTTAGACGAACGGGCGGCCCGGGCCGAACAATCTCGATCTGTAACATGTAGACCACTTTTGACCGTCTAGTTGTTACAGATCGAGACAAACGGAATAAGCTGGACCGAATTGTCTAAATCTGTAACATCTAGCTGAGATTTTCGGCCCTACCTATTACAGATTTAGACGAACAGGCCGAGCACGTCTACGCCCGCAGGTCCTTTACGCTGGAACGCTCGACCAACACGCCCGACACAAGCGTGCGGCTTCTGGAGCTCGGGGCTTCTAGGCCCGCGACGACCTCGTTGAGCGCACGGACGCCCAGCTCGCGGTGGCGAAACTTCACCGACGTCAGAATCGAGTTGGGAATCGTCTTGTAGAGCTCATCGTCGAAGCCGATCACGGACACATCGCCGGGTACGCTCAGCCCCTTGTCACGCAAAGCCATCATCACACCGTTTGCCATGCTGTCGTTGGCAGCCAAAACCGCCGTGCAATCGGGCTTATCGGCGAGCGCCAGACCCGCGGCATAGCCACTATCCGCATTCCAATCGCCCTGCAGAGGCTCGGGCGGCTCAATGCCACGTGCCTCGAGTGCCGCACGCCAACCTTTCATACGGCACTGGCTCGACAGCGACTCTTTTTTACCAGAAACGAAGTACACGTTCTTGTGCCCGTGATTCAAGAAGTACTCGCACGCCATGCGCGCGCCGCCCTCTTGGTCGTCACTGACGGTGGAGCAGGTAGGATGCTCCATCGGCGTAATAATCACGGTCTTGAGGTCCTTTGGCGCCTCGAAGGTGTCGAAGTCGTCGACCATCTGACGCAAGTTGAAGATCATGCCATCGACGGGCAGCTGCGACATCCTGCGCGCTGCATCGGCGAGGGTCATCTTCTCCCCCGCTCGTTTCTTGATCATCGTAAGCGCAAAGCCTCGCTCTTCGGCGGCATCGGCGATACCGTCGATCATGTCCACGGCACCACCCGACAAGTGGAACAACACCACGCCGATGCACCCGTAACGGCCCAACTTGAGTGAGCGCGCGGCAAAGTTAGTTCGAAATCCGAGCGCCTCCATGGCCGCATGGACCTTCTCGCGCGTCGACTCGCGCACGCTATCGGGCTCATTGATTACACGAGATACCGTCTTGAGAGACACGCCGGCGGCAACCGCCACATCGTTCATTGAGACGTTTTTCTTGTCCAACGTTGCCACTATTTCTCCCATCGGCTTCATGTCGCATTTTTTCTGCGTTCTAGCATACACTACCTGCCCGACTGATAAATCAACCGTTTACCGGACAATATCGACCGCTCACCCGTAAATCCTTGTTGCGCTTTCTAAAATGTCTTACGTTGTCATTAACGAAATGACAACGTTGTCATTTCAAAACACCTTCCTCAAGCAGGAGGTTTTCCGGGCAGTCCTGACCATCCATCGACGACCAGTTCCATCCACATGCATAGCGCACCAAGCAGCAAAGGAGCTCCATGGACGCCATCGTAAAGATGCTCGAAAAGCATCAGCCGTTCTTTGAAAAGATCTCGAGGAACATCTACCTCCAAGCCATTAAGGACGGATTCCTTGGGTGCATGCCCATCGTCCTCACCTCTTCGATCTTTCTGTTGATCGCCACCCTTCCTGGCGTAGTTGGCATCACGCTGCCCCAGCCGCTCATCGACTGGTGCAATAAGCTGTACAACTTCACCATGGGCGTCATGGGCATCATGGTTGCCGGCACCACCGCCAAGAACTTCACGGCATCCATGAACCGTCGCATGCCCGCCGGCAAGGTGCTCAACGACGGCTCCACCATGGTGGCCGCCCAGTGCAGCATGCTTTTGCTCGCCGTTACGCAGTTCACCACCAAGTTCAACGGCTCTGAGCTTTCGGTCTTCGACTGCACCAGCATGGGTACGCGCGGTCTGTTCTCGGCCTATATCGCCGCGTTCATTACCGTGTGGGTCTATAAGTTCTGCGTCTCGCGCGATCTGACCATTAAGCTGCCCAAGGAGGTCCCGGGCGCCATCGCTCAGAACTTCCGCGACATCATCCCCTTTGGCGGCGCCGTCATCATCTGCGGCATCATCGATGTCGTCGTGCGCAACCTCATGGGCGTTCCGTTCTCCGAGCTGCTTATCAAACTGCTCTCCCCGCTCTTTACCGCTGCAGAAACCTATCCTGGCCTTATCCTTATCCAGGCAGCCACCGCGTTCTTCTGGTTCATCGGCGTCCACGGCCCCTCGATCGTCCAGCCGGGCATCGACCCCATCCGTCTTGCCAACCAGGCCGAGAACCTGCAGGTTCTGCTGGCCAGTGGTCACCCCGCCCACTCCCTCACCTTTAACATGTCGCTCGTGGGCGAGTTCGGCGGCACCGGCGCCACGTTCATCGTGCCGCTTCTGCTGATTCTCTTTATGAAGTCCAAGCAGCTCAAAGCCGTCGGTAAGGCCTCGATTGTTCCTGTTGCCTTCGCCGTCAACGAACCGCTGCTCTTTGGCGCGCCGATGATCCTTAACCCCTACATGCTCATCCCCTTTGTTGCCGCCGGCTGCGTCAACGTGAGTGTTGCCAAGTTCTTTATCGATAACGTGGGCATGAACGGCTTCTCCTTCGTGGTGCCTTGGGCTACCCCTGCCCCCATCGGCATCTTCATCACCACGAACTTCCAGCTTATCGCCCTGGTATTTGTCGCGATTATCATCTTGCTGGACGCCATCATCTACCTGCCGTTCTTGAAGGCATACGATAAGCTGCTCTGCGACCAGGAGGCCGAGCGCGCCGCCGAGCTGGGTCTCGAGTCCGATGGTGCCGCTGCCATCGCCGCCAACGCCTCTGCGCCCGCTGTCGAGCAGGCTACCGCTTCCGCCGAGACGACTGTTGCCGCCGCCGACAGCAAGCCTGCCGCCGATCAGCCCGAGCCCGCTGCCGATGCATCCGGCAAGAAGGATGTCGACGGCCTGAAGGTCCTCGTCCTGTGCGCCGGCGCCGGCACCTCCGCCATGCTCGCCAACGCCATCAAGGAAGGTGCCGCACAGACCGGAGAGAACATCGCTTCCTCCGCAGGTGCCTATGGCCAGCACACTGCCATCATGGATCAGTACGACGTTATCGTGCTTGCCCCGCAGGTTCGTAGCTACTACAACGACATGAAGGCCGACACCGATCGCCTGGGCATTAAGCTGCTCGCTCCCCGCGGTAAGGAATATATCGACCTTACTCGCGACCCCGCCGGTGCCATCAAGTGGCTCCGCGAGAACCTCGACTAGTTTCTTCCCTCTGTTGGTGCCCGAATCCCCAGTTCGGGCACCTCTCCCTATTCGTATCCCACAGAAAGGATGACTCATGACCAATCCCATGCAGTTCCCCGACGGCTTTGTGTTTGGCGGCGCCACCGCCGCTTACCAGGTTGAGGGCGAGACGCGCACGCACGGCAAGGGCAAAGTGCCCTGGGACGATTTCCTGGCTGCTCAGGGTCGCTTCTCCCCCGACCCCGCAAGCGATTTCTACAACAAGTATCCGGTCGATATCGACCTGTGCCAGCGCTTCGGCATCAACGGCATTCGCGTCTCCATCGCTTGGAGCCGCATCTTCCCCAGTGGCACCGGCGAGATTAACCCCGAGGGCGTCGCCTTCTATCACGAGCTTTTTGCCACCTGCAATAAAGCTGGCGTTATCCCCTATGTCACGCTCGATCACTTTGACACGCCCGAGGCCTTCTACCAGGACGGCGGCGAGGGCTTCCTGACGCGCACGACCATCGATGCCTTCGTCGAGTACGCCAAGTTCTGCTTTGCCGAGTTCACCGAGGTCAAGCACTGGTTCACCTTTAACGAGATTCCCGCGACCGCCGAGGGCAGTTTTATCGTCGGCAACTGGCCGCACGGCAAGAAGTATCGTCTGGACAAGGCCTTCCAGCTCATGCACAACATGATGGTAGCCCACGCCAAGGCTGTCGTCGCCTTCCATGAGGGCGGCTTTGAGGGCGAGATCGGCATTGTCCAGAACCTGGAGCCCAAGTATCCCCTCGACCCCAACAACGCCGCCGACTGCGAGGCAGCTCGCATGGCCGACGTCATCAACAACCGTTGGGTACTCGACGCCACCTTCCGCGGCCATTACGCAGCCGATACCATGGAAGCCGCGACCAAGCTGGCCCATATCGCCGGCGGCGAGCTCGACGTCCGCGACGAGGACATCGCCGCGCTGACCGCCGCGCTCCCCTACAACGATTGCCTGGGTGTCAACACCTACAAGTGCCAGTTCCTGCGTGCCGCCGAGGGCGAAAACGACATCAACCACAATGGCACTGGCGACAAGGGCTCCTCGCGCTGGTTCCTCAAGGGCGTGGGCGAGTCATGCGTGCGCGAAGGCGTTCCCACCACCGATTGGGACTGGATCATCTATCCCGAGGGCCTCTACGACCTGCTGCTCCGCATTAAGAACGATTACCCCAACTACAAGAAGATCTACATCACCGAGAACGGCATGGGCTATAAGGACGACTTTGAGGACGGCTTTATCGACGATGCCCCTCGCATCGACTATATGCGCCAGCATCTCGCGTGGATCCTCAAGGCAATCGACGGCGGCGTAAACGTCGACGGTTACTTTGTGTGGTCGCTGCAGGACCAGTTCTCCTGGACCAACGGCTATAACAAACGTTACGGCCTGTTCTACATCGACTTTGAGACCCAGAAGCGCTATCCCAAGGCGAGCGCGTACTGGTACAAGAACGTCGCGGAGACCGGCCTGCTCATGGCCTAGTTTCCGCCGCATACCCCCTGTCGGCCGCATGCGAATCCCCCACGGGCTCGCATGCGGCCTTTTTTGTATTGGTTCAGCCGGGATCCGCATGTTTATCTCGATCTGTAACATCTAGCCGAGAATTTCGGTCCTAACTGTTACAGATCAAGACAAACACTCGTGCCGTCCCGCAAAATCTAAATCTGTAACATCTAGACCGCTTTTAACCATCTAACCGTTACAGATTAAGACAAACGGATAGGTCGCTCCGCAAGATCTCAATCTGTAACATCCAGACCGGTTTTTGCCGTCTAGTTGTTAGAGATCAAGACAAACCTGAGGACAGTTCCACCGACATCTCAATCTGCAACACGTAGCCGAGTTTCTCGTTCCTACCTGTTACAGATTGAGACAATTAGACGGTGAAACCAAGGCCTTCCAAGCAGCTACGACGCACACTTCTATCCTTGGTTTCGGTATCACGAACATACTTTCGGTATTATTTCATGGTAATATGATACCGAAAGTATGTTCGTGATACCGAAAGGAACCTCATGCGCCAGTTCGATTACGCCACAGTTCCAGCGGAACTCGAAGCAACTCCAATCACCAACCTCCTTCTCTCGATACGAGAACATAAAGGCAGGCAGCTTGTTCTGAGTCAAGTTAAACCCGAGCTTCTATCGTCCCTTATGGAGGAGGCCAAGATCCAAAGCACCCAATCCTCCAACGGACTTGAGGGAATTGTTACCACCCAAAAAAGACTCAAAGCGATCATGGCGTATTCCGCCAAGCCAAACTCCCGCGCAGAGGAAGAAATCGCCGGATACCGAGACGTGCTTTCGCTTATTCACGAGCAACATGACTCCATTCCCATTACGCCGTCGGTCATTCTGCAACTGCATCGTGACCTTATGGCACACACGGCAATCTCGTATGGGGGCCGTTGGAAAGACAGCGATAACGAAATCGTCTCTATCGACGATCAAGGTAATCGATTTGTGCGCTTTAGGCCCCCTTCGGCCCTAGCAACCCCGGGGCTTATCGAAGAAGCCTGTCAATCCCTCAACGATGCTTTATCTCGCCAAGTCTGCGACCCCCTCCTTATATCATTCCGCTTCATCTTCGATTTTGTCAGCATTCATCCCTTCAACGATGGCAATGGCAGGATGAGCCGACTCCTCACAACGCTGTTGCTCGAAAAGGCCGGATACGACGTTGCGCGTTACATCAGCATCGAACGACTCATAGAAGACAACAAGGCGCTTTATTACGACGCCCTCGCCGCGAGCTCCGCTGGATGGGATGAAAATCAAAACATCGAGGCACCCTTTATCCGCTTCATGCTTGGAACCACCCTGGCCGCCTACCGACAGCTCGAACAGCGCACCTTGATAGACTCCAGCACGCGCCCTATATCGAAGCAAGCACGTATCGCCGCTCTATTCCAGCAGAGACCTGGTGTCATAAAGAAATCCGACATTCAGTCCAACTGTCCCGATATCAGCGAGGTGACCGTAAAACGGACCCTCAGCCAGCTTGTTGGTTGCGGTGCAATCGAAAAAACAGGAGCAGGTCGTTCAACGGGCTACATAATCAAAGACGACCACGCTCTGGAATTATTCATGCAATCCACAACGCCCGATGGCGAGCAAGCAATTACAAAAGAATCCCCAAAGGATAAGCTCCTTGAGCGCATGAACCGAGCCGAGGACGAAAGCAGCGAGGGGCTCTACGAAGACTACGATTCATTCT
Source organism: uncultured Collinsella sp. (assembly GCA_958437935.1). Taxonomy (GTDB): domain Bacteria; phylum Actinomycetota; class Coriobacteriia; order Coriobacteriales; family Coriobacteriaceae; genus Collinsella. The sequence goes on along the minus strand of CAUBPS010000021.1, from coordinate 16,362 downwards.
CAAGGGACATCAGGGCAAAATACGGAATCTAGTCATTTCTCGGAACAACCTCGTTCTTGCTATCTGCCCACATTTGCGCGTCATTTCGCGTCACGTTGACGTGCAAAATGACGCGCAAATTTTTACGTGTCATATTTTTTGACGCGCAAATGGCGTTTTGACTTTTACGTGTCATTTTGCGCGTCAATATGCCCCGGTAATCCCCAGCCCCAGCAGGGATGCCGGAAGTATCGCCTGCTGCGCTGGTTAGCAGATGACCTGCGTATGCTCTTCGATGGCAGCGCGGTCTTCGGCAGCAATACCCGGCTCGCACACTACGGCGTCCAGGTTGTCCAGACGGCAGAAGGTGTAGAAGTCGCGCTTGCCGATCTTGCTGGAATCGGCGATGAGGTAGCGCGAATCGGCCTTGCTAAAGGCAAGCTGCTGGATGCGGCCCTCGTCCATGTTGGACGTGGACACGTCGCCGTCCAGAATGCCGTTGGCGCCGATAAAGGCCGCGTCAATCCCCAGCGCGCGCAGAGTGTCCTCGGCCGTGGGGCCCACAAAAGCAGCGGTACGGCGACGGTACATGCCGCCCACGAGACACAGATCGCAGTCCTCGCGCTCCTCGAGCAGGTTAAAAACCGAAAGCGAGTTGGTCACGATGCGCAAACGGCACGCCGGCAGCATCGAGGCCATCTGTTCAACCGTGGTGCCCGTGCCCAAAAAGATGGTCGAGCCTTCCTCGATGAGCTCCACGGCACGGCGCGCGATCTGCAGCTTTTCCTCAGCATGCTTGGTGCGCTTTTCGCTGTGCGAGTACTCATGGCGCAGCATCGCATGGGGGCGACCCTGCGCGCTGCGGGCACCGCCGTGCACGCGCTCGATCTCGCCCAGGTTCGCGAGCTCCTCAAGGTCGCGACGGATCGTCATGTCCGAGACACCCAACGCGTCCGAGATCTCCTTGACCGAGACCGTTCCCTGCTCCTCGAGCAGCTGACGAACCCTATCCTGTCGCTCTGCCTTAATCACGATGAGTCCTCGCTGTTCCTTGCGCGCATCAATTCAAACAGTAACGAACAAATTGTATCAGATTCGCGCGGACCAAAAATGAACGCTTCAACTGCGCCTTCATTACTTTTTTTAAGAAAAATACCCCCTGCTTTAGTGGGGTGTAGTGATAATCTCGCTTGTTCGCGCTACAGTTTGTCCGGAATACCTCGATGTTAGGAACTAAATGATCACTTCCGAGCTTTTCGGCACCGCGCCGTGCGGTACCCCCGTTCATCGTTACACCCTCAACGGGCCCGAGATCTGCGTTCGCATTATGGACTATGGCGCCACCGTGCTGGGTATCGATGTGCCCGACATTCCCGGCAACGTGCGTGATGTGGTGCTGGGCTTCGATAAGCTCGAGGATTACTTTGACAACCCCGCCTGCTTTGGCGCGACCATCGGCCCCGTGGCAAACCGCACCGCGGGCGCCACGATCACCATCGACGGCACGGACTGGCATATGCCGGCCAACGAGGGCGTCAACAACCTGCACAGCGATCTTGAGCACGGCCTGCACAAGCGCGTATGGGATGCTGAGCTCGACGAGGTCCACAACGCCGTGCGCATGACTACCTCGCTTGAGGATGGCGAGCTGGGCCTGCCCGGCAACCGCACCTTTACGGCCGTGTTTACCGTGACCCGCACCGGCGTCTTCCGCATCGAGTATGGCTGCGAGAGCGACCGTGCAACCTACGTGTCCATGACCAACCACACGTACTTTAACCTTGCCGGTCATAACGCCGACATGGACTGCGAGCACTTCTTTGTTGCCAACGCTGCCCGCTACCTGCCCATTAACGAGCAGAACATCCCCACCGGCGAGATTGCTCCGGTCGAAGGAACACCGTTTGACTTTCGCGAGCTGCGCCCCGTCGCTCCCGGCATGGAGGCCGACGACCCGCAGATTAAGCAGGCCCGTGGCTACGATCACTGTCTGTGCATCGATGGCTATCAGTACGGCCGTAATCTGCGCCGCGCGATGCACGTCGAGGAGATGTGGACCGGTCGTGAGCTGGACTACTACACCACCGCCCCGGGCGTGCAGCTCTACACCGGCAACTGGCTGGGCGACGAGCATGCCAAGGACGACGCCAACTATAGTTGGGGCGCCGGCTTTGCCCTCGAGGCCGAGATGTATCCCGACACCCCGCACCACACGCTGTTCCCGCAGGGCATCGTGGGACCGGGTCACCCCTACAGCAATGTGATCGAGTACCACTTCATGAGGCACTAAGCCCACTACGCGACATATCGCACAGCAGCGCCCGCCGGCACCACCGCCGGCGGGCGCCTTTTCGTCCCTAGGGCTCAATTTCGCTGTCACTGTATGAGTGGCATATCAAAACTATGCCCATTTACTACGTTTGGTCGAGGATGCTCGACCATGCACCGTTTCTTCTATAATTAGCAATCCGTCTACCTGCGGTTTTGTTTTTCTCAAATTCGGCATGTTCGGCGATAGCCGATCAAACGTAGTAAACAGGCATAGTTTTTGACAGGCGGCATCGCGCGCATCCTTCGCGAGGGCAAAATGATCCGTTTTCCTCCGTCCCCAAGGGATCAGTTGAGCAGATTGTCGATGGGGTCGGGATCGGAGCTGGGGAGGTAGCGGATTTCTAGCTCTATGCCGAGCTCTTGCAGCTCTTTGAGGGCGGCAACATCCTCGTCGTCTACGGCGACTGCAGGTGTTACGGGGCGCTTGCCCTCCCCTGCCTGCATGTGACCGATGCTGATCTTGGTGATAGGCACGCCGCCCTTAACCAGCGCCAGCGCATCGGCGGGCGACGCTACCATGATCAGGATCCATTGGCGCGGCGTTGCAGTATGTATGACGTCAATCGTCCTTTGGACTGAGAAGAACCGTGTCCACACGCCCTCGGGCGCCGCGACCCTCATGGGTGCCCACTTACGCGAATCCGCCGCAATCTCGTCGTTAACGATCAGGACGAGATTGCTGCCCACGGCCTCGTTCCACAGCTCGACATCCTGCCCATAGATAAAGCGGTCATCGATTCGCGTAAGGAAAATCTTGGGTTGAGCCATCGCTGCCCCATTCTGTTCGAGGCCCGTAAGAGCAAGACATCGCGTCTCCAATATTAGTGCATTTAAAGTGAGAAAACTCAACAGAACACTTGCGCGGATTTGCGATGTCCCGTATCATAGACAGCCGTTGACGCCTCAGTTGCGTCACCACATGGCCGCCAGCGTAGCTCAGTTGGTAGAGCACCGCTCTCGTAAAGCGGGGGTCACCGGTTCGAGCCCGGTCGCTGGCTCCATTGCACAAGATAGCCGCCTTCGGGCGGCTTTTTTGTTGCCGTTTTTGCGCACGCCCGCCAATCCAAGCGTAACGTCGCCGGCAACCCCCTACTCAACAACAAAAGCCCCGCCAACCGCGGCTTCCCAAACGGGAACCACAGTCAACGGGGCTCATGCGCGACCCCCTCAAGGAAATCGCGTCAACACACGGCTCAGCCGAGCAGTTCGCTACTCCTCCCAGTAAGCGTCTGCAAGCAACTTAAAGCAGATCTTCTTGACCGGCTGTGCGCCATCGCCCGGGAACTCGAGCGTGGGCATGTGAGGCTCGCCGGCAACAAACAACGCAAACTTGTCGTCGGCAAGATCGCCGGCGATCGAAGCGTCGGAATCGACCAGATCGTAGTCGTCCTTCTCGTCAAACTCCTGGACCAGCGTCAGGCTGCCCGTAGCGACCTTAAAGGCCTCGCGACCCTCGACGTCAATCTGCAGGTCGTGATAGCGCTGATGCGTCTCATAGTGAGCCTCGGCCTCAGGACGCGTCGTGGGAGCCATGACGTTCGCAAAGACCTTGTCGCCCAGAATCGGATGGCTGCCGACCTCGAGCTCCGCCGGGTCGTTCTCCTCGAGCCAGTCGATCAGCACATCGAGGCCCTTGAGCATTCCGCGGTATTCCTCGATATCGCCCAATGCACCGTAAATCATTTAAATCCCCTCTCGGATCGTTTCCTTGGTGGCTACTCGGCAAACGCATTGCCGACGCTGTTGCCACCCACATACGTCTCGACCAGGGTAAGGTCGGGATTGAACACGACAAAGTCAGCATCGCGACCAGGCATGATGCTGCCGCACTTATCCTCAACGTGAGCAGAGCGAGCCGGCACCTCGGTCGCCATGCGAATTGCGATGTCGGCGCTCGCAAGACCCCAGTCGACGATGTTCTTGACGCCCTGTGCGAGCGTGAGCACCGAGCCGGCGATAGCAGAGCCATCGGCAAGCCAGCAAAGGTTGTCCTTCATAACAACGTCCATACCGCCACTGGTGTACTTGCCCTCGGGCATGCCGCCGCAACCCAGGCAGTCGGTGATCAGCACCGTGTGCTGCCAGCCCTTGGCCTGCAGCAGTGCCTTAATGGCAGCGGGGTTCACATGCTTGCCGTCGCAAATGATCTCGGCATACGTGTTGGGCGTGGTCATGGCAGCACCCACGACGCCGGGCTCGCGATGATGCAGGCCACGCTGGCCATTGTAGGTGTGCGTGAAGCAGCTGGCGCCGGCGTTAATGGCCGCAGCACACTCGTCATAGGCAGCGTCGGAGTGGCCGATGCAGGTCACCACGCCCTTGGCGCTCAGAGCCGCGGCGTAAGCGGCGGCGCCGTCACGCTCGGCCGCCATAGCGCTCTTGACGATACGACCGCCGGCGGCCTCCTGCCACTCGTCAAAGACTTCCTCGGACGGGTCAATCAGATAAGCAGGGTTCTGGGCGCCCACGTGCTTCATGGTAAAGAACGGACCCTCCAGGTAGATACCCTGAATACGAGCACCGCAGAACTCGGGCCCGCGCTCTTCGTCCGCCCGTGCAATGGCAGCGCAGGCGTCCTTGATCTGCTCCACGCCGTCGGTAAAGGTCGTAGGCAGCCAGCTGGTGGTACCACGACGAGCGAGCTCGGTCGAGCTGATGTTAATACCCTCAGCATCGTTATCGGTCGTGGCATGGTTATAGAAGCCATGGATGTGGGTGTCCACCATGCCCGGAGCGATCCATGTACCCGAGTAATCCTTGATCTCACAAGCGGGCTCATCGGCCTGCCAAGCGCCAAAGACGCCGTCTTCGACCATGAGGTAGCCGCCCAGCTGCGGCCCCGCCGGCAAAAAGAACTTGTCGGCCTTGATAGCATACGTGCTCATCTATGCTCCCGTACCCGCAGTGCGTTTTAGGGCGGATCAAAAACCACTGCATTGTTAATTCGAGCGATTGTTCGTTGCCTTCTACCGCTTGGCACATTTTGCACCCGCCGCAAAATGTGCCAAGCCGTTTATACCCAATAACTCTAGACGGCGCGGTTGTGGTAGACCTTGTACTTAAACTGGTCGGCGCGCGCAACCGAACGCGTATACTCGATAACCTCGTTGTTCATGTCGTATGTGGTACGAATCAAATCCAGGACCGGCGCGCCTTCGGCAATCTCGAGCAGACGGGCGTCGGAATGGCGGGCAATACTCGCATAGAATTCTTCCTCGGCCACGCGAACCTTCTCGTGAAAGTCCTGCTCGATCATGTCGTACAGCGATTTGTTCTCGATCATGGGGCGCTTAAGCGCAAAGAATTTGCGGCTCGGCAAATACGTGCACTCAATCATGAGCGGCACACCGTCGGCAATACGCAGGCGCTTGATCTTGTACAGACGCTCGCCCAGACGCGCATTCATCTCTACAGCAATATTCTTGTCAGCCTCGACCTCGGTAAACTCAAGAATCGTCGTCTTGGGCACACGGCCGATCGCCTTCATCTGCTCGGTAAAGCTATAGGTTTGCGTGAGGTTTGCCGTCTGCAAAGAGCGGTCGCACACCATGGTTCCACGGCCGCGCTGACGAACCACCAACCCCAGGCGCTCAAGCTCCTGCAGGGCAAGGCGAACCGTCGTACGCGAGAGGCCGTAGCGCTCCGACAAGTCACGCTCGGACGGCAAATAGTCGCCGGGCCGAAGTTCGTGATCGATTTTATCGGTCAGCAAATCGACGAGCTGATCGTACAAAGGTTGTTTGCGCGCTCCCATTGCCATAATGATACCTGCCGGATAAATGACTCGAAATTGGTTGTAACCAGACACCACGTACTATAGCAGTTTTAATGGAATAACAGCAGGTCAACCAGTATATTTCAATATTGTTTGCCGGTTGATAGCCTGCACACTGTAATACCAATTACATCGCTGCATCAAGTATTGAGGTAGCAAAAAGGGCCGCCCCCGCGGAGCGGGACGACCCTTTGCAAGACAGATACGTCTTTAAGGCTTAGAGAAGCTTCTTGAGCTCCTCGGCAACAGCCTGGACCTGCGTGCCGATGATGACCTGGGTAGCACCCTTGTCCATCTTCATGACACCCAGAGCGCCAGCCTTCTTGCAGGCAGCCTCGTCGACCAGAGCGGAATCGCCGAGCTCGAAGCGCAGGCGAGTAGCGCAGCAGTCAACGGTCTTGACGTTCTCCTTGCCACCGACGGCAGCGAGAACAGCGGCGGCCAGAGCGGCGAACTTGTCGTCGCCAGCAGCGGCGGAAGCGGAGGTCTCCTCGACATCCTCATCCTCGCGACCAGGGGTCATGAGGTTGAACTTGGTGATGGCGAAGCGGAACACGAGGTAGAAGACCACGAAGGCAGCGATGCCCAGCGGGATGATCATCCAGGTGTTGGCAGCAGCCGGGAGGCTAGAGGAGAACAGGAGGTCGGTAGCACCAGCGGAGAAGCAGAAGCCAGCACGGAAACCAACATAGTAGGTGACGATGGTGAAGATGCCGTACAGGGCAGCGTACACGACGTAGAGCGGGAAGCACAGGAACATGAAGCCGAACTCGAAGGGCTCGGTGACGCCGCAGACAAAGGCGCAGATAGCAGCGGAGACAACCAGGCCAATAGCAGCCTTCTTGTTCTTAGCGGTCTGAACCATAGCCAGGGCAGCGCCCGGGATACCGAACATCATGCAGGGGAAGAAGCCGGACATGTACATACCGAGGCTCCACTTGACGTCAGCAGAGGTCTCGCCAGCCCAGAAGTGGGTCAGGTCGCCCAGGCCGATGGTGTCGAACCAGAACACGTTGTTCAGAGCGTGGTGCAGACCGGTCGGGATGAGCAGGCGGTTGAGGAACGCGTAGATGCCAGCGCCGATACCACCCATGGCGGCGATACCCTCACCAAGAGCAACGAGAGCACCGAAGATGAGCGGCCAAGCAAAGAGCAGGACGACGGAGACGACGATGCAGATGACGGCGGTCATGATGGCGACGCAACGCTTGCCGGAGAAGAAGGCCAGCCAGTCGGGAAGACGGGTATCCTTGAACTTGTTGTAGCAAGTGCCACCGATGATGGCGGACAGGATGCCGATGAAGGAGTTACCAGCGATCTTGGAGAACGCGATGCCCTCGGTCGTGGCAAGCCAAGCGGTCTGGGCGTCGGCGTCCATACCACGAATGGTGCCAACAACAGCGGGGTTCAGGAGCTGCTGGATCATCAGGAAGGCGACGAGGCCAGCGAGGCCAGCGGTGCCATCGTGATCGTCGGCAAGGCCGACAGCGGCGCCGACTGCGAACAGCCAGGCCATGTTATCGATAAGAGCGCCGCCTGCCTTGATGAGCAGGAAACCGGCGGTATAGGCAAAACCGGTAGTGTCACCGGCAGCACCCATGACTGCGGGAGCGAGCAGATAGCCCACGCCCATAAGAATACCTGCGACGGGAAGCGCCGCGACGGGAAGCATCAGCGCTTTGCCGAGCTTCTGGAGGTACTTCATCATATGGTATCTCCTCCAACCTTTCTTTCGTTGTTCACCAACGAGTTCCATGTCCGCGCCTTGTGCATACCGGCTTCTCCGCTTGCCGGCATTGGTGCGCAAACTTAGACAACCCAGTCCCTTTTTTGGGCTGCTGGTATGTACGTTAGCACACACTCAATTCAAACGTCCACCACATTTCGTTCAAATTACTATATCGTTGCCAAACGGTTATTTTTGGCCCGTAAACGGTAATTTCCGCAGGTAGACGTGAAGCGTTTCTTTCATTACCAAACTAATTCTTAGCAATTTCCATTCGATTTCATCTCAAAATTGGTTACTACCAGATGAACAGTGGTACCACATTGTTACTACCAGTTTAGCCGAAATCGTTTTCACTTTATATGAATAAAGTGTCCAAAAATTTGCATACAACCACCCCCTCTCATCGCCCTCCCCACAGTGCAAAAAGCCCGCTAGAACGATGTCCGTTCTAGCGGGCTCATCAGATTTTTTGGCTACGCGCTCAGCGGCTCGGGCAGCCCTTACGCAAACAGGCCGTAGATGCTGATGTTGGCCTTGGCGTAGAGACCGTTAGCATACTCGGTCCACTTGGAGCTGGCGCTCGAAGCCTGCGAAGAGTACTGCTGGTAAGCAGTGTAATAGGCGGTCATGGCCTGCTTATAGGTTGCGCTATCGGCCGTAAAGGCATCGTCGGCGAACGCCTTAGCATAGGTGCTGTCGGCATCCTTCCAAGTGCCCTTCTCGCTATCCCACTCATCGCCGGCAAGGTTGATGATGTAGTCGGCGTAGTCCTTGCTCGCGGTCTCCTCGTTGCCGTCAGCAGGCTCGGTCGGAGCGGTCGGCATGCTTGCGGAGCTATCGCCCACCTTCTTCTTGTAGAGCTTCTGCAGCGTCGCGGACTGGCGGACGATCTGCTTGGCCTGGTCCTTGGACACGCCATACTGCGTGGCCATGGTCTTGTAGTCGGAGGTGCCGATGGAATCCTCGGCGTACTGCTTCATTTCCTTGGAAGAAACGGTAATGCCCTCGTCCTCGGCAGCGTCCAGCAGAATCTGGTTGCGCACGTAGGACAGGATAACGTCGGCAGACGGAGCGGTGTAGTTGCCGTCGTCGTCCTTAACGGTATCAAGGCTGTACTGGCTCTCGATGGCCTCACGCGCGGTGATGTCGCTCTTCTTGCCGTTGTAGCTATAGCTTGCCACGGTCGAATCGAGCTGGTCCTCGGTCAGGGTCGACGAACCGACGCCCTTGCCGCCAAAACCACCGTTGCCGATAAAGAAGCCGACCACGGCAGCGATCACGACTGCAACCGCGAAGGCGGCGATCATCATCTTCTTGTGCTTGGATGCATGGTCGTCCGCATCGGAGTCATCCTCGTCCTGCTCCTCGGGCATGAGGTTCTCGTCGGCGGCGTCCGCGGCGATCTTTGCCTCCAGGCGAGCGTCTTCCTCCTCGGCGGTCGTGCCAGCGGCGATATGTTCGGCAGACGTGCCGGCGACCAGATCGATCTTCTCGTCCTCGTCACCGTCGGGGCCTTCGCCGCGCTCGATGATCTGGATGCCGTCGATCTCGTCCTTCTCGTCCTTCTTTTGAATCAGACCCATATCAATTACTCCTTGTTAGGAAACATAGTCCCCAATAGAATACGCCCGACGAGGCGCCGGGCGTATTGATTCTTAGGTTATACGCAAACACTTAAGTACTATTTAGGCGTTTGCAGCGTGCATACCTTAGACCAGGTGCGCGATAACGGCATCGGCAAAGGCCTGCGTGCCCACGGCGCCCTCAACGGAGCCGGTCTGGGCACGACGTACGTCACCGGTAACCTGCTCGCCCTCGTCGAGCGTGGCAGATACGGCGGCACGAATGCGGTTGGCAACATCGTTCTCGCCCAGGTGGTCGAGCATCATCGCAGCAGAGAGGATCTCGGCCGTGGGGTTGGCAATATCCTGGCCCGCGATATCGGGCGCGGAGCCGTGCGTTGCCTCGAAGATGGCGCAGTCGGCACCGATGTTGGAGCCGGGGGCCATGCCCAAGCCGCCCACCAGGCCGGCGCACAGGTCGCTCACGATGTCGCCGTACAGGTTGGGCAGCACCAAGACATCAAAGTCGTTGGGGTTCTGGACCAGGCCCATGCAGGTGGCGTCGACGATCTTGTCGTTGAACTCGATATCGGGATAGTTGGCGGCCACCTCGCGCGCCACGCGCAGGAACAGGCCGTCGGTCGCCTTCATGATGTTGGCCTTATGCACGGCCGTCACCTTTTTGCGGCCGCAGCGGCGGGCATACTCAAAGGCATACTCCACAATGCGGCGGCTCTTGGCGATGGAGATCGGCTTGATCGAGATCGCGGAATCGGCGGCGAAGGTCTTTTGGCCCGAACGCTCGACAAGCTGCGAGAGCTCCTCGACCTCGGCAGCGCCCTCATCGAACTCGATGCCGGCGTAGAGATCCTCGGTGTTCTCGCGCACGATGACCAGGTCGACGTCGCGGAAGCGAGAGCCGTCGCCCGGCTGCGACAGGCAGGGGCGCACGCAGGCGTACAGGTCAAAATGCTTGCGCAGGGCAACGTTGACGCTGCGGAAGCCCGTGCCGACCGGCGTGGTGATGGGGCCCTTGATGGCAACCTTGGTCTCGGCGACCGCATCGAGCACGTGCTGGGGCAGCGGTGTGCCAAACTCGTCCATGACGCCGGCACCGGCCTCCTGGACGTTCCAGTTGATCTGGACACCGGTGGCCTCGACCACGCGGCGCATGGCCTGCGTAATCTCGGGACCGATACCGTCACCGGGAATCAGGACTACATCGTGCGCCATAATCTGTTACTCCTCGTCTTCGGCGTCGTCAGATTTTTTAACGCTAGCACGCTTCTTCTTTTTGGAGAGATCCAGGCCAAAACGTTTAACAAGCATTTCGCAAATCTCACTCGAGCGGGCCTTGAGATAGCTGCCCTTGCCGTTCTCGGCGTCGAACTTCAGGCGCAGCGCGAGCTTCTCGGCGACCTCGGCGTCGATCTCGCCCTGACCAAACTCGTACAGGCAACCGAGCATGTCGCGGTACTCGAGGTCGCCGTGATAGCACTGGATGGCCTCGTCCAGGATCGGCCAAGCCTCGCGCGAACGCTCGACACTCGTGGCGCCCCACACGCACAGCAGGCGGAAGGCGGCGTAGCGCAGCGTGGACGAAAGCTCGTCGAACAGCGCGGTCTCGGCGCCCTCAAAGGCATCGCCCATCTGCTCGGGGCAGGTGGTGGCGAGCGCCGTCAGAGCATCGAGGGCCTCCCAGCGGGTCTGAGCCTCGGGGCGGTCGAGCGCCTCGATCAGCGCAGGCACGCAGGGCACGACACGCTGCGGGTCGCGCTCGGCCAGCAGGTGCAGCACGCGGGCGGCAAACTGGCGGATACGGCGCGTGGGGCAGCCGAGCTCCTGGACCAGGCGATCGACGGCGTTCTCGTTCTCCTCTGCCAGCTGGAGCTGTGCCAGCTCCTCATCGGTGAGCTGTTCGTCTTTGTTTTCTGCCATAGTTACCTCTTCTTACTATTTCTTAGCGTGCTTGCCAGCACCCTTGCTGTCATCGGTGACCGAGATGAGCTGTCGGTCGGCCGCGCCATTGCGACGTGCGCGGCGGCGCTCCTCGGCGTCGCCCGCATCGGCGGCGGCGCGATGAGCCTTGTTGACGTTAAAGACCTCGTCGTGCTTGCGCCACGGACCGACGGACTCGCCAAAGCTCATCTTAAGGCCGGCGATAAAGCCGCCGAGCCAGCCGATCGGCGCAAACTGCACCAGCGGGAACAGCGAGAACACCCAGGTCAGCAGGACGACTGCCGCCGCACCCGCAAAGTTGGCAATCCAGTAGTCGCGCTTGGTGATCACGCGCTTTTCGCAGGCCCACTGGCCGCACAAAAAGCCGATGTAGATCGCAAAGAGAAAGAGCACCAGCGCGAGCACCACGAACGTCCAGCTCATAGGCGCTACTCCCCGTGATGGTGGCCGCAGCAGCACTCGTGGCCGTCGTCATGGCCGTGGCCGCCGCAGCACTCGTGGTCCTCGCCGTGGTGATGGCCACAACCGCACTCATGGTCCTCGCCGTGCTCGCCGCAACCGCAACCTTCCTCGTGAGCGCCATGCTCCTCGGGGCGATACTGCGACCAGTCCAGACCGGCGGCGATGGCATCGGCCTCCTCCTTATAGAGGACCGTGATGGCCTGGGTGCCCAGCTTGGCGCCACCGATAGCGTCGAGCATGTCGTAGAGCGTAAAGGCCACGTCGGCGCCGGGCAGCGCGAGCTCGCGGTCATCGGCGTAAGCGAGCGCCAGGCGCAGGTCCTTAATGAAGTGCTCAACCATAAAGCCGGGCTTGTAGTCGCCGTCGAGCGCCTTGGGCGCCAGGCTCTCCATAGCGCCGGACTTGCCGGTGCCGCCCAGGATCATCTCGCGGGTCTTCTCCAGGTCAAGGCCGCTCAGCTCAGCAAATGCCATGGCATCGGCCATGCCGACCATGCAGGCGCCCAGCGACACCTGGTTGGCGAGCTTGGCAGCCTGGCCCTTGCCGGCGCCATCGAAGCAGCAGATGTTTGCCGCGAAGGTAGCCAGGATGTCGCGGACCGGGGCGATGTCGTTCTCGGTGGCACCCACGATAGCCGTGAGCGTGCCGGCGATCGCGCCCGACTCGCCGCCGGTGACGGGGCAGTCAAACGCCATGCGGCCGGAGACCTGGGCGGCCTCGGCAATGTCGCGCGCAAGCTCGGGCGAGCTCGTGGTGAGGTCGATCAAGACCGCGCCGGGCTTGGTGCAGGCCAGCAGGCCGTCGCCCGCCAGGTAGAGCTCCTCGACCTCGGAGGGATAGCCCACCATGGTAAAGACGACATCGGCGCCAGCCGCGGCCTCGGCCGGCGTATCGGCCCAGACGGCGCCGCGCTCGATAAGCGCTGCGGCCTTGGACTTGGTGCGGTTGTTGACCGTGACGGGATAGCCGGCGTCCAGGATGTGGCCGGCGATGGGGGCACCCATGATTCCGGTGCCGATGAATGCGACGGAGAGCTTGTTTGCCATGAAACCTTTCCTTTTGGGTTGGGTGTTGTTACCAGGTTGGATACTCGGCGCCAGTGCTTGAACTGTGGGGCACCTGTGGTCGTAGCGCCTGCCTACTCGCCGCGCACGCGACGCGCGATGCGATCGGAAAGCGAGGCCTTCTCAGCGCGGTTCTTACCCCAAAACGCGCAAGCCACCATGCCGGGTCCCACGTGCGAGCCGATGGTGGGGCCCACAGAGCTGCGAATGATCGTGACGTCGGCACAGCCCTCCTCCTTGCGGATGGCGGCCTCGAGCCAGTCGCCGTCTTTCTCGGCATCGGCCGTCATGATGGCGATGGGCATGGTTCGATCGGGCACGTAGTTCTCGCGGAACGACTTGAGAATGGACTTGAGTGCCTTCTTGCGGCCGCGGTTGACGCCGATTAGCGACAGCGAGCCGGCCAGGTCATAGGACAGCTCGGGCTTGACGTCGAGCTTTGCCGTGAGCTGCGCCGCCGCGGGCGGGATGCGGCCGCCGGCAGCCAGCGCGTCGAAGCTCTCGAGCGTAAAGTAGCCGTGGACGTAGGTCTTGGCCTCGTTTGCCCAGTCGACCAGCTGCTTGGCGGTCAGGCCCGCCGAGCGCTGACGGACGGCCTCGAGCGCCAGCAGCTCGCCGGTCGCGCAGGGCAGGGCGTTGTCCACCACGTACAGCTCAAAATCGGGATACTCGGCGCGCACGGCATCTGCCGCCTGGCACGCGGAGTTGTAGCTCGACGACAGTGCCGAGGTAAAGCACAGGTAGACCGTGGGCGTGCCCTCTTTGGCGCACTCGGTAAAGAACTCGATATAGCGACCGAGTGACACGGCCGAGGTGGACACGCGGGCGCCGGCGCGCATGCGGTCGTAGAACTCCTTGGGTGTGATGCTCGACCAGATGTCGTCCGTGCGCTCCTCGCCATCGATGATGAAGGGGAAGCCCAGGATATCGACATCGAGGTTCGCGGCGACCTCGGGGCTAAAGTCGCAGCAGGTATCGACGACGATGCGGCAGCGGTCAGAATGGCCGGCGGATGCAGCCTTGTCCATCAAAGCGACTCCTTACGTAAAAAGGCGGCCACCCGCATGGGATGGCCGCCAGCCGTTAACTCATGCAAGTTAACGTATTTTACTCGTCAAGTGTTTCGATACGGGGCTTGATGATGCCATATCCACCATTCTTACGGTGATACACCACATTGATGAGGCCAGTCGTCGCGTTCTCGAACACGTAGAAGTCGTGGCCCAGCAGATCGGTCTGCACCAGCGCCTGCTCCTCAGTCATCGGGGTGACGTCGATGACCTTCTCGCGGACGAGCAGGTCGTCCTCCTCCTCGGGCAGCAGCAGGTCGGCCAGATCCTCAACGCGCTCAACCGGCGCGACGTCCGCGGCGCTGGCACCGCCCTGGCGGTTGTCCACGACCTTGGTCTTGAACTTACGCAGCTGGCGGGTGACCTTATCGGCGGAAAGGTCGATGGCGGCGTACATATCGGCACCGTGCTCGGCGACACGAATCACGGAACCGCGAGCGCGAACCGTAACCTCGACGATTGCCGGGTTGGGGTTCGAGGGGTTCTTCTCGTAGCGAAGCACGACGTCGACTGTCATGGGCTCGATATCGAAAACCTTGAGCGCCTCGCCGATCTTCTCATCCACATGCGCACGCAGAGCATCGGTTACCGTCGTCTTGCGTCCAGAAACCTTGATATCCATACGTGGCTCCAATCTGCCTCGGGGACTTACTGTACTGGCTATGTACCCATTGCCGTGCATTTAATCACGCGGATTCCCAAAGACCCGAATAACGATTGCTTGATACCGCATACCGAAGTCTCGCACTTTTCTGTGGCAAAGTGCGCTATGGGAAGGTGACAGCGACCTTGGTTTTGCACCTAAAAAATGTCTTTGACCTGCTGGTTTTATGGAAACGAAAAAGCCGGGCTCCCCTGTTGGGAGAGCCCGGCGATGCGTGTTGAAACCGTGAAGAGGCGTCCCTCCTAGCGAATAGGAGACGCCACCCCTAGCAATAACTAGCTATTGAGCTTGTTAATGTCGTCGTCGGTGATAGTACCCTCCTGGCTGGACGATTTATCCTCGGAGGATGCACCCTCGCTGCTCGAATCGGAGGATGCGGACTCGCTGGATCCGGTGCCGGTCGGCTGCACGTCGGCGCCCGAGACCATCTTGGTGGTGAGGTCATAGGGCATCGTGCCGTACCAGACGGAGTGGACCGCCTCGAGCGTGCCATCGGCCGTGATACCGTCGAGGGCATCGCTCACGGCACGGCATAGCTCGTCGTTGGCCGCGAGGCCCGCGACGCCGAGCGTCGAGGGCGCCTCGAGCGCGCCGACGTAAGAGATCTGGCTTATCAGGCGCGCAAGGTAGCCGCCGGCCGTGGAGTCGCAAATCACGTAGTCGACCTCGCCGGACTCGAGCGCCTCAAAGCACTCGTTGACGTTGGAGAAGGTCTTTTGGTTGGCCGTAATGCTCTGCTTGGCGAGCGCTTCCTGCGAGGCCGAGGAGGTCTGAACGCCCAGGGTAGCGGTGTTAAGCGTTTCGGTGGAAACGCTCAGTGACTCGCCGTCGCTCGTCTTTCCGAACACTGCCGCAGCGTCGTACAGGCAAGTACCAAGCGTGCTGATGTCACCATCCGTGGAATTGATGTCGCCAATGAAGATGTCGGCCTTTTTGTCACCAAGCGCGGAATCGGCAGAAGACGCATCGACGAAGGCAACTTTAAGGCCCATACGGCTTGCAAGGGCGCGGGCAGCGTCGACCGCATAGCCCGTGAGGTTACCATCGGCGCCCTGCATGGCCTGCGGAGCATCGGAGGTATCGAGGGCGACCGTCAGGGTGCCGGGAGTGACCAGGGCATCGTCCGACACCGCCGGCGCGACGGTCTCGCGCTCGATCTGGTCAATCGTGGGTGTCGTGAACGTGGACAGTGGATTGAACGCGCATCCGCTCAAGCCCAATACGGCAATGACCGCCGCGGTCCCAGCACCTAACCGAGCCGCGTGCATCAAGCTGCCCCTCACCATGTCCACTACCCTGCCTTCTGTGTCGTATACAATCCGTGCGTTGCGCGGAATAACGGGTTGTTCCCACCAGCTGACCTGGTATTTGACCCCACACTTGCGCACCGGGGTGTTTGCTCGGGAAGCCGTAGCCACCTTCACGACTGGCCCGCTCGCCCGCGAGGCGGTATTGCCCCAAAGAAAGTAGAACGGACGGTGCGGCTTACATCTAGGACGCGCCATGATCGCGCCGCGCGCACGCGGTCGCTTACGTGGATCCCTTTGACCGCGTCTGTCTTGGACTAGGACGGGCATTTCGTCCGTCCGCAACCACAGCCTGGCAGGAACGTAGCGCATTATAGCTAAGTTCAAGCTAAAGTTTAAGGTTAGGGGCGCCATTCGCACCGTGAGCACAGATTTTGCAGGTCGGAGCGGACCATTCGTGCCCCCATCAAAACCACCCCTAAAAGGGGTGGTTTGCTCTTAGGGTATAACCCTTGGGTTT
>CAUBPS010000020.1 GCA_958437935.1 uncultured Collinsella sp. | reverse complement strand
AATCGTAGCCCGAGACGGTCCCGGGCTGACAATTTCGACTGTAATGGACGTTCTTAAACGACTAGTCATTGGGGACAGTCTTGGTGCGCTCCGTTCGTCCTCCCGTTCGATTTTTGCTCGGTGGGTATACTTCCTTTCGCATTAAACGCCGGAATGAGGAGGTATCCAAATGCCGGACAACGGATCGATTCAAAAGAGAGACGCGAACGAGATGGCTCATGGGCGTCCTGTCCAGATAACCGAGCACACGACGGTAACCGAGCTGCAGCCCAGCCTGTCCGATGTCGTGTGCGCAAACAAAAAGCTGCAGATTGGCTTTATCGTTGCGCTCGTGGTGCTGGCGCTGCTGTCGGGCTTTGTAGCTCGTCCGCATTTTGCCGATTCCAAGACTTGGGACTCCACCATCGAGGTTATCGACCAAAAGAAGGGCAATGTTTTGGCGCTCACGACCTCGTGCGTGGCGCTGTCTGCGGGTATTACCGCGCTGCCGGGCGATACGGGAACGCCGGTTGCCGAGCAGCTCGCGCAGCTTTCAGGCAACCTTGGTATCGTGCTTGCCGTGCTCTACCTCGAGAAATATTTGCTCACGATTTTGTGGTCGGTTGGCCTGGGCATCTTAATCCCATTTGCGTTGGTGCTCTTTGCGGTGTCGCTCGGCATTCACGGGCGCTGGAGCACGAGCGCCGTCCTGCGCCGCGTGGCGACTCGCGTGCTGGTGGTCGCCATGATCGGCATGGTGTTGGTGCCTGCAAGCGTATGGGTGTCGCAAAAGGTCGACGAAACGTATCGAGTGAGCATCGAAGCAGCCGAGCAAAAGGCGACTGACGCTGCGAGCGCGGCAGATAGCGACAGCTCCAAAGCAAGCAAGAAAAAGACCGAGTCCACAGAGTCCAAGAATGTGCTTGAGCAGCTTGCCGACGGCGCCTCGGGTCTTGTCACATCGGTGACTAGCGGCGCCAAGCAGATGACCGATGAAATTGTGCAGCAGGTGACCGATCTCATCGAAGGCGTCATCGTGATGATCGTGACCTCGTGCGTGATTCCGTTGCTGGTGCTCGCGGCGTTTTTGTGGCTGGGGCATGTGCTGCTGGGGATTGATATTTCCGGCCCGGCGAACTATTTGACGGGCCGCTTTCTGAGCGCTCCGTCCAAGCACGCCAAAAAGGGTGGGCAGTTCGAGTAGCTAAAACAGCTGTATATACCGGGGCATACCGCCGAAGGGCGGCCGAGACACGTTCTCGGCCGCCCTTTTGTTTGTTGAATACGTGGTAAGCCAGGCCAACCCTGATCCTAAACGGTCGCCAATCATCCGCGAACGGTATTTGTTCAAAAAAGAACAAAGATAAACAAATAGTTGTTGCAGTTGATGTTCGAATGTGTTCAAATAAACATGAACAGTGAAGAACCGCACGTTCAGATGCCCGGACCTGAATGCGATTCAACACTTCCAAACAGAAACTACGCACCTGCGTATCTCTCAAGGAGGATGTCATGAGGGTTGTAATCGCTTCCGATGCCGACGGTATGTCGATGAAGGAGTCCATCAAGGAGATGCTCATCGCCGACGGTCACGAGGTCGTCGACTATTCCGAGACCCCTGCCGCGGACTTTGTCGATTCCGCGACCGCCGTTGCCAAGGACCTGCTGGAGCACAAGGATTCCCAGGGCTTTGCATTCGATAAGTACGGCGTCGGCTCCTATATGGCCGCCGTCAAGATCAAGGGCATGGTCGTCGCCAACATTTCCGACGAGCGTTCCGCCTACATGACCCGCGAGCACAACGGCTCGCGCATGGTCACCATGGGCCCGGGCGTTGTGGGCACCGAGGTCGCCAAGAAGATCGCCCGCGAGTTCCTGCGCGCCCAGTACGCCGGCGGCCGTCACCAGATCCGTGTCGACATGCTCAACAAGATGGCCTAACGAGAGCCACCGAGAACTCGAACTTCTACCTCAACTTGTGAATTCAGACGAAAGGACGTTCTGATGAAGAAGACCATCGCAATCGGTTGCGACCATATCGTTACGGACGAGAAGATCTATCTGGCCGACCGCCTGGAGCAGGCTGGCTACAAAGTGCTCGACTGCGGCACCTACAGCCACACCCGTACGCACTATCCCATCTACGGTAAGGCCGTGGGCGAGGCTGTTGCCAGCGGCAAGGCCGACTTTGGCGTGGCCCTGTGCGGCACCGGCATCGGCATCACCAACGCCGTCAACAAGGTTCCCGGCGCCCGCTGCGCCCTGGTCCGCGACATGACCTCTGCCCTGTATGCCCGTCGCGAGCTCAACGCTAACATCGTGGGCTTTGGCGGCAAGATTACCGGCGAGTTCCTGATGGCCGATATCATGCTTGCCTTCCTGGAGGAGCCCTACGAGAAGACCCCCGAGCACGATGCCCTGATCGCCAAGATCGATGCCTGCAATAAGGCCGACGCCGAGGCTCAGGCTGACCCGCACTTCTTTGACGAGTTCCTCGAGAAGTGGGACCGCGGCGAGTATCACGACTAGCGGGTATCCGGCGAAATTTACTAGTCCGTTGACGGCTCGCGTTTCTGTGAGGGGGCGCGGGCCGGTTTTCTATCAGCCCCACTGACTCGGCGGGCTGGCGTACGAAAGGGAAGGCTCCTATGGAGTTTGTTCTTGATAACGGTTCTATTCGTGTGGCACTGAGCACGGTTGGCGGATCGTTCACTTCTATTGCGGCCAACGGCCGTGAGTACCTGTGGCAGGGTGACCCGGCAGTCTGGTCGGGCCAGGCACCCATTTGCTTTCCGATTTGCGGCGGCCTTCGTGATGGCCGCGCGATGACCATGGGCGGCCGCGAGGTCAAGCTTGCCCGCCACGGCTTTGCCCGCAAGCAGGAGTGGAAGCTCGAGGAGCAGGGCGACAGCATGGTTGCGCTGAGCCTAAGCTCTGCCGACCATGCCGAGTTGCTCGAGCAGTATCCGTATCCGTTTAAGATCGTTGCTCGTTACACGATCGATTCGGAAAAGGTGGCCGTGTCGTACGAGGTGACCAATGAGGGCACCGAGGACATGCCGTTTTTTGTGGGTGGCCACCCTGGCTTTAAGTGTCCGCTCGACGAGGGCGAGTCCTACAGCGATTACGAGCTTCGTTTTGATCAGCGTGAGGTCGCCGAGCTCTGTACTGCCGTTCCCTCGACGGGCCTGATTGATGTCGAGCATCGCAGCAAGAACCCCATGATCGGCCAGAACCTGTCGCTGACCCACGAACTTTTCGACTTCGCGGAGACCATCTTTGACGTGCTCGAGAGCCGCGTGGTTACGCTGACCAAGAAAACCGAGGACAAGGGCGTGCGCCTAACGTTCCCCGATATGCCGTACCTGATTGTGTGGAGCAAGCCCGAGGGCGACTTTGTGGCCGTGGAACCGTGGGGCGGCCTGTCCACCTGCTCCGACGAGGATGATATCCTCGAGCACAAGCGTGGCTGCCTGGTTGCCAAGCCGGGGGAGACCGTCACCCGCGGTTTTGAGATCGAGATCCTTTAACGAGCTATCGTATGTTTGGGGTGGGTCATGCCGCCCCGGAACAGGAGTTCAATATGATTCTGACCGTTACCATGAACCCGTCGATTGATACGCGCTATCAGCTCGACAAGCTGATCATCGACGATGTTAACCGTGTGACGCCCGAAAAGACCGCTGGCGGCAAGGGCCTCAACGTGAGCCGTGTGCTGCTGCAGCTGGGCGACGATGTGCTCGCGACCGGCCTGCTCGGCGGCCACATGGGCGCCTATATGGCCGAGCTTATGGATGCCGATGGCGTCAAGAACGACTTTGTGCCCATCGCCGGCGAGACACGCATTTGCCTGAATATTCTGCACGAGGGTAATCAGACCGAGCTGCTGGAGAGCGGTCCGCAGATTGCGCCTGCTGAGCTCGAGGCCTTTACGGCCAAGTTCGCCGAGCTTGCAGCGAAGGCGGACGTCGTGACGCTTTCGGGCTCGCTGCCGCGTGGCGTCGATGCCGGCTACTATGCCGAGCTCGTCAAGATCGCCGAGGAGGCGGGCGCTAAGGTGCTGCTCGACACCTCGGGTGCATCGCTGGAGGCCGCGCTGGAGTCCGACGCTAAGCCTGAGCTCGTAAAGCCCAACCTGACCGAGATTAACGGCCTGCTGGGTACGTCCTTTACGACCGATGATGTCGATGCCCTGCGCGAGGCGCTTGCCGCCGATGGCCGCTTTGCCGATATTCCCTGGGTTGTCGTTTCGATGGGCGCTGCCGGTTCGGTGGGCTTCCATGAGGGTCGCGCGTTCCGCGCCAAGACGCCCGCGATTGCGGCTGTGAACGCGACGGGTTCCGGCGACTCGACCATCGCCGGCTTTGCGCATGCCATTGCTGCTGGTGCCGACGACGTCACGGTGCTCAAGACCGCCAATACCTGCGGCAAGCTCAACGCCATGGATCCCAAGACCGGCCACCTGGTCATGGACCGCTGGGACGAGATCTACAACAACGTTGAGGTCGTAGAGTTGTAGCGGTTGCGACTCCTAATAGAATGAGCGTGGATAATCTCCCGCTTTTGGTGCCCATACGAGCTCAAAGTGGGAGATTTTCCACGCTCGAGTCATTAGTCGTCGGGGACGTTCTTTAATGACTAGTCGTTTAAGAACGTCCCCGATGACTACACTCAAAAATGGCGCCCGTCGGCGATGTTGCCGGCGGGCGCCGTTGTCTTGAAGACGAAATGATCCGTTTTCCTCCGTCCCCAAGGGATCCTTACAGCGAGTCAATAAAGCGCTGTTGGGCGGCGCGGCCGGCTTCGTCCCACTTAAAGACGCCGGCGTTGTCGAGCACGTGGCCAAACACCACGCCGACCTCCTCGTGCAGGATATCGATGGCGTTGTCGGCCGTAAGCTCGTCGGCGCGGCGAGCAAAGACGTCCTCGGCCCACGCGGCATGGCTGCGACAAAGATCATCGCCCTCGAGCGCACCGGCAAGATCGTAGCTGGCATCGACCTTGGCTGCCAGTAGATGCTCACGGACAGCGCCAAGCTCGGGAACCAGGCGCGGCGGCAGAATGGCCAGGCCCATGACCTCGATCAGGCCGATGTTCTCCTTCTTAATGTGGTGGTACTCGGCATGCGGATGGAAAACGCCCAGCGGATGCTCGTCGGTCGTGATGTTGCAGCGAAGCGCCAGGTAGGCCTCGTAGATTTCGCCGCCGGCATTTCCGCGAGAGTCGACGCGGCGGATGACGGGCGTCACGGTGTTGTGGGCCACGCCGTCGGCTGTGTGCGCGATGACGCCTACAGACTCATCGGTCCACTCGCGCCAAGCGAGGATAATCTTCTCGGCAGCGTCGAGCAACTGGGCGCGGTCATGCGAGCGCAGGCGCAGCACCGAGAGCGGCCACTGCAGCACGGTACCGCTGACCTGGTCAAAACCGGGCACGCTAAACTGCGAGACCTCGGCGGCATGCATCATGGGGAACTCGTGTGCGCCGCCCTGGAAGTGGTCGTGCGACAAGATCGAGCCGCCCACGATGGGCAGGTCGGCGTTGGAGCCGATGAAGTAATGCGGGAACAGGTCCACAAAATCGAGCAGGCAGGTCAGACCCTTGCGGTCGACGTGCATCGGACGATGCTCGGAGCTCATGGCAATGCAGTGCTCATTAAAGTACGCGTACGGGCTGTACTGGAAGCCCCAGCGCTCGCCGTTGAGCTGAATGGGGATAATGCGCAGGTTCTGTCGAGCGGGATGGGCGCCGCCGTCGGCTGCGGCGGAGCGTCCGGGATACCCCTCGTTTTCGATGCAGAGCTGGCAGGCGGGATACTTCTCGCCCGTGTTCTTGGCTACACCTGCCGCGGCGATATCGCGCGGGTCCTTCTCAGGCTTGGACAGGTTGATAGTGATCTCAAGATCGCCCCAGTTGGTGGGGGTGCTCCATTTGATGTTGCGCGCGATGGCGGCACGGCGCACGTAGCCGGCGTCGCAGCACAGGCCGTAGAACCAGTCGGTTGCGGCGCGGGGCTCGTTGACGCCCATACGTCCGTTGAACTCTTCGTTTACAACCGAAGGCCTCGGCATGAGCGCGCCCATGATGCGCATGGCGATGCGGTCGCGGCCCGATGCCGTGTCCTCGGCGGCACCGTTGGCAACGGCGGCCTCGCCAAGCGCAGCAAGCGTGCCCTCCAGGTCAAAATCGGGCAGGGTATCGGGGTGCAAGAGCGAGAGCTTCTCGGTCTGCAGCGCCCAGGCCATATCGAGCGCGGGCCCCGTAGCGCCGATGCACTCCAAAATGGTGTTGTATGCCCAGATGCGGTCGTCCTGGCCGATCATCGATCGGTGGATGGCGTACTCGATCAGGTTCTGTGCGGCCTCGCGCACGTCAGTCATTACAGCCATGCCGCGTAAGCCCCCTTGTCAGAGATGGCGTAGTGACGGGCAGAGCCCTCGCCCAGCCAGCCGTTCATCTTGGCAATGAAGGTGTCGACCAGGTCGAGCGGCACGAAGGCCTGGATGGTGCCACCAAAGCCGCCACCGTGGATACGGACGGCGCCGCGGCCGTCGAGCACGTGCTCGGCCAGCGCCAGGGCATACATGGAAGGCTGCTCGGAACCCAGTTTGGCAACAACATTCTGCAGGTACATGGCAGAGCTGGCGCCGGACTCGCGCGTCAGGACCAGGAACTGGTCGATGTCGCCGGCGTTCAGAGCTGCCCAGCGCTTGTCGACCAGGCCGTTCTCGTACCAGTAGTGAACGGCGCGCAGGCAGGCACGGTCGCCCAGTTTGGCGCGCAGCTCGGGGAGCTTGGCGTCAAAATCGGCAACGTCGACCTCGCACAGGCGTGCCTTGCCAAACTCGGCGGCAACGTCCTGCATCTCGCGCGGAACGGCGGCGTAGTCGTCGGTGGCGGCCACGTGGTCGGCACCGACCTTAACGAGCACGAGCGCATAGCCGTGATCCTCAAAGTTGAGCTCGAGCTTCTGGGTTTTAGGCTGAGCCTGGTCCTCAAAGTCCATGTAGGCAAGGCCGCCCAGGCACACGGCGGCCTGGTCCATCAGACCGCAGGGCTTGCCGTAATAGTTGTTCTCGGTGCGCTGGCTCATCTGCGCGAGCGCGACGGGCTCGATGGCGGGTGCGCCCCAGAGGGTTTCCATGGCGCGACCGTACGCGGCCTCGACGGCGGCAGAGCTGGAAAGACCGCCGCCCGAGGGGACGGAGCAGGTAAAGGCAAAGTCGAAGCCGTGGGGCTCAACGCCAAGGGCTGCAATCTCGTGGGCCATGCCGCGGACGAGGCTTGCGGACGTGCCCTTCTCGGACTCCTGAACGTCTAGCGTGTCGAGCGCGATTTCAAACGTGGGATAGCCCTCGTCGGCTACGCGAACCTTGTTGGAATCGGTTGCCACGGCGATGCCGTCGACGGCGACATCGAGCGAGCCGGCGATAACGTGGCCACCCTCGTGGTCGGTGTGGTTGCCGCTGATCTCGGAGCGGCCGGGCGCGTGCACATAGAGCACCTGGCGATCGCCGATGGGCCCAAACTCCTCCTCGAACAGCTTGGTGAGCGTGGCGAGTGTCTTTTCGTCGGGGGTGGTCATGGGAGTCCTTTCCTTGGCGCATACTGACGAGTTTTCCGTCGTAGTGAGTACGTTAACAATCTGAAGCGGCGTGAACTCAGCATCTACGATGCCGCACGTTACGGGCTATGTTAACGTACTCATAACACAACGCTTATCACTTTTTGAGAATCTGGTAATCGGTAGAAATTCAGCCGTGAACGGTATTGCCGTATGGACTTATAAAGCAGAAGAGATGCAGATAGAAAAAGTAGAGTACGTTAACATGCGTCCGACGATAGCGGGCCTCGGCGCGGGATGTATTTCTGCCCGGGCCGGCATTCACGCTATTCAGATCTCGCAAGGGTGAAGGTGATCCTGTGGCAAGGCGCCCGTCCAACGATACCAGTTCGCGTCCGGTCTCCATGGCCGACGTCGCCCGCGCTGCTGGCGTTTCGCAGCAGACGGTTTCGCGCGTCGCCAACGGCTTGCCCAACGTTAACGAGCAGACGCGCCAGCGCGTGCAGGCTGCTATGCAAGAGCTCGGCTTTCGTCCGAGTTATGCCGGTCGCTCGCTGCGCGACGGCCGTTACCATTCGGTCGGCCTATGCATCAACGATGTCACCAAGTTTGGCAACCTCTCAATGATCGACGGCATCGCCAGCGCTGCTCGCGAGCATAATTGCGCCATCACGTTGGTCGAGATGTCCAAGACCGAGGAGTTTTCGCTTGCCGAGGCCACGCGTCGTATGGCCGCATTGCCGGTGGACGGCATCATCATCGGCATGAGCCGCATGGCACCCGATTTTGAGACGTTTGATCCACTGCCGGGCATTGGCACGGTCATCGTTACCATGTACGCGCACCCGCGGGTGACCACGGTCGACTCCGATCATTACGGCTGCTCGCTCTTGCTTATGGATCACCTGTTTGAGCTGGGGCACGAGCAGATTCGCTATATTGGCGGCCCGTCGTTCTCGGTCGACGAGCAATTTCGCCGCGCTGGCTGGCAGGATGCGCTCGAGCGTAAACACATCGAGCCGGCAGAGCCGCTCGAGGGCGACTGGTCTGCCAACAGCGGCTACGAGGCCGGCAGATATCTGGCCGAGCACGACCGCACCATGACGGCGATTTACGCGGCAAACGACCAGATGGCAAATGGCGCGATTGCCGCGCTGCGCGATAGTGGTCTGCGCGTGCCCGAGGACGTGAGCGTGGTGGGTGTCGACGATTCGCTCGATGATTTTGTGGCACACAACGAGCTCACGACCGTGCGATTTGATCTACATCAGCGCGGACGCGAGGTATTCGAGCATGCGGTTCCCGAGGCGGGTACGGCGGGCAAAACCGTTGCCATTCGTATTCCCGGCCAGCTCATTATTCGACATAGCACGGCGATACCGCGCGCATAGTTTGCGCAGGTAAACGGCGATTTATCGTATTTCAATAACAATCGGTATGGATGCCGGCAGATAACAGCTGGGATACTGCCGAGTGTTATGATAGACGGGTTCTTTTGTCTATCTAGGAGGCTTTGCCTGATGGAGATCACCAAGGATATCCGCTACATCGGTGTCGACGATCACGACATTGACCTGTTCGAGGGCCAGTACGATGTGTCCGAGAACGGTATGGCATACAACAGCTACGTTATCTTGGGCGAAAAGATCGCCGTCGCCGATTCGGTCGATGGTGGTTTTGTTGACGAGTGGCTCGGCAACCTCGAGGCCGCGCTCGATGGACGTACGCCCGACTACCTGGTTATCCATCACATGGAGCCTGATCACTCTGCTGGCATCGCCGCCTTTATGGAGCGCTACCCCCAGGCACAGATAGTGGCCAGCATGGGCGCCTTCCGCATGATGGTCAACTACTTTGGCACCGACTACCCCGAGCGTAAGATGGTCGTCAAAGAGGGCGACGTGCTCGACCTGGGTGGCCACAGCCTAACGTTTATCGGCGCCCCCAACGTGCACTGGCCCGAGGTGATCTTCTCCTACGAGTCCACCGACAAGGTGCTCTTTAGTGCCGACGGCTTTGGCAAGTTCGGCGCCAACGACATCGAGGACCCGGAAGGCTGGGCTTGCGAAGCGCGCCGCTACTACTTTGGCATCGTCGGTAAGTTCGGCAAATTCGTGCAGACCGTGCTCAAGAAGGCCGCCGATCTGGATATCCAGATCATCTGTCCGCTCCATGGTCCTGTTCTTACCGAGAATCTGGGCTATTACCTCGACACCTACAACACCTGGTCGAGCTATCAGCCCGAGGACGAGGGCATCACGATTGCCTATGCGAGCGTGTACGGCCATCTGAAGGCCGCCGTTGAGGAGCTTGCATCTGCGCTCGAGGCCCGCGGCCAGAAGGTTTCCGTCTTTGACTTGGCTCGCGACGACATGGCCGAGGCCGTTGAGGATGCGTTCCGCTATGACCGTCTGGTGCTCGCCTCCATCACCTATCAGGGTGAGATCTTCCCGTTCATGAGCACCTTTATCCACACGCTTGCCGAGCACGCCTATCAGAACCGTACGGTGGCGCTCGTTGAGGCCGGCTCCTGGGCGCCCACCGCTGCCAAGGTTATGACCAAGGAGCTCGAGGGCATGAAGGACATCACCCTGGCGCAGAACAAGGTGACCGTGCTGGGTTCGCTCAACGACGCCTCGCGCGCTCAGATCGAAACCCTTGCCGACGAGCTTTCCAAGTAGCGACACGTTCACTTTTAACGCTCAAACCACCACAAAGGGGACAGGCACCTTTGTGGTGGTTTTTGTTTAAGCGCCGGCGATGAGGAGATTTGGGCAGGCGTTGTCGACGATCTCGGCGATTGAGGTGGCGACGGCGTGATCGGGGTCACGGTCCATCACGATGGCGTTGACGTCGGTCAGCTCGGCAAAGCGGTACATGCCACGTCCGTTGACCTTACTGGCGTCCATGAGGGCGACACTTTGATGAGCAGCACCGACCATAGCCGCTTTGGTCTCGGCCATCTGCGGAAAGTCGGTCGTAAAGCCGCAGCCGGGAACAAAAGCGCCAGGGCACATGACGGCAAGATCGGCGTGGACCATTTGGAGCGCCTGCATGGTAAGTGGGCCGTACAGATAGCGATGACCTTTGCGCAGCGCCCCGCCCAGCATGACGACATCGACCGAGGGCATGCTCTCGTCGATGTAATCGGCAATGGTAATGTCGGCTGTGATGACGGTGATGCCATCGCGCTGGTCGAGCAGGCGGACAAACTCGAGAGCGGTGGTGCCCGAGTCGACAAGCAGTGTGTCGCCGTCATTGACGAGCTCGATGGCGCTTTGCGCGATGGCCTGCTTGGCGGCGACGTTGACATTGATGCGGCGGTCCTGCGTGGAGACAGTCAGGCGCTTGTGAAGCGATACGGCTCCACCATGTGTGCGGCGCAGCTTGCCTGCTTCGGCGAGCGCGTCTAGGTCGGCGCGGGCGGTGACGGAGGACACGCCAAAGGTCTGGGCGATTTCTGCTACCTGCACCGAGGCATTATGCTCGAGCATTTCCATAATGGCGGTACGGCGTTCGTCGGCAAAAGCGCGGTTAGTAGCTTGGGCCATATATGCTCCATTCTCAGCTAAATTTGCAGGAATTGTGTTGACTCTATTTTCGTTCATTTTCTTTTTGAGTAAGAAAACACCTTTCGATTACTTATCTTTTCTATAAAAGAAAGACGCTCAACGCACAAAATTCAATATCGAACACGTCCACTCGGCTCTAATTCCTTCCGTTTACTTTTCAAAAACGACTGTATTGGCCTGCATGGGCTTAATATCTCGCACGTGCAAAGCCGCCGAATTTCATACAATGGGCGCAGCAAAACGCAAGGTAAAACGCCTTGCGAACACGTACGCCCGATGTCCAGATGCGGGCGAGGGAGAGGAGCAAACGCTCATGGCACTTGTTACCACCGAAAAGATGCTCAAGGACGCTCAGGCCGGCCACTACGCCGTCGGCGCGTTCAACGTCGAGAACCTCGAGTTTGTTATGGCTGTTCTGGCCGCTGCCGAGGAGACCAAGTCCCCCGTCATCATGCAGACCACCCCGGGCACCATCAAGACCGCTGGCCTGGATTACTTCTACGGCATGGTCAAGGCTGCCGCCGAGCGCGCTTCCGTGCCCGTCGCTCTGCACCTCGATCACGGCGATGGCTATGACCGCTGCATGCAGGCCTTCCGCACTGGCTACACCTCCGTCATGATCGACGGCTCGCACGAGTCCTTCGAGGACAACATCGCCCTGACCAAGTCCGTCGCCGACGCTGGCCGCGCCATGGGCGTGCCCGTCGAGGCCGAGCTCGGCAAGGTTGGCGGCAAGGAGGACGACGGTCCCGCGGTTGAGGGCGAGAGCCCCTACACCGACCCCGCCGAGGCCAAGGAGTTCGTCGAGCGCACTGGCTGCACCTCCCTTGCCATTGGCGTTGGCACCAGCCACGGCGTGTACACGAGCGATCCGCACATCGAGCAGTCCGTGGTCAAGGCCATCCGCGACGCCGTCGACGTGCCGCTGGTCCTGCACGGCACCTCCGGTGTGCCCGATGAGCAGGTTGCCGAGGCTGTGCAGAACGGCATCTGTAAGGTCAACTACGCCACCGAGCTGCGTCAGGCTTACACCAAGGGCTTCATGGCCTACATGGCCGAGAACCCCGGCTGCTTCGATCCCAAGAAGCCGGCCAAGGAGGGCATGCGTGAGATCACCGAGCTGGTTAAGATCCGCATGACCAACCTCAACTCTGTGGGCAAAGCAGAGTAACAGCAAGGGTACTCCGACTCGCTACATATCCCGGGGAGGGACGAGGACTTAGTTCCCCAATCGTCCTCGGGCATGCAAAAAGCCTCGCTGCGCACTTCGTGCGGCGAGGCTTTTTGCCCCCTGCGGAAAGATTGGGGAACTAAGCTCTCGTCCCTCCCAAGTTGACCTTCTCGAGGTCGTCGCCCTTGTGGCGTTAGGGCGGAAAATAATAAGAAGTCTTCGCGCTGCGGAATGATTTTGAAAACTAAGTCCGGGGTCCGTCCAGGCGGCCCTGCTCAATCGCCCTTGTGGCGTTGGGGCTGAAAGGGTGGGGTGCGGGGGTTACTTGGTTGTTAGGGTTAATAGGTCATTGGGGGTTTTGAGGTTGTAGGTGGCGTTTGGGATGTCTTGGTGTGATCCCCATGCTGCTCGGGCAAAACTGACCCCTGCTGAAGTTGCACATTGTTCGTCGTAGACGGTGTCGCCAACGTAGATGACGCTGTCGGGGTTTGCGCCCGTACGTCGGAGATATTCGAGCATGGGTGCGGGCGAAGGCTTGTGCTCGGTCGTGTCTTCGACAAGGATGATGTGCTCAAAATACGTATCGAAGCCAAGGGGCGCTATTTCTTCTGCGTATTCGTCGCGCGCACGTGAGGAGACAATGCCAAGATTGCAACCGCTATCGGCGAGTTTTGCGATGACTTCAAGCAAACCTGGAAACACGCTGATGGTGCTTTTAAAGCTGGCGGCAACGTGGCACCAGCGATCCAACGTTGCTTGCGAGTAGATTCCAAGTTTCTCAAGAGCGTCCTTGCCGGGTATGCCGAGGGCAAACTCAAGCTCGTTTCGGGGGAGCGTTTTGCCGGTCTCTTCTTGGACTATCTGGGCAAGCGATGACAGAACGCTTTCTTCTGTATCTGCCAATGTTCCATCAACGTCAAACACGACATGGTCAAAGTGTTTCATATGATTGCTCCTCTCTGTTGTTTGCCTGCAAGTTTGATGCAGTGACAGAAGAAGGGCTAGCGGGATTTCTGCCTGGTGCTATCGAGATTCTGCCTCGCTGCTCGATAGCTCGAAGGAGTGCACCCCATTTGTTCTTTAAATACCTGGCCAAGATGGCTTGCTGTTATAAATCCGCATTGGCGCGCGACTGTCTGTACCGTTCGCGTGGTGTGTGCCAAAAGTTCGCAAGCACGGTTTATGCGGTATGCGCGTAGATATGCCGCCGGGGTCGTTCCTGCACAAGTTTCGATAATGCGGTAACACTCTCTTTCGCTTACGCCGGCTGCAGATGCCATCTGGGGCACATCTATAGCGGCTGCATAGTTTGCGCGGATAAAGTCCAGGATTGCCTTGAACTGTACGTCGCGGCTGGTCATCCAAGAGGCGCCGTCGGAAGAAAAGAGCGGTTCGGTCTTGGCGTTAATCTGAATCCAGAGCTCTGACAAGCTATTCCGAAGCGCCATCTCGTTCTGCGGCCGTTGAAGGTCGTGGTTAAAGGAACTCTTTAGCAAATCGATAAAGGGCATATCGTCGGGGTTGGTGGGCGACCATTTGAGCACATCGACGCCTCGACATTGAAGTAATGGATTGATGTAGCGCTTTTGGAGACGTCCCGCGGGATCGCCGAGCATCGACGGCTGAAAGATATGCAGCATTTGAATGGCTGGCGCCGAATTGGGCGATTGCAGCGTGCTGTGCAAAACGCCGCCGTTGATAAAGCCGGCGGACCCTTCCTCAAAGCGTACGTGCTCATGAGCCGCGCGCGTTCGATAGTCAATCGCTCCCTGCTCCATGTAGAAAAGCTCAACTTCGGAATGCCAGTGCCAGGGGACGGAATTGTCCGGATAGCGAGCGAATTCTGCGCGTTCGGCAATATAGGGCCAGTCTTCGGCGGTCTCGGGAAACGCTTCCTCGCGTCCTCCGCGGTGCAATTCTATGTGATCCATGTTTCGCATGGCATCAGTATAAAGCGCGATGGGCTTAGATTGCCCTTGCCTGTTCGGGGAACGCCTTGTTTAGGGATGCTTGGAGCTTTTCGAACGATGCTCGCAAGTTGTGGCTCTGATCGGCTGAGCGCTTGGTTTTTGTGGTGGGGGAGTCGAGGAGACCGTTTCTCTGTGTCGGGGGGAAGGAGAAAAGGTCTGCATGTTTTAGGGATGGCTGCTGTGCTGCGTCATTGGAAGAATGCATGCTTATGCGGCCTCCTCGATGTCCACCAAAAGGTTACGCACGGGGTGTGCTGCTAGGTCCCGTGCGCTGGCAGTATTATGCCGCGAGTGCTGCAAAGAAGCGCTAAAGAAAGGCTTAACCTGGTTTGGTGTTACGATGAAACTGCAGGTCAGAGGTATCGAATAACACTCTTGAAAGGTTTTGGGCTTAAGGACTTTCTAAGGTTTGTGACGTGGATATGGCGCGGACGTGCGGAGCGTGTGAATGCTCGCCGTTAGCGCTGCGGCTCTGCGGCGCGCACCTGCTCGATGACCTTCTCCATCGTGGCGTCGATGCGGTCTTTTTTGAGTTCGCATTCCCAGATGGTTATGGGTGTCCAGCCCATTTGAGTGAGTGCCGCCACGGCGGCTCGGTCGCGCTCGACGTTGCGACGGAACTTTGCCTCCCAAAACTCAACGTTGCGCTTGGGCTGGCTCGGATTGCACTTAGGGCAGCGGTGCCAAAAGCAGCCGTTGACAAAGATGGCGATCTTGCGGCCGGGGAAGGCGATGTCGGGCTTGCCGGGAACCTTCCATTCCAAGCGATAACCCGTAAGGCCCGCTGCGCGCAGGCGCTGTCGTACGAGCAACTCGGGCTTGGTGTTGGCGTGCTTATTGCCCTTCATGGACTTTTTGATGGCGGCGCGACGGCGGACGAGTTCGCGCTCGTCAGCGGAGAGGTCCGAGGTGTCGATGCCGTCCAGCAGGCCGGGCTTGGGACGCTTTTTGCTGCGGCGCTTAGGTTTACGTTTGGGCTTGGTAGCAGATTCGTCTGCCGCGGTGGCCTCAGCGCCGTTAGCCTCAAGCCGATCTTCCTTTAATTCAATCAGAGCATCGATAAGCCCCTTGTCGGCGGGCATCCACTCAACGGTGGCAAGTGAGGTGCGCGGAATCCAGCGGATATCGAGCTGTCGGTCATGCTTCTGAGGCTCATCGGATTCATCGGCGAGCGAGCAGTAGTAGCACTCCATGGAGAGATGAAAATTGGGGTAGTCATACTCAACGGTATAAAAATCGCGCAGGTTGGTAACTTTTACCTGCAGCTCTTCCATGAGCTCGCGGCGCACGGCGTCTTCGGGTGTCTCGCCGCGTATGAGCTTGCCGCCCGGGAATTCCCAAAGTCCCTGCATGTCGCCGTAGCCGCGCTGCACGGCAAGCAGCTCATCGGATCCTTCTTTGCGAATGATCCCAGCGGCAACATGAACAGTCTTCAACAGAAGTCCTCTCTCAATATCATCACGTGGCAGGCTAGCTACCCGTACCTTACACAACGGTAAGGCAAGCGTAAGCCATATCGATGGTAGCCGACTCGTCTTCTTGCGACTATAGATGCCGTAGACTAATCGCAAGAAAGGACTCGGTATGCAAACCACGCACATGGCGACCCCGGTACTGGAGGTCGCGCATCTCGAAAAGGTATATGGAGCGCTGGGCAACGTGACCCGCGCGCTCAACGATGTCAGCTTTACCGTCAACCGCGGCGAATTCGTTGGCATCATGGGCGCTTCGGGCTCGGGCAAGTCGACGTTGCTCAACTGCGTGTCGACCATCGATAGCGCCACGAGCGGCACCATCCGCATCAACGGCCAGGACGTAACACGCATGAAGCAGGCTAAGCTTTCGCAGTTCCGCCGCGAAGAGCTCGGCTTTATCTTCCAGGACTCCAACCTGCTCGATACGCTCACGGCACGCGAGAACATCGCCCTGCCGCTCACCATCGCCCGCACAAACTCGGCAGAGATCTCGACCCGCGTGCAGGATGTGGCCGCGCGCCTGTCTATCAGTCAGGTGCTCGACAAGTATCCCTACCAGATGTCCGGCGGTCAGCAGCAGCGCGTTGCTGCGGCTCGCGCGCTCGTCACCGACCCCACTATGATCATGGCCGACGAGCCCACCGGCGCCCTCGATTCCAAGAGCGCCCGCCTGCTACTCGAGAGCCTGGAGGCCCTCAATCGCCGCCTGCGCGCCACCGTGCTCATGGTCACGCATGACAGCTTTGCTGCCAGCTACACGAGCCGCGTGTTGTTTATCCGCGACGGCAAGATCTTCACCGAGCTGCGCCGCGGCGACACCGACCGCCGAGAGTTTTTCGACCGCATTATGGAGGTCGTTGCCATGATGGGCGGTGAGGGCTCCGATGCTCTGTAAACTCGCTTGGGGCAACGTCCGCCGCGCCGGCCGCGACTACCTCGTCTACCTTTTGACGCTCACCCTGGGCGTCACGGTCTTCTATGCTTTTAACACCATCTCGATGCAGGTCGACATCGCCGGAATCGATGAAGAGGGCTTGGCGCAGGTTATGGGCAGCATGCTCGGCGACCTGACGTACTTTTTGGCCGGTGTCATGGCCTTTTTGATGGTGTACGCCAATAACTTCATCATGAAACGCCGCAAGAAGGAGTTTGGCCTGTACCAGGTGCTCGGCATGGGGCGCGGGCGCGTCGCCACGATCATGGCGCTCGAGACCGTGATCGTTTCGGTCGTGGCCTTTGTCGCCGGCATTGTGCTGGGTGTGGGACTCTCCCAGCTCATGACGTTCTTTACGGCCTCGCTCTTTAAGACACAAATCGCCAATTTCCACTTCTTTTTCTCGGTGCATGCGTTCAACCTGACCCTTGCCTGTATGCTCGTAATGTTTGTGCTCACGCTACTGCTGAACCTTCGCGCCGTGCGTCGTACCAAACTCATCGAGCTTATGGGTGCCGAGCGTCGCAACGAGAGCATCAAGACACGCAACCCCTGGATCGCGATTGCCATCTTTGCCGTGGGCGCGGTGCTTGTGGGCGTGGCCTATTACCGTCTGCTCCGCGACGGCTTTCCGCTCACCGAGACAGGCGATAAACTTGATCAGGCCATGACCCAGTTTGGCATCACCACGGCTATGGTCACGGTGGGTACTTTTGCGCTGTTCTGGGGTCTTTCGGGCATGCTCATTAAGCTGCTGCAGAGCCTGCGCAGCGTGTATTGGCGCGGTCTCAATATGTTTACCGTGCGTCAGCTTTCGGCCAAGGTCAACACGGTGTGCTTTTCGATGGGCGTCATCGCGATGATTCTGTTCCTGGCCATTACCTCGGTGACCTGTGGCATGTCGATTGCCAATGTGATGAACGAAAACCTGGAACGCTATAACCCGGCCGATATGTCGCAGACATACGTTTATTTCACGCCCGATACGCTTGATTACTACAAGGAGTATGTCAATCCGTCCGAAGTCGATCACATGGTGCTGGCCGATAGCGCGGTCGACCTGTACTCCGCATGGCATGGTGAGCGTATCGATCCGGACAATGCTGCGGAGAGCGTTAATGGTAAGTCTGCGGACAATGACGGCGAAACCGGAAAGAAGGTCAACATTGCCGACGTTGCCGGCGAGCATGTGCAGATCGATTCCTATTTGAGCTATCCGCTCGGCGGCTCGAACCCGTCGGTGGTTGCGGGCGAGATGTGCAAGGCCATGGGCGAAAAGCTTCCCAAGGCGCTCGAGGGCAGCAATGCCGATTCGATGGGCATGTTTGTGACGCCGGCAAGTCAGTACAACGAGCTGCGCCAGATGATGGGCGAGGAGCCGGTGGAAATCGGCCGCGACCAGTACCTGCTCACGTGCGATATGGGCGGCGAGCTGGGCGATCTGTACACCAGGTATATGGCCGACGGTCATACCCTCGCCTTGGGTGGTCATACGCTATCGCCTGCCACCGACAAATCGGACGAGGATGCGGGGGCCATCGCCAACTCGGCGCTCGGTAGCAACCCGGGTACCGTCGTCGTTGCCGACGAGTTGCTGTCCGAGCTCAACCTGCAGCCCTACTGCAGCAGCCTGCTCGTCAATTACAAGCGAGGGATGGATACGGCCAAGGCCGATGAGGCTATCAAATACACCATGCTCGACAATTTGCTCGTGGACGGCAAGGAGCCGGGCACATGGGGCGTCTTCATCACGCGCACCGAGATGTACGCCCAAGCGGCGCAGATGAACGGCTTGATCAGCTACCTAGCCATCTACATCGGCTTTGTGCTGGTCGTGGCTTGCGCGGCGATTCTGTCGATCCAGCAGCTCTCCAACGTGGCCGACGGCAGCCGCAGCTATCGCGTGCTGGCGCAGATCGGCTGCGACGACCGCCAGATTCGCCATTCGGTCATGGCGCAGCAGGCGGTGTTCTTCCTGTTCCCGCTGGCAGTGGGCCTAGCTCACTCGTTTGTGGCGCTTAAGGTGATTATCGACCTGGTGAGCGTGTTTGGCAACATGAGCATCGGCGGCACGGTGGGCCTTACCTGCGCGATCTTCCTAGCGGCCTACGGCGGCTACTTCCTAGTGACCTACCTCATGAGCACCGGCATGGTACGAGCTGCCATCGCCACCCGCTACAGCGAGTAACAAGCCGGTAAAACCGTCGCAAAATCAGAGGCGTATGACCGCCGCGAAGGGACCAGGGGTCCTTTCGCGGCGGTATTTTGCCTATCTGGTGCGTCTCGGATGCAAGTGAGTAGACTTTTTTGAACTTGCCGAGCACATCACGACAAATGATCGATAAAACTGCAGGTCAGGGTTGTGGCGTTTTAGGGCGTGCTTGGCCTCCTGAAAAAAGCCTACTCACTTAGTTTTTCTGCTAGAAGACCGCCACGAGGGAAAACCGCTCTCTCGCGGAGGTTGGCGTTTTCCCAGATAAAACCAGCCAAAATAAACCTGTCCCTTTTTGACAGGTTAGCGTTTCCAGAAGTGGAGGATGAGGGTTGTGCGGTTTTGCTGCTCGGTTTTGACCAGGATGTTGTGGATGTGGGTTTTGACGGTGCCCACGGCAAGGAATAGCTCGTCAGCGATCTCTTGGTTCGACTTGCCCAGCACGACCAGACG
Organism: uncultured Collinsella sp.; assembly: GCA_958437935.1. Taxonomy (GTDB): domain Bacteria; phylum Actinomycetota; class Coriobacteriia; order Coriobacteriales; family Coriobacteriaceae; genus Collinsella. Next base: position 14,450 of record CAUBPS010000020.1, on the reverse strand, counting down.
CAAAACCTCTGCCTCGCGGTTGGAGAGTCTGTAGGCGTTGCGATAAAAGGGCATCTGCTCTTCGATGTGTCGATCAAGATCGCTGACGTTCTTTTCCTCGGGTGCCTCCTGCATGCGGATTGAAAGCACGTGGTAGGAGTAGATGATCAACAGAATTGCAAAGTAGCACGCAAAGACGTTTTCGCTAAAGTTGCGCTCGGACAGATATAGCTGCAACCAAGAGGGCGCCAGACTCATGGGGACGACAAGGATGTTGTAGAAATCCTCGGCAACGATGCAACCGACCAGGATGGCACCGATAATCAGGTGCTTTCGCTGGTTGTTGACGCGTGCCTTCAACTCAACCTTCGTGCTTTTATGCGCCGTCCAAAAGATAAACAGTCCCACAAAGACAAGGAATACCTGACGCATCGTGTAGTAGAGCCACTGATGCATGGGGCCGGAGGGGACAGCGACGATAATCAGCGACTCGCACAGCAAAAACGTTAAGACGGGGATAGCGAACTGCTTTTTAGAATGTTTGTCGAGCAAGTCCATGGCAATGGCCCAAATAAAAGCCTGTGAAGCGGTCGCCACAAGGGTCCGCATTACAGGCATGGTAATTGAGTAATAGTCATTGGCCGGAAAACTTCGGTTTTGCAGCGTGTATTCAAAAAAGAAGATCTCGGTCATCTCGATGGCATAGCAAATAAAAACGCCGCTGCCATAGATAAAGAACTGCCGACGAGACGAGGCGTAGGCGGCAAGCGAAAGCACTGCCGTCACAATACAGATTACGAGTATCGCTAGGGTATAGAAGAACATGAGCGTGTCCATATGTCACCGTCCTGTCTCATTTGATCTCTTATGGAGCCCGCTATATCCCCCCGGGTATACATGCCTCCGCCGGTCGTTCCATTGCGGATTAAACGCCAAGATACAGCATAGCCGTATACCGTTCGCGGTTCCAGACGGTAAACCCCATGCAAGCCAGCTACCTGCGGGTTTATATTGGTTTAGAGGGGGTGTAACTCCGTGAACGGTCTTTAATCCCGAATAAACTAGGTAAAAATTGCATACGGGTGAATGATGGTCTTGTAAACACGAGGCGTGATGTACGAGCGCCTCATAGTAATAAGTCGGCAAGACCGGCGGAAAGGAAATCGATATGGCACTGCCTAAGGATTTCATCGACACCAACGACTTCACCAAAGAGCAGATCCTGGCTATCGAGGATCTTGGCCTGGCAATGAAGAAGGCCATCAAGGTTGACGGTTATTATCCGCACCTGCTCCGCAACAAGAGCCTTGGCATGATCTTCCAGCAGGTCTCCACCCGCACCCGTCTTTCCTTCGAGACCGCTATGACCGACCTCGGCGGCCATGCTCAGTTCTATGGCCCTGGCACCATCCAGCTCGGCGGTCACGAGTCCCTGGGCGACACCGCTCGCGTTATGGGCTCGCTGCTCGACATCATGATGGCTCGCGTTGACCGTCACAAGGACGTCGTCGGCCTCGCCGAGGGCTCCGCTGTGCCCGTCATCAACGGCATGTCTGAGTTCAACCACCCCACGCAGGAGATGGGCGACCTCATGACCATGCTCGAGAACCTCCCCGAGGGCAAGAAGATCGAGGACTGCACCCTGGCCTTCATCGGCGACGCCACCCAGGTCTGCGTCTCCCTCATGTTCATCGCCTCCAAGGTCGGCATGAAGTTTGTCCAGTTTGGACCTAAGGGCCACCAGATCCCCGACGGCGGCCTGCACGTCGGTACCGTCGAGGAGCGCGCCGAGTTCGGCAAGCAGATGATGGCCATCGCCGAGGAGAACTGCAAGGTCTCCGGCGGCTCAGTCGTCATCTCCGACGACATCGAGTGCATCAAGGGCGCCGACTTCATCTACACCGACGTGTGGTATGGCCTGTACGACGAGGAGGTCTCGGGCGAGAACTACATGGACGTGTTCTATCCCAAGTATCAGGTCACCATGGACATGATGAACTTCGCCGGCCCCAACTCCAAGTTCATGCACTGCCTGCCGGCCACCCGCAACGAGGAGGTCGTCGACGAGGTCATGGACGATCCCGAGCGCTCCCTGTGCTGGGTCGAGGCTGAGAACCGCAAGCACTCCATCCGTGCTCTCCTTGCCGCCCTGGGCAAGCGCACCCCGCTCAACGACGAGGGTGTCGAGTACTCTGCCAAGGCTGAGCTCCACGCCGCTCTCGAGGCTCTCGAGCAGCTCTAAGCCTCAAGGCTTCTAAAAGCACGTTTGCGGGCGGCGGATGCTCGTCTCCTGTCGCCCGCTCACCGAGGCCCAAGCAATTGCCTTAATACCTTAGGGCCTCGGATCTGTCCAAGACTGAGCGAAGGAGCTCATCATGAGCGACGGAAAGAAAAAGCTTTCCTTCTTGACGGTCATTTCGACCATCATCTGCGTCGTCTTCGTTTGCGAGGCCGCCGCACCTGCTGCCGCCATTGGCAACCAGCAGTTCTTCTGGTGGATCTTCCTGATCCTGACCTTCCTGCTCCCTTACGGCATGGTTGTCGCCGAGCTCGGCACCACCTATGACGGCGAGGGCGGCATTTACGACTGGGTACGCGATGGCCTGGGTGACAAGTGGGGCGCCCGCATTTCGTATTCCTACTGGGTCAACTACCCCCTGTGGATCGCCTCGCTGGCCACTATGTTCCCCGACATCCTGGGCATGGTCTTTGGCGTCGAGTTCAACCTAATCGCCAAGATGGGTATCGAACTTGCCTTTGTGTGGATCGTGTATCTCATGGGCCGCTCCAAGGCGGCCGACTCCGAGTGGGTCCTCAACGGAGGCGCTATCATCAAGGTCGCCGTTGCCGTTATCGTCGGCGCCCTGGGCATCTGGTATGCCATGGAGAACGGTTTTGCGAACGACATGTCCGCTGCCACCTTTCTGCCCGAGCTCACCAACACCAACGCCCTCGGCTACCTGTCCATCATCATCTTCAACTTCATGGGCTTCGAGGTCATCTGCACCATGACCGACGACATGGCCGATCCCGCTCGCGATATTCCCAAGGCCATCATCGTCGGCGGCGTGGCTATCGCCGTCATCTACCTGTTCGCCGGCTTCGGCATCGGCGCCGCCGTGCCGGCCGACTCCATCGACCCCGACTACGGCATGATCGTCGCAGTCCAGACCATGGTGGGCGACTCTATGATCTTCAAGGTCATCTGCATCGCCTTCCTGATCACCCTGTTCGCCAACATGGCCGCCTGGTCCTTCGGCGTCAACTCCGTCGCCCGCTACGCCGCCGAGCACGGCAACATGCCCAAGGTCTTCGCCTCGATGATCTCGGATGACGACATGCCCAACGGCGCCAACCTAGTCAACGCCATCGTTGCCTCCCTGGTGCTGTGCCTGCAGCTCGTGCCCATCGACGCCACCTCCAACGGCGTCTTCTGGATGCTCTTCGGCACCTCCGTCGTCTTCCTGCTGCTGACCTACATCCCGATGTTCCCGGCGTTCCTCAACCTTCGTAAGAACGACCCCAACCGTGAGCGCATCTTCACGTTCCCGTTTAAGGGCGCCATGATGAAGGTCATGCTGGCCATCCCCTGCATCGAGCTGGTCCTGGCCATCGTCGCAACCCTGGTTCCGTTCTCCACCGCCGAGATTGGCGACAAGCTCCCGATGATCGTTATCTTCATCGTGCTCGTGCTCATCGGCGAGGTCGTCCGCGTCGTCAGCGCTAAGGGCCGTGAGACCGAGTACAAGGGGCTCACTCCCGAGCTGGCAGCTCAGCGTCTCGCTGAGGAGGCTGCCGAGGCCGAGGAGAACTAGAGCCCCCGGTTCTGGGGCTCCAACCCTCATCATCTTCTAACCATTCCCTGGGGTGGGTGTGAGCGATAGCTCCGGTAACCACCGCCCACCCCAATCTCTCTTCCGTATCCTTCGTGCGTTTTGTCTCCACGCACTTGGTTACGTCGTCGCTTGCCGGTGCGACTCCGTGAAAACCGGCGCCAGGCGCCCCGACCTTTGCCGGGGAACGGGCGCCTACCATCTCTTGGTTTTAGGCTGCGGGTAACCCGCCCGCAGCAAGCGATCGTTCGATTTGGAGGAAATCTTATGCGTACGATCACCGAGTCCGAGTCCACCCCCAAGGCCGACGGCTTCTTCATGCCCGCCGAGTTCGCCCCGCAGGATCGCGTGTGGATGGGCTGGCCCCACCGCACCGACACCTGGGCCCACGGCGCCAAGCCGGCCCAGAAGCAGTATGCCGCCATCGCCCGCGCCATCTCCGAGTTCACCCCGGTCTATATGTGCGCCAACCAGGTCGACTACGCCAACTGCAAGGCCGTCTTTGAGAACGACGAGAACGTCACCGTTATCGAGATGACCACCGACGACGCTTGGTTCCGCGACACCGCCGCCACCTACGTCATCAACGGCAAGGGCGAGAAGCGCGCCAACCACTGGCACTTCAACGCCTACGGCGGTCTCGTCGACGGCCTCTATTTCCCGTGGGACAAGGACGAGCAGATCGCCCTCAAGATGGCTGAGCTCTCCGGCTGCCGCCGCTATCGTCCCGACGACATGATCCTCGAGGGCGGCTCCATCACCGTCGACGGCGAGGGCACCCTTGTCGTGACCGACCAGTGCCTGCTTTCCCCGGGCCGCACCTGCTCTGCGGTGCTCGAGGAGGAAGAGGATCCCGAGTCCATCTGGCCCAAGTACCACAAGAAGTTTGAGCCCTGGAGCGAGGAGCTTCGCGCCTACATGGACGAGCACCTCAAGGATTACCTGGGTGTCGAGAAGGTCATCTGGGTCAAGGAGGGCATCGACCCCGAGGAGACCAACGGCCACATCGACGACGTCGCCACGTTCATCGCCCCGGGCGTCATGGCCTGCATCTGGACCGACGATCCCGAGTATCCGTTCTACGAGCAGTGCCACGCCGCCTACGAGACCCTCTCCAACGCCGTTGACGCCAAGGGCCGCAAGATGAAGGTCTACAAGCTCTGCATGCCCGTGAACCCGCTGTTCATGGACCAGGCTTCCTGCGACACCATTGACGCCGACGAGAACGCCGAGCCTCGCGTCCCCGACGAGCCGCTGATCGCCTCCTACATGAACTACCTCGTGACCAACCACGGCGTTATCGTCCCGCAGTACGGCGACGAGAACGACCAGCTGGCCGTCGACACGCTCCAGAAGATCTACGACGAGGTCTGGGGCGAGGGCGTCTACAAGTGCGTCGGCGTTCAGTCCGAGCAGGTCGTCTTCGGCGGCGGCAACATCCACTGCATTACGCAGCAGGAGCCGTCCGCGTAATTGTCTGGCTTCCTGAGGCACGGCACCTTCCCGTTCATTCGTCGCTTGCGTACCAAAGTACGCGGCGCTCCTCTTTCACGGGAATCTGCCGCACCTCAGAAACCCAGCCGATCAATCGGACAGTCGGTGAATCGCACCGTGACCATCTCGGGGCATTGATGGTCTGGTCACTTGATGTCTTGGTCGGTTGGGTTTTTCTTTGGGCACTCCGTTGCCTCCACTTCGGAGTGCCCGCCTCTTTGATTGAGTACGCGTCTGATCTGGGATTTATTGCGGGTTAGGCCAATTGTTCGCTTGAATTTCCCAGGTCAGACGCGTGCCCAATTGCCGAAAGTTTCCGGTCGCAAACGCGGCCGTTTTGATCGGAGCATCTATGTACCAGCGTATCGTCATCTACACGCGCCTGTTCCGCGAGCGTTGGTCCAACAATTGCATCCTCTCTTCTCTTTGGGATGGCACCTGCACCGGTGACGCGGCCTGCAACCCTACCTTGGGCTGCGCCTTCGGTACAGATGCCATCCTTTTTGCTGTAGGGGGAGCGTGTCGTGGCAGGTAAAAAGTTCTCCCTGTTCGAGGTCATCCTCTCGGTTATCTGCGTTGTCTTTACCATCGAGGCGGCCGCTCCGGCATCTGCCATGGGTAACGTGCAGTTCTTCTGGTGGATCTTCCTCATCATTACGTTTTTGCTTCCCTATGGCCTGGTGGTGGCCGAGCTCGGTACGGCGTTCGATTCCGAGGGCGGCCTGTACGATTGGGTTCGCCTGGGCTTGGGCGACCGTTGGGGCGCCCGCTGCTCCTGGTGCTATTGGGTCAACTTTCCACTGTGGGTGGCAAGTATCGCCTGCATGTTCCCCAGTGTCATCAATGCGGTATGGGGCATCGAATTTTCGCTTGGGGTCCGAATTGCCATCGAGCTTGCCTTTGTGTGGGGCGTCACGGTCATGGCAATGCAGCCGGTGGCCGAGGCCGATTGGGTCATGGATGGCGGCGCCGTCATCAAGGTGCTCATTACCGCCGTGGTGGGAATCGTCGGCATCTGGTTTGCCTGCAACAACGGCTTTGCCAACGATATGTCGTTTAAGACCTTTGTCCCCGATCTGGGAGACACTAACTCACTGACGTATCTTTCGATCATCCTATTCAATTTTATGGGCTTTGAGGTGGTCGCGACCTTTGCCAGCACGATGAAAAACCCGTCGCGTGATATCCCCAAGGCGGTTATCGCCGGCGGCGTTGCCATTGCGGCAATCTACATCATTTGCGGTATCGGCATTGGGGCTGCGGTTCCCACCGAGCAGCTTTCACTCGATTCGGGCATTGTGGACGCGGTTGCCGCCATGGTGGGGCGCGCTCACCCGCTGACGATGGTCGTGGGCATGGCCTTTTTGGTGACGCTGTTCGCCAACATGATCTGCTGGAGTTTTGGCGTCAACAACGTGGCGAGCTATGCCGCGCGCCATGGTAACATGCCGCGCCCCTTTGCGCTGGTGTCCAAGAAGACCGGCATGCCTAACGGCTCGGCACTCATTAACGGTTGTTTTGCCAGCTTGGTGCTGCTACTTCAGATTCCGCTGGGCGAAGGTTCCGACGTCTTTTGGGTCTTCTTCTCGATGAACGTCGTCTTTCTGCTCATGAGCTATATCCCGATGTTCCCGGCGTTTTGGCGCCTGCGTAAATACGACGACCGCCCGCGTGTGTTTCGCGCGCCCTTCGAGGGCAAGGTGCTTGCGGTAGCGCTTGCGGTGCCGGTGGTAGAACTCGTGCTTTCGATTGTTGCGACAATCGTGCCGCTTAACAGCTCGCCCGCCGAGATGTCAAAGTTGCCGATCCTCTTGGGTGTGGTGATCGGCGTGTTGCTGGGCGAGGTCTCGCGCCTCATATCGCGCCGCGGCCGCAGTGTCGACAATCCCGGCGTCGGTGCAAGGGAGTCAGGTTACTTTGCATCAAAATAGTAGCGCCGCGAGTTGCGCGGCGCTTGATGCATCTTGGATTACTGTTCGCGGTGCTCGGGATCAGAAGCGAGCTTAGGCGCAAAGTAGGGGACGTGGCCCAGGTAAGGGCAGCTGTCCGTGCGTTCGTCGACAACGCAGGGGATATGTTCGTAGGTGAGTGAGTCGCTCAGGCGGGCGATGGTCTTGGCGGCAGGAGCGACGAGCATCTTGAGCGGTGCGATAGGCGCCATGGCATCTCCTTTTCTTCATGCGACCCGTGTTTCGGCGTGAATGTATACGCCGCAAGTCTAGCATCCCGCCGCGGAGAGCTTCAAACCACCACAAAGGTGATGGGCAGATGCAAGTGAGTAGACTTTTATGAACTTACCGACCACATCGCAACAAATACTCAATAAAACTGCAGGTCAGAGCTGTGGTGTTTTGGGGCGTGCTTGGTCTCCTACAAAAAGCCTACTCACTTGGTTTTTCTGCTAGAAGACCGCCGCGAGGGAAGGCGGCTCCCTCGAGGCGGCTGGCGTTTGCCCAGATAAAACCTACCAAAATAAACCCGTCTACTCTTTGAGCCAGAGCCGACACTAATTCAAATGGCGAAATCAAAGGGCGTTCTCCGTATGGAAGGCGCTCTTTTTATCGCGGGATGTTTCGCGTGGCAGTCATGAGGCCCAGGCGGTTGCTGACGCCGAGCTTGCGATAGATGGCGTTGACGTGCTTCTTGACGGTTGACTCGCTTATGAATAGCTCGTTTGCCATCTGTTTGTTCGTTTTGCCGTCGAGCATGAGCCGCATGACTTCGGCTTCGCGCGGTTGGATATTGTGTTCTGTAATGAAAGCATTCAGCTGGTTTGTGTCTTCGGTCTGGGCGAGTTTAATGCCCCGAGGATAGAGGTTGGCGAGCGCGAGGCTCGCGTGCCGAGCGATTTCGAGCAGGATTGCGAGCTCGGTGTCAGTGAAGTCTCCGGCTGTGCGTTCGCGAAACAGGGTGATGCTTCCTAGCGGGCTGTCGTTGTGCGCGAGCGTGGCCGTACAGCCAAAGTAAACGCCCTGCGGTTCCATCCATTTGCGATAGATGGGCGTGGCATCGCGTCGCTCGACGTCGACGAGGTCGAGGTCGCGGTAGACGCCGACCTTATGTAAGTCAAAGCTCCATGTTGTATAGTCCATCGCGGCGTAGCGGTTGTAGTAGTCGCTCAGTGCGCGGTCGTCCATTCCGCTGCTTGCGGGGTGGACGTAGCGTGGGACATCACTGCCCGCCGCCTCGATCAGGTCGAACATGGCGATCCGATGGGGCACGAGCCCTGTCGTTCCCTCGAGGGTCTCCTTTTGCAGCTTATCGACACCGTGTGATGCGTGGATTGCAAGCGCGAGCTCGTTGAGAGCAGTCCAGGTCGTACTGTCCAACTCAATAGTCTGCTGTTTATTGCATGGGGGTATAGGGCGTCCTTTCCATTGTGGAACCCAGTATGTCATGTTCTCGGCCTGAATAGAACTTTAGGTCAGCGAATGGTATACCGTCGGTCGCTGAAAGGGACTCGAGGGACCATTGAGGACATCTGGCTACGGCTACATTATGGTCTCGTCAAGCAAAAGCACCGAGATTTAGGAGCTTGAAATGAAGACCATCTACGAGAGTGAATCCACGCCTAAGAAGGACGGATTCTACATGCCCGGCGAGTACGAGGAGCAGGAGCGCACCTGGATTTTGTGGCCGCATCGTTCGGATGTGTGGCGCTGCGGTGCCAAGCCGGCGCAAAAGGTCTTTACCGAGATTATTAAGACCGTTGCGCGCTTCCAACCCATCACCGTTGGCGTCAACACCGAAGACTTCTCCGCGGTGTGTGAGATCTTCGACGGCGTTGAAAACGTGCGCGTGATTCATATGGAGTACAACGACTCCTGGATCCGCGACCCCGGCCCGGCGTTCCTTGTTAATGACAATGGTGAGGTTGCTCTTTCGCACTTCCACTTTAATGCCTACGGCGGTTTCATTGACGGCCTGTATTTCCCGTGGGACAAGGACGCTTCCATTGGCCTGCAGGTGGCGCAGCTTGAGCAGGTTAACCGCTATCGTCCCGAGGATTACATCCTCGGGGGCGGCTCGTTTAACTGCGACGGCCAGGGCACCGTGGTGACCACCGAGATGTGCCTGCTCAATGAGGACCGCAACCCCCAGTACACCAAGGAGCAGATCGAGGAGAAGCTTGCCGAGTACCTGGGCATCGAGAAGGTCATTTGGATCAAGGATGGCATTGACCCGTTTGAGACCAACGGGCACGTGGACGACGTCGCATGCTTTAGTGCGCCCGGCGAGGTCTGCTGCATGTGGACCGATGATCCCAACCATAAGTTCTACAAGGAGTGCCAAGAGGCGTATAAGACGCTTTCCGAGACGACGGATGCCCGTGGCCGCAAGCTCAAGATCCACAAGGTGATTATGCCTGCGACCTCGGTATATATGACCGAGGAGGAGGCATCGACCATCGATCCGGTCGAGGGTGTGCTGCCGCGTACCCCCGAGGATGCTTTCGAGCCGAGCTACCTCAACTTCCTGCCCATCAACGGTGCGGTGCTTGTACCGCAGTTCGGCGATCCCAATGACGCCCAGGCGCTCAAGGATATCCAGGCTGCTTATCCGGACCGTGAAGTCATCGGTATCATGACTCGCGAGGTCATCTATGGTGGCGGCAACATCCACTGCATCACCCAGCAGCAGCCCAAGGCGCGCTGCAAGTAGAGGCGCTTGCAGGCACACGGGGTAGTGTCGATATGACCTGGGGCCCGCTGGCGCACACGCTGGCGGGCCCTTTTGCGTGCGGCGGGCAGTGTTGCACGCGGGCACTCGGGTCTAAGCGAGGGTACCAGGGGCCTTGCTTATCGTCGATAGTTGGTCTAGAATCGTCGATAGTCGATGATAGGGGGTAGCATGCAGCTTGTTGAAAGTGAAACCGTGGAGTTCAAGTGCACATTTACCCCTAAGCTGCTCAAAGCTGTGGTGGCGTTTGCCAATTCGAATGGCGGTACCTTGTATATCGGAATCGACGATTTTGGCAGCATCATCGGCGTGGACGATATCGATGCCACCATGCTTCAATGCTCTAATGTAATAACCGATGGCGTGTATCCCGACGTTTCTGAAATCACGACGGTCTCCGCATTGGACATCGATGGCGCAGCGTTGGTGAAAATCGAGGTGGAAGCGGGTCCTCACAAGCCGTACTGCCTGTGCTCGAAGGGATTTGTTCCCGCCGGGGTATATCGGCGCCTAGGTCCTGCAAACGTGCCCATCGAGATGGCCCAGATCCGCTCGATGATCAAGCGCACCGACGGCGATTATTTTGAGACCGCGCGCTCTCATGAACAGAGCTTGACGTTTTTTGAAGCCGAGCGGGTCTTTAGGCGCGCGGAGATTACGTTTGACCAAACCTCTCAAAAGAATCTCGGCCTTATCGATGAGTTGGGCTTTTACACCAATTTGGCACTGCTGGTCTCTGACCAAAACCCCTTTGCAGTCCGCGCTGGCCTCTTCAACGACGATGCGTATACCGAGTTTATCGACCGTCAGGATGGCGAGGGCTCGATCTTCAGGCAGATAGAGGATATCGAACGGTTCCTCAATATATCGAACGCAACGCGTATGTACTTTGTGCCGGGAAGGCTCGATCGCATAGATAAGGACGACTATCCCCGCGAGGCTGTTCGAGAGGGAATTCTGAACCTGTTTATTCATCGCGACTACGAATCTTCGGTGGCGTCTCTTATCAAGATGAGCCGTACGGCGCTTGAATTTACCAATGCGGGAGGGCCGCAGCACATCAGCGTCGAGGAGGCGCTTGCGGGCGGCTCGGACGCTCGGAATCCAAAGCTGCAACTGCTCTTTTTGCGCCTGGGGATGGTTGAGGCGTTTGGAACGGGCCTCAAGGGGATCCGTGCGCTCTATGAGGCGGAAGGGTTGGAACCCGAGGTCTGCGCCTACCCTGCAATGTTTAGGTTGTCGCTGCCCAACGTCAACGCCGTGCGCAATTCCTATCTGACGCCTCGTGGCAATAGCGGTCCCAACTTGCGTGGGGATTACAGCGATTATGAGCAGCTCGAGCGGGAAGGGGCGCTGCCGCCCGATGTTTCGCAGGCGTTTGCATCCGTGCGAGCGCAGCGAGAGGGGCACGTGTCGATGAATGGCGACTGCGGCCACGAGGTGCGTGCCAAGCTCGTGGAGGAGCTTGGCTTTGATGTTGCGTGCAAGGCGTCCGCGATGCTACAGGATGTCTCGGACGAGCGACGTGGTGGATACGCTCGCACCTTGATTCGCTTTGCCCTTGAGCGGCCCCGCGGTTTTACGCGCCAGGATGCTTCGGACGCTCTGGGAACTGGGCGCGACGTGACGCTGCGGGTTATCAACGGTTTGCTTGAGGAAGGCGCACTCGTTAAAGAGGGGCGCGCTCGGGCGACGAGATATCGCGCTGTCGGGCAGGTTTAGGGACGGGCGGTCCGGCCCCCTGGGTTATTCCTGGGCAGAGGCCAAGGGCCGGGTGCCCGGCTCGCCTTGATTGAAGGAGTACTTAGAGCGTGCCTCCGTACATATAGACGATAAATCCGTCACCGGTGTCTTGGCTGTGGTCCTCTAGGATGCGCTTCATGTTGAGGTGCTCGTAAAACTGCCAGTCGGAGTTGCAGTCGCTCATCAGGAAGAATTTGGTGCACCCGGCTTTGGCGAGTTCGGCGCGCGCAAGGTCGATGAGCGCACGGCCGAGCCCCTTGCCCTGCCATTCGGGCACGATGATGATCAGGTTGATCTGACCCTGGGCATATTCGTTGCCCGTGGCGGCAAAGCGGTCGGCCGTTGCCTTCTCGCGGCTATCGCCAAAGAGCGAGCCTTCGAGCTTGGCATCGGCGGTCTTTGCCATCTCGGTTGCCTGGGCGAACATCTCGTTGTAGCAGGGCTCCCACGTGGGATTGGTGCGTGGTTTGCCGTCTTCGAAGATGCCGATGCAGCAAGCGGCGATGATGCGGCCTTCAGCTTCGGCAACGAGCGCGATGGGGGAGCGCTGCAGCTGCATGGCGATGTTAAAGCGCGCACAGAAATCGGCAGCTTCGACGTCGCCTCGGTTGCGCAGCGTGTTGCACCACAGCTGGTTGTAGATGGCGGCGATGCCGGCCAGGTCATCGAGCGTGGCGGCACGCAGAGTTACGTTGTCAAGGCTCATGGGGGCTCCTTCCAAGTTGGGTCAGGCTACTTCTGAGTGTGACATGGCCGCAGGGCGCCAGCATCAATCATTCGGCAGACGAGCCCCGATCCCACGGGGGCGGAGGGCTCCAAGAGGGAATGAGAGTGGATTATCGAACGCCCGCTCGACGAGAGTGGATAATCTTCCACTTTCTCCCGAAAAGCAGGCCAAAAACGGGAGATTATCCACCCTCATTCTGGGTAGTCGTTGGGGATGTTCTTAAACGACCAGTCATTAAAGAACGTCCCCAATGACTGCCCCAAGGAATATCCCAGACTGCCGGCAGAAAAGGAACGTCCCTAACTGCCGCATCCCTAACTGTCACGACTACCTCAAAAGGAGCGTCCCCAAGTGCCGGCTTTGGCAACGCCGATGTCTTGGCAACGACAGCGAAAGCCCGCCAGAGCGAGCAAGGTGCCTTGAAGCGAGGCGGCATTGACCTTTTGGTCATGCCGTCGAAGCTGAAAGGCAGATTGCCGCTCTGGCTGGTTTGCAGCGTCGGCCTGTTACGGCGTTTGGTAAAACGCCGTAACTCTAAACCCGCTCCGCGATCTCGTGGATGAGGTAGTCGGTCTTTTCCCAGCCCAGGCACGGGTCGGTGATCGACTTGCCAAAGACGCCGCCGTCGACCGGCTGGTTGCCGTCTTCCAGGTAAGACTCGATCATAAAGCCCTTGACCAGCTTAGAGATGGACTCGTTGCGGCGGCAGCTGTCGAGCACCTCCTTGCAAATGCGATACTGCTCCAGCGGACGCTTGCCCGAGTTGTCGTGGTTGCAGTCGATGACCGCTGCCGGATTGGCATAGCCGGCGTGCTCGGTATAGCGCTCGGCCAGGCGCTCGAGGTGCTCGTAGTGGTAGTTGGGGTAGGTGCGCCCATCGAGGCCGATGTAGCCGCGCATGACAGCGTGTGCAAGCGGGTTGCCATCGCACTCGACTTCCCAGTTACGGAAGATAAAGCTCTGGTGCGCCTGTGCGGCGTAAATGGAGTTGAGCATAACGGTGGTGGAACCGGCGGTGGGGTTTTTCATGCCCACAGGCACCGAAATGCCGCTCGACACCAGACGATGCTCCTGATTCTCGACCGAGCGCGCGCCCACGGCGACGTAGCTCAGCAGGTCGACGAGGTACTGGTAGTTGGACGGGTAGAGCATCTCGTCGGCGGTAAAGAAACCGGTCTCCTCGATGACGCGCAGGTGCATGTGGCGGATGGCCTTGACGCCTTCGAGCAGGTCATCGGGCGCCTCGGGGTCGGGGTTGTGCAGCAGACCCTTGTAGCCGGTGCCCTTAGTGCGCGGCTTGTTGGTGTAGACGCGCGGAATGATGATGAGCTTGTCCTTGACCTCTTCGGCGGTTTTGGCCAGTCGGTTCATGTACTCAAGCACCGAATCCTCGCGGTCGGCAGAGCACGGGCCGATGATGAGCACCTTGCGTGCGTCCTCGCCGGTAAAGACTTTGGCGACCTCGGCATCGAATGCCTGCTTTTTGGCGGTAAGCTCGGCAGAGAGCGGCATTTCCTCGCGGATCTCCATGGGGATCGGCAGCCTGCGTTTGAAATCCATGGCCATAGGGGCCTCCTCAATCTATAGAAAGAGCAATAAGCGTATTGTCGAGTGCTCGGCATTATCCGCTGTCGCACGCTAAAGTGCAAGCCCTCGTTGCCCCGAAACCTGCCGAAAAGGGACAGGTTTATTTTGGTCGGTTTTATCTGGGAAAATGTCGGCACTCGCCGGAAGGGGAGGGCCAACGTACGGCATGCTGGAGCAAGTTGGATCTTCTGCGGCATACCCCGTGGACAAAAAATGGCAAATATGAGTACTGTTGCTGGCGTAGTATCATATCGAGCTTACAAGATAATAGACATAACAGCAAATATGTTCATTAATGTTGGCACATAGAAGCATACTAACGGGCATTTTGATTCATTTGAAGGCGCCTAGAGGTAGCGCGCAGAGATGTGGTGTAAGAGGCGGGGCATGCCCCGCCTCTTCCCTTT
>CAUBPS010000019.1 GCA_958437935.1 uncultured Collinsella sp. | reverse complement strand
CGGGTGGTTTCTGATGCGGCGCGCTGCGCGCCCCGCACAGGCTAAAGCCTTTAATGAAGCCCGGAGCTCCCCTACGGGGAGCTCCGGGGCACCCGTCTCAAGGTGCCGTGTGCAAAAAACGGCAAATATGAGTACTGTTACCAATTTAGTAACAGCGTTTTTCCATCCCACGGGCCCTTTTTGAGTTCCGCACAGCCTGCTTGGCGCCAAGATATTCCACATTCGTTTATTATCTCTTCAATGAATCCAAATTTTCGGCCCAAGTTTCTTTGTTTTTGCTGCCACTAATCTAGTAACAGTACTCATATTTGCCGTTTTTTGCACAGGGCATATAAACAGACACCCTATAAAGCCATAGTTTTACGCCGGCTTGAGCCCAAAGCACGCTCGGAGCGTATTCAGCAGAGCATCTTGCCTCTTTCGACGCGCCTCTACGCGATTCTGATATCGCTTACCCATGCGCTGGTGGATGCGCCATGCGAGTGCCTCCATTGCCTCCATGTCGCAGAGCATCTCGTTATTGACCGTCGCGACCTCGATTCCCATAGTAATCAAGCCCGTGTTGCGTTTTTCATCATGGACACGTCCCCTTCGAGAGGAATGACCCAGCTCACCGTTGTATTCAAGGTCAAACCGGGCCGCCTCCTGATATGCATCGCAAACTGCATGGGACATCCCCGAGATTGCTTGCGCGCGGTCATCGAACTCGATCTTGTAGTCGGTCTTAAAGGGACCGCAGGCAAATCCGCCATAGGAAAACGGAAGCGAAAACATGGCAAGCATGATGCACTCCATGGGTGAGCGCAGGTTTTCCGACAGATAGGGACACAGCCGCCGCAGTTGTTTGGCCGCACTCCCCTTGCATGCCGCGAGGTAATCTGTCAGGCGATCGGGCGTCAACACCGGCTCGACTTCAAAGTAGCCCACGTCTGCCGGTTGGTCCTTGTCCTTTGCAAGTCTATTCGCAACAGGCGAGGTATAGGGAGGTAGATACTTCCCGCGATCGCTTAGTGAAATCTTGGAACACAGTTCCTGGGCCAGGGCAAACGCCTGGATACAGCCGACCTCGCGGGCGACGGCAACACAAAGGGCCTCGGGAGATAGGCTGCACACCCCCGGTTCCACCTCTAGAATCGAGCCGACAGGCAACCCGGAACACACGGACCAGCCCACGCCAGGCATGCGGCGGCGCTGCGCCGCAGATCCCACCAGCAAGCAAAGATCTTCTTGCACCTCGCCGCTTTTGGCCCCGATCCGCACCAAGTCGGGAAGATAGATATCCTCGGTCGAAGGCGATGACGTACACAGCACGCGGCGCTCCTCCTCGGGCTCAAGGTCCTTCCAGCTGATGTAACCCATTTGTCGGCGCTCGGCGCGCATCATGCGTAGCGCCGAGGCGCCTGTTAGGATTACGGAAGCCGCTAGCTGTTCGCCCGTCGGCTCGTTGCACCGCTCAATCTTTACTGCCACAAAACCACCCCTACCAAACGCGTGCGATAGCGAGGCCATCAACGGTCGCGGCACCGGCGCGCTTGAGTTCCGCCGAAGCCGCTGCCATCGTCGCGCCCGTGGTGATAACGTCGTCGATAAGCAGCAGGCGGCGGCCCCGCACGTCCTCAACCGTCTCGTACATGCCTCGGGCGCGTTCGCGGCGTTCTTCACGACCGAGTTCACGCTGGTCGCCATGGCCGTACTTAACGAGAGCGTCGAGCAGCGGAACACCCGACAGCTCACAAAATGGGCGCGCGATGGCTTCCATATGATCGAAGCCGCGTCGCCGAAACGCCGCCGCCGTCGCGGGCACAAACACCACGGCATCGGCGCCGGACAACACTCCTCCGTAGCGATCGGGGGCCGCGACCTGGGCATGTAAGGCGGTGTCGTATAGCAGCTCTGCCAGATACGGCGCCAGGCGTCGCTCGCCCGCGTCTTTGTACGCTTTAATGATTCGCGGCAGCGGATGCGTGTAAACGGCACATGCCAGGCACCGGTCGAGCGCTTCGGCCATCGCCGAAGACGTATCCTCAACCGAGCACTCGGTGCACAGCAAGTCTCCAAACGGGGCGCCGCATCGAGTACAGCTATGCCGTGGGTCGATGAGCGCGAGCGCGGCCAGGCAGTCTTGGCAAATAAGCGCACCGGCGCGTTCGCAGCCGGCACATCGCGTGGGCGACAACGCCTCAAGCGCCTCGTACGTCGCGTGCTCGGCAAACGGTAGCAATTCGTCCGCAAACGGTAGGGCACCGGCTCCCTGCAGACGGCTCAATATGTTCAGATGGCTCTTCAAGACACAACCCTCCCTACGTTCGGTCGCGGGGAGGGTTGTTGATTCGGCGCTATGATACCCCGATGCGCTCGGGGCAAGGCGGGCTAAATCCGCTCGCGGGCGTTATTCGCCGGCGGGCGGTTGCGGTGCGGACGAAGACGGAGTCGAGCCCTCGCCGCCATCCTGGCGCGGCTTGCGGGAACGGCGACGGCGACGGCGCTTTTGACCCTGGTCGGCCGAGCCCTCGCCACCGCGCGGCTCGCGCTCGTCGCGAGCGGCGCCACGCGAAGCCTTGGCAGCCGCTCCCCCGCCATCCCCGGGACGACGGCGCGTGACCTTGACCTCGCCATCCGAGACCTGATCGGCCACGGAGGGCACTGAGGGCTTCTGCTGCGCGCCCGAGGAATGGCGACGGCGCGGACGCGGCGTGCGCTCCTCCTCGCCACGTGACTTGCCGCCCTTGTCGGCAGGCGCATCGGAGGCCGAGGCGCCCTTGGAAGCGGCACCAGCCTCGCGAGCAGCTGCGGCGCGGAAGGCGTCCTCGCGCTCCTCGCTCGACAGATGACGGCGGCGGCGACGTGTGGGGTTCATGCCACCGCCGCGATTCTGCTGCTGGGGTTGCTGAACCTCGCGCTCGCGAGAGGCGTTCTTGCCCGCGGCTGCAGCCTCGGTAGCATCGCCCGAGCCCGCGCGCTTGCGGCGGCGACGGCCATCGGCCGCCCCCTCGGCCTCGGGTGCCTCGGCCTTGCCGCGACCCTTTCCACGGCCACGGCCCTCGCCCTGACCCTGACCGGCGCGAGCATCGGATTCGGCATCGCGACGACGACGCTTGGGCATCGACGTGCCGGCCAGACGGTCGGCACTCGACAGGCCATCGCCCACGTCGACGCCGTTCTCGCGATCGAGCTCCATGAGCGCCAGGCGCATCTCGGGCGACTCGATGCGCTCGAGCACGTCGCGCGTCACGCAGTCGGGGCGGCAGTTGCAGCCCTGCTCGGCGGCCTTCTTTTTGCAGCCCTCCGAGCACGTCATATCGGCCAGGTTGACCTTAAAGACTTTGCCGTTCTCCAGGCGCAGCACCAGCTGCTCACGCGGCGTGTCATACTCCTGGATACGCGCCTTGCCAAGCGGCGTATCGATGAGTGTCTTCTTTTTGGGCGCTCGGCTCTTAAAGTCCTTGTAGGCCTCGAACTCGTAGCGCAGGCAGCACATCAGGCGACCGCACACGCCACTGATCTTGGACGAGTTGAGCGGCAGGTCCTGCTCTTTTGCCATGCGAATCGAGACGGGCTCAAACTGTCCGCCAAAGCGCGTGCAGCAGAGCTCCTGTCCGCACTGGGCGTAGCCACCCACCAGGCGGGTCTCGTCGCGCACGCCGATCTGGCGCATGTCGACGCGAATGTGCAGCGTCGAGGACAGGTCCTTGACGAGCTGGCGAAAATCGACGCGCTCCTCGGCCGCAAAGTAGAACACGGCCTTCTCGCCGCCAAACAGGTACTCGACGCCGACCGGCTTCATCTCGAGGTCGAGCTCCTTGACCAGGCGGCGGAAGTCGACCATGGCCTCGTCGCCCTGGATGGCCAGGTCGTCGGCAAGCTGCAGGTCGATGTCGCTCGCCACGCGCAGCACGGGCTTGAGCGGCTGACCGATCTCATCTTGCGGCACCTCGAAGGGATCGGCCGTGACCAGGCCGATCTCGGTTCCGCGCTCGGTGGAGCAAATGGCATAATCGGCCTCGAGGATATCCAGATCCTGCGGATCGAACCACAGGTCGCGCGAGGCGTAGGTAAACTTAACGGGTACGACTAACGGCATTTCAGTGCCTTCCTGATATCGAACAGCATGACCTCGATGGCCAGCTGGGGAGTAACGTTTCTGGCGATGTTGCGCTCGGCGGTCGCGACCGCCTCGAGCGCCCGGGTGGCACCCGCAACATTGGTCGCGGCGGCAAGCCGACCGATCGTGTCGCGCACGTCTTCGTTTACCACGTCGGCCGCCTCGTCCTGAAGCGTCAGCAGCACGTCGCGCATGAGCGTCCGCGCGCTCGCCAGCGCTTCCATGATACCCGAACGCTCGCGCGCGTTGAGTTCGCGCTTGTTGCGGTCCTCAAGCTGCTTCAATGCTCCACGCGACAGGTAGTCGGCGTTTTGCTCGAGCACCTTTTCCTGCGTGGACTTGACCTCGGCGAGCGGCGCCTTAACGGCGACGATGAGTGACTTGGCGCGACTGAGCACGTCGGCCTCGTCGGCGGCGATAAGCGAATCGATGGCGCGGACCATCTGACGGCGGGCGTCCTGGCGCTCGGCGCTCTTGAGGAACTCGATGCCACGCGTGGGGCTTCCCGCTACGGCGACGGCCATGCGGCAACGCGCAGGGTCCTGACCGGTGGCGCGACTCACGGCCTGCGCGGCGACGGCGGGCGATACCAGCCGAAACGGCACGCACTGGCAGCGGCTCACGATGGTGGGCAACATCACGTCTGCCGAGGTGCCCAGCAGGATGAACATAACGTCCTCGGGCGGCTCCTCGAGTGTTTTGAGCAGTGCGTTGGCGGTGTTGGCGCGCAGCTGCTCGGCACGGTCGATGATGTAGACCTTGGCCTTGGCACGGATGGGCGCCAGCGGCACGTCGTCGAGCAGCTCGCGGGTCTGGGCGATGAGGTAGCCCGTGGCGCTCTCGGGCGTGTAATAGTGCACATCGGGGTGTGTATGGCGGGCGACGCGCACGCAGCTATCGCATGAGCCGCAGCCGTCCCGCTCGCACAGGAAGGCTTGGGCGAGCGCCCACGCGGCGTCGAGCTTGCCCGCTCCGGGCGCGCCCAAAAACAGGTAGGCGTGCGATGCGCGACCGCTGGCGACGGCATTGGTCAAAAAGTCGCGCACGCGCTCTTGGGTGTCGAGCTTGGCCAGCAGGCTTGCCTGAGCGGGGGCCATGTTACTCGGCCTCCTTGGCAAGCGCGGCGGCGACGACATCTTGCGGAATGTCGAGGCCGTAGACGCGAACCTGCTCGACCGTCTGCGCGAAGACGTCCTCGATGGACGCGGTCGCGTCGATGAGCTTTACGCGGTTTGGTTCCTCGGCGGCAATGGCGCAAAATCCCTGGTAGACGCGCTCTTGGAAGGCCATGCCCTTGGCCTCCATGCGGTCGGCCGCACCACGGGCGGCCATGCGCAGCGCCGCCTGCTCGGGCGTGATGCGATAGACGAGTGTGAGAGCCGGGTGCGTACCCGCGACGGCCAGGTTGTTGGCGTCGCGCACCATCTGGCGATCGAGGCCGTCGGCAAACGCCTGGTAGCAGGTCGTGGAATCGTAGAAGCGGTCGCACAGGACCACCTTGCCGGCCGCGAGGGCGGGAGCTATGACCTCGTGCACCAGCTGGGCGCGTGCGGCCTCGTAGAGCAGCAGCTCGCAGGTATCTCCCATGGCCGTGTTGGCGGGATCGAGCAGCAGGGCGCGGATCTTTTCGCTGATGGCGGTGCCGCCCGGCTCGCGCAGGCTCACAACCTGGTAGCCAGCGAGTTCGAGCGCGCGGGCAAGCAAGCGCGCCTGCGTGGACTTGCCGGCGCCATCAACGCCCTCGAGCGTGATAAAGCTATGTTGAGCGGGCTCAAAAGCCATGGGCGCAGCCCCTTCCTACAAGGCGCGTAAATGCGAGTTATAGCAACCAAGCCATGATACCCCAGTGCTCGGCGCGTCCCAAATCCCACCTAGCCAATGGCTACTCAGGCGGCAGTTAGGGACGTTCCTAAACTGCCGGCCGAAAAGGAACGTCCCAACTGCCGGCTTTTTGGGGTGCTGGGTATAATCGTCGTATTGCATTGAAATGTGGCGAAAGGAGTGGCAATGTCTCGGTATTGCGCCTCGTGCGGCAAGCTTCTTGCAGATGATGCCAAGTTCTGCACCTCGTGCGGTGCACCCGTTGAGCAAACAGCCGCGAGCGATAGCCAGCCCGCTTTTGAGCAGACCGGCTCCCTTGATACGCCGCAAGCCAAGGCGGACGACTCCCTCGCCTATAGCCCCGACCCCGCCGTAAGGACCGAGGCCGTCGAGACCACGCAGCGCATACCCGTCGCGAGCGGCTCGCCCCAACAGCAGCCGGCTCCCGCATACGCACCCGCTTCGCCACAGACCCCCGCTCCCAAAAAGAGCGGCACCGGGCCGCTTATCGCCGTTATCGTTGTGCTGGTGGCGATCATCATCGCCCTGGTCATCTTCTTTGCAATCAGACCGTTCGACAACGCCGCCACGCAGACGACTGCCGAGGTAGTTAAGCTGCACCATGACGTCGACGACGATGACCTAAAGCCTCTCGGCGATCCCAACAGTCTGTACGACGATGATGACGATGACGACGAGGATGGCGGCGAAGCAACGCTCTCCGAGCAGAACCTCTACCGTCGCCTGAGCGAATACTACGACCTGCTCGAAGATCTCGACAGCCAGGTCCGTGGCTGCGCGCAGAACTTCAACGGCAACTATCTGGAAGAGGATCGAACCACCCGTCAAAATCTCGCCGACGTCGCCGAGCGCACGGAGGACACCATCGAGCAGTATTACGACATCGTCGAGGACCTGGACGTCCCGACGAGCTCCAAGAACTACAGCTCCTGGAAGGACATCATCGCCCTGTACGACGACCTGGATCACCGCATTGACGCAATCTGTGATGCCTGGGAGATCAGCCTGAAATACGCCAAGCCTGCGGACCACAAGAATGAGATCGTGGCGCCGCTGTCGCGCGACAACGTGGCGGGCACCAATGACAATAAGTACCGCCTAGACTTTGAGGAGCGCTATCCCGGCGCCAAGCCTGTCGAGGTGAACTAGCGCTTTGTCGTTCCCGAGCCGGCAGTTAGGGACGTTCCTAAACTGCCGGCAGAAAAGGAACGTCCCTAACTGCCGGTCAAAAAACGAGCGATGATCATGGGACCCTCGCTCGTTTTTTGGGCACTGTTTCGACTGCGCCGTTACTTGTCGGCGGCTGCTTTCTTGGCAGTCGACTTCTTCGCGGTCGTCTTCTTGGCGGCAGTGGCTTTCTTAGCCGTCGTCTTCTTGGCCGCCGTCGTCTTCTTTGCCGTGCTCGCCTTTGCCGTGGTCTTGCGGCCGCGGGCGGGCTTCTTCTCCTTGGTCGGGCAGTCCATGTTGACGCAGATACGCCATGGACCGCGCGCCGTGTTGACCACCACGATGGGAGCGCCGCACTCGGGACAGGTCTCGCCCGTCGCCTCGAGCTTGCCGCGCGCCGGCAACGGATAGCTCACGCCGCAGTCATCGTAGTTGGTGCAGCGGATAAAGCGCTTGCCGCTTTTCTCACTCTTGTGCGCAATCAGATCGCCGTGACGCCCGGCCTCCGCGCACACCTTGCACTCGCCCACCTTAAGGTCGGGCTCGTAGTTGGTGGGACACGTCGGGTTCACGCAGATCTCGAAAGCCTTCTGGCGGAACGGCTGACACTTAATGCGCGGCGCGCCGCACTCGGGGCACACGGCCGCCTCGCCCTCGAGCGGACTCACCTTGACGCCGCTCGGCACCGGATAGGTCACGTCGCAGTCGGGCCAGCCCATGCAGCCAATGAAGCTGCCGCGGGTCTTGGCGCTCGTCTTCATAACCAGGTCCTTGCCGCACTTGGGGCAGGCGCCCACGCGCGCATCGGCCGTGACGGCGTCGCTGATGGCGTCGCCCAGCTCCTGCGTGTGCTTGAGCAGCTCGTCGAGCACGCCAGCCAGCAGCGCACGCGAGTGCGTCACGACATGCTCTTCGGTGTCCTCGCCGCGCTCCACACGGGTCATATCGCCGTCGAGCTCGCTGGTCATATCGGGGCTCGTGATGCGCGGGGCAAACTGCGTCAGCGCATCGATGATGGCGATGCCCAGCTGGCTCGGCTCAACGGGATCATTTTTGAGATAGCGCACGGCATACAGGCGCTCGATGATGCTCGCGCGCGTGGACTTGGTACCCAGGCCGCGCTTTTCCATCTCCTGCACGAGCTTGCCCTGGCTGTAGCGCGCAGGCGGCTCGGTCTGCTTGGCCTCGAGCTTTATGTCGAACACGTCGACCGTATCGCCCTGCTCCAGCGGCGGCATCTGCTCGTCGCGCTTGAGTCCGTACGGGTACGCCTCGCGGAAACCCGGGGTCACGAGCACATCGCCCGAAGCCACGAACGGCTCACCGTTCACGTCGAGCTCGAGCTTGGTGTTCTCGATGGTCGCGGGACCCATGAGCGTTGCCAGGAAGCGGCGGGCGATGAGGTCGTAGAGCTTGCGCTGACCGCCGTCGAGTGTGGACGGATCGCCCTCGCCCGTGGGATAGATCGGCGGGTGGTCGGTAGTCTCGACCTTGCCGCGCGTGGGCTTCATGGGACCGGCGAGCACCTTTTTGCACACGGGCGCCAGCGCCGGGTTGATCTTTGCCAGATCGCTCACCACGGCGCCCAGATCGAGCGTCGCAGGGTACACGGTGTTATCGACACGCGGGTAGCTGATGAGACCGGCCATGTAGAGGGACTCGGCGATGCGCATCGTACGCGCAGGCGAGATGCCCTCGGCCGCGGCGGCAGCCTGCAGCGAGGTCGTCGCGAACGGCGTGGGCGGCTGCTGCTTGCGCGAGCGCTTGGCCACCGCGGCGACGGTCGCCGTCGTGGCGCCGTCAACGTGGCCGTACGCCGTCTCGGCGACATCCTTGTCGGTAAAGCGCGCCGTCTTGTGCGCAATCTTAAAGCGATCGTCCTCGGCGGCACCCTGCGCGGCGCCCATGCCGCGAATCTGCCAATAGTCCTCGGGCACAAACGCCATGCGCTCGCGCTCGCGCTCGACCACCAGGGCGAGCGTCGGCGTCTGCACGCGGCCGGCGGAACGCACGTTGCCAAAGCCGCCGAACTTGGCAAGCGTCAGATAACGCGTGAGCACCGCACCCCAGATAAGGTCGATGTGCTGACGGCTCTCGCCGGCGTCGGCCAGGTTCTGGTCGAGCGAGACGAGATTATCGAAGGCGTGCGTGATCTCGGCCTTGGTAAACGAAGAGTACTGGGCGCGGGCAACCGGCAAGTCCGGCGCAACCTCGCGCACCTTGTTGAGGGCGTCCGAACCAATCAGCTCGCCCTCGCGATCGAAGTCCGTGGCGATAATGACGCTGTCGGACTTTTTAGCGAGGTTCTTGAGCGAACGAATGAGCTCTTTCTCGGCCGGTAGCTTAATGACGGGCGCCCAGGTGAGATAGGGCAAGCTCTCGAGCTTCCAGCCCTTGATGGAAATGCCATCGGCAAGGAACGGCTTGCGCTTGGTGTCGTACGGTGGGCGGGCCAGGCCATCGGGCATATCGGCCGGCAACATCTCGCCGTCCTCGGTGACCGAATACCAACCCAGCTTTTTATCAAACAGCACACTGTCACAAAAATCGGGCGCCAGGATGTGACCGGCAAGGCCGATGGTCACGCACTCCTCGCCCTTCCACTCAAAACGGTAGATGGCGGTGTTGTACACCTTGTCCTTTTTGGGTTTGCCCGTGGACAGACGCTCGGCGATCTGACGCGCGGCGTCGTTTTTCTCGGCGATGATGAGCTTCAAAAGAGGCTCCTATCTCGTATCTCTGCGGCTACGCCCGCCCGTATGGCGGCCGACTTACGCCCTTGCTTGCTCAATCTGCCCGATGAGCCAATCGCACCAGGCATCCATGCCCTCGCCCTTGCGCGCGCTCACGGCAAACCGCGGCGCCTGCGGATTGAGGTCATCGAGTGTCTTAGTATACCTATCCATGTCAAAATCGAAAGCCGGAGCCACGTCGACCTTGTTGAGCAGCTGCGCGCCGGCGTGTTGGAAGATGCCCGGGTACTTGATGGGCTTGTCGTCGCCCTCGGGCACCGAGAGAATCATGATGGACAGGTTCTCGCCCAGGTCAAAGTCGACCGGGCAGACCAGGTTGCCCACGTTTTCGATAAAGATGACGTCGATGTTCTCCAGACCGACGGCCTGGTCGAAGGCGTCGACGGCCTCCATGATCATGTTGCCCTCGAGGTGGCACAGGCCGCCCGTGTTGATCTGGATGGCGGGCATGCCGGCTTCCTTCATGGTGATGGCGTCGACATCCGAGGCGATATCGCCCTCGATGACGGCGCAGCGCAGGCCGGCTTTGTCACGCAGGCGCTCGTTGGTGCCCAGAATCGTGGTGGTCTTACCCGAGCCGGGGCTCGACAGCACGTTGATCACGTAGGTGTTCGTCTGCTCAAATCGCTGACGCAGCTGATCTGCCAGGCGCTCGTTGCGCGACAGAATCGGCGATGCAATATCAATCGTTTTCTCGGCCATACTTAGCGCTCCTTACTTTGGCCCCTTTATACCCCATCACCAGATGGCTAGCGGGCTAATCGTCGGGGGTTTCGATTTCGATACTTGCGATATCGAGCTCGCGGCCGTGCAGTAGGCGCACGTTGGCACCACCACACTGGGGACAGCGACAGTGGAAGCGATCGTGGTCGAAAACCTCGCCGCAGTCCAGACACTCGCTTTGTGGATGGACCTCCTCCACAGCAAGCTCGCAGCCTCGCGTGAGCTGGTCCTCGTCGCGAAATGTCTCCCACGCAAAGTCGAGCGCCTCGCGCACGACCTCGGTCATATCCCCGATACGCAGCGTTACCAAAACGGCGCGCGAGGCCCCCGCCCCACGCGCCGCGCGAATCACTGTATCGAGTATGCCGTTGACAATGCCAACCTCGTGCATACCGATTTACTCCTCGTCGTCCTCGTCGTCCGAGAACAGGTCCAGACGGCTCACGAACAGGCCCTCCTTGCCCTCGCGCGCGGTAATGACCACGCGAGCGATGGCGAGCGAAATCTCGTAGAGCGAGAGCAGGGCGCCATACATGAGACCCAGCGTAACGGGCGAGCCGTCGGGCGTGATCACAGCCGAGCCCACAAGCAGGCCAACGTATACGTAACGCCAGGCGCTGCGGAAGGCCGCATAGGACACGATGTGGAAAACGGACAGGTAGAAGATGATGAGCGGCAGCTCAAACGCCACACCAAAGCCGATCATAAAGAGCAGCTCCATGTTGACGTAGTTCTCCAGATCGGGCAGCGCCGTAGCGACAGCCGAGGTCTCGCCGATGAGCCACTCAAAGCCCGCCGGGATGATGATGAAGTAGCAGAAGATGGCACCCAGGAAGAACAGCACCGTCGAGGCGAGTACCGTGGGCACAACCCACTTGCGCTCGTTGGGGCGCAGTGCCGGCAGGAAAAATGCCAGAATCTGCCAGATGATCATGGGCGTGCACATGACCACGGCCATCTTGATGGCAAGCGAGAAGCGCAGGCCAAAGCCGCCGAGCGTGGTGGTGATGTAGAACTTACCGTCCGGCACAAAGGAGCGGATGGGGTCTTCCAGGATGTCGAGAACCACGGGCGTGGCGAAATACAGCACGATAGCGGCGGCAAACACCGATACGACCACGATGGTCAGACGGCGACGGAGTTCCCCCAAATGATCGAAGAGCGGCATACGCGCAGGTCCGATAGGCATTACTCATCGCCTCCCTTCGGGGCGTCGGCGGTAGCGGCTTCGTCCTCGGCCTCGAGCTCGCGAGCGAGCTGGTCAACGACGGCCTTGCGCTTGCGGGGACGACGGGCGTAGAGGTCAGCCGTCGTGGGCTCTGCCGGCTCGGGCTCGGGCTCCGGCTCTGCAGCAGGCTCAGGCTCGACGACAGGCTCAGCGGCAGCGGCAGGCTCGGCACCCTCGGCCTCGGACTCCTCAGCAGCACCCTCGCCCTCGGCGGCAGCCTCGCTCGCGGCCTTCTCGGCAGCAAGACGGGCGCGACGCTCGGCAAAGGTCTCCTTCTTGGCGGGCGCTGCCGTCTCGGCGGCATCCTCGTCCGCATCGGAATCGTCGTCGGTCGCAGCAGCCTTCTTGGGCTTGACCGGGGCCGAAGCGGCCTCGCTCACCGGATCGATTATCTCGGACTGAACAACGGCCGTCATCTTTTCCTGCGTCTCGCGGAACTGACGAATGGCACGGCCGATCGTGCGGCCCATCTGTGGGAGCTTATCCGGGCCAAACAGCAAAAAGCCGAAGACCACGATGATCGCGAGCTCACCCTCTCCAATACCAAACACACATACCTCCAAGGCTCGATGTGAGTCGAGCCCGCACCGCGCCATTCGGCCGGAACTCGTCTATTCATTCGGTCAAGTATAGCGCCCGGACACCAAAACGTCCGAGCGCATCACAAACATATGCCAAATGGCACGCCCTTTTGGGGGCAAAGATTATGCAGCGGTGATTGAAATCTCCTGGTCGACACCCAACAGCTGAACCACGCGCATCACCGGGGGCTGCACATTGGTGCAGCTAAAGAGTTTGCCGTGGTCGACCGCGTGGTGTGCGGCGCCCACGAGCACGCCAATGCCCGTCGAATCGATGTAGCTCACCTGGGCAAAATCGAGCTCAACGGCCTCAGTGGGCTGCTCGAGCGCCAGGTCGATGGCATTGCGCAGGCTATCGGCGTTAGAGATATCGATCTCGCCGGTTACCTTAATGGTGTAGAGCTCTGGCGTGGGGTTGGTAGAAATACCCAAATCCATGTATACGCTCCTTTACGTATCGAAAGTGCGGATAGTACGGGAAGCCGCGCGTTAGGCGCGCTCGGCACGCGCAAGCTCGGCAGCGACAAGCTTGACGGCCAGCACCAGCACATCGAGCGCGGCCTCCAGGTCCTCGACCGTGGGATAGCTCGGCGCGATGCGGATGTTGGTGTCGCGCGGGTCCTTGCCATAAGGCCAGGTGGCACCAGCCGGCGTGAGCTTGACGCCCAGGTCGGCGCAGAGCGCGGCGACCTTCTGGGCTGAACCCTCGGGACCATCGAAGCTTACAAAGTAGCCGCCGCGGGGGTGCGTCCAGGTGGCGCAGCCCGTGTCGCCCAAGCCCTCGGTGAGCTTGCGCTCGACAGCCTCAAAGCGCGGGCGCAAGAACTCGGCATGCTTTTTCATGTGCTCCTTGACCGCCTCGATGGTGGGAAGGAAGCGCACGTGACGCAGCTGGTTGAGCTTGTCGGCACTGATGAGGCCGGCCTTCAGGCGCTTGGAGAACTCCGCGATAACCGCGGGGCTCGCACCGATAAAGCCGATACCGGCACCCGGGAAGGTGATCTTGGACGTCGAGGCGAATGCCACCACGCGGTCCTCGGTGCCCGCCGCGCGGGCAAGATCAAAGATGTTGGCGAGCTCGTCGGTCTCGTCGTACAGGTCGTGCACGCAGTAGGCGTTGTCCCAGAAGATGCGGAAATCGGGCGCGGCCGTGTGCATCTCGACCAGGCGGCGCACGGTGTCCTCGCTAAAGGTGATACCCGTGGGGTTGGAATACTTGGGCACGCACCAGATGCCCTTGATGGAATCGTCGGCGGCAACGAGGCGCTCGATCTCGTCCATATCGGGGCCGTTGTCGGTCATCGCGACGGGAACGTTCTCGATACCCAAGTCGGCGGTAATGCCAAAGTGGCGATCGTAGCCGGGAACCGGGCACAGGAACTTGACCTTCTTGCCGTCGTGCGCTGCCTCGTAAGCCTCCCAAGGATCGCTACCACACGAGCCGCAACGCCAGAACATACCGGCGATATCGTGCTCGATCAGCAAGCTCGACGAACCCAGCACGAGCGTCTGCTCGGCGGGGCAACCCAGGAACTCCCCCGCCAGCTTGCGTGCCGAGGGAATGCCCTCAAAGCAGCCGTAGTTGGAGCAGTCGACGTTGCCGTCGTGCAGATCGGCATCGGCATTGAGGATATCGAGCATGGGTCGAGAGATGTCCACCTGGGAGGGCGACGGCTTGCCGCGGGCCATGTCGAGCGCCAGGCCCTTGGCCTTGACCTCGGCGACCTCGGCTTTGAGCGCCTCGATGGCGGCATCGAGTTCGGTGGTTTCCATCTTCTGGTAGATCGTCTGCATGGGTGCGACCTTTCACGAAGCGGTACGTTGCAATTCTTCTAAGTATAGACCGCCACCGTCGCAACGTTATGAAGCCGTGATAGATTAAGTCCATCGCAATGAATTACGAATCGCCGCGCATGCCGGCGTGAAGCGCCCAAGGAGGCACTATGGAGTACGGATCATTCCAGGCCGAGGAATTCGGCGACCTGCAGCGCCTGGTCGACGGACTATTTTACGACCGTCACGCCATCGACCGCCTGGATCTGATCGTACAGGCCGAAATCTTGGACCTGGCGCCCGATCTCATGGAAATCGTCAACCTGCTACCGCCCGGCTATTACGACCGCCAGTCACTTTGCGACCAGCTCAACTCCGCCTTGGCCGCCCACGGCTGGGGCGCCATCTACGGCACCGTGGAATAAACCTAGTCATTGGGGCCTGTGGTCAAAAAATAGCAAATATGAGTACTGTTACTTTTTTAGTAACAGCGATTTTGAATTAAAAAGGCCAGTCTTGGCCTTTTGTGTCCGGTTTTGGAAGGATGCATCGGCATTTTTCGTCCAGCCACGCAATCGTTAATGCACAGACAGAATAGATTTGTACATTATTTTTCGCGCCTAAAATGAAACGCCGTTTGTGACAGTACTCACAAACGGCGTTTTTTGGCCACTGGGGTGTCCGGCAGGTGGCAAGTACCACTCAAAACCGCGTTTTACACGCGCTCGAGCAGGCTCTGGCGTCTGTTTCTACGCGCCTACTCGTTCTTGGGCGCGGGGTGCTTGCAGATCACACTCATGTAGATCATGCCAAGTACGGCCGCGGTGACAGAGCCGGCGAGAATAGCGGCCTTGGCAGCCAGAACCTCAAACTGGGCCGTCGGGAAGGCGAGGCCGCTGATGAGAATCGACATGGTAAAGCCGATACCGCCCAGAATGCCCACGCCGGCAATCATATGCCAGTTGACATTGTGCGGCAGCTCGCAGGCCTTGAGCTTGACCAAGGCGAACGTCATGCCAAAGATACCGATCGGCTTACCCAGCAGCATGCCAAAGTACACGCCGAGCGTCACCGGGTCGGTGAGCAGCGTGCTCATGTCCACGCCCACTAGGCGAACCTGTGCGTTGACGAACGCAAAGATCGGCAGGATCACAAAGTTGACCGGTGTGGAGATCAGACGCTCCATGCGGATGAGCGGCGGGGTCACGCGGTGCATGACGCGCTCGACCTTGGTGGTCGAGACGGTAAAGTCATGCTGGCCCAGGATGTGCGCCTCGTCGTCGTAGCGGTCATCGAGCAGCGGCAGGCACTCGCCCAACCAATCGGTGAGGCTATCGAGCTTGACGCCGCACTTGGCCGGGATGGTGAAGGCCAGGATGACGCCGGCAAGCGTAGCGTGCACGCCGCTCTTGAACATGCAGAACCACAGCAGCAGGCCCAGCACCGAATACGGGGCAAGGCGGTAGTGCTGCGTCTTGTTGAGCCACACGAGCGCGCACGTCACAAGCGCGGCGGCGCCCAACCAAAACGGATTGGGGCTCTGACCGTAGAAGATGGCGATGGCGGCGATGGAGATGAGGTCGTCGGCGATGGCGAGCGTCGAGAAGAACACACGCACGCCGTTGGGCACGCGATTGCCCAAAAGCGACAGCACGCCCAGCGCAAAGGCAATATCGGTTGCCATGGGAATGGCCCAGCCGTTGTGCGCGCCGGCATGGTTAAAGATCAGATAGATGCAGGCGGGAACGACGACGCCGCCCACGGCCGCCAGCATGGGAAGCATAGCCTGGCGCGGGTTTTTGAGCTCGCCGACCGTCATTTCATATTTGAGCTCAATGCCCACCAGCAAAAAGAAAATCGCCATGAGGAAGTCGTTGACGAAAAGCTCAACGGTGAGACCGGCCGTAAGGTTGCCCAGACCCACATACAGCGGGGTCTCCAAAAAGTGATGGATGGCCTCGTAGGCATCGGTGTTGGCGCAAATGACGGCGGCGATGGCGGCGAAGACCATGACGGCGGCGGAAATCGTGCCGTTCTCGGTGATGCGCTCCCAAATGTCATGGCGCTCAAAACGCTTGCGCTCACGAACGTTAAACAGCTGCTCGGGTGCTGCCATGGGCGGCTCCTTTCACGGGAAAGCTCCCGTCTTAAAAAAGCACGGCCCGCCCAAGTGGCGGTGCCGCGCTCTAACGTATTACGCTTGCATCTAGCCTACCCTGCACGACAGGCACGCAGGCGTGGCCGAAAAGCGGAACCACAGGTTGAACATTATTTGCTCAACGGCACGGGCGCGCCTATCCAAGAGACGACGCGGCGCCGTGCACAAAAAACGACCGGAGCGCGGGGCTTCCGCGATCCGGTCGTGGCGTTTGGTCAACTAAACCTAGCAGGCGGCCATGATGGGGGCAGCGACCTGCTTCTTACGGGAGAGGACGCCCGGCATCCAGACGCCGTCGTGCTCGTCGGCAATGCCCAGGCCCTTCTGAGCAGCCTCGGTCTCGCCCTCGAGCAGGACCTGCGAGCCCTCCTCCATGATGTCAGTGATGCACAGGACGATGCCGTCGGCACCCTTCTCGGCGGCGTAGGCGCGCATGGCCTCGCGAATCTCGTCGATCATGCCGAGTGCGCGAGTCTTGTCGACAGTCTCGTACTGGCCGATGAGCAGCTTCTTGCCGGCAGGCTCGAACATCTTGATGTCGTTGCCGACCATCTCGGCTGCGGTGAAGGAGCCGGACGGACGGGTGAGGAAGACCTCCATGCCAAACTTGACCGGGTCGACGCCCACCCGCTCGCCGAGCTTGGCGGCGACGGCGCGGTCGACATCGGTGGTAGTGGGGCTCTTGAGCATGAGCGTGTCGGTCATCATGGCCGAGAGCAGCAGCTTGGCCTGAACGTCGGAAAGCTCAACGCCGAGCACGCCGGCGAGCTTGGTGACGATGGTGCAGCTGGAGCCCCAGGGCAGGCAGATGTAGTGCAGCGGGCCGGCGGTCTCGAAGTCGCCGATGCGGTGGTGGTCGACGACGCCAAAGACCGTGGCGTCCTTAAGACCGGCGACGGACTGGGCAGACTCGTTGTGGTCGGTGAGGACGACGAGCTGACCGGCCTCGACGGACTCGATCACGCGGGGCTCGGCAATGCCGGCGTCGGCGAGCAGCTTGGCGGACTCGGCCGGAAGCTGACCAAGGGCGCAGGCCTCGTAGGTGTTGCCGGCATACTCAACCTGGTTGAGCAGCTGAGACAGGACGACGGCGCTCATGATGGCGTCGTTATCGGGGTTCTGGTGACCAAAGACAAGAACGTTTGCCATGGATATCCTCCACTTGATATGTGTGCTTGGACGTAGCTATGGTAGCACGCCGATGCCGAGCCTTCGCAGACGGAAGGGCCACGGCATATTTTGGGGCGCAGGCACGGGGGCCAAGGCTGTCCCTTTTGCACCATGTTGGTGCAATGTAACCTGTCCCCCTTGCACCAGCTATTTACCGGCAGCGCGCAGGGCTACGTAGGCGGCACCGATGATGCCGGCGTCGTTTCCGAGCGAAGCGACCTTAATGGGCGTCTCGCGCGAGGCGGAAAGCGCGTACTGCTTAAAGTGCTCGCGAACCTTGTCGAGGTAGACATCGGCCGAGGCGGAGGCGCCGCCGCCGATGAGGAACATCTCGGGATCAACCACGTTGGCAATAAGCGCCAGTGCGCGGCCGAGATAGTCGGCCATGGTATCGGCCGCGGCCAGCGCGAGCTTGTCGCCCTCGCGACAAGCCTGGAACACGTCCTTGGAATCGGAGGGGCCGGTCAGCTCGATGGGCTCGACGCCCGCCTTCTTGCACTCGGCAAGGTAGTTGCTCACCACGCCGGTGGCGCTGGAATACTGCTCCAGGTGGCCATGGCCGCCGCAGCCGCAGGTGCGCTCCTCGGCCGGGTTCAGGCACATGTGGCCAATCTCGCCGCCAGCACCCACAACGCCCGATACCACGTCGCCGTTAACGATAACGCCGCCGCCCACGCCGGTACCAATGGTGACCATCACCACGTTCTGTACGCCCTTGGCAGAGCCGAGCCAGGCCTCGCCCATAGCAGCAGCGTTGGCGTCGTTCTCGTACTTAACGACCGCGTCGGGGCAGTGCTCCTGGATGGCGATCTTGAGCTCGGGCAGGTTGATGGCGATGTTCGCCTTGACCTTGGCATCGCCCGATGCCGGGATGGGGCACGGAACGGCCAGGCCAATGCCCGACACAAAGGCACGCGGAATCTGGGCCTTGGCGACCACCTGGTCGATAGCCTCGGTCACCGCGGCAAAGCCCGCAGCGTCAACGATGGGAGGCGTGGGCACGCTGGCCTTGGCAAGCAGGTTTCCGTCCTCATCGAACAGACCCTCCTTGACCGAGGTGCCGCCGACGTCGATGCCGATGTAATACTGCTTAGGTTCCATGGGAGCCCACCTTTCTCGTTTAAACATTGCCTGTATGGTACCGCTCCCAAGGCAAAAACCTACCAAAAAGGGACAGGTTTGTTTTGGCAGGTTTTATCTGGGAAAACGCGAATGACCGCTTAACGCGACATTACTCAGATGTTTATCTATTTAGAGCGCTCTAATTTATATGCAAAGCGACTTTTAATTATATCTTTCTCGAACTTTTTAAATATACAATAGGGATGCTTAGGTGTTAACTATACTTTCTTTTATACTCAACCAAGTTGGAAAGGAGGTTCCATGATTCCCAAATACGAAGCGATAGCTGCAGATATTCGTCGCACTATCGAGGGTGGCGCTCTTAAACCGGGCGACAAGCTTCCTACCGTGGTTGAGTTCTGCAAGCTCTATAACGTTTCCAAAATCACCGTCAAACGAGCTCTTGAACAAATCACCGAAGAAGGTCTTATTACCAGCCGGCGTGGATCGGGTACCTACGTTAAGGACACGGCGGGGCTTCCCGGCCAGGCGTTTTTCCAGGGCAAAAACGACCGTACCCAGGGTTTTTCGTATGAGCATCGCGGGGAGAAGGTGACCTCGGTGGTCTACGATTTCTCGATCGTTAATCCACCAGCGGACATCGCAGCCCAGCTGGGAATTGCCGAGGATGACTTTGCCTATCACGTCGTGCGCGTGCGTCAGGCCGATGAGAAGCCCATCGTTATCGAGTACACCTACATGCCCCTCGAGCTGATTCCAGGCCTTAAAAAGAAGGACCTGTACGGATCGGTCTACCGCTTCATCCGCGAGCAATGTGGGCTGAAGATTTCGAGCTTCCACCGTACCATTCGCGCCGTGGCAGCAACCGAGGAAGAAGCCGAGCGTCTGGACACCAAACTTGGCTCTCCCCTGCTCGAGCTCACCCAGATTGGCTTTTTGGACAGCGGCGCCGCCTTTGAGTATTCGATCTCGCGCAACGTTGGCGATCGCTTTGAGTTGCACAACGTAACGTTGGCATAAGTTTTTGTAGTCACGCGGGCGCTCGTTTTGAGCTGTTTTGTGCAACGCCCGCGCAACATAATGGGGGTATGAATATGTCCGATTTGATTAAACTGACGCCGATCTTCCACGAGAAGATCTGGGGTGGCCGCCAGCTCGAAACCGTATTTGGTTACGACATTCCCGAAGGTCCCATCGGTGAGTGCTGGGCCATCTCGGCCCATCCCAACGGTGACTGCCAGATTGCGGAGGGACCGTACGCCGGCCACACGCTGTCGTGGCTGTGGGCCGAGCACCGCGAGCTCTTTGGCAACTGCGAGGGCAAGGAGTTCCCGCTGCTCATCAAGATTCTGGACGCCAAGGACGACCTTTCGATCCAGATTCATCCCAACGACGAGTACGCCGCCGAGCACGAGAACGGCAGCCTGGGTAAAACCGAGTGCTGGTACGTGCTGGATTGCGAGCCCGGCGCCACGATCATCGTCGGCCAGCGTGCTAAAGACCGCACTGAGGCCGCACAGATGATCAAGGACGGCCGCTGGGACGACATGCTCAACGTACTACCGATCCACAAGGGCGACTTTTTCCAGATTGATTCCGGTACCGTTCACGCCATCAAGGCCGGCACGCTCATTTTGGAAACGCAGCAGTCGAGCGACGTGACGTATCGTCTGTACGACTATGATCGCCCGGGCACCGACGGCAAACTGCGCCCGCTGCACATTAAGCAGAGCCTCGACTGCATCGACTTTGACGTCCAGGCCCCGGTCGATGGTACCGTGACCGCGCCCGAGGTGGACGGCGTGACCGAGCTCGAGTCTAACCCCTGCTACACCGTCGATCGCGTGCGTGTCGACGGCAGCAAGATCCTCGACCAGCGCTGGCCCTTCATGTGCCTGTCGGTCATCGACGGCGAAGGCACCGTCTGCGGCGACCCCGTCCACAAGGGAAGCCACCTGCTGGCCCCGAACACCGTCAGCTCCATCGACCTCGAAGGCAAGATGGAACTGATCATCAGCCACCTCTAGGTCGCAGCAACAACCAAAACGCAACAAGGGGCTCCCCCGTCCACCAACGGAGGAGCCCCTTATCCATATATATCAGCCCACCCGGCTCTCCAGATCAAAAAAGCGGACGAGCAGAGCGACGTTCGCAAGCAACGTTATCTAAGGACCTGGGCGGGCGTATGGGGCAACATCGATCGCGAGTTCCGCACGAGCCGGAGAGCACTTAATGTGCTCTCCGTGCGAGCAGGACTGCCCGAGCAGGCGATGTTGCCCCATACGCCCGCCCAGGTCCGCCGGGATCACGACAGCTTGACGATCGGAGCAAAGCCCTTCATAAGCTTTTTGGTCTGGCCGGTCTTTTCGAATTGGACCTCGATCATGTCTCCGACGACCGAGAGCACGGTACCCGTGCCAAAAGTCTTGTGGCTCACGGTATCGCCCGCGGCAAAGTCCTGCGATGCGCTGGCACGATCGACCTTGCGCTCCACCGTCGGGGACACCTTGGACGACGGCTTTTTGGCTCGCGGCGCACCCGAACCAAAGGTCGAGGCAACACGGCCGGCATCGGGCGAAACCCCACGATGGCGCTCGGTCCCGTAGCTGCTGCCGCCAAAGAAATCGTCAAAGCTCGATCCACCACGTGAACCAGAACCGCCGGTCGAGCGCGTATGCGAACCAAACACCTTGCCGCCATACATGTCCGAGCCCATACCCGATCCAAAGGTGCCGTGTCGGTCGCCGCGTTTCTCCCAGCCCGTGCCCTCAAAACCGGCAGAACCGATGCCGCTAAACTCGATATCCTCAAACGGAATCTCGTTGAGGAAGCGCGAGCGCGGGTTGGCAGAGGTCGAGCCGTAGGTGCGACGCGTGGCCGCATAGGTCAGGAACAGGCGCTTGCGAGCACGCGTGATGGCGACGTAGGCCAAGCGACGCTCCTCCTCGAGCTTGCCCGGATCGTCACTACCGCCAAAGTCGTGCACGTGCGGGAAGATACCCTCCTCCATGCCGGCCACGAACACCGCCGGGAACTCCAGGCCCTTGGCGGAGTGGATGGTCATCATGGTAATGGCATGCGTCTCGCCGGCCAGGGAATCCAAGTCGGAGCGCAGGGCCAGCCACTCCATGAGCGCCGGCAGCGCCTTACAGGTGAGCGGACCGTAGGTGCGCTCGATCTCGTCGGCATGCACGGCACCCGCCGGCATCTCCGTCGGCGCGGCATACGCGTTGCCCGCGATGGCGGCGGCCAGGGCATCCTGCGGAGACAGCGCCGGAGCGGCCAAGCTATCGAGCGGATTGGAGCCCGCGGCGTCACGCGCGCCAACGAGCGCCTCAAACGAGGATACCGGGGCAGATGGCCCCGGTTCGGGCGCAGGCGCGCTCACCACGACAGGCTCGGGCTCGGCGCTAGCAGGCACATCGGCAACACCGGCAGCGCGCAGCTCTTCCAAGCTCTCGAGCGTACCTTCGATATCCTCGTGCGTCTCCTCAAATTCGGCGGCGACGCCCAGGAATTCCTGGATGTTCTCGGCGCGGCTCTCGGACTCCATGGTGCCCTCGGCGCGGAAAGCCTGCAGTAGGCCCGTCTTATCGACAATCATCTCGACAACGTCCTTGAGCTCGCCGTCCATGCGGCGACCCTCGCGCACCAGCGACACAAAGCTCGACAGGCCATTGCGCACCTTGGCGCTAAACATACCGGTCTCGGCGCACGCGATCTCGCAGGCCTGGAAGAACGAGCAGCGGTTGTCGCGCGCCAGCTGCTCGATCTTTTGGATCGAGGTGGAGCCGATACCACGGCGAGGTGTGTTGATGACGCGCTTGACGCTCATCTCGTCGGCCGGGTTCACGATCATCTTGAGGTAGGCCATGACGTCGCGGATCTCGGCACGGTCGAAGAATCGCGTGCCGCCCACAATCTTGTAGGGCACGCCCGCGCGCAGGAACATATCTTCGAGAATACGCGACTGGGCGTTGGTACGGTAGAACACGGCGATGTCGTCGTAGCTCGTGCCCTTGGAGTGCAGCTTCTCGATCTCACCGGCAATCCAGCGGCCCTCGTCGCGCTCATCGCTCGCCTGGAAGGCCTGGATCTTCTCGCCATCGCCCTCGGCCGTAAACAGGCGCTTGTCCTTGCGCTGCGAGTTGTGGCGCACCACGGCGTTGGCGGCGCTCAGGATGTGACCCGTGGAACGATAGTTCTGCTCCAGCTTGACGGTCTTGCAGTTTTTAAAGTCCTTCTCAAAGTCCAAGATGTTGGTGATGTCGGCGCCACGCCAGCTATAAATGGACTGGTCATCGTCGCCTACGACCATGAGGTTTTGGTACTTGGCGGCCAGCAGGTTGGCGATCTCGTACTGGACGTGGTTGGTGTCCTGATACTCGTCGACGCTAATGTAGCGGAAGCGCTCTTGGTACTTATCGAGCACCTCGGGACGGGTGCGCAGCAGCTCGAGCGCGCGCACGAGCAGGTCGTCGAAGTCCATCGCATTGGCGGCGCGCAGGCGGCGCTCCAGCTCTAGGTAGACCTGCGCGGCCTTTTTGTCGTTGGGGCTATCGGCGCTCTTGAGCATGTCCTCGGGGCCGATCATGGCGTTTTTGGCCGAGCTGATCTTGCTGCGGATCATGTTGATGGGGAACTGCTTTTGCTCGATGCCGAGCGCCTGCATAATGTCACGCACCATGCGCTTTGAGTCATCGTCATCGTAGATGGTGAACTGGCCGGTGTAGCCCAGCAGGTCGGCGTCCTCGCGCAGCATGCGCACACACATGGCATGGAAGGTGCACACCCACATACCGCGGGTGCCGCTGGGGATGAGCGCTGCCAGACGCTCGCGCATCTCTGCCGCGGCCTTGTTGGTAAACGTGATGGCAAGAACCTGCCAAGGCTTAACGCCCAGATCGCCGAGCATATGTGCGATGCGGAAGGTCAAGACGCGGGTCTTGCCCGAGCCGGCGCCGGCGAGCACCAGCAACGGGCCCTCGGTGGTCAGGACGGCCTCGCGCTGGGCGGGATTAAGGCTGTCGATGTCGACGAGCGGCTTGGCGGGCTTGGGCGACGGCACGGGAGCGTCGTAGATGTCGAGCGGAACGAGCTCGGGCTCCGGCGCAGCGGGGGCGGTGTATGCATCGAACGGCACGGGTTCCGGCGCGGGCGGAACGGGTACCGTGGCGTTCTTTTCCCAGGGCAGGGGCTGGGTCATGGGCGACTCCTCATCTGACGGACGGCGCGCCTGCGGGCGGCGCCATAGTTTGAGCCGTACCAGTATACCGAGCCGCGCGGACACCGACGCAAATCACACCACGACTCCGTGCGCCACCGTCAGGCCCGCCCCAGCGGATTTGGTGCAATGGAGCCACCGATGTCACGGCAACGGCAGCGAGCGGCGGCCAGAACGAACAAATTGGCATGAAAAGAGGGCGGCATAGACCTTTTGGTCATGCCACCCTCTTTGAATGACAAGTTGTCGTTCTGGCCGCCGCGCAGCGTCAACCAAGTTACAGGCCGAGCATAGGCTCCAAGACGAAGAAGTACGCAAGCACCACGATGCCCAGAATGATGCGGTAGACGCCGAAGCACTTGAAGTCGTGACGGCGGACGAAGCCCATAAGCCACTTGATGGCGATGAGCGAAACCACAAAGGCCACAACGCAGCCCACGCCCAGGATGGCGACCTCGTTGGCACCGAACGTACCGCCCTTGATGAAATACTTGACCAGCTTGAGCGCACTCGCGCCAAACATGACAGGGATGGCCAGGAAGAACGTAAACTTGGACGCCACCGAACGCGTGCAGCCCAAAAGCAGGCCGCCGATGATGGTGGAACCGGAGCGCGACGTGCCCGGAATCAGCGAGAGCACCTGGAAGCATCCGATGCCCAGTGCGGTCTTCCAACTCAGGTCCTCGAGCGTGGTGATGGAACCAAAGTCCAGATCCTCGTCATCGCCCTCATCCTCAGCGGTAGCCGCGGCGGGCGCCGCAAAGTGCGCACCGGCGGGACGTCCACCCGACACCACAGCACGCGAACCAAACGAACCGGCAACGGCCATTTCCTCGCGCTTGTTCGCGCGCCAGTTCTCGATCACGATAAACAGCACGCCGTACACAATGAGCGCCAGCGCCACGACGGGAGCATTGTAGAAATGCTCCTCCATCCAGTCGTTGAGCGGCAGGCCGATCGCCGCGGCGGGAATGCAGCCGAGCACAATCTTGCCCCACAGCACCCAGGTGTCGCGACGGCCCTCCTTACCCTTGCTGGGCGAGAACGGGTTGAGCTCATGGAAGAACAGCACACAGACGGCCAGAATGGCGCCGAGCTGAATCACAACCAGGAACATATTCCAGAACGTCTCGCTCACGTTCATCTTGACGAACTCGTCCACCAAGATCATGTGACCGGTCGACGAAACAGGCAGCCATTCGGTGATGCCCTCGACCAGGCCCATGAAGGCAGATTTTAGAAGCTCGATGATATCCAAAGGGACCCCCTCGTTAGACACCCGCCGATATTGTTCTGCGGACGGTGCGGGCGATGTCCCATTATCAACCGTTCGGGCGCGCCTGCGCCTACCCTTACCAAAAAACTCGTCCGTTCACAGAATTGCGAGCGGTCAAACCGAAATCCTTGGGTATAACTGCAACAAGATAAAGTGTCCGGCGGCCAACGCGCCCGCGCCCGCCCGACGCACGAGCCCCGCGCCCGTGCGATAGACCAAGGAGGAAACCATGAACGAGGGCTACACCAAGGTATTTGTTTCACTCGACGGTACTGAGCAGCAGGATTTTGTGCTCGCACGCGCCATCAAGGTCGCCGCGAACAACGGCGCCAAGCTAATCATCGGCCACGTTATCGATTCCACGGCACTCGAGAGCGCCGGTTCCTATCCGGTCGATCTGGTCAACGGCCTAGAGGAGGCGTTTAAGAACTCCATCGCCAAGCAGCTCGAAGAGGCTAAGGCCAATCCCGACATCCCCGAGGTCGAGGTCATGATTCGCGCCGGCCGCATTCGCGAGACGCTTAAGGACGAGATGCTCGACGTGGTTAAGCCCGACCTGGTGCTCTGCGGCGCCCGCGGCCTGTCCTCGATCAAGTATGCGCTGCTGGGTTCGATTTCGACGTTCCTGCTGCGCAATACGGACTGCGACATCTTAGTCGTGAAGTAGCGTTGCTCCCACCGGCCGCGGGGCCTGCGGGGTTTCCACGGGCACGTCCTCGCCGCGTTGCGGCTGCGGGATGTGCCCTTAGGAAACCCCTCCCGGCCCCGCGGCCTTCGCAGCCTTGCTTCAACGAGTTGTCTGATGGAAAAATGGCGTGCCGCCCCGTTTGGGGCGGCACGTTTTGTTTGGGGCGACACGTTTTTGTTATGGGGGATTCATTTGAGCCCCCATAGTTGTGTTCACGTTCGGGAACATAGCGCCAATTGCCTTAGCTATGTTCACGTTCGGGAACATTGCCGTCCGCACCGCAAGACGGCCCGACTACTCGAAATATTGGAACTTGTTGGTTGAGAAGGCGAATGTTACGACGAAGCCTTCGCCCGGCTCCGATGCCGCGGTGACGTCGATGCCCATCTTGGAGCACAGGCGCGCCACCAGGTAGAGGCCGATGCCCGTTGCACGCTTGGTGGTGCGGCCGTTGTCGCCGGTAAAACCCTTCTCGAACACACGCGGCAGGTCGGCCGCGCTCACGCCGCAGCCGTTGTCCGCAACGGTAAGCTCGATGCGCTCGCTTGCCAGGCCCTCGTCCAGCAACGCGCCCGAAAACACGATCTTCGCGCCGTCCTCGCACGCATATTTAATGCTGTTCTGAATGAGCTGGCCCAGAATAAACTCGAGCCACTTCTCGTCGGTAAAGACCTCGAAGTCGAGGTTCTCGCACACCGGGGCCACATGCGCCGCAATGAGCTCGCGCGCGTTGGCTTTAATCGCGCCCGTCACCAAGGTCTTAAGGTCCCAGCGGCGAATCAGGTAGTCGCGTTCCACGACTTCCGAGCGCGCGTAGTACAGCGCTTGATCGATATAGCGCTCCACGCGGGCAAGCTCGCGACCGAGGTCATCTACGCGCGACAGATCATCTTCGCTGCCGTCCAGGTTTTCCAAAATCAGATGGGCTGCCGCCAGAGGCAGCTTGGCCTCGTGGACCCAGCTCTCGATATAGTCGCGATAGTCATCGGTCTGGCGCCTGCCTTCGGCAACCTCGTCACAAGCGGCTTTGCCCACCCGGCGCAAGACCTCGTACTCGAGCTCGCCCTCGGCATAAGTCGGGCACTGCACCATCTCCTGCACCCATGCGGGGCTTTCCAGCTCCTCGGCCGCGCGCTCCAGCTGGTGCAAAAATCGACGACGGCGCGCGTACTCGATCACGATGCCGAGCATGCCAAAGATGAAGGACACGCCAACCGCCACGACCACGATGGAAACGGGTGCGCCGGCGACCGTCAGCACAAAGCAGCTCAGCAGCACGCCGCACGTCCACACGGCGACGGGAAGCAGCGCATCTTTAAAGAACTTGCCAAACGACATAGCCGGCCCCTAGACCGAATAGCCCTGGCCGCGATGCGTGGTCAAATACCCCTTGATGCCGATTTTTTCGAGCGTGGTACGCAGGCGGTTGATGTTGACGGTGAGCGTATTGTCGTCCACAAAGGCGTCGGAGTCCCACAGGTCCTGCATGATGGCCGAGCGCGAAACGATCTTGCCCGCGCGGCTCAGAAGCAGCGAGAGGATACGCAGCTCGTTTTTGGTGAGCTCGGTGCTGGTGCCCGTTTGCGTGTTGGTGACCATGGAGCGTGCGAGGTCAATCTCCAGTCCCTTGTGGACGAGCGTGCTGCGCTCGCCCGCCGCCGCGGTGCGACGCAGCAAGGCATTGATGCGCGCCACGAGCACACGGGCGCTATAGGGCTTGGGAACAAAGTCGTCCGCGCCGAGCGTCATGGCCATGACCTCGTCGATCTCGGTCGTGCGCGACGCGAGGACGATGATGGGGACCTCGGATTCGCGGCGAACCTCGTGGCAGATATGCTGGCCGTCCTTGACGGGAAGCGTGAGGTCGAGCAGCACCAGGTCGGGCGCGGCGGCGAGAATATCGCGCGAGACATGCTCAAACGATTCGCAGGCCTCGATTTCAAACCCGGCGCGGGCAAGGATGTCGATAAGCTCACGACGAATGGGCTCGTCGTCCTCAACGACATAGATCAGCGCCATGTGTCCTCCCATTTCGCGTAACTTGCACCTTTCACACCATTATGCCCACAGCGTCGCAGCGATACGACCCCGTGGGCACCTAATGTGACAAAAGCGTTCGGTAGTCTTGAGAGAAAATAGGGGCCGACCGGTCCTAAACCGATCGGCCCCATCACTTCGACCTCGAGCCTCTACTCGAGCGTACGTATGTACGCGGAGATGGCATCTAGGCCCTTCTGCAGGTCATCGGTGTTATCGGAGTATGCATAGCCGATGCGCATGCTCTTGGGCTCCTCGAAGCAATCACCCGGGGTGACGAGTGCGCCGGACTTCTTAATCATGTCGGTGCAGAACGTCCTGGAGTCGATGTCGTAGTCGTAATACACGAGCGCGGTGGTACCCGCCTCGGGCTTGACGAACGACAGGTGCGGCTCGCTCTCGACCCACTTCTCCAGAACAGCAAGGTTCTGACGGACGATGCGACGGCTGCGCTCAAGAATCACGGAAGCGTTGCCCAGAATCAGCTCCGCCACCGACTCGCTGAATATGCCGGCGGAAATCAGGTTGTAGTCGCGATGCGAGAGCAGCGCACGACGGAGCTCCGGGCTCTTGGTGACCGCCCAGCCCAGACGCAGGCCGGCGAACGACCAGACCTTGGACATGGATGCGGTGACGATGGCCTTGTCGTACAGGTCGACCACGGACTCGCAGTACTCATCCGTCTGAGTAAGCAGACGGTAGACCTCGTCGCAGAGCACCCACGCGTCGTGTTTGCGTGCGACCTCGACAATCGCCTTGAGCGTATCGGTGTCGAGCAGGGCGCCCGTGGGGTTGTCCGGGTTATTGATGCAGATGAGCTTGGTATCGTCGGTCACCAGGGCATCGAGCGCGTCGACGTCGACGTGATAGCCGTTCTTGCGATCGAGCTGAAGGATATCGACCTTCGCACCACACATCTCGGGAATCGAGTAAAGCTGCTGGTAGGTGGGCTTGACGGAGACTACGTGATCGCCCGGTTCGACGAGCGTGGAAATAACCAGGGAGTTGGCACCGGTCGCGCCGTGCGTGGGCACGATATGCCCGGGCTCGACCGTCTTATAGAGACGCGCGACCCCCTCGAGGAAGCCGGGCTGCCCCTCGATGTCTCCGTAGGTGAATCGGCGCGAGCACAGGCTATCGAGCCACGCCTTCTTGTCAGTGTTCGTATGCTCGAACAGCTGGTCGAGCGTGAGGGAGTAGACGCACGTCTCTGCAACGTTGTGGGTGCACTTGGTCTCCCACTCGTTCATCCACTGCTCGACGGCGAAATCCTTGATCTGCATTGTCGTTTCCTTTCCTTGACTTTCTTACAGCTCCACCACGGTACCCAGCCCCGCCTCGACGGCGCGGTCGTAGGCGATTTTCGATGCCGAAAGGTCCTGAACGGCGATGCCCGACGTATCGAACACCGTCACCTGCTCGTCATCCGAGCGCCCCGTAGCCGCGCCGGCGATGACTTCGCCGAGCTCCGCTTTGATGTCCTCGGGCGTGATGGCGCCCTCGGCAACCGGAATCTCCAGCTCACCGGACGCGACCGATTGCTCGCGGTCGTCGACGTAAACAGCGGCACGGGCGACAAGCGCCGAGGCGAGCTCCTGCTTGCCGGGCATGTCGGCACCGACGCAGGAGATATGCGTACCAGGACGCACCCATGAATCGAGAATGATGGGCTTGGTCGCCGGCGTGATCGTCACGATAATGTCGGCCTCCGCCGCGGCACCTTGGCCGTCAGCCGTCGCCTCGATGGAATAGGTGGATGCCTCGCGAGCATGCTCGCAGGCGCCCAAGATATGGGCG
The DNA here is from genome assembly GCA_958437935.1 of uncultured Collinsella sp. GTDB lineage: Bacteria > Actinomycetota > Coriobacteriia > Coriobacteriales > Coriobacteriaceae > Collinsella. Next base: position 14,807 of record CAUBPS010000019.1, on the reverse strand, counting down.
ACCTCGCCTCGCATGCGCTCGACGCGGGCCTCGGGCGCGGCATCGGAAACCGGCTCCCACACCTTGACCTCGCTCACCTTGGGACAGGCGGCGAGCACGCCCGCCACCATATAAGTGCTCATATGACCGGCACCCACAACAAGCAGTTTGGACGCATCCGCCCGAGCCAGCCACTTGGCACCGAGCGCAGCGGCGGCACCGGTGCGAAGTCCAGTGACGGCGGAGGCATTGAGCAGCGCCAACGGCTCGCCCGTCGCGTTGTCGCACAGCAGCGTGGTGCCAAAGATCTCGGGCAGCCCCTTTTTAGGATTCTGAGAGAACCAAGCGGTGAGCTTGAGGCCGAAGAGGCCGCTTCCCGCCAACTCGCCCGAGCGGATATCCATATCGGCCACGCCGGGTTCGAACTGCTCATATACCATCGGCCACGCAACACCCTTGCCCGTTGCCTTCTGGCGATATGCCTCCTCCACGGCAGCGATTGCATCCTCGATTGTCAGCACCTTGGAAACTTCCTCGACCGAAAGCACCACCATCTGCCCCATCATCGCTCCTTTCAGTGAAAGCTTTACGTTGCTTCACTGTACGGTTTAGTAACGATGCCGCCAAGGATCATTTCTTGTTGGAATCTACAACAATTCTCGATCTGATTTTTCGTTCTATCAGCAGGTATTTGAACTATTTATCGCATCAAAGGCATACGGATGTGCGATTATCCTATTTGTATAGGTACTTATTGTAATTATTTACAAGGTGATGCTGATGCTATACACCATCTCGGACTTCTCACGGGAATATGAGGGGTCAGTCCGTCTAATCGCCGGCAGCGATGGCGTCTCGCGTGCCGTCTCTGGCGTCGGGATCCTCGATTATGAACTCATGCCCGGCCTCAAGAACAAGTACCAGCGCGTCAACTTCAGCTCAGACGAGATCATCCTCAGCACTTTCCTCTATGCGAAGGACGACCCGTACCTCATCACTGAAGCCGTGAAATACCTCGTCGCCAAGGGAACGAGCGGTCTCATCATCAAAAACGTCCTGCACATCCCGATTCCCGACCAAGCCATCCGCTACGCCAACGCGCGGCACTACCCGGTCTTTCTCACGACCGACGACTCACTGTTCTTTGACAGCGTCATCTATGAGGTCAAACGGCATATCGAGCAGCTCACGTCCATCGACTTCGCGCAGCGCGAGATCGATGCCCTGAGGACAGACGTATCGCCCGAGTCCATCTGCCGACGCATCCGAGGTCTCAACCCGTCATTTCTGGACGAAGCGGTCGCCCTGTTCGCATCGTTTGCAGAGCCCCTCGACCCGCGTACGTTTTTGCAAATCGAACGTCTCTGTGCAAAATCGACCCTCGCCGGATGCCACAACATGCTGGCACCCTACGACGGAGGTTTGTTATTCGTAGCGACAAGTGACTCGGAACAGACGCTCGATGTAGAGCGAATCGTGCAGGCGCTCACGGAGCTCATCGAGGCTAGCGACATCGATGGCGGAGCGGAAGGGCTCGGCATCAGCGATATTCTGTTTGGAGACGAGGCGGTGGCGCAGGCGATCTCGCAGGCGATTTACGCACAGCGCCTATCTTGTCAACGAGCCGAGGGTCCCGTGCGCTATACGCAGCTCGGCATCCTGAGAACCGTGATGCCTTTTGCGGAAACCCCGGAGATGCGATCGTTCTCGGAGGCGATTCTCTCGCCGATACGCGAGCACGACAGTGAGCATGGCAGCGAACTGGAATCCACGCTCGCTGCATTCATCGAGAACGGCCGACGTATCGAGCAAACCGCCAAGCAGACTGGCCAGCACCCGAACACGATTCGATATCGCCTCGATAAGGTGACAGTTCTCACCGGACTGAGCTACAAATGCGCCCCGGAGATGGAGCAGCTGTCGCTCGCCTACGCAATCGAACGCGCTCGCTCGCTTCAGTAAGCCCACCCCGCCTTGAGGTTAGGAGCGGCGGGCACGGAGCTTTTCGTAGCCTTCAGCGAAGAAGGCGACCGTGGCGGCGTCGGCCTCGGCGGCGTCGGCCTCGGTTGCGGGGACCACGCCGTGCTCGTCGCTCACCAGGAACAAGGCGCCCTTGAGCTGTGCGGGAATATCTACGCGCGTGACCGGGATGCCCTTGGTCTGGGCCAGCTGCTCAATGAGCGTCGCCGTGCCGCACAGGCACTCGTCCGCTGGCGCCACAAAGGCAAGCTCGCCGTTATCGACGGCGGCGAGCAGCTCGGGCGCCACGCCGGTTTCGTCGGCCTCGGAGCGGGCCTCGGCGGAGCGGGCACGTAGCGCCTTGGCCGACGTATCGGCGAGCGGCTCGTACTCCCCCACCGTCATGGCGGCGTTGCCGTTAACGTCGATCACTAGCATGAGTACGCCGTCGTGCGCAGTGTAATCGCCCTCGGCAAGCGACCACTCAACGTGCTGCTTGGCCCAACTGAGCATGTTATGGGTAAGCGGCTCGCCCTGCACCAAGCGCTCGGACAGCGCACGAATGTGGCGGTTGAGCATGGGCACCTTTTTGTTGGACATGCGCCAGCGGCAGATAAGCGCGGGCTTGTCGAGCGTAAACTTCTCGACCGCCTCCTGATTGGCGCAAAAGTCCTCGTACGCACGCTGATCCTCGGCATTGCCAAACAGCTCGGCATCATCAATCTGGGGCATGGTCATACCTTTCGTGTTAGTCATTCCGTCCTCTTATACCAAAAAGACGGCCCTCCAAACGGAGCGACCGTCTTTTGCAGAGATTATTTTGTTTCGGGGCGAAACTTAGTGCCTAAAGTGGCGGGCGCCGGTAAACACCATAGCAATACCATGCTCGTTGCAGGCCTGAATGCTCTCGTCATCGCGCTTGGAGCCGCCGGGCTGGATGATGCAGGTCACGCCGTGTGCGGCAAGCACGTCGACGTTGTCGCGGAACGGGAAGAACGCGTCGCTTGCGCAGGCAAAGCCGCCCTTCTCCACGCCCTCGCGCTCACAGAAGTCCTCGGCGCGCTCGCAGGCAAGTAGCGCAGAGTCAACGCGGTTAGGCTGACCCGGGCCCATGCCAATGCCGGCCTTACCCTTGGAGACCAGGATGGCGTTGGACTTAACGCCCTTGCAGACCTTCCAGGCAAACTCGAGCTCGGCCATCTCGGCGTCGGTGGGCTTGCGGTCGGTGGGGAACGTAAAGGTCGCGGGATCCTCGGTCACGTGGTCGACCTCCTGCACCAACATGCCGCCGTCGACGGAGCGCAGCTCCACCTGAGCGCCGTGGTCCACGCCGCCGGTCGCCAACACGCGCAGGTTGGGGCGCTTGGCCATGCGCTCGAGCGCCTCGGCGGTGTAGCTCGGGGCGATGATGACCTCGACGAACTGCTTGTTCTGATCGGCAAAGTGCTCAACCAGATCAAAGGGAACCTCGCGGTTGCAGGCGATGATGCCGCCGAAGGCGCTCTTGGGATCGCAGGCAAAAGCGCGGTCGTAGGCAGCCGTGATGTCCTCGGCAACGGCGGAACCGCAGGGGTTCTGGTGCTTGAGGATTACGCAGGCCGGCTCGTCGAACTCGCGGACCAGGTTCCAAGCGGCGTCGGCATCCAGATAGTTGTTGTAGCTGAGCGGCTTGCCCTGGATCTGCTTGGAGCCCACGAGCGGGAACTGCGAGCTCGCGGTGTTCTCGCAGCCCTCGGCAAAGCGATAGACTGTGGCTTTCTGCTGCGGGTTCTCGCCATAGCGCAGGTCGTCGACCTTCTCCAGCGAAATCTCGAGCTTGGCAGAGGTGTCCGCCACGTCGCTTGCCTGGGCGGCGAGCCAGCGGGAGATGGCCGTGTCGTAGGCGGCGGTGGTCTGGTAGACCTTCACCTGCAGGCGACGACGGGTGGAAAGCGTGGTGCAACCACCGGTCTCGTGCATCTCGGCCAGGACGGCATCATAGTCGGCCGGGTCGGAAATGACGGTAACGCTCGTGGCGTTCTTGGCGGCAGAGCGCAGCATGGAGGGGCCACCGATGTCGATGTGCTCGATGGCGTCCGCGAAGGTGACCTCGGGGTTGGCGACGGTCTTCTCGAACTCGTACAGGTTGACGACGACCAGATCGATCAGCTTAATGCCGTGCTGAGCCGCCTCCTGCATGTGCTGCTCGGAATCGCGGCGGGCCAGCAGCGCGCCATGAACCTTGGGGTGCAGGGTCTTAACGCGGCCGTCCATCATCTCGGGATAGCCCGTGAACTCCTCGATGGGGGTTACGGGAACGCCCGCGTCCTCGATGGCACGAGCCGTGCCGCCCGTAGAGATGATCTCGACGCCAAAGTCGTCAACCAGCGTCCGTGCGAAATCGACGACGCCCGTCTTATCGGTAACCGAGATCAACGCGCGTGCGATCTTCACATCAGATCCCATGCAGTCCTCCTGTCTGGTACGCCGCCGTGCTCTGTGAGTCGGTGATACGTCGATCTGCAGCGCTCGCGCAGCGGCATTGAAAATACTGATTTAATGTAGCGCATCGAGCGCATCGATGCACCCCGCAACGGGCGCATGTGCAGAAAAAGTTTGCGAGCGGAGGGGATGGGCATGGCACCGGGCACGGTGAGTTCATGGAACACAGGGGCACCATAATTAGATGCCAATGGCGTGGTAGAACTGTGCTCGATATGCATCCGCAAAAGAAAGAGGCACCATGGTCTCGCGGGTTCTCTACCGACCGTTTGATACCGAAGACTTCGACGCCATCGCGCTGATTCTGCAGCAGCTTTGGCATAACAATTCGGATAACGATGAGTACAACCGCCTTGAGGCCGCGTGCGACCTCGCCTATTGCCTTTCGTCGTCGACGTTTTCACAGGTTGCCGTAATCGACGGTCAGGCGCGTGGCATTTCGCTCGCGCGTGCGGGACAGAGCTCCGGCGCCACTATCAACGAGCATTGGATGGATACCGAACGCGCGCTGCTATCGCAGATGCGTGAGCTAGAGCCCGATGCGTGCGCCGAGTATCTCTCGTTTGTGCGCGCAACCATCCGAACCAACAACCGCCTGCTCGAGAGCAGCCCGTTGCCGCACGACAACGAGGTCACGCTGCTTGCCGTGGATCGCGATGTCCATGGCCTGGGCGTTGGCACGGTTCTGCTCGATGCCGCCGTCTCGCACCTGTCCTCGCTTGGAGCGACGAGGGCGCACCTGTACACCGACTCCAACTGCTCGTGGAAGTTCTACGAGCTGCACGGCTTTAAGCGCACGGCCACGCACCGCGCCAACCGCGAAGAGCGCCGTCACGACATGCCGCGCGAAAGCTTTCTCTACGAACTCGACCTAACAGCCTAAACCCAGCAGTTAGGGACGTTCCTTTTGTGCCGGCACCCCGGGACACTCCTTGGCAGCAACCGCACCTAGTCGTTGGAAACGTTCTTAAATGATTAGTTGCTGGGGACAGTCTTCGTAGGTAGCGCGTAAAAAGGGGATGGGCTTTCCCCGACGGCTGTCGAGAAAAGCCCATCCCATAATTTACGACCGTTAGAACGTTCCGCCGCCGCCTCCGCCGACGCCGCCGCCTCCGCCGCCAGAGAAGCCGCCGCCTCCGCCGCCGCCCGAGCTGTCGGAGCTCGACGCCAGCTCACGGATGCTCTCGTGATACACGTCATCGAACGAATCGAGCGGAGACTCGTTGCCGTAATGATGGTAGTACCACCAGTAGCAGGGATAATTGTCATAGAAGCCGTCGGCCTCGCGCACCTCGGGCGGCACGGCCTCGGCAAGCTGACGCAGCACTTCCTTGGAAACACCCAGCGCCACGCCCATCACCAGCAGCTTGTTCCACAGCACCAGATCGCCGGGGACGGCTTCCTTTAGACGCGTGAAGTCCTCGAGCCAATGCTTAAGTGCCTTGCAGCGAGCCGCCACCTCGGCGCCCTCCGGCGTAAAGCGGCGGAACGTAAGGCCCACGCCGATACCCACCAGCACAATCGGCACCGAGATAACCGCGGCGGTAATGTTCGCCTGCGCGCCATCGGTAAAGAAGATGGATCCCACGGGAACAAAGGCAATCAGGATACCAAGAACCAGGCAAAACACCATTGCAACAATGCCGTCCGAGGCAACGTACTCGCTATCGGCCAGCTTGCCCTTAACGGTGTTCTGATAGTCCTCGAGCTTGTCGCCCACGGGTGTAGCGTGCTGCTTGACGTAGTGCTGCAGCTCGTCGAACGTGCGCGAGCGATCGCCGTTCTCGTCAGGCTTAGCACCGGCAAAGAAGACCTTGAGCACCATGTGGTCAATGCCCTTGGCCGACTTCCAGCCCGCATCACTCACCGTCACGCGATACGTCTGCTCTTCTTTTTCACGCCCCAACAGACCCTTCTTGGCCTTGGTCACGGTCGCCTGCTCCAGCTTGATCACACGGTCGTCAGTGAGCTTCATGAGCGTGGCGATATATGCCTGATCGGGCACCTCGTTCCAGCTCATGAGGGCCGAAAGCACGGCGGGATGGTCGGCCGAAGGCACATCGCGGAAATATTCGTCCTGGAAAAGCGGCTTGGGCTTGCGTTTGCGCAGCTTGAGCATAACGATTGTGCCGGTAAAGGCCACCGCCGCAACAACACTTAGCACGGCAAGTGCATTGGCAATCATGCGAGCGTGAGCGCGGCGGGCGTTAGCTTCGTCGGCCCATTCCTTCTCTTCGCTCAGGATCGTTGACATGCGCTCTTCGCCCGAAGCGGCAAGCTGCGGCACCCAGTCGCTAGGGAAGGCGATGCGTGCCTCGGCGAATTCGCCCTGATGCACGCAGGGAATGGTATAGGTGACCATGGGTTCGTCCGCATCGAGCGATACATCGCCCGTCAGCGGGCCGTGGCCCCATGCGCGGAAGTTATCGCCCTTGACGGCCGCCGTCCCGGCAGCGGCATTTGCGAAGTACACTTCCATCTCAACGTCATCGGAGTCCGCGGACCAGCCGTCGCCCACAAACTTCCAGTAGAGCTCGGCGGTATCGGCCCAGTTCATGACCGCACCGGTCATGGTGTAGCTCACGTAATAGATCGCGCTGTCGCCGCTCTCGTGGGGGCTGAACACCTTAATCCTTACGCCGTCACCGGTCTGCTCGACCGTGTAGACGCCAGAGTCGCCCTTGTTCGCGCTATCGACTTTGTTAAACGCGGTGTCCTCTTCCTCGACACTCAGCACGTCGACGCCCGCCGTGCCGCCCTGCTGGTTGGAGCCCGTATTGATCTCCCAAAACACGCCGTTGATGTCGTCGTCGAAATCAAACTGGCGTCCCTCGACAACGGTCAGCGATCCATCGGCCTCGACCGTGGCACTGATATAGGTCTGGGTCATGGAGTAGCCGTCGGCGTGCGCGGCGACAGGCAGCAGCAACAACGCAAGCGTGACGAGCACGCAGACGGAAGCGAATCGCGCAAACAGGTGGCGCTGCCGGCTGACTTTGGCGGCGAGGGTGTTCATAGGCACATCCTTTGTCTGTAAAACCAACAGCGCCATTGTCCCACGTTTGCGGGTACGCATGGCGAACATCTAGGCGACCGGAGCGCCAAACGGGATGAAAGTCACACCAGCACCCCGGCAGCTAGTCATTGGGGACGTTCTTAAATGACTAGTCATTAGGGACACCCTTGGCATAGCCCGCCCCGGCAATAGATACCACTTCACAGCTCCGTCACAGGTGTAGCGGCTTTGTGTGGGCGCGGCACGCGCTGATTGAGCCGCCAGCCGAGGGGCATAAAGCAGTTGAGCGAAAACGGTTTGCCCCTTTGCCGTTCGCTCGAGGATCATGTCCCCCTTTTCCGCGGAAACCCCGGCAGTTGCGAAGAGCTGCCGGGGTTTCTGTCGTTTGTGAGGCTAAGTCGGTACGCAGCGATCGAGACCTTGAGCCGCAAACCCACCGTGCGCAATGCGTACCGCCGCCAACTTGTGAGCGCAGCAACGCCTTCCCTGCCAAGCCCCGCGCTATACTCGTCCGCATGGATATCAACGCACGCAACATAGCAACACACGCCGCGGACGCACCAGCAACGGCAGCGCCCACCCCCGTCGTGGGCCGCTTTGCCCCGTCGCCCTCGGGCCGCATGCACTTGGGCAACGTGTTCAGCTGCCTGTGCTCGTGGCTTTCGGCCCGCAGCCAAGGCGGCAGCATCGTGCTGCGCATCGAGGACCTGGACGATCGCTGCAAGCGCCCGGAACTTGCCACTCAATTGATTGACGACCTGGCCTGGCTGGGACTGGAGTGGGACGAAGGCCCCTACTACCAGCACGATCGCCTGGATCTGTACGAGGACGCCCTGCGTCAGCTGCAAGACGCCGGCCTCACCTATCCCTGTTTTTGCACGCGTGCCGAACTCCACGCCGCGAGCGCGCCGCACGCGAGCGACGGCACGCCCATCTACCGCGCCGCCTGCCGAGACCTTTCTGCCGAGGAGGTTGCCCGCCGCAGCGCCCTGCGCGCTCCGGCCACGCGCCTGCGCGTACCCGCCGTCGACGACCTCGCAAACGATGTGATCGAATTCGTGGACCGCACGTATGGAGCCCAATGCGAAGCACTCGCCACCGAATGCGGCGACTTTTTGGTGCGCCGCAGCGACGGCGTTTTTGCCTACCAGCTAGCCGTGGTGGTCGACGACGCTGCCATGGGCGTCACCGAGGTCGTGCGCGGATGCGATCTGCTGGGCTCCACGCCGCGCCAAATCTACCTGCAGCATTTGCTGGAACTTCCCACGCCGCACTACGCGCACATTCCGCTGCTCATGTCGCCGGATGGCCGCCGCCTTTCCAAGCGCGACCGCGACCTGGACCTGGGCGAGCTCCGCACCCGCTTTGGCGCGCCCGAGGCACTACTGGGCTGGCTCGCCGGGCAAACAGGCATCGCGCCGGACGCCACACCGCGCTCTGCCGAGCAGCTGGTCGAGCACTTTAGCTGGGATGTTATCCGCACGCATCGGGAAAACATCACTGTAACGGTCGAGTAGCCAGCCACCCCGCCCCTACGCGACATCCCAGGGCTGGAGTTCGTCGCCCAGGCGGACAATACAGTCGTAGAGCACGGTGTGGCACTCGGCTGGGTTGGCGTCACGATGAAAATGCCCGTAGTACCAGCGCTTGTAGTCCAGGTGGTCCTCCAGCTCGTCGAAAAACGTGGTGAGTCGATCGACATCGGGATAATTCCAGCCAGGTGCCGGGTAAAGCGTGGGCGAAAGCATGCGCGTGGAGCAGGTATGGGTGATCGCATAGTCGACCTTCCAACCCACGCTGTCGAGCTTTGCCCGCGCCTCCTCAAAGTTGCGCTCGTCCGGCAGCTCCTGCGGCCACCAGCTGGAATACGGAATGCGGTATTCCTTATCCACGCTCGTGGCGCCGCCCATGGTAAAGATCGTTGAGCCGTCGAGCTCAAAAACCTCACCGCGCGTCAGGCGTCGGATGGGCGAGGTGTCCGACAGACGCTGCGTCAGGCCGCCGTGCCACAGCTCCATGGGGCGCTCCGACCAGTGATCGAAACGCTCGTGGTTGCCGTCGACAAACAGCACGGTATAGGGGCGCGACTCCAGCCAGGCGATGTCGGCACATTCCTCGGCAGAGAAATCCCACGGAAAGCCAAAGTCGCCCGCGATGATGAGATAGTCGTCACTTGTCAGACCATCCCCAAGATCCCAGTCGCGAAGCTTTTGCATGTCGACGCCGCCGTGAATATCGCCCGTCACATAGACCGTCATCGGATCACCACTTCCCTGTAAGTCGCTAGCCCACATTCTGCACGATCACTAAGTCAACCGTTCCAGCCCTTCCATCCTTTGGGACCTACCCCTCGCTCTTCCATCCAAACGGGTCAAACACCCAAAAGATCAGATCGAGCACGCCGCCGGTCATCGTGGCGCCGGCAAGAGCCATGCAAACATGCAGAAAGCTGGCACTTCGGAGCACGTCGAACGGCCCCAGAACAGCCAGCAGCGCGACCGCTGCGCCGGCTACGCACAGCGCGAGGCACGGCCCCGCGTCCTTTACGCACTTCTTTGCGAGATGCTTTGCGTTGTCACTCATCGGTATCGAACTCCTTAGAGGGTCGTTGTTCAGACGCATGCCGCCGCGGCAGAGCGGGGCGGCAGGGTAAGTGTCACATGCTGTGCGGACATCAATGGAGAAACCGCCTGCTCGACCAACCTTTGACGCCGTTTTGCACCGGCACCACATCCCCCGCTATCGAGGTCTAATACTTTTCCCACCGCTACCCAAAAACTCATCCAACGTTAATCTTGGCTCAAGAATCGCTTAATCTATAACCTGCACTATAGAGTTCGACCAAGGGCGGGGCGGCGCCACACAGGCCGCCGAACGCAACGCTCGCTCCCGGGCAGATCGCCCGGCGTCGCGCCCATCGAACGAAAGGACAGGTCATGGACGACCTCGAAAAAGTTGAAACCATCCGCACCAAGTGCAACGTGAGCTACACCGATGCCAAAGCCGCGCTCGACGCCGCCGACGGCAACGTTTTGGACGCCATCATTTGGCTCGAGTCGCAAGGCAAGACCCAGACCACGTCGGCGCACGCCGCCACCGAGTCCGCGCCGGTCGACGAACCCTCGGCCGAGATGGTCGCCGCGCAGGCCGCCTACGAGAAGTCGAGCGAAAAGACCGACTTCTCCAAGAAGATGGACAGCGTGTGGGAGTACCTCAAAAAGCTCTTCCGCCTGAGCCTGGACACCAAGTTTATCGCCACGCGCCGCGATGCAATCATCCTCAACATCCCCATCCTGATCCCCATCATCGCCCTGTTTGCCTGGGGCGCCACGATATGGCTGATGCTGATCGGCCTGTTCTTTGGCATGCGTTACCGCATCGATAGCGACGGCGACGTGCCCGGCAGCATCAACAACCTTATGGATCACGCCGCCGACGCCGCGGACGACATCAAGCAAAATCTCAACGACGACAAGTAATCGCAGACGGGGGGCACGTATGGCACGGATCCTGATCGTAGAGGACGAGGAGAAAATCGCCCGCTTTGTGACGCTCGAGCTGGAGCACGAGGGCTACCAGGTGGAACACGCCGCCGATGGCCGCACCGCCGTGGACCTGGCGCTGGAGCGCAACTACGATCTTATTCTGCTCGATGTGCTGTTGCCGCAGCTCAACGGCATGGAGGTCCTGCGGCGCGTCCGCAAGCACAAGGATGTGCCGGTGATAATGGTCACCGCGCGCGATGCCGTGATGGACAAGGTGGCCGGGCTCGATGCCGGCGCCGACGATTACCTGACCAAGCCGTTTGCGATTGAGGAGCTGTTCGCACGGATCCGCGTGGCGTTGAAGCGCTCGGAGGCCGTGCGGGCGGCTTCGGGCGTTGGCGGCATCGGGACGGGCGCGGCAGGCGGCACGGGTGTCGGCGCCACTGCGATGCCCCCGGTCAGTGACTCGACCCAGGTTTCCGCCTCGCTCTCCCCCGCCACGCTCGCCGCGGGTTCGGTCGTGCTCGATCCCGATCGCCGCGAAGTCACGGTCGGCGGCTCACCCATCGCGCTCACGGCCCGCGAGTTCGATGTCCTCGCCCTGCTTATGGCGCACGCCGGCAGCGTGCTCACGCGCGAGCGCATCGCGCACGAGGCGCTGGGCTACGAATACGTAGGCGACACCAACAACGTCGACGTGCACATCGCGCACCTGCGCGCCAAGATCGAAGACGCCGGCAGCGCCCGCATCATCCAGACCGTGCGCGGGGTGGGCTATGTCTGCCGTGCGTAACGCCGAGGCCAAACGCGTCACCTCCATCGCCCGTGCCATCAACTGGAGCTATATGTGGCGCCGCCTGATAAGCTACGTCTGGCTCGATCTGCTGCTGATGGTGATTGCGGCGGCGATCCTCGTCTATGGATACAACCAGACACTGCCCGACAGCGCGTTTACCGCAGGATGGATCCCCGGCGCCACCGTTCGCGGCATGTCGCTGAAGCCCGCGCGCGGCTGGGACCTGACAACGCTCACCTATACCGTCGAGCTTGCGCGTACCACCAAGACCTTCCCCCTCGCGCAGGACCTCATCGCACTTTGGCCCCTCTATATCGTTGTTGTAGGTTGGCAGGTCATCAGCATGCTCGATATGCTCGGCGGCGCCCGCCGCGTGCGCCGCACCATGGCGCCGCTCAACGATCTGGCCCTGCGCGTGGACGAACTCGGCCGCATGCAACTCGCCGGCGGCAAAATGGAAACACTGGAGCAGGCCATCGAGCGCGCAAGCGTCGACTCGCCGAGCGTCACCACCGGCGACGCCGACCTGGCAAGCATCGAGGTCGCACTCAACCGCCTGCTGCGCCAGATGCAAGAGGCCAAGCTGCAGCAGATGCGCTTTGTCAACGACGCGAGCCACGAGCTGCGCACGCCCATCGCGGTGATTCAGGGCTACGTGAACATGCTCGACCGCTGGGGTAAGGACGACCCGGACGTGCTGGCGGAGTCCATCGCGTCCCTTAAAGCCGAAAGCGAGCACATGCAAGAGCTTGTGGAGCAGCTGCTGTTTTTGGCGCGCGGCGATGCCGGGCGCACGGTCCTGCGGCGCGCGCATACCAACTTGGCTGCACTGGTCAGCGAGGTATGCGAAGAATCGCAGATGATCGATACCGAGCACACGTATCGGCTGGCTTCTGACGCTGCGCTTGCCAGCGACCCGCGCTGCGACGCGCCCGTCGACGTGGCGCTCGTGAAGCAGGCTCTGCGCGTGATCGTGCAAAACGCCGCCAAGTACTCGGATGCGGGAACGACCGTCACATTTGGCATAACGCCGGATGCGGGCGCGGGCACGATCGACATAAGTGTTGAGGACGAGGGCATCGGCATGAACCAGGAATCCGCAGCTCACGCGTTCGAGCGGTTCTACCGTGCCGACAACGCGCGCGATGCCGGCGCACAGGGTTCGGGTCTGGGGCTTGCGATCGCCAAGTGGATCGTCGACAGCCACGGCGGCGTCATCGGTGTGACCTCGGTCGAAGGGGTCGGCAGCCGCTTTACGATTCGCCTGCCGCGGCAGGAAGCCCCTCGGCATAAATAAAGGGATAGGGCCACGCGGCCCTATCCCTTTTTGCCAGCTATGGCAGCTTGTGCGCTACTCGCGGCACAGGTGCACGGCGAAACCGGCGAACTCGCGCTTAAAGTACACGAGCTTGGTACCACCGTCGGGCAGCAGCGCGCGCGACTCTTCGTTGACCTCGAGCCCGCGCTCGGCAAACCACTTCTCGGCCGCATCGATGTCGTTGACGGCAAAGCCGATGTGGCCCTTGGCGCCACGCCCGTTCTGCTTCATGATCTCGACCAGCGAATCGTTAAAGTACGAAACCGGGGTCTCGATAACGGGCAGACCCATCATCGTCGAGAACAGCTCCGCGATCTCCAGGGCATCTGCCGGGTCGGTGGCGTTAATGCCCACATGGGCAACGCGCATACCAAAGAGCTCGACCGGATTGGCGTTCTGCTCACTCATGCAGTCAGCGCCTACTGAGCCATGACGTCGAGGACGGCCTTCTCGGCGGCGACGCGGTTCATGCCGGTCATGAAGGGCACGCCGCTCACGTACGGGCAGGTGAGGCCCTCGGGGGCAACGGTGGTGGCGATCAGCAGGTCGGCGCCCTCGTCGCAAACGTCCTTGGCCTCGGAGATGGCGCACTGCACGATCTCGTACTTGTCGGCGTAACCGTTGGCGTCGAGCATGGTGGCGACCTTCTGGGCAACGAGCGTGGAAGTAGCAGCGCCAGCACCGCAAGCCAAAACGATCTTCTTCATAGGTAATGTCTCCCTTCATAGTTTACTTTAGGTAAGTGTACCGCAGCGAGCGATGGCACTCGGCCTCGATGCACTTTTATGCCAGTTTGCTTGCACGCTGCGTATAATACATCTAGTACGTGTTGTCATACCGCTCGCCTTACGAGCGACTAAGGACTCTGAAATGCCCGATTCCCGCACACTCTGGACCACCGTCGTTATCATCTGTATCGCCGTGTCGGTATTCTTTAGCGTCAAAAAACGCACCACGTTTAAGCGCCTGCAGCAGCTTATGGCTGCCAAGCAGTGGGACGAGTTCGATCGTTTGCTCGATGGCAAACTCACCAGCATGCTGTACCCGCGCTACAACCGCGACTACCTGCGCCTGAACTCCTATCTGCTGCGCGAGGACCACAAGCGCGCCGACGAGATGTTCGATTTGCTGCTGGGACTCAATCTGCCCAAGATGCAGCGCGTCGACCTGGTGATTAAGGCCTTTAACTACTACGTTGGCCAGGAGGACCGCAAAAAGTCCAAGGAACTCCTGCACGAGATCAAGGGTTTTGAGGGCGGCCAGGCCGAGGCAGTCGCACACGAATGCCAGCTGATGTACGACACGATGATCCTCAAGCGCCACAACGACATTCCCGAGCTGGAGCGCATGCTCAAGGAGGCCGGTGACGACAAGGTCAAGAGCTGCCGCCTGGAATACCTGCTGGCCCTGCAGTACCAAAACAAGGGCGACGAAGCCAAGTTCCAGGAGTTCCTGGAGAAGTCGGGCCAACACTCGATGGCCGTCAACGCGTAACGGACGGCTTGTGCTAGACTTCTAGTCTCACGGGGGCGTGGCGGAATTGGCATACGCAGGAGACTTAAAATCTCTCGCCGCAAGGATTGTGGGTTCGAGTCCCACCGCCCCTACCATATGGAGCTTTCGGGCCCGTGTCCCCAAGGGATGCGGGCCCGTTTCTTTTAGATGCCGGTGAGGCTCGAACCCGCGAGGGGGCGAGCGTCAAGCGGACGCGCAGCGTCGGCTTATAGGACAAAATGTGTGTCCACGTTGGGGGCATCGGCGCAGGTCGATGCC
>CAUBPS010000018.1 GCA_958437935.1 uncultured Collinsella sp. | reverse complement strand
GCGGGTGGTTTCTGATGCGGCGCGCTGCGCGCCCCGCACAGGCTAAAGCCTTTAAAAAAAGCCCGGACGCATGCGCCCGGGCAGGGTGCTTCTTACTTAGCAGTCGATTAGTAGTCGAACTGGTGATAGTAACGACGATAGTTGAGGTTGTGCTTGGTGACCGTCTCGTAGTAGGCGGCGAGTCGATCGGTGACCAGCGAGGACAGGATCCACGGAGACACGATGACGCGGAACTCGTCGTCAAGGCCCGGGATGGCGAACTCGGCGGTGTCGATGATGTTGATGTCGGTATCGCCGGTCACGCCGCGGTTGAGAAAGGCGCGGACACGCTCGTCGAGCTTACGGTTCTCGTCCTCGCCCATGAACAGGAACACGGGCACGCCCGGCTCCACGAGCTCAAGGGTGCCGTGGAAGAAGTCGGCAGAGGTGATGTAGCGGGTGCGCTTCCACTGCATCTCCTCCAGGATGCACATCGAGAAGAGGATGGTCTCGCCCCAGAGGGCACCGGAGCCGATGAACATGGTGTAGGGCGCGAGGGCGTACTTCTTGGCTAGCTCCTCGGCGCGCGGCTCGAAGCGCTTGCGGATATCAAGCATATCCTTCCAGATGTCCTTGGTCTGCTCGATGAACAGATCGAACTTGGGGAAGCAACCGCGACGGTTGAGGAGGCGCAGGCCGAAGCAGTCGGCGAGGTAGTAGCCCTTCTCGCAGCCACCGGAGCCATGGTCAGAAGCCATAGCGACGCAGTTCTCGGCGCCGACAGCCTGGCCGATGGGGCCCTCGGGCTTGGTCATGGCGTAGACGCGCACACCCATGTCCTTCATCTTCTTGACGGCCTCGAGCACCTCGGGGGTGGTGCCGGACTCAGAGGCGGTGAGCACGACGGACTTCTCGGTCATGCGCTTGTGGCCCATAACGTTCCACTCGGCGGCGTGGATCAGGTAGACCTCCAGGTCGCGGTCGCCGAACTTGTTCATGAGGTACTCGAGCTGCATAAACTCGTCCCAGGTGCCGCCCACGCCCATCAGGAAGACGGCGTCGTAGCCCTCGTCGGCGACCTTGTCGGCGAGGGCGGTCATCTTCTTGCCGGTCTCGTAGACGTTCTTGCCGTCCTCGACGTAGCCCTCCTGGCTAAAGTGCATGATCTCGATCTTCTCGGTTTCCTTCATGGTTTGTCCTTTCTGTCCTGCACGCGACTCTATACATCGCGTTTCTTTTCGATACCAATTATAGACATACACCCAACGTGTTTTTAATACCACTTTGTAATCTACGCCAATCCTCGGTGAACGGTCGAAATTCTCGGGCGAGTGGTATTAAATTAGAATTAGATGTATATCTAGCACTCCCGGCGCTTCCCCTGCGTGACAAAGAACAGCGTTCCTACCAGCGCAATGATTGTCGAAGCTCCAAACAGCACCGTCTGAACGCCCAAGGCCTCCGCCAAAAACGGAGCGGCCAGCAACGGCAGCACGCCGGCACTCATCAGACCAAAACGTACAAAGCCCGTGATGCGGCCCAGGTATTTGATGTCCGCGCGCTCCTGAATCAGGATCATCTGGAGCGGCTCCAGGAAACCCCACGCCAAGCCGTTGATCGCCTGGCCGATAATCGCTACCCCCAGCATATCCGTGCCCACGTACACCATGGACCCAATGCCCACCGTCATGAGCGACCCGAGCAACAGGCGCAGGTTGACATGGCGAGCCGAAAGCTTGGTCAGGGCGAAGGCACCCACCGAAGAGGTAAGGCCCACGACCGAGGACAGCCATCCCAGCCAGACGATATCTACATTGAGCACATCGCGATAGAACAGCGACTCCAGCGAATCGAACGCGCCAAACGCAAAGAAGCCCAAAAAGCCCGAGATAAAGATGAGACGCAGATCGTGGTTGCAAAACGTGAGCCGGGCACCCTCGACCATGCCTCCAAAGATGCCGCCCTTCTGCTTCTCCGCCTTTGGGGGAACCACGCTCTCATGGCAGCCCAGAGAAAGCACCGCGGCCACGCCCATCATTGCCGCCATAAGCAGATAGACAGATTGAGTGGCAAAGCAGCTCACGATGGCACCGCCAAGAAGCGGCCCCGCGGTATAGGCGATGTTGCTGTAGAAGACCATCAGGCCGTTCACACGCGTGCGGCCCTCGGTGGTCGACTCAAGATAGCCCGGAAACGCATGCGTGCAGGTGTTGATAAAACCACCGGCAAGTCCCAAAACACATGCGGCAAACACCAGCCCGGGAACGGACAACGGCGCCAGGCCAATACCGAGCGACAGCACCGCCGTGATCACGCATGTCACAAACGACGTGCGGCGCGGGCCAAAGCGGTCGATAACCGAGCCCGACACCATATTGCCCACCGAGGTCGTGAGGTTGCGCACGAGCGTGATGGCGGCGACCAAAAAGGCGGTGCCCGCCAAATCATACGTCGCCGCGCCGATAAGCCCCAAAAAGTACACCGCGTTGTTGGCGCACCACTGCAGGGACTCAATGAGAATCAGCCTGACTTCCGCCGGCGTCAGGCGCATTGCTTCGCGATCCTTCGCGAACATACGAACTCCTTTATACAAAAAGGGATGGAGGGCGCAGGCCTGCTCCATCCCTTTGCAAGGTCGATAAAACGTTGCTGCAGGCTTTACGCCAGCACGCCGAAGAACGCGCCGACGATGCCCACGACCATGGTGGCCACGATCAGCACCATGGGGTTGATCTTCTTGGACAGCAGCCAGTAGTAGAGCCAGAAGGCGATCATGCCGAGCATGCCGGGCATGATGCCGTCCAGGATGTCCTGGAGGGTCTGGGCGTCGTCGCCCGAGCCGATGGCCACCGGGATGCTGGCCCAGAACATGTCCTTGCACATGGCGCCCACGACCATGACGCCCACGATGCCCACGCAGGTCATGACCTTCTGCATGAGGCCGGTCCTCTGGGCCTCGTCCAGGAAGCCCACGCCCAGCTCGTAGCCCTTGACGGCGCCCCAGACGCGCAGCGCGAAGCCGGGGACGTTGTAGATGAGCAGGAAGGCGATGGGGCCGAAGGGGTTGCCGGCCTGGCACAGGCTGATGCCCACCGCGGCGGCGACCACGCGAAGGGTCGACAGGAAGATGGAGTCGCCGATGCCCGACAGCGGGCCCATGAGGGCGGCCTTGACGTCGTTGACGCTCTCCGGCTCGATCTCGCCGCGGGCGACCTTCTCCTCCATGGCCATCGCGATGCCGCCGACGAACGGGGCGAACTGGACGGTGATGTTGAAGAACGCGCAGTGGCGGTGCAGGGCCTCGGCGTAGTCGTCGGGGCGGCCGGCGTAGATCTTCTTGAGCATGTTGGCGACCATCAGGCAGAAGGCGATGTTCATCTGCTTGTAGTAGGTCCAGGAGAACTCCATGCCCAGGGAGCCGACGTTGACGGCGCTCCTGACCAGGTCGGAGCGCGTGATCTTGTTCTCGGGACTAGAAGTCATCGTCCTCATCCCCTTCCGCGGAGAGCTGGGGCTGGGCTCCGCCGAGTCCCAGCAGGTCGAACTTGTCGATGCCGATGATGATGGCGATCAGGGCGACACCGAGGACGGGCACGTTGGCGTAGGAGCACAGCAGGAAGCCCAGGAAGTAGAAGGGCACGAGCTGCTTGGTGAGCACCAGGCGGCCGAGCATGGCGAAGCCCATGGCCGGCAGGATGTTGGCCGCGACGCCGCAACCATCAATGATGAAGGGCGGGATGAAGTCGAGCAGGCCCTGGATGGCATCGGAGCCCAGATAGAAGGCACCGGCGCACAGCAGGAAATACTCTACGCAGCCCCAAAGACCGATGCCCCAGTGCACCGCATAGATGCCTTTGAGGTTGCCCTTGAGGGCATACTTGTCCGCCATATCGACGAACACCGGGAAAACCGCATTCGTAAGATTGCCGATCGTCAGCGAAAGCACCGCGATGGGCATGGCGAGCGCGATGGCCGTCTCTGTACCTTGGCCGAGCTGAATCGCGAAGGCGCAGGCAAGTACACCGCCAACTGTCTCGTTAGGCGGAACGTAGGCGCCGATGGAGATCGAGCCCATGAACAGCAGCTCCAGGCTTGCGCCCACGGCAAGACCGGTCTGCAGATCCCCCAGCACCAGGCCCACGAGCGGGCACAGGACGAGGGGGCGGAACGCGTAGAGGGTGCCGAGCTGGTAGTCGAGGCAGCCAAAGGCTCCGACTAAGCCGACGAGGATTGCTTGGGTAAGCATAGTTCCTCCCAATAAGGATTTCCGAGCCGTCGTCGATCCCGCCGCGCGCGCATCTGATATCAATCCGGGAGCTCGACCACACGGTTCGAAGCGTACCTGGTGTGCTGCTAACACCCATGCCAGGTACAAATGATTTGATACCACTCGCTCAGCGGGGTGTTTTTCTCCGTAAACGGCGGCTATTGGCCCTCAGGCGCAATCCCTGTTGCGACGATGAACGAGCGCAACGAGAAAACCGTCGCCAAAGGCATCGGAAACCAGGTTGGCAACGATAACCGAGACGATGATCGCCGCGCCCAAAAGCTCATTCCAACTAAAGACCTCGCCAAACAAAAGTGCCGACCAGCAGGGCGCGAGCACCACTTCGCTCATGCAGACCAAGTTGGCCGCAAACGCATTGGTGCGCGCGATCCCCTTAGCATACAAAACGCTCGCCAAGCCACTGCAAAACAGACCGTGAACCACCATAAGGCCCCACTCAAAGGGCTTGACCGCACCAAGGCTGCCCGCGAAATAGAAAATCGGCAGCATCGAGATCACGCACGATATAAGCGACGACACCATCGGCGAAGCATCGGGGCGCGCATTCAAGAAGAAGCACAGCCCGAAGGTGGCGCCCGAAATGACCGCAAGCAAGTTACCGAGCATGCCCTGGGCACTCAAATCGCCCAAAAAGAAGAGCCCCATGCCCGCAAAGGCAGCCACCACGGAGAGGATCTTTGCCGTCGAAGGAAACGTGCGCGATGCAAGCGACTGGTACACAATGACAAAGATCATCGAGGTGTACTGCAAGACAATCGCGTTGCCGACCGATGTGAGCTGGTTGGCGAAGTTAAACGTGGTGCCCGTCACAAAATTGCAGACGGCGACGAGAACTATCAGGCGGCTGATGCGCAGCTTTGGCTTGCCCACGAGCAAGATGAAGAGCGCCATAAATATCGACGTGACGGCGCCGATCAAAAGAGCCGATTGCGAGTTAGCGTGAACGAGGATGCCGATAAAGCTCCACAGGAGCGCCGTGCCAAATAGATACATCGCACCGCTCACGCCATTGTCAGGTGGATTGTCGGATCGATTCACGAAGCACCTCCACGTAATAAAAAACGGCGACCGCAGCGGGTCGCCGTTTCCCTTGGGGGCAGATAGATATGGCCGAGCTTACGCCAGCACGCCGAAGAACGCGCCGACGATGCCCACGACCATGGTGGCCACGATCAGCACCATGGGGTTGATCTTCTTGGACAGCAGCCAGTAGTAGAGCCAGAAGGCGATCATGCCGAGCATGCCGGGCATGATGCCGTCCAGGATGTCCTGGAGGGTCTGGGCGTCGTCGCCCGAGCCGATGGCCACCGGGATGCTGGCCCAGAACATGTCCTTGCACATGGCGCCCACGACCATGACGCCCACGATGCCCACGCAGGTCATGACCTTCTGCATGAGGCCGGTCCTCTGGGCCTCGTCCAGGAAGCCCACGCCCAGCTCGTAGCCCTTGACGGCGCCCCAGACGCGCAGCGCGAAGCCGGGGACGTTGTAGATGAGCAGGAAGGCGATGGGGCCGAAGGGGTTGCCGGCCTGGCACAGGCTGATGCCCACCGCGGCGGCGACCACGCGAAGGGTCGACAGGAAGATGGAGTCGCCGATGCCCGACAGCGGGCCCATGAGGGCGGCCTTGACGTCGTTGACGCTCTCCGGCTCGATCTCGCCGCGGGCGACCTTCTCCTCCATGGCCATCGCGATGCCGCCGACGAACGGGGCGAACTGGACGGTGATGTTGAAGAACGCGCAGTGGCGGTGCAGGGCCTCGGCGTAGTCGTCGGGGCGGCCGGCGTAGATCTTCTTGAGCATGTTGGCGACCATCAGGCAGAAGGCGATGTTCATCTGCTTGTAGTAGGTCCAGGAGAACTCCATGCCCAGGGAGCCGACGTTGACGGCGCTCCTGACCAGGTCGGAGCGCGTGATCTTGTTCTCGGGACTAGAAGTCATCGTCCTCATCCCCTTCCGCGGAGAGCTGGGGCTGGGCTCCGCCGAGTCCCAGCAGGTCGAACTTGTCGATGCCGATGATGATGGCGATCAGGGCGACACCGAGGACGGGCACGTTGGCGTAGGAGCACAGCAGGAAGCCCAGGAAGTAGAAGGGCACGAGCTGCTTGGTGAGCACCAGGCGGCCGAGCATGGCGAAGCCCATGGCCGGCAGGATGTTGGCGGCGACGCCAAAGCCGTCAAGGACGAACTCAGGGATGAAGTCGAGCATGCCCTGGATCGCGTCAGCGCCCAGGTAGAACGACAGCGAGCACAGCAGGAACGCCATGAGGACGCCCGTGGAGCCAATCAGGAAGTGCATCGCGTAGACGCCCTTGAGGTTGCCTTGGGCAGAGAAGACGTCTGCGCGGTCAACCAGAATCGGCAGGGCCGCGTTCAGGATGTTCTTGATGGCAAGGCACAGCGTGGCGATGGGCATGGCGAGCGCAATGGCCGCCTCGGTGCTCTGGCCCAGCTGAATAGCGAAGGCACAGGCAAGCACGCCGCCGATGGTCTCATCGGGTGGCACGTAGGCGCCGATGGAGATCGAACCCATGAACAGCAGCTCAAGGCTCGCGCCAATCGCGAGACCGGACTGCAGGTCCCCCAGCACCAGGCCCACGAGCGGGCACAGGACGATGGGGCGGAACGCATAGAGCGTACCGAGCTGGTAGTCGAACTTACCAAATGCGGCGATAAGTCCGATGAGGATTGCTTGGGTAAGCATACATCCCCCTTTCCATATAGGACACTACGAAGAGACGAGGCTCTTCGAAATTAACCGCCTAGAGCACGCTGGCGCAGTCAACCTTGGGGTCATCGGCCAGAGGACGAATCTCGACCTCGACGCCACGGTCCAGCATCTCGCGCACATCGGCTTCCTCGGCCGCGGTCAGGAAGATCTGGCGAGAGACCTGACGCGCGTCGGGGCGCTTCTCGTCCTTGGGCTTGGTGTTGCCCAGGTTAATCGATTTAATCTGCGGGCAGCCGTCAACGAGCTGCTTTGCCTCGGCGATGGTGGCGACGCAGATGATCATCTTGTACTTGTCGGTCACGCCCGAGTTAATAGCCTCGATGGCATTCGCCATGTCCTTGATGACGAGCTTGCAACCGGCAGGCTTACCCATCTTGAGCGTGGTCTTCCACACCGGGTCGTTGGCGACCTTGTCGCCCACGCAGAAGATGCAGTTGGAGCCGAGGCCCTGGACCCAAGAGACTGCGACCTGGCCATGAAGCAGACGATGGTCGACGCGAAGTAGCTGAATCATAATGTGACCCCCCAAAGGTCTTGTGCCGTCTTACGGCGTGTCAGTAGGTGCTGCGGATTAGAACTCTTCTTCCTCGTCGTCATCGACCAACAGGTCATTGACGAACTTCACGCGCGTATCGTCCGCAGCGACGATGGCGCGAATCGTCTCCTCAACCGGCGCCGACTCATCGGAGAACAGCAGCTGGATGAGCAGCGGAAGGTTCATGTTGGTGACAAGGTAGGTGCGGGGACGCGTCTGGACGATCTTGGTGAACTCGTTGTTCACACTGCCGCCAAAAAGGTCGGTGCAGACGACGACATCATCGTCGGCAGACATGCCTGCCAGCAGCTTTTGGGCTTCCTCGGCCACGTCCATGCGATCGTCGACGAACATCGAAAGGTCGTGGACGTTGTCGCGAGCGCCCGAGAGCAGCTCAATGCTCTCCTTGATGCCGGTAGCGAAGTGTGCATGGCTGGCAATGATGTACTGTCTCATTCTGCGAATCCTTCCGTGACTGACGCGTCCCCGCGCTTGGCTTTAGTAGTCGAACTGGTGATAGTAGCGACGATACTTGAGGTTGTGCTTGGTGACCGTCTCGTAGTAGCGAGCCAGGCGGTCAGTCACGAGCACCGTCAGGATCCACGGGGAAACGATGACGCGGAAATCGTCGTCAAGGCCCGGGATGGCGAACTCGGCTGTGTCGATGATGTTGATGTCGGTGTCGCCGGTCACGCCACGGGTCAGGAATGCACGAGCACGCTCGTCGAGCTTGCGGCACTCGTCCTCGCCCATGAACAGGAACACGGGCACGCCCGGCTCCACGAGCTCAAGGGTGCCGTGGAAGAAGTCGGCAGAGGTGATGTAGCGGGTGCGCTTCCACTGCATCTCCTCCAGGATGCACATCGAGAAGAGGATGGTCTCGCCCCAGAGGGCACCGGAGCCGATGAACATGGTGTAGGGCGCGAGGGCGTACTTCTTGGCTAGCTCCTCGGCGCGCGGCTCGAAGCGCTTGCGGATATCAAGCATATCCTTCCAGATGTCCTTGGTCTGCTCGATGAACAGATCGAACTTGGGGAAGCAACCGCGACGGTTGAGGAGGCGCAGGCCGAAGCAGTCGGCGAGGTAGTAGCCCTTCTCGCAGCCACCGGAGCCATGGTCAGAAGCCATAGCGACGCAGTTCTCGGCGCCGACAGCCTGGCCGATGGGGCCCTCGGGCTTGGTCATGGCGTAGACGCGCACACCCATGTCCTTCATCTTCTTGACGGCCTCGAGCACCTCGGGGGTGGTGCCGGACTCAGAGGCGGTGAGCACGACGGACTTCTCGGTCATGCGCTTGTGGCCCATAACGTTCCACTCGGCGGCGTGGATCAGGTAGACCTCCAGGTCGCGGTCGCCGAACTTGTTCATGAGGTACTCGAGCTGCATAAACTCGTCCCAGGTGCCGCCCACGCCCATCAGGAACACGGCGTCGTAGCCCTCGTCGGCGACCTTGTCGGCGAGCGCGGTCATCTTCTTGCCGGTCTCGTAGAGCGCCTTGCCGTCCTCGAGGTAGCCCTCCTGGTCGAAATTCATGATCTCGATCTTCTCGGTTTCCTTCATTTGCTTCTCCTTTCTGGGGATGCCTTAACAATCCCCTATGCCAACGAGCGACAACGCCCGCCTACATTCCGTAACACTCAGCTGCTTTGGCCTTAAGCGTGTTGACCGATTCCTCGTAGCCCTCCGCTTTAACCTCCATTTGCTTGGAGACGGCATCGAGATACGGATGGACGTCCCACGAGTTCAGACGCTCGGTGACCATTGCCGCCATCGTCTGGAAGAACACCAGGTTGGGAATCGCGGCAAGCAGCGGAGCCACCTGCGGCACCGCAATCTCGTGTGCCTTGCCCTTGGGATACATGGTTAGCAGGACGGCCTTTTTCGTTACCCTCGACAGCGCGTCGGCGATATTTGCCAGGCGCTCCGAGCCCTGAGGGTCGTCGACGATAAACACCAGGTAGCCCGGAGTAATCTGCATCTCGGGACCATGGACGAACTCCTCGCCCTCGTGATGCATGGCCGGAATCTTGATAGTCTCACTCAGCTTGAGCGCCGCCTCTTCGGCAACGCCATAGTTGGGACCGTTACCCACAACCATGGCCGGCACGTACTCCGACAGCTCGAGCAGATGATCTTGGACATATGCCTCGGCGGTCTTGCACATCGCGGCGTTGGCCTGGATGGCCTCGCGCAGATCGTCAAGGCGCTGGGTGACGCCATCGGCGTCAATCGTCCCGCGTGCCTGAGCACCGTAAATGCCAAAGAGCACCAGGTACTCGATGAGCGTTTGGACGCCCAAGGTCACAAAGTCCACCGACTCGACGCCCACGCCGTAGTCGAGAACGATATCGGCATGATCCTTAATGGGAGCCTCGACGTTTGCCGTGAGCGCAACTGCTGCCATGTCATGCGCTCGCATAAAATCGAGCGCCGCAATCGTGTTAGTCGAATAGCCGCTCTGAGAAATAGCGATGTTGAGCGCATTATGCGGATAGGCATGCTCAAAGTCGACAAAAGCCTCAGGCGTCACGACGGACACCTGCATCTGCAGTGCGTCCTGCAGGTAATCGCGGGCGCAATCGGCGGCGTGGCGGGACGAACCCGAGGCAACGATACGCAGCGCGCCAAAGGATGCGGACTGGAAAATATCGACGAGCTGGCGTACAAGCTCGGACGAACGCTCGAGGTTCTCGCCCATACGCACATGGGCGAGCTGAACGTAATCGAGCATTTTCATCGTCTCACCTCGTAACAAATTATTAGTATTTGATACCAATCACAGTTACAGGTTACGGCTTTTTGATACCTATTTGCCGACTAATCTTTCCCCATCGGCGAACGGTCGATTTTGAACCATGTAAGGTTGTATATACAGCCTGCTTAACGATTCGAAATCAGTCGGCTTTTTCTGCCCGTTATGCAAAAACACCAGCTAGTACGTATAGGTATATCCACCCGCATCGCCGCGGTTGAACGACTTGACGTACTCGATCGCCTGACCGCTCGCGTCATAGCTCACGCATTCCAGCGTCAAGGCAAGATCGCCTTGCTCCAGGCCAAGCAGACCGGCGTCTCGCGCGCCCAGCGCTTCGATATTGAGCTTTTCCTGCGCCATGACCGGCTTTCGACCCAGCATCTCATAGGTCTCGTACAGACTGAAGACCGACACATCGATCTCTTCGATGGTTGGGAACAGCAGACAGGGGATAAGCGCCGTCTCGATCGATACGGGGTCGCCGTTTACACAGTTAAGACGTCGAATGGAATAGAGCGGGTCATCCTCGGCAATGCCAAACAAATCGGCATAGTACGGTCCGGCGTAGCGCTTGGAGCGCGCGAGGATACGGACGGACGGCTCGCCTCCCGAGGCGCGGACCGATTCACGGAAGCCGACCGTACGCTCAAAAATAGCAGGCACTTTCTGCGCCACGAAGGCGCCCTTTCCGCGGACGCGACGAATCTGGCCGCGACGGACCAGCTCATCGACGGCACTTCGAATGGTCAGGCGCGTCGTGCCAAACTCGTCGGCAAGTTCATTTTCGGACGGAATCATCGAACCCGTGGGGTATATGCCGCGCTCGATACGTTCCTCAATGCGACGTCGAATGCGCATATAAACCGGAGTGGCATCTACTGTTTCAGCCATTGTTCACCTGCCACGCTCCTCATGCCATTCTTTTCACCGTTATCGGCAAAGCGGAACTTCGTGGGCAAAATCACCGATTTGCAATGCTCCACAAAGCGCATGTCATTATCAAACTCAATCGTGCTTTCGTAGAACACCGGCGTCCCCTCTTCTTGTTGGAGAAGCTCGGCCTCCTCGGCGTTCAAGCGCGAGATCGAGATATGCTCACGTCCATGCTCAACACGCACGCCGCCTTCTTTGAGCAAGACGTCGTAGAGGCTCTCGTGCTCAAAATCATGGTCGGGAAGCGACGGGCAAAGAGACAGGTTGACATGGGCTGTTTCGATTGAAGCCGGCTCGTCCTCAATAAGACGGACGCGCTGCATGCGGAGCAAGGGAGCGCCTGCGGCAACCCCAAGCTTGTCGGCAAGCGCCTCATCTGCCTCGACCGTCTCGGTGGAAACCAAACGCGAAGAGGGGTGCAGGCCGGCAGTCCGCACGGCATCGGAGAAATTATACGTTTCCTGGAAGATATTCAGCGGTTTGGGAGGACACACATACGTGCCCGATCCGCGGCGGCTCTCGAGCGTTCCGCACGAAATGAGCCGCGTGATGCCAGCACGTAACGCCGTACGCGAAACGCCAATAACCTCGCACAGCACACGCTCGGCCGGCAGGCGGTCGCCGCCGGTAAGCTGATGGTGCTGGATGTACCAAAGAATTCCCTCAACAGCACGATCTTTGGGGGGAATTGCATAAGATTCGCCTGCCATTGCACAGACTCCTCATTCAGAAACGTATGTCGCCAGAATTAGGCCAGCCCTCCCATGGCATCAAACTCGGCCTTGATCTTCTCGGCGACATTCCGATACGACTTATATAGGCTTGAATCGCGTTTGACTTCGTCGGTCATAACGGGAATCTCTAATTTAGAAACCTCGTCTTTTCCCGTCTGGACCGCCACAACAACACCCATACCAAGACACATATTACGCTTTGCCGCATTTATTTTTGCCGCCTTGGCAGGATTTGCCAGAATACGCTGGGCAAATTCCTGTTTTGAAGGCGTCTCGTCGGCCTCCGGATCGCCAGCCTCGGCCACCTCGCACTGCAGCACGTCCGCATAGTCAAAGATCTTTGGCTGCGCACCGCGCTGATGCACAGCCCACTTGCGGCGCGTAGCATCCTGGTAGATAGCCGGTAAAAACGTAAACCGCGGCGGGTCCAAAATCGTATCCGTGATGGTAAACACACCAGGGTCAAAGGCATCCTGCGGGTTTTTCTTCTTGAACAGCCCCATATCAGCCTCCCGTACTAGCATTAAACAACTCAAGCCGAATATAGCACCAATTTCAAGCTAGCGCTTTACCATATCGGTGCGTGGCGTCTATGGCTCGCTCAGCGGGGCAATACGGGCGAGGGCCGGGGAGACATCTCTGGCTGACCAAAGTTAGATGCGCAGTTTCCAAGGCAGCATCAGCAAAGTCCCCATTACATCAAAAATTATCAGCCCCCGCATATCGAAACCGTCGAGAGGGCCGCCTCCGGGCGGGTGCCCTTCCTCTGAGAAGTTCGCGAAGCCCACTTCTCAGAGGAAGGGCACCCGCCCGGAGGCGGCCCCAGCGCGAGACCGTCCCGGATGCTATTCGTTGTCGCCAGCAGTTAACTGCGTTGCGGAAAGCGCGCCGTCGGCTGCGGTTGCGGCAGCGGCGTCCGGCCAGACCCAATCGGTGAAGGCCGGGTGATCGTAGCCCTCGTCGCAGGCGAACTCAAAGGCCTCGGTGCGGAAAGCCTCCCACTCGTTGATCTGCTTGGCAAACTTATCGGCGTCGACCATGCGCAGCACGTCGGCGGCCAGGGCCCAGCGGTCCATGTTGTTCAGGCGCAGCATGTCGAACGGCGTGGTCGTGGAGCCCTTCTCCTCGTAGCCGTGGACGCGGAAGGCGTCGTGGCCGGGGCGGTTCCAGATCAGACGGCGAATCGTGCCGGCATAGGCGTGGAATGCAAAGAGAACGGGCTTCTCGCCGCAGCCGAACAGCTCAGTCCAGCGCTCGTCGCTGATGGCCTGGTCGTTTTCGCAGACGTTCTGGATCTTGAGCAGGTCGACCACGTTGACGAACCATACCTTGATGCCCAGCTCGCGCAGCATGTCGGTTGCCGCCAGAGCCTCGAGCGTCGGCACGTCACCGCAGGTGGCAACGACGACGTCGGCCTCGGCGAGCGAGTTGGCGGTCGATGCCCACTCCCAGGTCGCGACGCCCTCGGCGAGCTCGGCCTTTGCCTCGTCGACCGTCTGGAAGGTCGGGGCGGGCTGCTTGCCGCAGAAGATGGCGTTGACGCAGTCGGTGGACTGGTAGACGCGCTCGGCAACGGCAAGGGCCATGTTGGCGTCGGCCGGATAGTAGGCATTCACGATGTGCGTGTCGTTGGCCTTGTTGAGCAGCAGGTCGATAAAGCCGGGGTCCTGGTGCGAGAATCCGTTGTGGTCCTGGCGCCAGACATGGCTCGACAGCAAAATGTTAAGGCCGCTAATGGGAGCACGCCACGGAATCTCGCGCTTGGTAGCCTCGAGCCACTTGCAGTGCTGGTTGACCATGGAGTCGACCACATGGACAAAGCTCTCGTAGGAGCTCCACACGCCGGAGCGGCCGGTGAGCACGTAAGCCTCGAGGAAGCCCTCGCACTGGTGCTCGGACAGCTGCTCGACGACCTTGCCGGAGCCGGCAAGCAGCTCGTCGTTGGCCTCGTCCTCGTAGAAGCCGGCGTCCCACTGCTTCTTGGTCACCTTGTAGGCAGCCTGCAGGCGGTTGGACGCGGTCTCGTCGGGGCCAAAGATGCGGAAATCGTCCATGTTCTTGGCCAGGACGTCGGCGGTGTACTCACCAAAGACGCGGGCGGCCTCGGTGGAGCCCCAGCCGTGGCCCTTCTCTGCAACGGGAATCTCGTGAGCGTGGACATCGGGCAGCTCAAGCTCGCGGCGCACCTTGCCGCCGTTTGCATTGGGGTTGGCGCCGATGCGCAGCTCGCCGGTCGGCATAAAGGCCGTCACCTCGGGACGCACCTGACCCTCGGGCGTAAAGAGCTCCTCGGGCTTGTAGGAGCGCAGCCACTCGCGTAGCACGCGGAAGTGCTCGTGGGTGTCCTTGGCGCTCGCCAGCGGCACCTGGTGGGCACGCCAGGAGTCCTCGGTCTTCTTGCCGTCGATGTGCTTGGGGCAAGTCCAGCCCTTGGGCGTACGGAACACGATCATGGGATAGGCCGGGCGGACCACGGTCTCGCCCGCGGCTGCCTGGGCCTGAGCGGTGGCCTTGATGTCGCAGATCTCGTCAAAGACCTGCTCAAACAGGGCGGCGAAACGCTCATGGATGCTCGCGTGACTCTCGTCGTCAAAGCCAGCGACAAAGAAGTGCGGCTTGTAGCCCATGCCCTCAAAGAACTTGGTGAGCTCCTCGTCGGACACGCGGGCGAGGATGGTGGGGTTGGCGATCTTGTAGCCGTTGAGGTGCAGGATCGGCAGGACGATACCGTCGGTTGCCGGGTTCACGAGCTTGTTGGACTGCCAAGAGGTCGCAAGCGGACCGGTCTCGGACTCGCCGTCGCCCACCACGGCCATGGCCAGCAGGCTCGGGTTGTCCATGACAGCGCCGTAGGCGTGGCTGAGCGTGTAGCCGAGCTCGCCGCCCTCGTGGATGGAGCCGGGCGTCTCGGGCGCAAAGTGGCTCGGAATGCCGCCGGGGTAGGAGAACTGGCGGAAGAACTTCTGCAGGCCGGCCTCGTCATCGGTGATGTCGGGACGGATCTCGCGGTAGGTGCCGTCGAGCAGCGACTGGGCGGTGCCGGCGGGACCACCGTGACCAGGGCCCATCAGGAAGATGGCGTTCTGGTTGTGATCGGCGATGAGGCGATTGACGTGGCCGAACAGGAAGTTAATGCCGGGCGTGGTGCCCCAGTGGCCAACCAGGCGGTGCTTAACGTCCGGACGACCAAAGTCACGCGTCTCACCGGTCTTCTCGTCCACAAAGTCGGTACGCATCAGCGGGTTGGAGCGAAGATAGATCTGGCCGACGGACAGATAGTTCGAAGCGCGCCAGTACAGGTCGACACCCTCGAGCTCGGAAGCCGGCACCTCGTGTCCCAGCTTTTGCCACGGCGTTCCCAGTGTTTTAGCCATTGTTTATGTCCCTTCGCTGCGCGGTCGCCCTCCGATACGGCAACCTTTCGTTGGGACTAGTATATTTGCTAAAACGTTTTATCATGGTGAAAAAACGTTTTAGCATCGCTATCTATCCTGCGGCTCGGCAAAACTGGACACTCACCTGCGGCATTGTCTGTCACAGGTGCTCCACATTCGATCTATACGAATTGATAAACGTGTTTAGTTGTGTTTAGCAAGCTCGAGCACGCTGCCCTTTACGATGAGCGCAGGCTCCAAAACAACCTCTTCGGCACGCCTGCCACCCTTACCGGCAAGGCGCTTGGACATGCAGCCAAAAGCGTGTTCGGCAAGCACGCCGGGGTCCTGCTCGATCGCGGTCAACGCCGGCTCAAAGAGAACGTCGGCTGCCGAGTTGTCATAGCTTACGACCGAGATATCGCCTGGAATACTCTTCCCCATCTCGTGCAGACGCTTGAGCAAGCCCAGCGCAATGTTGTCCGAGCTTGCGAACACAGCGGTGGCATCGGTCGCAAGCACCGCCTCCGATGCCTCGTAGGCACTCGGAATGTAGTACTCGCTCTCAAACTCCAAGCGCGCATCGATGGGCAGCCCCACCTCGCGCAGCGCACGCTCGTAGCCGGCAAGACGTTTACGACCCGTATTGGAACGGCGCGCGTTAACAAGACAGGCAATGCGACGATGGCCCTGCTCAACCAGATAGCGCGTAGCCATATAGCCGCCCATCTC
The DNA here is from genome assembly GCA_958437935.1 of uncultured Collinsella sp. Lineage (GTDB taxonomy): Bacteria > Actinomycetota > Coriobacteriia > Coriobacteriales > Coriobacteriaceae > Collinsella. The sequence continues at coordinate 31,526 of CAUBPS010000018.1, read as the reverse complement.
GTGGTCGAACATCACCTTGTCACACTCGAGCCCCTCAATGGCGCGGTCGACCATCACGGCCGGGATGGGCAGATGGCTGACCTCTTCACGCAGAGCACGGTCATCCGAGAACTCGTCGCCCACGACCAGAAATACACCATCGACGCCACGGGTCACCAGTTGGCGCAGGAGCTCCAGATCGTCCTCAGCGCTTCCGCCCGAGCTGGTAATAAAGAGCGCGTAGCCGTCCTCGCGGCAGCGCTTTTCCAGGCTGCCAGCGAGCGAGGCAAAAAATCGGCTCTCGATGTTGGGGACGATAAGGCCCAGCGTGCGCGACTCTCGCATGACCAGGCTGCGCGCGATCTGGTTGGGGACATAGTGGTTGCGTGCCGCGACTTCCTTGATGAGCTTGCGGTTTTCTTCCGAAATGCGACAGGGCCGATTGTTGAGCACAAGCGAGACCGACGAGGGGGAAAGCCCCACCTCCTGGGCGATCTGCTTGAGGGTGACTTTGTTGGCCATCTCGCTCCTTCCGGGTTTACACGCAATCTCTTGAAAGTATAGCGACTGCCCCTCTACCTCGATGATAAACACTTTACCAATCCGGTAGACGGCTGTTTTATCGCCGCGATTGGTGCAAAGTAACCTGACCCCTTTGCACCATGTGGTGCATTGGGGTCAGGTTACTTTGCACCAAATCCATCCAGGTAGGGTATATTGCATTCGATTGATGAAAACGACCACCATAAGGCGGATATTCGTATGCACGAGAACGACTTTTTTAACGAAGACCTGCTCTGCGCGCTCGCCGGTGTTGCCGGCGAGGACAACGTGCTCATGAGCGAGCCCATGCGCGATCACACCACGTTTAAGATCGGCGGCCCGGCCGACGTCTTCGTCACGCCCGATACCGAGCAGGGCCTCGTCGCCACGCTTGACACCTGTTACCGCTGCGACCTGCCGCTCACCATCGTGGGCAACGGCTCCGACCTGCTCGTCGGCGACAAGGGTATCCGCGGCGTCGTCGTAGCGCTGGGCGAGGGCCTCTCTAACATCACCGTCGACGGCACACATGTTACGGCAGCAGCCGGCGCGCTGCTCTCGGACGTAGCGGCAGCGGCAGCCGAGGCCGGTCTTACCGGCATGGAGCCCATCTCGGGCATCCCCGGATCGGTCGGCGGCGCCTGCTACATGAACGCCGGTGCCTACGGCGCCTGCATGGCCGATGTTTTGGAGTCCGTGCGCGTCTATAAGCCCGCCCGCGTGCTCGACGACGGAACCCGCGGTAGCGGCAACATCATTGAGTTCGATGTCGATGAGCTCAACCTGGGCTATCGCAAGAGCCGCATCGCCGACGACGGCTTTATCGTACTCTCGGCAACCTTCAACCTCGCCCCGGGCAACGCCGCGATGATCAAGGCCGACATGGACGATTACCGCCAGCGCCGCGAGGACAAGCAGCCGCTCGACATGCCGAGCGCCGGCTCCACCTTCAAGCGCCCCGAGGGCTACTTTGCCGGCAAGCTCATCATGGACGCCGGCCTGCGCGGCCACGCCATCGGCGGCGCCCAGGTGAGCGAAAAACACTGCGGCTTCATCGTCAACGCCGACCACGCCACCGCAGCCGACGTCGACGAACTCATCCGCCACATCCAAACAACCGTCAAAGACCAATTCGACGTAGACCTAGAACCCGAAGTCCACCGAGTAGGCGAATTCCTCTAATAAAAAAGAAGGCCCCGAAAGGGGCCTTCGCCATATTTATTCAGACAACCAGTCCGATGTGTGACGCATTGGATCCGAGAGGTCCGTGGCTGCCCGGAAGGCATTAGGTTGATCGCGAGTTCCGCACGAGCCGGAGAGCACTTAATGTGCTCTCCGTGCGAGCAGGACTGTCCGAGCAGGCAACCTAATGCCTTCCGGGCAGCCACGGACCAACTTACTTCAAACCGCCGTTACGACAGCGCGATACCGCCGAGCCAGCCCCAACGCACGCCAGAGCCAGTACCATAAAAGCTAATGAACGAATCAAGCGACTTAGACGTAATGGCACCCTCGTTGCTCATAACGATGCCGCCGCCAACGTAGATACCCACATGACCGTAGATAAGGCCCGGAGCACCCGTGCCGCTGTGCGAGGAATCGGCCACGATCATGCCCACCTGCAGCGCCGAGCGGTCGGAGCTATAGCACCAGGCGTTGAACATGTCACACGCGTTGCCGCCAAAATAGCCCACGCCGGCATTGCGGAAGACGTTGGTAACCCAGGCAGCGCACCAGCCCTGGCCGGGAGAAGGCGTCGAGTAGCAAGCATTGACGACGGCCTGCTGCTTGCCCGAACCGCCCGTCTGTTGCGGGGTGCCGCCGGCATACGAGCCGCCACCCGAGCTCGAGCCACCCGAAGAAGAGCCCGTGTTCGCAGAGGCCGCGGCTGCCGCAGCCGCCTTCCTAGCGGCCTCCTCGGCCTGGGCGGCAGCGAGGATCTCGGAATCGCGCTGAGCCATGAGCTCCTTGACGTCGTCGGAAAGACCGTTCAGCACGGTCTGGACTTCTTGCTGCTTGGCCTGCATATCCTGCATCTGAGCCGTCTGCTGGTCCTTGAGTTTCTCCAGGTCGGCCTTTTGTGATTCGAGCTCGGTCTTCTGTGCGTCGAGCTCAGCCTGAATCGTCTGGATATCCTCGATGGCATCGCGGTCGCTCTTGTTGATCTTCTCAACGTAATGCGCGTTGGCGACGAGTTCCTCAAACGAGCCAGAGGCCAGCAGCAGCGACAGGATGTTCGTGCCGCCGGACTTGTAACTGGCGGCCACGCGATCGGAAAGGTCATTGCGCTTCTTCTTGAGCTCGGCCTTCTTTTCATCGATCTGGGCCTGCGTGTCGTCAATCTTGCCCTGGACATTCTCGATGTCGTTGAGGGTCTGGGCATTCTTGTTGGCCAGCGCCGCATACTCATTTGCGATGCTGTCGAGCTGGGCCTGAACCTCGTCGAGTTGGGCCTGGGCGGCATTCAATTTATCGGTGGTTTCTTTGGAAGCCTCCGCCGCATGGGCGCGAGTGGGCAGGCCAAAAAGAACTGCCGCAGAAGCGGCGCCGAACAGGGCCTTGAGGGCAGTGCGGCGCGAGAGCTCCTGGGAAAGGATGGAATCGCTGTTTGGTGACATATGTACTCCGTTACATGCTTATTTATATGTCGCTCAACTCATACATATTAGCGTACATATGGCGCGTCCCAACGATTTCCACGAACGGCAGGAAACTACAAGGTCGGCGGCTCGTAAGCAATTGTCAAATTTGAGGTAACAATTGAGCAAGCTCTTATATGAGTACGTTAACATAATCCTCTGCTTTTCCTACAGTGCTCCATTTGGGCGTCCCCGCCTGCGCTATACTCCCCTCTAGAAGTGTTCCTGATTCGATAGGAGACTACATGTCCAAAGCACTCGACCCCAAAGACACCTGCGTCCTCGTTACCGGTGGCGCCGGCTTTATCGGCTCGCACACCGTCGTTCAGCTGCTCGAGGGTGGCTACCAGGTCGTCATCGTCGATGATCTCTCCAACTCCAGCGCCGTCGCCGTCGACCGCGTCAAGACCATCGTGGGCGACGAGGCCGCCAAGAACCTCACCTTCTACGAGGCCAACGTGCTCGACCGCGATGCGATGAACAAGATCTTCGATACCCATCAGATCGACCGTGTCATCCACTTTGCCGGCTTTAAGGCCGTCGGCGAGTCGGTGAGTAAGCCCGTCGAGTACTACCACAACAACATCGAGAACACCCTGGTGCTCATCGACGTCATGCGCAACCATGGCTGCAAGTCCATCATCTTCTCGAGCTCCTCGACCGTCTACGGCGACCCGGACAACCCGCCCGTCACCGAGGAAGACCCCAAGAAGCCCGCAACCAACCCCTATGGCTGGACCAAGTGGATGATCGAGCAGATCCTTATGGACGTCCACACCGCCGACCCCGAGTGGGACGTCGTGCTGCTCCGTTACTTCAACCCCATCGGCGCTCATCCGTCGGGCCTGATCGGCGAGGACCCCAAGGGCATCCCCAACAACCTGGTACCCTATGTCGCCCAGGTCGCCGTGGGCAAGCTCGAGGCCGTTCAGGTCTTTGGCAACGACTACCCCACCCCCGACGGCACCGGCGTGCGCGACTACATCCACGTGTGCGATCTGGCCTCTGGTCACGTTGCCGCCCTTAACTGGATGAACGGCAAGACCGGCGTCGAGATCTTTAACCTGGGCACCGGCACCGGCACCTCGGTACTCGAGGTCGTCGCTGCCTTCTCCAAGGCTTGTGGCAAGGAGCTGCCCTACGTGATCCGCGAGCGCCGCGCCGGCGACATCGCTGCCAACTGGTGCGATGCCTCCAAGGCCGAGCGCATGATGGGCTGGAAGGCCCAGTACGACATCGCGGACATGTGCCGCGATAGCTGGAACTGGCAGAGCCACAACCCCAACGGCTTCGCCGACGCCGAGTAGCAAAAACCTACATACTGTTCTTGCCCCGATCTCACGTTGTGAGGTCGGGGCTTTTTCATGGCATGTAGCCATTCGCCGAAAATCGACCAACTTTTTTATCTTGCCTGTACATGTTTAAACAACATGTTTTACAATAGGCGTATCGAATCAGAACATCGGAGGCGGACTGCATACCCATCGGCAGGCCGACCCCACAACAAGAAGGTTGGTGAGCGCATTCATGGAGCGTGCAAGCGGCGTCCTCATGCCCGTCTCATCTCTGCCCGGACCATACGGAATCGGCGGCTTTGGCTGGAATGCCTACGACTTCGTCGATTTTCTCGCCTCGTGCAAACAACATTACTGGCAGATTCTGCCCCTTACGACGACCAGCTATGGCGATTCGCCTTATCAGTCGTTCTCGGCCCGCGCAGGCAACCCCAACTTTATTGACTTTGCCGAACTTATCGAGGCAGGGTATCTGGAGCAGCGCGATATCGATGGCGTGTATCTGGGATCCGACCCCAGCAATGTCGACTACGGTGCTATCTTTGGCGGCCGCCGTCAGATTCTCGACCGCGCCGCCGAGCGCTTTGCTGCCGACAAGCCGGCCGATTTCGATGACTTTATCCAGGCCAACGAGGACTGGCTCATCCCCTACTGTGAGTTCATGACCGTCAAAGAGGAGTGCGGTCTCAAGGCGTTTTGGGAGTGGCCTGCGGAGCTCCGCACCCGCGGTGAGGCTTCTGCCAAGGTCTGCGCCGACCATCCGGCGCGTATGCTCTACCACCAGATGACGCAGTACTTCTTCGATCGCCAGTGGAGCCGCCTCAAGGCTTATGCCAACGAGCGCGACATTCTCATCATCGGCGACCTGCCTATCTATGTCTCGCGTGACTCCGTCGAGATGTGGGCGACACCCGAGCTCTTTAAGATCGACGCCGCCGGCAATCCCGTGAGCGTCGCCGGCACGCCGCCCGACCAGTTCTCGGCCACCGGCCAGTACTGGGGCAACCCCATCTACGACTGGGACGCCATGGAGTCCGACGGCTTCTCCTGGTGGGAGGGCCGCATTCGCGCCGCCCTCGACATGTACGACGTCATCCGCCTGGATCACTTCCGCGGCTTCGAGGCCTATTGGGAGGTGCCGTTCTCCTCGCCCGATTCGTCCTACGGTTCGTGGACGCAGGGTCCCGGCCTCAAGTTCTTCAAGACGCTCGAGGAAAAGCTCGGCACGCTGCCCATCATCGCCGAGGACCTGGGTTTCCTCACCCCCGGTGTCATCGACATGCGCGACAACTCGGGTTTCCCCGGCATGAAGATCCTGCAGTTCGCCTTTGAGGGCACCAACTCGTACTACCTGCCGCATAACTACATCGCCAACACCGTCGCCTATGTGGGCACCCACGACAACGAGACGGCGCGCGGCTGGTTTGAGGGAACGGCCACCCCGCGTCAGCGCGAGCAGGCAGCCCTGTACACCCATCAGCAGGCCGGCGAACCCATCGCCGACGCGCTCAACCGAACCATCGCAGCCAGCGTGAGCGACACGTGCATCTACACCATGCAGGACCTGCTTAACCTGGGCAATGAGGCGCGCATCAACACCCCTGCCACCCTGGGCGGCAACTGGACCTGGCGCATGCTCGACGGCGCCATCACCCGCGAGCTCGAGCACAAACTCACCGACTGGACCGAGACCTACTTCCGCATCCCGTCGGAAGCCGAAATCGAGCTTCCTCAATAGGAGCTACCGCGCCCGACCCCTCCCCACCGTGCGGACGCGCTTGCTTTTCCCGCGCGAGGCCACCCCAATCCCCTCGCGCGGGATTCTTTTGAATTTCTGACATGTAGTCAACTCACCACAGGAGGAAACATGCCCCGCATCAATCTCGCGGATCTTGCCGAGCAGTCTTTTGGCACCTCGCTCGAGCAGCTCGACGACCGTCGCATTTACAAGCTGCTGGTCAAACTCGTGCAGGTGCGCTCCGCCGCCTGCCCGCTCAACAACGGCAAGAAAAAGCTCTATTACATTTCCGCCGAATTTTTGATCGGCAAGCTGCTCATCAACAACATGATCGACCTCGGCATCTACGACGAGGTTAAGGACCAGCTCACCGCCGCAGGCCACGACCTCAACAAGATCGAGGAGTTCGAGGTCGAGCCGTCGCTCGGCAACGGCGGCCTGGGCCGCCTGGCCGCGTGCTTCCTGGATTCCATCGCCACGCTGGGCTTGACCGGCGATGGCGTGGGCCTCAACTATCACTACGGTCTGTTCCGTCAGCGCTTTGTCGACAACCAGCAGAAGGCCGTCCCCGACGAGTGGCTCGGTGAGCAGGACATCCTAGTCGACGATGACCGCTCCTACACCGTCGAGTTCGGCGATTTTGCCGTTACCTCCAAGCTCGTCAACATCGACGTGCCCGGTTACGGCCAGCCCACCAAGAACCGCCTGCGCCTGTTCGACCTGGCGAGCGTCGACGACGGCCTGGTCCCCGGCAGCTCCATCGACTTCGACAAGACCGAGATCGCCAAGAACCTCACCTTGTTCCTCTACCCCGACGATTCCGACGAGCAGGGCCGTCTGCTTCGCATCTACCAGGAATACTTCATGGTGAGCAACGCCGCCCAGCTCCTGATCGACGAGGCCATCGAGCGCGGCAGCAACCTGCACGATCTGGCCGACTACGCCGTGGTCCAAATTAACGACACGCACCCCACCATGGTCATCCCCGAGCTCGTTCGCTTGCTCACCACCGAGCATGGCATCGAGTTTGATGAGGCCGTGACCATCGTACGCTCCATGGTCGCCTACACTAACCACACGATTCTTGCCGAGGCGCTCGAGAAGTGGCCGCTCGTCAGCCTGCAGAAGGTCTCCCCTGCCATCGCCGACATTATCGTCAAGCTCGATGAGATCGCGAAGGCCGAGCACGATGACCCGCGCGTCGCCATCATCGACGAATACGACACCGTCCACATGGCCCACATGGACATCCACTTTGGCTTCTCCATCAACGGCGTAGCCGCCCTCCACACCAAGATCCTGGAGGACACCGAGCTTCATCCGTTCTACGAGATCTATCCCGAGAAGTTCTCCAACAAGACCAACGGCATCACCTTCCGCCGCTGGATCCATGGGGCCAACCCCGCGCTCGCCAGCCTGCTCGACGATGTAATCGGCACCGACTGGCGCAGCACCGGCGATCTGAGCAAACTCGCCAAGTTCGCCGACGACAAGGATGTTCTTGAGCGCCTGGCCGCCACCAAGGTCGAGGCCAAGGCCATCATGCGCCAGTTCATGGCGCTCGAGCAGGGCGTGACCATTCCCTCCAACGCCATCATCGACGTCCAGGTCAAGCGCATCCACGAGTACAAGCGCCAGCAGATGCTCGCGCTCTACATCATCTGGAAGTACCTCGATATCAAGAACGGCAACAGACCTAAGCACCCCGTCACCATCATCTTTGGCGGCAAGGCGGCGCCTGCCTACACCATCGCGCAGGACATCATCCATCTGATCCTGACGCTGTCGCAGTGGATTGCAAACGACCCCGACGTGGCTCCTTACCTGCAGGTTGTCATGATCGAGAACTACAACGTCACCGCCGCCGAGCGCGTGATTCCCGCCGCTGACATCTCCGAGCAGATCAGCCTGGCCTCCAAGGAGGCGAGCGGCACCTCCAACATGAAGTTCATGCTCAACGGCGCCCTAACCCTGTGCACGCTCGACGGTGCCAACGTGGAGATTGCCGAGCTCGTGGGCGACGAGAACATCTATACCTTTGGTGCCTCGTCCAAACTGGTCGAGCAGCTCTACGCCGACGGCACCTACAACGCCGGTGCGCTCTACCGCAAGCCCGGAATTAAACTGCTGGTGGACTTCATCACCAACCCGGCCTTTATGGCAACCGGCAACGCCGAGCGCCTGCAGCGCCTGCACGACGACATTAAGGGCAAGGACTGGTTTATGGCCCTGCTCGACATTGAGGAGTACATCCAGACCAAGGAGCGCGTGCTGGCCGACTACGAGGACCAGGACGCTTGGATGCGTAAGGCGCTCATCAATATCGCCAACGCCGGCACCTTCTCGTCCGACCGCACCATCTCCCAATACAACGACGAGATCTGGCACCTGAGCTAGCTCATTCCCCTTACCCATCCTCTTGAGAAACGGAGTCGTGGCAACACGGCTCCGTTTTTTGTGCCCGCACGTTACCCTGTGATCCGACTCGACCAAACAATCTCGATCCGTAGCAATTACTCAACCAAAACGGTCCCAGCCGTTACAGATTGAGACATACCGGCCCCTCCCCTTGGGTTTATCTCAATCTGTAACATCTAGCAGGTGTAATTCGCCTTTGGTGTTACAGATTTAGATGAAATGGTTGGCACAGCGGAACCGTCTCGATCTGTAACATCTAACGTCCGAAATCGGCCCTACCTGTTACAGATCAAGACAAACTGACAGACGGAAAGCCCCAACACAAAGAAAGGCTCCCCTCTCGCCCAGTGGACGGGAGGGGAGCCTTATATGTGACCACGGCAAAAGGATGGCAAAGCCGCAGTCGCCCAAAGGGAGGGCCTGGATGCACCGGGCCTAGATAAGGTTCTTGCCAGACACCTTATCGAAGAGATGAGTCGCGTTCTTCTCGAACTTGAACCAGATTGGGTCGCCCGCCTTGAGCGCACCCTTGGCCTCAAGGTCGACAACGGGAATGATCAGGACGAACTGGCCATCGGGAGCAGTCACGTGGACATGCTCGGTCGAACCCATGAGCTCGGTCACCTCGACGGTGCCCTGGAGCGCACCCTCCTCGCCCTTGTCGGCAAGCAGGATCTGCTCGGGGCGCACGCCGGCCGTAATCTCCTTCACGTCGCCGCCGTCCCAGTTGAGGGCAAGCTGAGCGCAAGTCTCGGGGGCGAGCGCCACGTTCATATCCTCGGTCTTGACGGTAAAGCCGTTGCCCGAGCGCACCAGCTGGGCATCGAAGAAGTTCATCTGCGGCACGCCGATAAAGCCGGCGACGAAGATGTTCGCGGGATGGTTGAAGACCTCCTGCGGGGTGGCGATCTGCTGGACGACGCCGTCCTTCATGACCACGATGCGATCGCCGAGGGTCATAGCCTCGGTCTGGTCGTGGGTAACGTAGATGAACGTGCCCTTGATCTCGTGGCGCAGCTTAATGAGCTCGGCACGCATCTGGTTACGAAGCTTGGCATCCAGGTTGGACAGCGGCTCGTCCATCAGGAAGACCTTGGGGTCACGCACGATGGCGCGGCCGATGGCGACGCGCTGACGCTGGCCGCCAGAGAGCGCCTTGGGCTTACGGTCGAGGTACTCGGTAATACCCAGGATCTCAGCAGCGGAGCGAACCTTACGGTCGATCTCGTCCTTGGGGACCTTCTTGAGCTCGAGCGTAAACGCCATGTTCTCGTACACCGTCATATTGGGGTACAGAGCATAGCTCTGGAACACCATGGCGATGTCGCGGTCCTTGGGAGCGACGTCGTTGACGCGCTTGCCATCGATGAGCACGTCGCCCGAGGTAATGTCCTCCAGGCCGGCGACCATGCGCATCGTCGTGGACTTACCGCAGCCAGAGGGGCCAACGAGGACGATGAACTCCTGGTCGTGAACGGTGAGGTTGAAGTCCTCTACAGCGAGCACACCGTCCTCGGTAACCTTAAGGTTGTGCTTCTTCTCCTCGGTCTTCTTCTTTTTGCCAAAGAAGCCCTTCTTTTTTGACTCGTTGTTGGGATACACCTTCTGAACATGTTTGAGAACGATCTCGGCCATGTCTTTACCTTTCGATACGCGGCGCCGCGCTGAGGGGCGCCGCCAAAACTTGCAAAACAGTTACGGCATCAGCCCTTGACGGCACCTGCCACAACGCCGTCAATGATGTACTTCTGGCAGAAGATGTACATGATGACGATGGGGATGACGACCATCATGATGCATGCCATCATGGGGCCGAGCTCGACGTGGCCATAGCCGCCACGGAAGTACTGGATCAAGATAGGAATGGTCTTGTACTTGGTGGAGTCGAGCGTAAGGTAGGGCAGCAGATAGTCGTTCCAGACCCACATGGTCTCAAGGATACCGACCGAAAGATAGGTGGGCTTCATAATGGGAAGGACGATCTTAAAGAACACCTGGACCGGGTTGCAGCCGTCGATCATGGCCGCCTCTTCGATCTCGAGCGGGATGTTCTTTACAAAGCCGGCGAACATAAAGACCGCGAGGCCCGCGCCAAAACCAAGGTAGATGAAGCAGATGTTAAACGGCGTGTTGAAGCCGATGCGGTCCGCGAGGTTGGACAGCGTGAACATGAGCATCTGGAAGGGCACGACCATCGAGAAGACGAACAGGTAATAGAAGAAGTTCGAGATCTTGCTGTTGACGCGCACCACGTACCAAGCGCACATGGAGCAGCACACCAAGATCAGCACGACCGACGTGACCGTGATGATGAGCGAGTACATAAATGCCGAGGCAAAGCCCTGCTCGTTAAGGGCATGCACGTAGTTTGCGAGGCCGTTGAACGTCTCGGGCGTGAGCAGATCGAACGCCGTGGTGGTGCTGATTGCGGTCGCTTTCTTAAAGGAATTGAGTGCAATCATGAACACGGGGTAGATCCATGCGAGCGACAGAATCGTAAAGAAGATCGAGAGCGCGCGGTTGATAGCCTTATCGCGTTTCATTACTGCTGCACCTCCTTGGACCTCGTGGCCTTAAGCTGGATCATAGAAATAGCGACAACCAGGATGCAGAAGATAACTGCCTTGGCCTGACCGATGCCCTGCCATGCGATGCCAGCACGCGAATAGAACGTGTTGTAGATGTTCAGGGCGAGCATCTCGGTGGAGTGCGCCGGGGCGCCACCGGTAAGGGCGAGGTTCTGGTCGAACAGCTTAAAGCCGTTGGTGATGGACAGGAACAGGCAGATGGTGATGGTCGGCATCAGGTTGGGGATCTTAACCTTCCAAAACGTCTGCCATGCCGTAGCGCCATCGACCTTGGCGGCCTCGATGTAGTCAGACGGAATGGACTGCAGACCGGCGATGTAGATGATCATCATGTAGCCGACCTGTTGCCACAGGGTCAGGATGATAAGGCCCCAGAAGCCAGCGGCGGAGTTGAGGGCGATAAGCTGGGCACCCACGTTGGAGAGCAGGCAGTTGATCAGAATCTGCCAAATGTAACCCAGTACAATGCCGCCAATCAGGTTAGGCATAAAGAAAATCGTACGGAAGATGTTGGTGCCCTTGAGCGCCTTGCGGGTGAGCGCCTGCGCAATGGCCAGCGCGATCACGTTGATGAGCACCGTCGACAGGAAGGCAAACGCCACGGTAAAGAAGAACGACGTGGAGAACTGCGGGTCGGTCAGTGCGCGCACGTAGTTCTCGATACCGACAAAGTGCGCGTTATTGATGGTAATAAACTGGCAGAACGAGAGATAGAAACCCTGGATAAAGGGAATCACGAACCCGATCATAAACGCCAGGCACGTGGGCAGCATAAAGAGCGGCCACCAGCGCTTGAGTGCTTTGCCCATAGAAGGGTCCTTTCAATATGCAGGGGGCGGGCAAACCTACGTCTGCCCGCCCCCTGTCGCTAATCAGATAGCTTGGGCAGCAACTGCTTACTCGGAAGCAGCCTTCTCGGTCTTCCAGCCATCGACGAAGGCGTTCTTGACGCCGTCCCACTTGGTGTTGTCGGCAGCATAAGCGATGAGAGCCTGCTTGAGGTTCTTCTTCCACTCCTCGGAGGGGATGTAAACGAAGTCCCAAGCGACGGTCTTCTTGCCGTCCTTGGCCATAGCAACGGCCTGCTGCGAGAAGACGTTGGTGGTCTCCTTAGCGCTCTTGAACGGGGCGGTCAGACCCATCTTGTCAGCGATGATGCTGGTGGCGGTGTCAGAAGTGACGCACCAATACATGAAGTCCTCGGTGGCCTTCTGGGCATCCTCGGAAGCCTGGGAGCTCACGCACCAGTAGTTCTCGCCGCCGGAGCACAGGCCCTGGTTCTCCTCGCCGTCGACGCCGATGTAGATCGGCAGCATGCCGAGCTGATCGTCGGTCATACCGGCCTTGGTGAGGTCGGCGTAGGCCCAAGAGCCGTTCTGGTAGAAGACGGCCTTGCCGGTTGCGAACTCGTTGGTGGCGTCGTCACCGGTCTTGGAGGCGAGCTGCGAAGGATCGCAGGTGGAGTCGGTGATGTACAGGTCGAAGATCTGCTTAAAGTTGTCGAGATACTCGCCCTTGATCTCGTCGTCCTCCTGGTTGTGCTCCTTCTCGAACTCGTAGTAGAGCGGGAGGTTGGCGAGGTGGGTGGTGTAGCGCCAGCTGGAGGAGTCATCCATGCCGGCGGAAGTGAAGGCACCGTCAACGCCGAGCTCGTCCTTGCGGGCCTGGATGTCATCGGCGCAAGCCTTCAGCTTGTCGAAGGAGTTGATGTCCTCGGCCTTGTAGCCAGCCTTCTCGAGGAGCTCCTTGTTGTAGATGATGCCGTAGCTCTCCTGAACCCAGTCGATACCCAGATCCTTGCCGTCGGACTGCAGAGCCAGGGAGTCGTCGATGAGCTCGCCGCGGAGCTTGGTGTCGGACAGATCGGCGCAGTAATCCTTCCAGTTCTTAAGACCGGTGGGGCCGTTGACCTGGAACAGCGTCGGAGCGGAGCTCTTGGACATCTCGGACTTGAGCTTCTCCTCGTAGGTGTTGGAAGCGGCGGTCACGATCTTGACCTCGACGCCCTTCTCCTCCTTGTACGCCTTGGCGATCTCCTTCCACTCCTTGTCGACCTCGGGCTTAAACTGGAGGAAGTAGACCTCGGCAGCGTCACCAGAAGCAGAGGAGCCAGAGCCGGCAGAACCACCGCAGCCCACGAGGCCCAGACCAAGAACCGCAGCCGCGGAACCAGCAAAGCCCAGGAACTGCCTTCTGCTCATTTCGTTCTTCATTACAATCCACCCTTTCACACCGTGGCGGCACCCTTTGCCGCCGCCTTCGGAGATTGGCTCGGGGACTTTGCCCCTTTTGCTAATTTGCACAATACGCTATTTGGCTAGTTGTTTGAACAAGTATTACTAGAGCGGTAGAAAAACTTCGGTGAACGGTAATTTCGACTTGATACTTGACAAGTTTTGTATAAACAATTATTTGTTATCGAATGCAGAGAAAACGCCCGGTCAAGCCGATGCATCGTCGGTTTGACCGGGCGTTTTCTCTTTGAGGGCATGAGTCTCGTCAGGCTGCGAGCTAGCCGGCTATCGCTTGGAGTTGACGCGGTAGTGGAAGATCTCAGGATGCGTGCGGGCATGCGTGACCTCGAACAAGATGCCGTCCGAGGTGTACGACTGGCTCTCCATGACGGCGACACAGTTGTATTTGCCAAGGTCCAAGTAGCTGCAGTCCTCATCGTTGGCGAGCTCGACACTCACCGTACGGCGGCTCGCCATCACTTTGATGCCGCGCTTGTGCTCCAGATAGTCGTAGATAGACTTCTCGGCGACCTCGGGCGTCAGGCCCTTGGCGATCGACTCCAAAAAGTAGCCGTGGTCCACCTGGCGAGCACTGCCGTTGAGGCTTCGGACACGCACGACGCGAATCAGCTCCTCGCCCACCTTAAAGCCCAGGCGACGAGAAAGTTGCTCCGTGCAAATCAAATGTTCAAAAGACTTGACCTCGGTCGATGCGACGGCATTGTTGCGTTTTGCGAACTCGCCAAACGACTCAACCTCTTCGAGTGCGCCCAACATGTCGGTTTCGCCCTTAAGCCAAATAACGCGCACGCCCTTGCCGTGTATGGGCTGCACAAACATCCCGTCGGCCAGCATACCCAAGGCGCGACGGACGGTATTGCGAGTACATCCGAACTCCGCGGTCAACTCAGCTTCGGTTGGCAGCATCTCCTGAAACGCATAGGTCCCATTAATGATGCGCGAGCGTATTTCTCGGTAGATTCCTTCGTATATCGCTTTTGGCATGACTTCACCTCTAATGAATATGTATGGCTAGGCACGATAGCATTTCTTTGGGTTGTTTAAACCGATTATCGGTAAAGCACGGATTATTTACCGTCGACGGTTCCCCCGAAACCCAACTCGGACCGAATCAAAACCGTCAATGCGGCAAGCAGCCAGTCCTCTACAATGAGTTCATTGTTTAAACGTTCTTGCTCGCACAGCATGTTGCATCCGGAAGGCATATTATGCTGCAGAAAATCCAACGTTTTGGCGGAGCCATGTTCGCGCCCGCCATGCTGTTTTCTATATCAGGCCTCATGGTCGGCATCTCCGCCCTCGCCACGACCGTAGACATCGTCGGTGACCTCGCCGTATACGGAACCCCTTGGTACGTTTTCTGGACCATCATCCAGCGCGGCTCGTGGACGGTCTTTAAACGTCTCCCGCTCCTTTTTGCCGTAGCGCTGCCTATCGGTCTTGCCCAAAAGCAACCGGCACGCTGCTGCCTCGAGGCGCTCGTGGCCTATTTTGCCTATTGCTTCTTTTTGAGCGAGATCATTAAGCTGAGCGGAGACAACCTTGGGCTTAAGTACCCATCATCTTTGACCCCCGCCAGCGGTATCACCGTCATCGACGGCATCAAGACGCTCGACACCGGCATTATCGGCCCGCTGGCGGTATCGGCAACCGTCGTCGCCATCCATGACCGCTTCTACGATGCCA
Source organism: uncultured Collinsella sp. (assembly GCA_958437935.1). Classification (GTDB taxonomy): domain Bacteria; phylum Actinomycetota; class Coriobacteriia; order Coriobacteriales; family Coriobacteriaceae; genus Collinsella. Next base: position 16,385 of record CAUBPS010000018.1, on the reverse strand, counting down.
AGGTTCCCGATTGGCTCGGCACCTTCTCGGGTTCCTCGCTGGTCTACCTCATCAGCTTTTTTGCCGTGTTTGCCCTTGCCGCCATCTCGGCCGCCATCGTGCCCTTCGCATACGCTGTAACCGAAACGCTGCGCCACGCACTTGCGGGCGTCGGCCCCTTCGGCGTGGGCATCTTTGTGTTTTTGGAGCGAGCACTCGAGCCCATGGGGCTGCACCACCTGCTCTATATGCCCATCTATTACGACAATCTGGTCATTCACGACGGTATTTACGCCACGTGGACCAACCTGCTCCCCATTCTCTCCCATAGCACGCGCCCTTTAAATGAACTTGCGCCCTGGGCAGGTTTTACCGCCACCGGCTGGGGCAAGCTCTTTGGCCTTCCCGCCATCGCGGCAGCATTCTATTTCACCGCCAAACCCGAACGCCGCGCCGGCCTTAAGGTCATCCTTTTGCCCGCCATCGTCGCCTCGGTGGTCTGCGGCGTCACCGAGCCGCTCGAGTTTCTCTTTATGTTCACCTATCCCGGACTCTTTTTGCTCTACGCCGTCCTATCCTCCTGCCTTGCCATGACCATGAACTTCTTTGGCATCGTCGGCATCTTCTCGGGCGGTCTCATGGAAATGACGGCCTTCAACTTCATCCCACTCATGCGGATGCATGCCGGCTCCTACCTTTTGGCGCTCGGTATCGGTCTTGCCTTTAGCCTCATCTTTTTTGTTAGTTTTCGAGCACTCATCTTGGTCTATGACCTTAAGACGCCGGGCCGCGAGGATCATGTCTCCAATCGCGCGGCAATCGACCGTTTAACGGGAAGCGGCTTTGCCAAAGAGCAATCTCCCAATGGCGAGGTCAGTATTCAATCCGATCAAGATCACGTCCTCGCTGAGCGGGTAATTCAGCTTTTAGGTGGCGTTGGCAATATCGTGGGCGCAACGAACTGCGCCACGCGCCTGCGCGTCGAGGTCGCAGACCCTTCCATCGTTGCAGATAATGCGTCGTTTGTCGCGGTGGGCGCCAAGGGCCTCATCATTACGGGCAAGACCGCCCAGGTGATTATCGGCATCTCCGTTCCCCGCGTTAAAGAGCATTTTGACCAGATCATGGGCCTCGAGCCGGGATTTGTACCCACCACCTCGGCCTCCCCTGCCGCCAGCGCAGCCCATAAGCGCGGCGATATCTGCTTCTTCGATATCGACGGAACACTCGCCTGGCAAGACCCTCGAGTGGCACAAGAGCTTCCCGAGAGCGAGCGAGACCTCTCCCCCTATCCCAATGAAGCGGTCTCGCAAGCCATCCGTGATTTTGTCGCCAAGGGCAATATGGCGTTTATCTGCACAGGGCGCACGCTGAGCTGCATCCATCCAAAGCTGCTCGAGCTGCCCTGGACCGGCATCGTCTGCCTCGCGGGTGGCTATGTCGAACTTGAGGGACACGTGATTCGCGATTTGGCGATGACGCCCGGCATGCTGCAGCGCCTTGCTCCCATTCTTGAGCAATCGGACGAAGTGATTCGTTTTGAGGGACTCAATGGCGTCGTTCGCATGAGTGCCGATGCGCCCGACGCCCCCGGATACGCCCGCACCGTGGGCGATGCAATTACGCAGCTGCAACATTACAGTGCCTACAAGATCTTAATGTCCACGTCGCTTGCCAACCGCATCGCTCAGGATCAAGCGTTTGAGCCGCTGCTCTGCTTTAACGAGCTCGAGCTCGAAGTGACCGAGATTTCGCCTCGCGAATGCACCAAGCGCGAGGGTATCCAGTCCGTACTCGACGCTCTCGACCCCAACCATGGAACGGTGTATGGCATCGGCGACGCCAGCAATGACGTCTCGCTGATGAACGCCGTCGACGTTGGCATCGCCATGGGCAACGCACCGGACTTCCTCAAGGAAAAGGCCGACTATGTCACCGACAGCATCGACCACGACGGCGTCGTCACCGCGCTCGAACACTTTGGGCTTATCTAGCCAAGCCCCTACCGCACTTGCGGCCGCATGGACCAATCGTCTTCAACCGCCGCACTCGACGCCCTAATGTGGCAATATGTTGTCTGCATAATGCAACGATGCAACCTATCAAAGAATGCGAGAACCCGTGCCCAGTCCGTTTACCAGCTTTTTAGCCCAGCACTTTGACCAGATTAACGACTATCTGGCCACGTTCTTTGACGGACAGGCGACTTCCGCCGATATCGAGCACTACCTGTATACCCCGCTCTCGGCATTTACGGCCAACGCCGGTAAACGCCACCGCCCGCTCATCTGCATGCTCGCCGCCACCGCGGTGGGCGGCAGCTTTGAGAGCGCCCGCAGCGCAGCGGCGGCCATCGAGCACTTTCAGTCGGGCGCACTCATCCACGACGACATCGCCGACAACGGACAGCTGCGCCGCGGCAAGCCCTGCATGCACCTCACCGAGGGCACGGGCCTTGCCATCAATTGTGGCGACCTAGCGCTCACCATGGTCACCAAGACGGTTCTCGACGACCCCACGCTGGAGTCCGACGTGAAACTGCGCGTGCTCCACGAGCTCACCGAGATGATCGTTCGCACCATCGAGGGCCAGGCGCTCGACTTGGGCTGGGTCCGTGACGCACGCTTCGACATCTCGGTCGACGATTATCTGGACATGGCGACGCACAAGACCGCGTACTACAGCGGAGCCACGCCGCTTGCCACCGGAGCCATCATTGGCGGAGGCAGCGAGGAGCAAATTGAGGCGCTGCGCGCCTTTGGCCTGCACACGGGCCTTGCCTTCCAAATTCAAGACGACCTGCTCAACTTGATCGGCACCAAGGAGGCCGCCAACAAGGACTTCCGCACCGACATCACCGAGGGTAAGCGCACGCTCGTTGCCGTGCACGCCCTGTCTGATGAGCGCTATCACGACGAGATTGAAGCGATCCTTTCCTCGGGCACCGAGGACCCCGCGCAGCTCGCACGCGCCGTGGAGATCTTCCAGGAGACCGGCTCTATCGATTACGCCCACACTTATGCGCTCGACCTGACCGCCAAGGCCAAAGCGGCCATCGAGGACGTTTCGCTCGACCCGCATGCACGTGAACTGTTCCTCTCCATGGCAGATTTCTTTGTGGAGCGCCTTAACTAGCGGGGGTTATAAAACCTGTCAGCAGCGTATTTGGGTACAACTTGCTACACTGTTGAGTGCATGTTTATGCATCCCTTTGCGTTGTCTATCCGACACACGCTCAAATAGTACGAATGGTACGCCGAAAGGGGTTCGTTCATGGAACCTATTACAACGGGCATGCAGGGAGCAGCCGTCGAGGACGTCCAGTCCCGCCTTCTGCAGCTCGGCTATACAATCGATGACACCGAGGTTGCCGACAAGCGCTTTGGCACCACCACCGAGCAGGCCGTCAGCACCTTCAGGCTCGACAGCGGCCTTGCTGCCGGTCATGCCGTCGATATCCCCTGTTGGAGCGCCCTGGTCGACGCCTCGTATAAGCTGGGCGACCGCACTCTGTATCTGCGCATGCCCAATTTCCATGGCGCCGATGTGCAGGCCCTGCAGCGCGCTCTCAACGTTTTGGGCTTTGCCTGCGGCGAGGACGACGGCTACTTTGGTCCGCATACCGAGGCCGCCCTGCAGCAGTTCCAGGAAAATGTCGGCCTGTTTGCCGACGGCATGGCCTTCCAGGACACCTACGCCTATATCAACCGCCTGCACCATGTGTGGGAGGGCAAGCCCTCGGTCACCGAAGCCGAGTCCCGCATCGGTTTTGCTCGCGCCGCCAACGTGCTCGAGCGCTTCCAGATTGCCGTTATCGGCGAGGACCCCATCGCGCGCAGTGTTGCGTCGCGCATGTGGAATATCGCCACGGCAACGACCGACAACAGCGGCATGATGCTCTGCGACTCCGAGGTCCCAACCGACGTTGACCTGGTGCTCGAGATCGCAAGCGACGAGCTGCCCGCCGGCGCCGCGCCACGCGCCACGATTGCCCTCGCCGAGTGCCACAACCTGGCCCAGCGCATCCGCACCGCCAATGTCGCCGCGCAGCAGAAGCCGGCTCGCATTCGCATTGAGCTCACGGGCATGACGCGCTACAACGGCACCTTCACGGCCAGCGACGCGCAGACGCTCGCCGTACGCCTACTCGACGGCGTTTGCGATGCCCTCGCAGATTAGGTAAACTAGACGAGTTGCTTTTGGGCAACACCACACATTGGGACGTAGTTCAACGGTAGAACTCCGGTTTTTGGTGCCGGCTGTTGGGGGTTCGAATCCCTCCGTCCCAGCCAAAGAAACAAGCCTCTCGAACGCATAGCCGATCGGGAGGCTTTTCTTGTGAGCAAGCGGAGGGATTCGAACCCGCAAGGAATCTACCTATATAAGACAGACGCCCCAGGCCCATAACGACCAAGAGCGCCTTGCATCTAGAATTATCAGCCCTGTTCCGAAAAGCGAGCCGCATGCAACAACCAAGTAACCACAGGCCCCGGGAGAGCGGGGACACCGGCTTAGGTTTATCGCGAGTTCCGCACGAACAGGAGGCCACTTAATGTGGCCTCCGTCGTGAGCAGGACTGTAGAGCAGGAAACCTAAGCCGGTGCCCCCGCTCTCCCGGGGCCGGCGGAATCTAATTGTTCAGCATGCGGTCGAAGCTTCCCGAGTCGCCATCCCGATAGTCGGCGGTCATCAGAATCTCCTGCGGAATGCGCCCGCCTTCACGTAGCACGTTGCGGAACTGCACACGCGTGACCATGGGCAGATCCTTGATCGTCGCCGCCAAGTTCTGCGGCACGCCCTGGTTGGCAGCCGCGGGCTCGCACTCTCCGCCGGCCTTCACGCGACGCTTGTGCTCGGCGAGCATGGCGCGGTACATGCCGGCATGCAGGCGGATCTCAACCACATTGGCATTGCGAGCCTGCTCGACGATGCGCGCGCCCTCGCGGTCGATATCGCCCACGTAGTAGACGTAGTTAAAGCGATAGCCAATCTCGGCCAGATAATCGTCCAGGGCATGCGAGACGCTCGCCTTGCATCCGCCGCCAAAAATCACGCCGCCCACCTTGATGCCAAAGAGCCTGGCGTGCTTGCGGCCACGCAGCAGCTTGACGATCTCGTCGTAGGTATCCAGGTTCTCAACCATAATGAACGGCTTGTCGGCGCCCAGCGTAAAGAAACCCGTAAAGTGCACGGGGCGGTTGGGGGCGACCTTAATCGCCTGCATGCTAATGCCCTTTTCGGTCATACGCCGAATTAGGCGCTCACCGTGCTTGCCGTCAAAAGCCTTCTCGTCGTTAAAAATCTGGTAGGCACGCTGGCGGCGCGAGGCAACCGGCGTATCGGCACCTCGGTTTTGCTCGATCCAAGCCTGGATGATTGCGATTTCCTCGGCAATCTTGCGGTTGGACATCTCGTTGTGCTGAGTGCGCTGCGGAGCCTTTTTGCCGTCCTTGCCCTCGACCTTTACGATCTGTGTCTGCTGCTCCTTGATCTTAGAGAGCGCCGTAGGCGTAGGGACAACTTTGAGCAGCTGCCTGCCCAAAACGCGGGCAAGGGCAAACGCCGATACCTCGCCGTGGACGGCCGACTCGGGCTGCTGGGTAGCAGTATCTGCTACGGCAGACTCCGGCTTCTTCTGAGATTTGCGCTTAGAATCGCCTTGGAAATTGCGCTCGCGCTTTGGCATAGACGCCTGCTTCTGCGGACGATCGGACTTGCTCTCCTTCGCCGGCTGGCGCTTAGGCTGCCCCGAAGAAACCTCGGCAGTCGCATCCTCGTCCTGCGGCGTGGTCTTCTCGGTTGCAGTCTCGGCATGGGAACTGCGGCCCCCACGATGGCGACGGCGGCGAGGCTTGCTCGACGCGCTCTGCTCCGTCCGCTCATCAGTAGGCTGTTGGCCCTTGGCCTCGGCATCAACCTCAAGCTGCGGCTCAACAGGCTTCTGCTCGCGAGTCGCCGGCTCAACGGTTTTCTCGGTTTGTTCGGCCTTCTCGACCTGAGCGATCGAAGCCGGCTCGCCCTTCTCCTGACGCTTTACGGGATACGCGCGTCCCACAAAACCGCGGCCGGGACGACACGAACCCGGAGCCCTCTTGGCAGACTCCTCAACATCGTCTGCAACCTCGGAAGGCTCTTCAACCTCACGCGCGACATCCTGCTGCGCAGCCTTAAAGTGAGCACCGCGACGACGCTTGGGCTCTTGGGCCTCCACGGGCTTTTGCTCCTTCGCGGGCTTCTGCGACTCGGCAGCAACCTCGTTCTCAACAGCCTCGGCATCCGTCTCACCCCTTTGAGCAACGGCGCGACGGAAGCGCTCCTGCTGGGCGCGGCGCTGCGCATCGCGCTTGCCACCCCCGCCAAAACCGCCGCGTCCTGCCTTGGCCGTAAAGGCGCGCACGACGTTCTCATCGAGCAACTCATCGGTATCGACATGCTCACGCGGAGTAACTTCTTCCACAGCAGGCGCGTCAGCGGAATCCTCGACGACAAAATCTTCGACGGACTCGGCAGGCTGCTCCTGGGCATCGCGGATCTCAGCATTGATGGTATAGAACGCCGGGCGCCCGTTAATGCCGCTACCCTCGATCTTGGTCACGATATTTGCCTCGATAAGCTCATCGCGCATCGCCTTGGTGTCGCATTCCTTATCGACGGAGCGGAAAATCTGCGCCAGCGCACTCGACTTAATCTTGAGCGCCTTGCGGCAAAGCAGATCGTAGGCAACCAGCTTGGCACGCTCAGCAGAAAGCGACGTCTGGCTGCTCAGGCGCTCAGCCAGAGCATCGACATTGTTTTGATTATCGGAATATACCGTCTTGGCCACGGGGTCCCTTTCATATGCACACATATACGTCCATATGGTACAACGCACGAGCCTATCCACGCAAAACATCTGCGAGAACGCCCTTGCACCACCTGTTCCCACAAGAAAAAAGACCGGGTCCGCTTGATTGCGGACCCGGTCTTTCCGAGTCAAATAGATGGGAGATTCAACCCGTCCGACCGACTAGGCCTTGGCGGCCTCGGCGTCGGCAGGAGCTTCAGCGGCAGCGGCGCGACCGTACTCGGCCTTGCCCATCTCGGACCACTCGGGCTCCTCGTCAGGCATGGAGCCGGCTTCCTTGCCGAAGAACTCCTTGAGGCAGTTGACGGCGACGATGAGACCCAGGACCATCAGCAGGACGGCGAAAACGAGCTGCAGGCCCTTGGTGGCGGCGACGGAGACGGCGGCCGTGGTGGCGGTAGCCGGGATGGTGCCGAAGAAGCCGTAAGCCTGGACAGCGGTCATGCAGCCCATGGCGCTCTGGACCAGCGAGGTGAAGGTGCAGCAGAGCAGGAAGGCGACGGGCACGTAGAGCATCCAGCCCTTGCGGCCGGTGCACTTGCAGAACACGGCGAGGGTGATCATGGTCATACCACCGAGCAGCTGGTTGGAAGCACCAAAGAGCGGCCAGATGTTGGCATAGCCACCAAAGGCAAGGGCGAGACCGGGAAGCAGGGTGACGACCGTGGCGAACCAGGGGTTGCCGAGGACCTTCATGTAGCCGGCCTTGGACTCGATGGCCAGGGCATCGTTGGTCTGGGCAAAGAACTCGGAGAACGAGGTGCGGGCGATGCGGGCGACGGCGTCGAGCGAGGTCAGGGCCAGAGCGGAAACGTTCATGGTCATGAAGACGGTTGCAAGCGTGCCGTTAACACCGAAGGCCTGCATACCGCGGGAAATGCCAGCGGCGAAGATCTGGAACGGGGTGGAAGCGACACCGGCGTTGAGGGCGCCAGTACCGGCGGTGTTCATGTCGGAGAACATGATGCCGGCGACGATGATGGCAAGGATGCCGACGAAGGACTCGACGATCATGGCGCCATAACCGACCTTGACGGCGTCCTGCTCCTTCTCGACCTGCTTGGAGGAGGTGCCGGAAGAAACGAGGCTGTGGAAACCGGAGAGAGCACCGCAGGCAACGGAGACAAACAGGACCGGGAACATCATGCCGGAGGCAGTGGAGAAGCCGGTGAAGACCGGAGCGGTGATGGTGGCCTGGCCGTTGACGCCCAGGACGACGATGCCGAGGACAGCGCAAACGATCATGACGATCATCATGATGGAAGTGAGGTAGTCACGCGGGGTCTTGAGCATCTGGATGGGCATAGCGCCAGCGAAGACCAGGTAGACCATGACGACGGCGAACCACTGGAACTTATCCAGGTAGACCGGGAACTGCATACCGACGGCGAACATGAGAACCATGAGGACCACGCCGGTGACGAACTCGGCGGCACCGGTGAGGTTGAACTTCTTCTGGGCCCAACCAAAGGCGATAGCGACGAAGGTGAACAGGATGGAGATGGTGCCAGCGCAGCCAGCGGCATAGGACTTGGTGAAGTCGATGGCACCGGTAGCGGCGCCAGAAGCGTCAACGGCCGGGGTGAACATGAACGTCTTGCAGACCATGTCAGTGAAGGCGGCGATGACGATGATGCAGAACAGCCAGCAGAACAGCAGGAACAGGCGACGACCGGTCTTGCCGATGTACTTCTCGATGAGCTGAGCGAGCGACTTGCCATTGTTCTTCATCGAAGCGTACAGAGCACCAAAGTCGTGGACGGCGCCAAAGAAGATGCCGCCGACGAGGACCCAGAGCACAACGGGCAGCCAGCCAAAGGCCATGGCGACGATCGTACCCGTGACAGGGCCAGCACCGCAGATCGAGCTGAACTGGTGCGAGAACGCGGTAAACGCGGAGACGGGCGAGAAGCTCTTGCCGTCCTTCATGCGCTTGGCCGGCGTGAGGGCCTCTTTGTCAACGCCCCACTTGTTGGCCAGCCAGCGGCCGTAGCCCAGATAGCCGCAGGCGAGCACCGCCGCGGCCACAACCATGAGCAAAACTCCGTTCATTACATTTCCTCCTCTAAAAAGAACTTCCTAGACATAAAAAATGAGGGCCGTCGGTTGCGCTCGACGGCCCTCATCTTCATCAGCCGCCCGTTATCGTACGGGCTAGCTGTATGTGCTAACCCGCATCAGATAATTACTACGCTGATAATGTTTAGCTGATGCGTGAACATGTCTAAGAAATCCTCTTCAATCATGATGCGAACGATCCGTGCGTGTTCACATCCCCCAGTGGTTGAAAAGGAGTATGAAACTTTAGTTACCTAAAGTCAACGCAAATTTGTAATGAATTTTCAACTTTTTTGGATTTCTCGGTATAAAACGCCACCGACCTCGGACTTTACCCAACAAAAGTTTTTGCATGAGAGATGCCCCTGAGAGCCGCGGGAGCCGGGCGGCGCATATGAACTTTCCTGCTCTACAGTCCTGCGCAAGACGGAAAGCACATTAAGTGCTTTCCGGCATTCGCACGGATGTAGATCAGGAAAACTTATATCCGGCCCCTCCGTCCGGGGACCGCGCCGTACCAGCTACAGCGTCATGTTTGGATCGGCGTCGACGTCGAACGGCGAGATTTCACCTCGGTCGAATTTACGGCGAGCGACCTCCGCAATCATGGCTGCGTTATCGGTACAGGCAGACAAGGGCGGCACCGTTACGCGGATCCCCTGACGCCCAAGCTTCTTGATCATCATCTCGCGCAGATGCGGGTTGGCCGAGACGCCGCCGCCGATGCAGTATTCCTTGCATCCGGTGGCATGCAGGGCGTTTTTGGCCTTCTTGTACTGAACGTCAAAGACGGCTGCCTCAAACGAAGCCGCCAGATCGGGCAGGTGAATCGTGCGCCCGGCCTTGGTCTCCTGCTCGATGTAGAGCGTCACGGCCGTTTTAAGACCCGAAAGCGAGAAACGATAGTCTCCCCTGCTGTTAAGCGCGCGAGGAAAATCGATCGCGCGGGGGTTGCCCGTCTCGGCCAGCTTGGAGATGATGGGGCCACCGGGATAGCCCAGACCCAACGCCTTGGCTACCTTGTCGAAGGCCTCGCCCACAGCATCGTCGAGTGTCTCACCAAGTACCTCGTAGTCGCCCCATGCCTTCACGTGCACGAGCATGGTATGACCGCCCGAGACGAGCGTGAAGATAAACGGCGGCCTGAGATCGGGCTGCGCCAGCAGGTTGGCGAACAGATGGCCCTCCAGATGGTTGACGCACACGAGCGGCTTGCCGGCGGCATAGGCAAAGCCCTTGGCGAAGGCGACGCCCACTACCAGAGCACCCACCAGGCCCGGACCCTGCGTCACGCCAACAGCGGCGAGTTCGCTCGGCGCGATGGCTCCACCCTCAAGACCAAGCGATGCTGCGGCATCCTCGAGCGCCGCATCCACGACACTCACAATCACCTCAACGTGTTTGCGCGAGGCGATCTCGGGCACCACGCCGCCAAAGCGGGCGTGAAAATCAATCTGTGTCGACACCTGGTTGGCCAGCATATTGCCATCCGCATCGATAATCGCCACGGCCGTCTCGTCGCAGGAGCTCTCGATAGCGAGCACTAGGCGGCGGCGCTCAATTTCGGCACGCTCCCCCTCGGAGCGCCCAGGCGCAGGCAGCGGCCATACGCGCTGCTCTGCCGCCGTCGGCTCGGGCGAAGCATTATCGACCGGAAGCACCAGGGGCAGCGGAGCCGTCATGACGATGGCGTCCTTGCCGGCACCATAGTAGCCGCGGCGACGGCCAGCCTCGGTAAAGCCCAGAGCGTTATAAAGCGCGGTCGCCCCCTCGTTACCGTCCTCGACCTCGAGCGAAGCCGTAGTGCAGCCGAGCATCTGGGCATCATAGCTCACGTGCGACAGCAGCTTGCGGGCAATGCCCTCACGGCGATGTGCCGGGTCGACGGCGACATCCAGAATCTGCACATCACCGTCCACGACCATACCGCCGGCAAGGCCCAGCAGCTTGCCGTCGTCGTGTGCCACCCACCAACTACGCGGCGCAGCGACGTCCTCGCCCAGTTCGGACAGGAACATGCCCGGCGTCCATGCCTCGTGTCCGGCACCTTCAAAGCAGGCAGCCTCCAGCGCGCTTGCGCCCTCGGCATCCGCCGCGCCCATGGGACGGAACTGCAGATGACGACCGGCGAGCTCATCGGCAACACCCGTAATTTCGCTCTGCGCACTCTCGGCAAGACCAAGACGCTTGCGCTCGTTTTCCTCGGCATCCGAAAGGCGCGTGTAAATCGGCAGGACGCGGGCCGGATCGCCGTCACCCGCAGCGTGCGCGAGCAGCAAGCCCTCGCCCGAAGGCCACCACAGGTCGCGCTCCACGCAGCGGGCGGCCTCGTCCTCACCCAGCAGCTTGCCATAGCGCACGAGACCGTCACCGGTCAGCTGAACCTGGCCCCAGTCCGCTGCTTGGCGCCACTCATCGAGCGCCACGGCGGCCTTGACCACGTGTTCGCGCTCAAATTGACGCTCGGGACCCTCATCGACCAGCATATACAGCGCCGGATATACCTCACCGCGCATAGCATCGGCCAAGATACCAAGCTTGCCGCGCACGCCAGCCTTCCACGCCGTCCAAGCGCAAGCGTCGAGCGTCGACAAGCCCAGCAGCGGAACATTGGCACCACGCGCGAGGCCCTTGGCAGTGGAGATGCCGATGCGCACACCCGTAAAGGACCCCGGGCCGCGGCCGACCACATAGCAACCAACATCGCTGCGATCCAGACCGGCTTGAGCCAGCACGCCATCAACGGTATTCACGAGCTCAACGTTGGCGTGACGGCGACACATGTGGTCGCCACTCACGAGCTTCGTCTCACCCGTCTGCCCATCAATCCAGCTTGCCGCGCAGGCAAGCATGTCAGTCGAGGTATCGAGCGCCACCACCAGCGCGTTGTCGTTATGCAAGCTCATCTTGTACAGCCTTATCAATCAAATGGGAAAGCTCCATTGCGCGGTCACCGTGCGCCTCAAGCGTTATCGTTCGCACGTCGCTGTCGCCCTCATCACGCCTGAGCGTCACCGAAAGATACTCATCCGTCAGCTCGTCCTGGAATTGTTCGCCCCATTCCAGCAGGCAAGCACCCTCATAGCCCAGCACATCGAAAATGCCCGTATCCTCGAGCTCGTAGGCATGCTCCAGGCGGTATAGATCAAAGTGAAACAGCGGAATACGACCTTGATCGTGAACGGCCATGAGGGCGAACGTAGGGCTCGTAACCATATGCCCATCGCCCAGCCCGCGCGAGACGCCCTTGGTAAAGTGAGTTTTGCCCACTCCCAGGCCACCGGTCAGGATGAGCACATCGCCGTCCTCAAGGCACGGTGCAATTAGCTCGCCAAAGTACTCCGTATCGGCAGCGCAAGTCGTTTTGTAAGTACCTACCCCCAGGCGCTCCAGGGACATATATGCTCCTTATTATTCCGAGGCGTCCTCTGGCGCGGGATGTCGCTCCAGATAGTCGCCCAGCATCTTAAAGTCTTCCTCCAGCAGCTCCTGCCACGCCGGATTGCGCAGCGCTGCTGCCGGATGGAACGTGGGCATTACCACAAAATGCCCCATCTGGTGGAACCTGCCGCGCAGCTTAGTAATGCCAATCTCGGTCTTTAGCACAAAGTGCGTCGCGGGGTTGCCGAGCGTCACAATAATATCGGGCCAGATGCTTCGAATCTGCTCACGCAAAAACGGCGAGCAAGCCAGCACTTCCTCGGGACGCGGATTGCGGTTTCCCGGCGGGCGGCACTTAAGCACGTTGGCAATGTAGACGTCTTCGCGTTTGAGCCCCGCCAGCGACAAAATGCCGTTGAGGTCCTCGCCTGCCGCCCCCACAAAGGGCTCGCCCTGCAAATCCTCATTGCGGCCCGGCGCCTCGCCAATAAACATCACGCGAGCGTGGGGGTTTCCCACGCCAAATACGATGTTATGGCGCGACTGGTAAAGCTGGCAAAGGTGACAATCGCCCAGAACGGCCTCGATCTCCTCGAGTGCGACCTCACGCGGCGCCTGATGGCTATGGCCGGGGATGTGCATGACGCCCATAGCGACTCCTACACGTAGACCTTGTCGAGACGCATACCAAAGCCGCAAGCGACCTCGTAGTTAATCGTGCCGCGTAGGCGCGCCATCTCGTCCATGGTAATCTCGGCATCTCCATCGCGGCCGACAATGATCATCTCGTCACCATACTCGGCCTCGGGAATCTCATGCGCCGGGTTGGACTGAATGGCGACCATAAACTGGTCCATGCAGATATTGCCCACCTGACGCACACGCTCGCCGCGATACAGCACGTCCATACGATTGGAAAGCGTACGCGAAAGGCCATCGGCATAACCGATCGGAAGGGTGCAGATCTGAACGCGCGTGCGCGGTACGCGGTAGGTAAAGCCGTAGCCCACGCCCTCGCCCATCGCAGGATGCGCCACGCGCGTCACACGCGCGTGGACGCTCATGACGGGATCAAGCTGCATCACGCGGCCGCTCAGCTCGCACGGCTGCATGCCATACAAGCCAACGCCGGCGCGGATCATATCAAAATGCATCGAGGGGTCGAGCATCGAGGACGGCGTGTTGGCGCAGTGCACGATACCGCACTCAAAACCCGCATCCTTAATGGCCTGAACGGCCTCGGTAAAGCGCTGACACTGCAGCTTGTAGTCCCAGCCCGAAGGTTCATCGGCCGTGGCGAAGTGCGTAAATACGCCGTCGCACTGAATACCGCGATGGAAACTGATGCCGCATACAAAGTCGAGCACCTGCGTGTAGTGAACGCCGATACGATTCATGCCCGTCTCGATGGCGAGATGATACTTGCCCACTTTGCCCGCCGCGACGGCACATTCGCCATACGCAAGAGCAAAGTCAGACGTATAGACCGAGGGCATGATATCAAACTCGAGCAACGTCGGAATGGCCTCGATAGGCGGCTCGCTTAGGATGAGGATGGGTTTCGTAATCCCGCCCTGTCGGAGCTCAACGCCCTCGTTAACCGTCGCCACGGCAAACATGTCGGCACCGGCCGAATACATGATCTTGGCGCACTCAACAGCTCCATGACCATAAGCATCGGCCTTGACCACGCAGCACAGGCGCTGACGTGGATTCAGCAAGTTCTTATAGGCCCTCGTGTTGCGACGGAGCGCCCCGCGGTCGATCTCGACCCAGGACCAGCGCGTCAAATCGGCTTTATTCATGATTAGTCATCCGACCCTTCGTCCATGATTCCCAGATCTTCGAGCGCATCCTTTGCCGCCAGTTCCATGGCAGGACCGATCAAGTCGATAAGATCGGTCGCGATGACGCTCTTCTCACCATACTCCGTCGCCGCGGCAAAACCAGCATAGCTGTGAAGTGCAACGGCGTACGAATACAGTAACTCCCAACGATCCATCTCGTCGCGCATGGTGGCAAGCGTGCCGGCCAAAATACCCGCGAGAACATCACCCGAACCGGCAGTTGCCAGAGAAGCCGGACCCGAGAGTGGCAGCAGCACGCGCTCAACGCCACAGATAGCCGTCGTCGGCCCCTTGGCTATGACCACCAGATTGTCGGAGCCTGCAGCCCAGACAACCTTCTGCGCAGCTGCAATCGCGGTACCAAGGTCGTTCACCTCGTCACCGGCAACCAGACGCGAAAGCTCACGATAGTGCGGCGTCATAACCAACGGCTGCTCGCGACGATACATCTCGGGGTTACTATCAATACCGTCAATGGCAATCTTAGCAAGGCAGTTGAGTGCATCGGCGTCCAAAATTAGCGGTACATCAAGCTCGAGCAAGCCCGAAACCACCTGCATAGCGCCAGCAGACGTCGTCATACCGGGACCGCACAGCACGCAGCTGTACTTCTTTGCGATCTCGCACACCGTCATGCGCGCAGCGGCGCCAAAGGAGCCGCGGGAATCAGACGGAATAGCAAAGACGGGAATCGAAGGGAGTGCCATGCGAATGAGATTAGCGCAGGCGTCAGGAGCCGCGACTGCCACGTAACCAGCACCCGCGCGAGCTGCAGACTTGGCCGCCATAATGGCAGCACCAGGATATTGCGCAGATCCGGCGACAATAAGCACGGAGCCACGGGAATACTTATCGATATTCGATGGTAGCGGAGCAAAGTAATCAACTAAGTCACCGGGCTCGACAATCTCGGCGGCGTGGTCGACATCATCGATGACTTCGTCAAGACGGTCGTAAAGATTGCCGCAGATCAAATCGCCAGCATACTCAGGGCCATCAGCGCTATACAGACCAATCTTGGGCGCAATCATCGTCACCGTGCGCTCGGCACGAATGCAGTCGTCATCAACAACGCCCGTCTCGGCATTCAGGCCCGAGGGGACATCAATGGATACGACACAATCGGCGCATTCATTGACCGTAGGAATCCAAATGGAGAACGGCGCACGCAGATTCCCGTGGAAACCGGTACCAAAAATGGCATCGACAACAACATCCGCCTTATCGATCAAAACCTCGAGTTCGTCACGCGAGGGACCGACGCAAACATGCACATCGCGACCGGCAGTTCGACGAGCAACATGACGTGCCAGAGCAGCAGGAATCTCATCCGGCTCAACCGGAGAAACGATATCCACGTCCACACCCTTGTGACTCAGGATATCGGCGGCAACCCAACCGTCGCCGCCATTATTACCAAAACCGACCAGAACGAGAACCCGATCGGGATTGAGCTTCAAGACCTCGTTGGCGGCAAACTCACCCGCTAGCTCCATAAGCTCGGCCTTCGAAGTCCCTTCGCGTTCGATGATATCCTCGAGACGAACGACTTCTTCGGTACTCAAAACCGGTTTCATCTATGCTCCTAGCGTATCTTGCGAAGCATCGCCCAGGTGCTCCGTCAATGCTGAATTCTGCAGCTGCTCAAGCTCATCTAAAACAGAGCGAGCCTCTTTAAATGTCTGCGCAACGCGTTTCTTGTTGCTCACTATTTCTTCCTTAGGCTTAGGTCGAGCATCCTCGGTGATTGCAATGGCATTAGCGACAGCCAAGTCACCCGTAAGAGTAATAGAAAGAGCGACCTCGACAACACCCAAATCCTGGGCGATTTCGAGAGCACGACCAGAAAGCAGAGCCTTCGGTTTGCCGAGTTTATCACGCGTTACCGAAACATCCTTGCGACCCACGCCTTGACTAAAACCCGTGCCGAGAGCTTTAAGCACCGCCTCGCGCGAAGCAAAGCGGCTCGCATAGTGAGCAGCGGGACGCGATGATGCATCGCAATACGCACGCTCTTCTTCGGTAAACACACGCCGAGCAAACGACGGCGTCTTTTCAAGAATTGATTTCATGCGGGAAATCTCGACGATATCAACGCCGATACCAGCTTCAGCCATGTTCACCTCCATATCGCACAGACTAGGTTATTGTAGCCCGTTCACAGAAGATGCGACAAACGAGGGTTATAAAACACAGCTACTATGTGAGACAAAAAAACCGTTAACGCAAAAAAGGGGGAGGCCGCGAGGCCTCCCCCTTCTTCAATCTCGATGACG
>CAUBPS010000017.1 GCA_958437935.1 uncultured Collinsella sp. | reverse complement strand
CTCGCACGGAGAGCACATTAAGTGCTCTCCGGCTCGTGCGGAACTCGCGATCGACTTCGCATGCCGACGGGCAGCCGGGGCCGACGCGAGGTTCAAGATTGTCAAAAAAGCGGTCGGCGCGCAGTGCGCCGACCGCCGATATATGGGGTCTGATATTTTCTACCAGCTAGTTCCTCTTACTCGTCTAGGAGATCCTCTGGCATGTCGTTGCCGTCGCCTAGATCGACAGGGGTTTCTTCGGGGGCAGAGCCGTCTTCTGTGGCTTCGCCTTCGGGCTTCTCCTTGGCGGCCGTCATGCGGGCTACGGCGCAGATGCGGTCGTTGTCGTCGACGGTCATCATCTTGACGCCCTGGGTGGCGCGGCCGGTCTGGCTGATCTCGTCGGTCTTGACGCGAATGACCGTCGCGCCTTCCGTCACGATGAACAGCTCGTGCTGCGGGCCCACCGTCTTCATGGCCGCGAGGTTGCCCTTACGCTCGGTCATTTGGATGGTGTAGACGCCCTGGCCGCCGCGATTCTGCTCCGGGTAGTCCGCGACCGGCGTGCGCTTGCCGTAGCCGCGCTCGGTGATGACGAATAGATCGCCGTTGCCGTTAGTGACTTCCATGCCCAGAACGCTCACGCCGTCCTTCATACCGATACCGCGAACGCCGCTAGTATCGCGGCCGGTGGCGCGCACCTGCTCCTCGGAGAACATGATCGCCTTGCCCGCGGTGGTGGCCAGGATAATCTTGTCGCCCTCGCGCACGCGGCGCACGTTCAGCAGCGCGTCGTCGTCACGCAGGTTGATAGCGATCAGGCCGTCGCGACGGCTGCGGTCATATGCGCTCATCACGGTCTTCTTGACCATGCCGCTCTTGGTGGCAAACATCAGATACTCGTCGGCAGGGAACTCGCGGCAGCTGATGACGCTCGCGATCTTCTCGCCCTCCTCGAAGGGCAGCAGGTTGACGATCGCGGTACCGCGCGCCTGGCGCGTACCCACCGGCAGCTCGTGCACCTTCAGGCGATAGACCTTGCCCTTGCTCGAGAAGAACAGCACGTACTCGTGCGTGGACGCGATGAACATCTCGTCGATGACATCGTCCTCTTTGAGGTTGACGCCCGACACGCCCTTGCCGCCGCGTTTCTGGGCGCGGTAGGCGGCCACCGGGATGCGCTTGACATAGCCGGTGTGGGTGATGGTCACGACCATGTCCTCGTCGGCAATGAGGTCCTCGACGTCCAGGTCCTTCTCGACCTGGCTGATCTCGGTGCGACGCTTATCGCCAAATTTCTTGGAGATCTCGCGCATCTCTTCCTTAATGACGCCCAGGATCTTCTCCTCGTGCGCCAGCAGGTCCTCGTAGTAGGCGATGGCGCGGCGCAGGCCGTCCAGCTCTTCCTGAATCTTGTCGCGCTCCAGGCCGGTCAGGCGGCGCAGCTTCATCTCGAGGATGGCCGTGGTCTGCTCGGGCGTAAAGCCAAAGCGCTCGATCAGGCGGCTGCTGGCCTCGGAATCGGTCTGCGAGGAACGGATGATGCTGATGACCTCGTCAATATGGTCGAGAGCCATCAGGTAGCCTTCGAGGATATGCGCGCGGGCCTGGGCCTTCTTAAGGTCGAAGCGGGTGCGGCGGGTGACGACGTCGACCTGGTGGTCGATGTAGTGCTGCAGCATCTCGCGCAGGCTCAGGCATTTGGGAACGCCGTTGACGAGCGCCAGGTTATTGGCGCCGAAGGTCGTCTGCAGCGAGGTGTACTTATACAGGTTGTTGAGCACGACCTGCGGAATGACGCCCTTCTTGAGCTCGATGACCAGACGGATACCCTTCTGGTTGGACTCATCGCGCATATCCGAGATGCCCTCGATGCGTTTGTCGTTGACGAGCTGGGCAATCTTCTCCTGCAGGGTGCCCTTGTTGACCATGTAGGGGATCTCGGTAAAGACCAGGCGGTTGCGGCCGGTCTTGGTGGATTCCACGTGGGCCTTGGCGCGCACGGTAATGGAGCCGCGGCCGGTCTCGTAGCTCTGCTTAATGCCGGCGCTGCCCATGATGATGGCGCCGGTGGGGAAGTCCGGACCGGGCATGATCTGCATGAGCTCGTCGACAGTGGCGTCGGGATTATCGATCAGGTAGCAGGTGGCCTCGATCGCCTCGGTGAGGTTGTGCGGGGCGATGTTGGTGGCCATGCCGACGGCGATGCCCTGGCTGCCGTTGACCAGCAGGTTGGGGAAGCGCGCAGGCAGTGCCACGGGCTCAGCGAGCGATTCGTCGTAGTTGGGCTGCCAGTCGACGGTATCCTTCTGCAGGTCACGCAGCAGTTCCATGGCGGGCTTGGCCAGGCGGCTCTCGGTGTAACGCATGGCTGCCGCGCCGTCGCCGTCGATGTTGCCGAAGTTGCCGTGGCCGTCGATGAGCGGCGTGCGCATGGAGAACCACTGCGCCAGGCGGACCATGGCCTCATAGACCGCGGAGTCGCCATGCGGGTGGTACTTACCGATAACTTCGCCGACCGTCCAGGCCGACTTCTTGTGCGGGCGGTTGGGGTAGATGCCGCTCTCGTTCATCGCGTACAGGATGCGGCGGTGCACCGGCTTTAAGCCGTCGCGCACGTCCGGCAGGGCGCGCGCCGTGATGACCGACATCGAATACTCGATAAACGACTGCTTCATCTCGCGGCCAAACTCCGAAATCTGGAGCTGGCCGCCGTTGATATCCTCGCCGGCCGAGGCGCCACGATCGACTTCGCCAAAGCTCTCCTCGAGCTCACCGTCGTCGTCCTCTTCCTCGTCATCATCGGCATCGGGGTTATAGGCGTCAGGATCGCCGTCCTCGCCCTGCTCAGCACGGGCAAGCAGGCGCTTCAGATCGTCGGGCATGCCGGCATCGCCGGCCTCGCCCATACCCTCGTTATTGTTGATATCGTCTGCCACGTTACCTCCTCATGGTTTGCGTGGTCCATTAGTTCCCTACCACGGAGACGGATTACCGGGAACACCGGATAACCCTCCTAGGTTTTCCAGGTGCCCCAGGTTGCCCTGAAGGATGAGGGCGCACGCCTTGCGTGCGGCGCCCGAAATCCTAAAGGGCAAGATGGGGTGCCTGGGAAAGCTAGGCGTCTAGGAAGCGTGCGTCATGCGCGTGTTTTTCAATGTACTCGCGGCGATAGCCGACCTCGGAGCCCATCAGCTCGCGCACGGCGCGGTCTGCCACCACGGCATCCTCGATCGACACGCGCTGCAGGATGCGGGTCTTGGGATCCATCGTCGTCGAGGCGAGCTGCTTGGGGTCCATCTCGCCCAGACCCTTGTAGCGCTGGACGGTATAGCCCTTGCGCTTCTTGGTGATCTTGCCATCCTTGGCCTTGCCGTCTTCGTCGTTATCGTCGGGGTTCAGGCCCAGACTCTGGATGGTGTCGCGCAGGATCTCGTCTTCGGGCTGGCGGCCGTTGGGATACACGTAGTGGATCTTGTTGCGCACCTTAATGCCAAAGATGGGCGGGCAGGCAACATAGACGTAGCCGGCATCGATCAGCGGACGCATGTACTTGTAGAAGAACGTCAGCAGCAGGATGCGGATATGCGCACCGTCGACGTCTGCATCGGTCATGATGATGATCTTGTGGTAGCGCGCCTTGGTGATATCGAAGTCGCCGCCGTCGCCGGCACTCGTCGTGACGCCGCAGCCGATCGCGGTAATCAGCGACTGGATGGTGTCACTCGAGAACGCGCGATGGTCACCAACGCGTTCGACGTTCAGAATCTTGCCGCGCAGGGGCAGAATCGCCTGGATGTCTCGGCGACGGCCGTCCTTGGCCGAACCGCCTGCCGAGTCGCCCTCTACGATGAAGAGCTCGGTCAGCTCGGCATCGCGCACCGAGCAGTCAGCGAGCTTACCGGGCAGGGACGCCGTCTCGAGCAGGCTCTTGCGGCGGGTCGCCTCACGCGCCTTGCGGGCGGCGTTGCGCGCCTTGCAGGCCTGTTGCGCCTTCTTGACGATCTCGCGGGCGGGCTTGGGATGCTCCTCCAAGTAATCGGCGAGTCCGTCGGTCACGATCTTGAGCGTGAGCGCGCGCATATAGGAGCTACCGAGCTTGGCCTTGGTCTGGCCCTCAAACTGCGGATCGGGCAGCTTGACCGAGATAACGGCCGAAAGGCCCTCGCGCACATCGTCGCCGGTCAGGTTGGCGTCTTTTTCCTTGAGCAGGTTCTGTTTGCGCGCGTAGTCGTTGATCACGCGAGTGAGCGCGGTGCGGAAGCCCTCAAGGTGCATGCCGCCCTCGGGGGTGTAGATGTCGTTGGCAAACGACATGACGTTCTCGCCGTAGCCGCTATTCCACTGCAGGGAAACCTCGACCTCGCCCATCTTGGCCACGGGAGCCTCCGGGTCCGATTTGCCCTCGATGTAGATGGGCTCCTTAAAGGCCTCGGGGACGTCCTTGCCCTCGTTGAGGAACTTGACGAAGTCGATGATGCCGCCCTCGTAGCAAAACTCCTCCACGTGGGGAGTCGCCTCGCGCTCGTCGGTCAGCACGATCTTGAGGTTCTTATTGAGGAACGCCGTCTCCTGCAGACGGTTGTGCAGCGTATCGAAATCGTAGATGCAGGTCTCGAAGATCTCGTCGTCGGGCCAGAAGGTGACGGTGGTGCCCGTCGAATCCGAGGTGCCCACGACCTCCATCTTCTTGACGGTCTTGCCGCGCGAGAACTCCATCTCGTAGGTGTTGCCATCGCGACGAACCTGAACGACCACGCGCTTGGACAGTGCGTTGACGACGGAGATGCCCACGCCGTGCAGACCGCCCGAGACCTTATAGGCCGAGTTATCGAACTTACCGCCGGCGTGCAGGATCGTCATGACGACCTCGAGCGTCGGGATCTTTTTAACAGGGTGCTCGTCGACGGGGATGCCGCGCCCGTTGTCGACGACCGTGATGGAGTTGTCGGCGTGGACCGTCACCTGGATCTCGGTGCAGAAACCGGCCATGGCCTCGTCGACGGAGTTGTCAACGATCTCCCACACCAGGTGATGCAGACCGCTGGCGCTCGTCGAGCCGATATACATGCCCGGGCGCTTACGAACGGCCTCGAGACCTTCGAGAATCTTAATCTCGCCGCCATCGTAATCGTTTTCGTTTGCCACACGTCCTCCTTCAGTCAAGAAAATGTGTACAGCCTTACTAGTTTATCGTAAAAAAATACCCTCGGGAACGAGGGTATTTGGCTCTACAAGGCCACCAGATGCGATTTAAG
Organism: uncultured Collinsella sp.; assembly: GCA_958437935.1. Lineage (GTDB taxonomy): Bacteria > Actinomycetota > Coriobacteriia > Coriobacteriales > Coriobacteriaceae > Collinsella. Next base: position 43,228 of record CAUBPS010000017.1, on the reverse strand, counting down.
GCTCTTTTTTGCTTTGCACGCCCTTGGCCCACTCGGCACTGGCTCTCATGGCATTCTCGAGGGCCTCGCGCAGTTTTTGGTCTTCGATGGGCGCCACCCGGCGCTCAATCTCGGTGCGCTCGGCCTCACTTAGGTCGGCGTGCGGAGCCGGCGGTCGCTCGGTCGGCGCCGGACGCAGGCGCTCCTTGGCGGCGGGCGGCGTGTGACCGGGCGCGGTGGTTTTGAACACCAGGCCGTCCACATGCGCACCGGCGCGCTCCATACGCGCGCGGATGATCTCGCGCAACAGCGTCATTTCCTGCGTCCACGAGGGCGAGTCGAGATACACCAGCAGCTCATTGGACTCGGGCAGGTAGCGCAATCCCGTCACATGCCGTCCCTCGCGCGTGCCCGAGCACACAGCGTTCCATGCGCGATAGACCGCACGCGACTCCTCGGCGGCCTCCATCTGCGCGCGGCGCTTAGGCGTTGCAGCCGCCAGGATGCGTTGGCGCTCTGCGTTCAAAAACCCGCTGAAGGCGACTGTTTCGCTCTCGCGCTCGTAATTAGCACGTCTCACCCATGCTCACCACCTTGGCTCGATCAAGCAGGCCATCGGTAAAGTACCCCAGGTTGGTCGTAGTTATGACCGTCTGGATATCATCGCCGATCAGCCGCAGGAAAGCGCCGCGACGCTCGCCGTCGAGCTCGCTCATCACGTCGTCCAGAAGCAGCAGTGGGGCGGTGCCCAGGACATCGCGAGCCACGGCAACCTCGGCCACCTTCCAGGACAGCACCAGCGTACGCTGCTGTCCTTGGCTGGCAAATGAACGGGCGGAGCGACCCGCCACGGTGAACTCAATCTCGTCGCGATGCGGTCCCACCAACGTCACGCCGCGGCGAATTTCCTCGTCGGCATGCTCGTCAAGGGCGGCCAGCATGCGCTCGTACGCCCAACCCTTCAGCTCTTCGCGATCCTCGACCTGGGGCAAATCCCCCAGCGTGGACGCATAGGTCACGTTGGCGGCCTCACCTGACGCCACTTGCCCGTAGGCAGTGTGCACATGGCCCGCCAGCCGGTCGAGCAGGGCCAACCGGTGCACGAGCAGGGCCGAGCCCGCGCGGGCAATCGAATCGTTCCACGCGCCGAGCATCTCGCGGCAGCACCAGGTCTCCTTGAGCAAGGCGTTGCGCTGGGTCACGCAGCGCCCATAGGTGTTCGCAAGATCGGCATAGCGTGCGCTCAGCTGCATGCCAAAGTCATCGAGGGCGGCGCGGCGCACACTGGCGCCGCGCTTAACCATGTCCAGATGGTCGGGGCAAAACAGCACGCTCGGCAGAACCCCGCGCACACCGGCGGCAGAGCATCTCTTGCCGTTGCGGCTAAACGAGCGCTTACCGTCCTCCGCGCTCAATCCCATATCAAGCACGCGGCCGTCACCCTCGAGCCTCAGCTCGATCTTGCACGAGCCCACGCCGTCATGGACGAGCTCGGCTGCGGTCGGATGCCTAAACGAGGCGCCGCTCGTCAGCAGCTGCAGCGCCTCTATGAGATTGGTCTTTCCCGCCGCGTTGGGTCCCGCAAGTATCGTCACGCCCTCGTCCAGGGCAAGGCGATAGCTATCGAAGCTGCGGTAGTGCGCGACGGAAAGATCGCGGGCGAACATGGTCATGGCGCAGCGCTAGATGCGGACCGGCATGACCAGGTACAGGTAGTTGATCTTATCGTAGGACTTAAAGATGCCCGCCTGCGAGTAGCTCTTGAGCTCCAGCGTGATCTCCTTCTCCTTGGACAGGGCATTGAGGCAGCCGAAGATGTAATGGTAGTTGAAGGCGATGGTACCCGACTCGCCCTCGGCCTCGACATCGATCGTCTCCTGCGCAAGGTCCTGGTCATTGGAAATGGAGGACAGGCCCATCTGCCCGTTCTCGACATCGATCTCGAACTTGACGGCGGGGTTGGCGCTCGCGATAACGGCCACGCGCTTGAGGGCGGCGTTAAAGGCGGCGACGTCAATCTTGACGCTCGTCACGCACGAATCGGGGATGAGCTGCTTGTAGTTGGGGTACACGCCCTCGATACGACGCGACACGTAGGTGGTGTTGCCGGCCTCAAAGACGACCTGGGTGTCGGTAGCCCCGATCATGATGGTCGCCTGGCTGGCCATGATGTTCAGTGCGTCGTTAAAGGCGTCAGCCGGAACGTTGAGCTCAAAGGAGCCCTCGAGGGTCGAGGTCTCGACCTGCGTATCGCACACGGCCAAGCGGAAGGAATCGGTCGCCACCAGGCGCACGGTGTTGTTCTCGACCTTCATGTGCACGCCGCCCAGGATGGGGCGAGCCTTGTCGGTCGAGGTGACGCGCCACACGCGGCCGACCATTTCGGACAAGACATCGGTCGGCAGCTCCACGGCACTCTCGATGGCATAGGCCGGAAACTCGGGGAAGTCATTGGCATCGAGCGTGTTCAGCCTAAAAGAGCTCTTCTCGCAACCAATCAGCACCTGGCGCTCGGACAGCTCAAAGGTGACCGGGGCATCGGGGAGGGTCTTGGTGATATTGGAGAGCATCTTACAGGGAATAACCATCTCGCCCTCTTCTTCGACATGCGCCGCGATGCGATGACGGATCGAGATGGTGTAGTTAGAGGTCTGGAATTCCAAGATGCCGTCTTGGGCCTTAACGAGCACGCCCGACAGGATGGGGAGGGTGGATGCCGAAGCGACACCCTTCATAACGACGCCGATGGCTTGTGTAAGCGAGCTCTGGCTGACGGTGAACTTCATCTTTTAATACCTTTCTATAGATATAAATATCTTAATAATAGTAATAGCACTGACGAAACTGTTGATTACTCCCAAAGACGCAGGTCAGACCCAGAAAGAGAATCGACAGCAACCTGTGTGCAACAAGGGTGGTTTTCCACGTTCAAAACCTGCGCAAAACTTTTCATCACCGCGGGTTGGGTTTTAGACACCTTATGCCCGTGGTTTCGACAAGTTTTCAACAGGTGTCTCTATTTCCCTACGAGCGCAGTGTAATTTTGTCTCGCAGCGACTTGAGGTCCTCGGTGACGGTTCTGTCTTCCTGGATCATCTTCTGGACTTTTTTGTAGCTCGTGCTGACGGTCGAGTGGTTGCGGTTGCCAAATTCGGCGCCCACCGCCGTGGTCGTCATCTCGCACATCTCGATGGCCAGATAGATGGCAATATGGCGTGCTTTGGCGATATTGGCGTTGCGACGCGGGCCGATGAGCTCCTCGTGCGTCACGCCGTACTGCTCTTCGATGACGGACTGAACCGTCTGGACGTTGATCTTTTTGGCCGATGTGTCGAAGTACTGGCTGGCGATGGCGTCGATATCGTCAAAGGTGAGCTCCCCGCCCTCGCGCTCGCGGTCGCCCGCCTCGCCGGCGCAGCGCTCGCAAAAGCTCTCGAGCTCGCGGATGTTGGTGCCCGAGACCTCGGCCATGTGTTTAAAGTGCTCGTCGGTCAGGTGCCCGCCGTCGCCCCCATAGGCCGCCAGCAGCGAGTCGTCGCCTGCCTCGGGAGCGGCGACGATGGTGTTCTCGTAATAGCGCTGCAAGATCTTGTATTTCATCTCGTAGCTGGGCTCTGCGACCAGGCAGAGCATGCCGGCGTTGAAGCGGCTGGTCAGACGCTCGTCCATGCTCAGGTCCTTGGGGGCGCGGTCTGCCGCGATGACGACCTTCTTGTTGTTGCGGATGAACTCGTCCATGAGCTGGAAAAAGTAGTCCACGCTCGCGCGCTTGCCGATGATGTTTTGGATGTCATCGATGATGAGCACGTCCACGCCGTGGTACGCCTGCATGATGGGGGCGTTGCTCTTCTTTTGGCGGTCGAACTCGGTCATCAGGTCGTCCAGATATGCTTGGGAGTTGGCATACTTGACCTTGATCTCGGGCGACTTCTCGGCGAGCTCGTTTTTGATGGCAAGCAGCAGGTGCGTCTTGCCCAGGCCCGATTTGCCGTAGATGAACAGTGATGTGCACGTGCCGCGCTCGTCCGCGAGGGCGGCAAACTTGAGTGCCGAGCGATAGGCATGGCTGTTCTCGGGGCCGTAGACAAAGTTCTCAAAGGTAAATTTTGAGTTCGCGGCGAGCGGGGCTCCATCCGTATTCTGCTCGGCCGGCACGGTCGGTGCTGGTATGGGTGAAGTGGGGATCGCGGCTTGCGTGGATTTGGCCGGCGCTCCGCCCTTCATCTGGTTCATCATGCGACGAAAATCATCGGCCGAGAGCGTGTTCTTGATTGCAATGCCCGAATCCGCGCCCGCCGCTGCGTCGCGAGCGATGGGCATGTGCGTGACGGGCGCGTTCGTTGACGTCGCCGCCGCGGTCGGCAACGGTGCCATGGTTTCACGGGAAACATCGCTGTGCTGGTGCTCGATTGTCGGCGCGTCGCCTGCGGAGGCCGGCGCCGCCGGGAAAGCAGCGGGAGCCGTGGCGGGCGCCGTCGCGGCAGCAGATTCCGCCACGGCGCCTTGCGGTGCCACGATGTCGAGCGCAATCGGTGAAAAGGCGATTTCTTCCAGATAGGCCTCAATGGTCGGCTGATGCTTTTTGAGCTGCGCGATGGCAAAGCGCGAGGGGGCTTCGATCGTGAGCGTATCTTCGGTCAGGCTTATGGCGCGCGATTGCCCCAGCATGTTGATGAGGCGTGCATCTTGGCCGTCGCGCCGGCAAAAGGCGATGGCATCCCCCAGGATGATGCTTGCTTCCTCGTCCACTGTCTCTCCCGTTCTTTAGCTCTGAGCTCGCACGCGAGCGGCGCCGAGTTCGGTCAGATGGTATTTCTGGCCATGCTTGATGACCAAGCCGGCCTGCGCCAAGTCATTGAGCGTGCGTGACCAAGTGGGGGCCGAGTTTCCAAACGCCCTCGCCAGATCGGTAGCACCGCACGCTTGATTTTGTGCCAGATAGCCCAGTGCGGCGTTGCCGCGATCGCTTACGAACACGTCCGGTTGTGGCTGCGCATACTGATTTGCTGCATTAGGATACATCATTTGAGCTGCTGGTTGTTGAGAACTCTGCATCGGCGGCATTTGCTGTTGAAAACTTTGAGGCCACTGTTGGTAAGGCTGCGGAGGCATCTGCTGGGCCCAGGGGTTGTACTGCTGCTGCAGCATCTGCTGGTACGGCTGCTGATATCCCTGCTGGTACTGCTGTGGGAACTGCTGGCCATACCCCAGTGGCGGCATCTGCTGATATGGATATCCCTGTTGGTACGGCTGATAGTCCATTTGCTGGCCACCCGGTGCCCCCGTCGCCTGCTGCATTGCTGCTGCATCCTGATCCGCCAGCGGCATGGCCTCTGGCGCGTTTGGCGGCATCGACATCGATGCCGCCTGGGGCTCTTGTGTGGGAAGCATTCCGGGCTGCTGCATCTGTCCCACGGGGCGCTGCATCTGTTGCGTTGCCATGGGCTGCTGCGCAAAAGCTCCCGGCAGGGGATATGTGGGCTGCTCCGTCTCGGGCCGCACGGCAGCACCGCGTCCGCCGGCACGCTCTATTTCCTGCACGCGTTTAGGGTCCAGGCTTACCGTAACCACGGTGCCGTTGCCCATGTTGTCCTCGATGGACACGGCCCCGCCGGCGTTTTCCAAATACTCCTGCACCATGGGAAACCCTGCTCCGGTTCCACGGATATAGCGCTTCATCTTGCTGTTTGCGCTGGTAACGCCAAAGTCGAAAGCGCGCTCCTTGTCGTCGATGCCGGGTCCTTGATCGGCAAAGCGGATGGTGTCTCCGCCGTCCAGAATCGAGATGATGGGCTCGGCAAAGTGCGCGTGGATAAAGTTTTCGACAATCTCGCGGATGACCATGAGCGAGATATGGCCACCCTGTTCTTTCATGCACTGGTAGACGGTGTTGGTCGTCTCTTCCAAATACGTGCGGACATCTTGCGGATCAATGACGATCACACGCGGTGTCGACAGCATGTCGTCATAGACGGCGATGCGCGCGGCGTACATGGCTTTTGGCGCCTGCGTGGTCGTCTGCTCGCCTTCCTCACGCTCTTCGCGCACGCCGGTGATGTGCTCGTTGTCGGGTGCCGGGTCTCCGGAATCGACCATGGTGTAAAAGTCGTCAGACATGCCGCTCGCAATCTTTCAAAAGGTTTCGAACAAATAGTAGCTCACCGTGCAATGTTTCTCATCTTTCGACAACTTTTCAAAACATGTTGAAAACTTTGGAAAACGGACGAAAAGTTCTCAACATTGCCAACATGACCTGTTGAAAACTCGATGAAATATCGTGAAAAGTTGCCATGCACCGCTAAATCGAGCTCGGCTTATGGGGGAACCGTGTGAACTGCGCAACCTTTTACCTTTGATTTCTTGACATTTGAACATTGATTTCCCTACAATCTTCAAGCTCACGTGTCTATATCTGCGTCCGCGCCCCCGCGGACACTCGAAATGCAGCAGGAGGAACTTAAGATGAAGCGTACGTATCAGCCTAATAAGCGTAAGCGTGCCAAGACCCATGGCTTCCGTGCCCGTATGGCCACTAAGGGTGGTCGTGCCGTGCTCGCCCGTCGTCGCGCCAAGGGCCGCAAGCGTCTCACTGTCTAGCAGCGATACACACATCTCGCATGAAGACTATTAAGTCTCGGCAAGATTTCGAGCATGTGTTCAGTCAGGGGCGTCGTTTCAATCACCCTCTGATTCGAATGACCATATGTGAATCGGTTGGCGAAGGCGACTCCGGAAGGGTCGCCTTCGTTGGTGCTAAACGGCTCGGTTGTGCTGTCGTGCGCAACCGTTCTAAGCGTGTGATGCGCGAGGCCGCCCGCAGCTGTGGATTTCCCGTTGCGGGTTATGACATCATCTTGTTCGCAACTCCTAAGACGAGGGTTTCTTCGCCTCAGGAGATGGACAATGCATTGCGTTCGCTTATGAAACGCGCCGGCGTTGCCGGGGAGGAGCGATGAGCAATCACGTTTTGCGACGTGTTGCCATCGCTCCTATTCGCATATATCAACAGGTTATTTCGCCCTTATTGCCTGACGCCTGCATTTATTACCCAACGTGCTCGCAATACGCCGTCCAGGCGATTGAGAAGTACGGTGTTTTGAGAGGCTGCTGGCTTGCCGTGAGGCGCATCGCTCGCTGCAATCCCCTGCACGTCGGCGGTTATGACCCTGTGCCCTAGCGGGCACTCGCTATCGGAGGAAAACTTACATGTGGGATTGGATCGTTAACATCCTTTTCGAGCTGCTCAAGCTCATCCAGACCTTTGCGGTCGACTGGGGCCTGTCCATCATCATCCTGGTGGTCATCATCCGTCTGCTGCTGACGCCGCTTATGCTCAAGTCGACTAAGTCGACGGCACGCATGCAGGTGCTGCAGCCCAAGATGCTCGAGATCCAGGAGCGCTATGCCGACGATCCCCAGCGTCAGGCCGAGGAGATGCAGAAGTTCTACAGCGAGAACAAGTTCAACCCGATGGCTGGTTGTCTGCCGCTGTTGATTCAGATGCCTGTCCTGTTCGCCCTATTTACGCTGCTGCGTAACCTGCCGGACTACTTTAACGACGGCACGTTCTCGTTCTTTAATATTCTGCCCGACCTGACCACCACGCCGAGTGCCTCCTTTGCCGATGGCTTTATGGTCGCGCTGCCTGCGCTGGTCTGCCTGATCCTGTTCGCTGTCCTGACCCTGATTCCGCAGCTCTATATGTCGCGCAACCAGACCGGCCAGCAGGCTCAGAGCATGCGTATGATGGCCGTTGTCATGACGGTCATGATGCTTTGGATGGGCTGGAGCCTTCCCGTTGGTGTTCTGCTGTACTACGACGTCTCGTCTGCTTGGCAGGTTATCCAGCAGATTTTTGTGACGCAGAAGGTCATCGACAAGGCGAAGGCCGATGAGGAGGAGCGCCTTAAGAACGCGCCGCTGCAGGTTGAGGTCACTCGTCGCGAGAAGAAGCCGCGCCCGCACAAGAAGAAGTAGCGGGATATCAATCTTATTTAGGTACCTAACTTTTGGAGTACGTTATGTCTGAAGAGATCATCGAGGATATGCTTGAGGAGGTTGCCCCGCAGGTCGCGGGCGATTATCCCGAGATTGCACAGCGCTACAAGGCCGGTGAAGAGCTGACCGACGAGGAGCTCGACACCATTGCCGATGTCGCGATTTCCATCCTGCGTTCCATCCTTTCGCACTTCGATGCCGCCAACTCTCCTATCGATGAGTATGAGGGCGACGAGGGTGAGCTGATTCTGGATGTAACGGCTCCCGACCTTGCTGTTCTCATTGGCCGTCATGGTCGCACCCTTGATGCCCTTCAGGTTATGTTCTCTTTGCTAGTGAGCCGCAAGCTTGGCTTTAGGTATCCGGTTGTAGTGGACGTCGAGGGATACAAGAGCCGCCGTCAGGACAAGGTTGCCTCCATGGCTCAGTCTGCTGCCGAGCGTGCCATCCGCACTCATAAGAGTGTTTCGCTTCCGCCCATGAATGCCTATGAGCGCCGACTGGTTCACATTGCACTTCGTGGCAATGATGCCGTCGATACTCATTCTGAGGGTTCCGACCCTGATCGCCATGTGGTGATTGTTGCTCGATAATCTACTCGAGCTTATGCTAAGGGGACGTGGTTTCCACGTCCCCTTTTTTTGTCAAAAGTTCTCGATACACTGATTTTTGTCAGAAAGGAGCTTTCGTTGTTAGTACTTACTGATCAGCAAGCTGACGAGATGTTGACTCGTCTAACTTCCTATTGCAAAGAGTATTCCTTGAGCGTAACTGATGTTGAGCTGAGGAAATGTATTCAGCATTTGGATTTGGTTTTGGAAACAAATAGGACAACCAATCTTACCCGTATTCTTAACGTAGAAGATGCTGCAGTACTTCATATCCTCGACTCTCTTGTTTTGCTCCCCTATATCAATAAGGCTCCTGAGGGAGCTTTGCTTGACATGGGAACAGGTGCGGGCTTCCCTGGTATTCCTTTAACCATAACCACGCATCGTAAAGCTACTTATATTGACTCCGTTGGCAAGAAGGTTGATGCTGTCAATTCTTTTGTTGATGCTCTTGGATTGAAACATGCTCATGCGGTTCATGATCGCCTTGAAGAATATGCTCGAAGCCATAAGAAGCAGTTCTCTGTCGTAACCGCCCGTGCACTGGCTCCTCTACCGATTCTTGTTGAGTATGCGGCTCCGTTCCTCAAAGACGGAGGGCTATTTGTTATCACCAAGGGTAATCCTTCCGATGAGGAGCTTGCTTCCGGCATGTCAGCAGCTAAGATTTGCGGCTTCACTTTGCTTCTGAATGACGCAATCGATTTGCCTGAGGGCTTGGGCCACAGGGGGTTCATTGTTCTTAAAAAGAGTCATCCAGCATCCGTTTCATTGCCTCGTGCAAATGGCATGGCAAAGAAGAATCCGCTTGCCTAGATGTTTCACGTGAAACATAATGGATACTAACAACTTGCAGTGTTTCACGTGAAACATGGCGGTTGATATCGAATCGGAATGTTTCACGTGAAACATCCTCCGTCTGACAGCTTTAATACACACCAGGAGGGACCGTGGGATTTCGCGACGTTAAGCGTTCTAAGAGCGCAAAAGACACGCGTATCATTGCAATCATCAATCAAAAAGGCGGCGTCGGTAAGTCAACGACGGCTGTAAACCTTGCAGCAGCACTGGGAGAGCAGGGTCGTAAGACACTGATTGTCGATTTTGATCCACAGGGAAACAGCACCAGTGGATTTGGAATTGAAAAAGAAGACCTTGATCACTGCATCTATGATGCATTGTTGAATGATGTGCCGGCAGAATCGCTTGTTCTTGATACAAATTGCAAAAAGGTATTCGTAATTCCAGCTACGATTCAGCTTGCAGGTGCCGAAATTGAGCTCGTAAGCGCAATTGCTCGTGAAACCCGCCTCAAGGATTTGCTTGAGCCGATTCAGGACGAGTTTGATTTTATTTTCATTGACTGTCCTCCTTCGCTCGGCCTGCTTACTATCAATGCCTTGACCGCAGCAGATAGCGTTTTGATTCCAATCCAGTGTGAGTATTACGCACTCGAGGGCGTTACGAAGCTGCTTGAGTCAATGAAGATGGTCAAATCACGTCTGAACAAGGGCTTAGACACCTATGGCGTGCTTATGACCATGTATGACTCACGTACTTCTTTGTCGAATCAGGTTGTTGAGGAAGTTCAATCGTACTTTGGTGATAAGGCGTTTAAGACGCTGATTCCCCGTACGGTTAAAATCTCTGAAGCTCCGTCTTTTGGAGAACCGGTAATTACCTATGCACCTCAAAACAAGGGTGCAAAAGCGTATATGAACCTTGCAAAAGAGGTGATCAAGCGTGCCTAGTGCAAAGAAACGTGGCGGATTGGGGCGTGGACTCAATGCTTTGGTCTCTGAGGCCGAGTATGAGACCGGTGGTTCGTCTGCATCTGCTTCAAATGCCGCATCTGAAACAAAACTACCTATTGAGGATATCGTTCCCAACCCTAATCAACCGCGAATTCACTTTAATGAAACTGAACTTCGCGAGTTGAGCGAGTCAATCCAAGAACATGGCGTTTTGCAGCCGCTCTTGGTTCGCAAGCATGGAAACGGCTATGAGATCATCGCTGGTGAGCGTCGTTACCAGGCGTCAAAGCTTGCTGGTCTTGAGGAACTGCCTGTCATCATTAAAGATGTTAATGATGAAGAGATGCTGGCTCTTGCTCTTATCGAAAACCTTCAGCGTTCTGATCTGAATCCCGTCGAAGAGGCTAAGGGCTATCGCCAGCTCATCGATGCTAGCGGTATGACCCAGGAGGCATTGTCGAAGGCCGTAAGCAAGTCACGCTCTGCAATTACAAACTCGCTGCGCCTTCTCGATCTCCCCGAAGTAGTTCAGCAGATGATTTTTGAGGGTAAACTTACTGCTGGTCACGCACGTGCGATTCTTGCAGTTCCCTATGAGGATGCTCGAATTCGACTTGCAGAGAAGGTTGTTGCGGAGGGCCTTTCCGTAAGAGCGACAGAAAATCTTGCTCCATTGTTTTCTGCCGGAGAGACACCTAAGACGCCGCGGCCTGCAACGCCTCAGTCTTTTAAAAAGGCTGCGCGTGTACTTCGTCAGGTATTTAATACCAACGTGCGTGTGAAGAGCTCGCGTGGAAGGAATAAGATTGAGATTGAGTTTAAAGACGAGGAAGAGCTCTCTCGTATTCTTGGTGAAATGATTCACTTTGATCAAGGAGGCCAAGATGAGGAATAAGATTTTTACTGCGATTGCGTTGGTGACGACTATCGCGGCTGGTGCCTTTGCTGGCTATAAGATAGCGACAGACGATGAACTTCGAGGTCGTTTGCTTCGCGGCGCGCAAGATATCGTTGATACGTCCAAGAAGAAAATGGATGCCATGACAGAAGATGTTGCCATGCGCACTGCTCAGGTAACGAAAAATCCTAAGATTAATCAAGGTTGGGTTAGCAACCAATGGGAAAATGTAGGCTATTAGGTACCTAACAATTACCCTGCATATTTTGAGGGCCCTTGTCTGATTCATGAGACAAGGGCCCCTTATTTTGTCCGTAAAAAATGGGAAAGGTAGCTGCTGGTCCAAAATTGAGGTCAATAAATGAAACGGCCCCGGTTGCATATCCTGCAACCGGGGCCGTTCGATGTTTCACATGAAACGTTTTGGAGTGCGACTCCCCTATGCGTTCTTCTGAACTTTGAAGCGCTGTTTCAGCTGTCCGCAAGCGGCGTCAATATCGTTACCACGGGAGTTGCGAATCGTGGTCTCGATGCCACGGGACTCAAGACGACGCTGAAGATCCTCAACCTTATGAATCGGCGACGGCTTGAGCGGGCTGCCCTCGATGTCGTTAAGTTGAATCAGGTTAACGTGGCACAGCGTTCCCTCGCAGAAGTCGCAGAGTGCCTGCATCTCTGGATTCGTATCGTTGACGCCTTCGATCATGGCATACTCATAGGTCGGGCGGCGGCCAGTCTTCTCGGTGTAGAGCTGAAGCGCTTCGTGAAGGCGAAGCAGCGTGTACTTCTTAACACCGGGCATGAGCTTATTGCGCGTCGACTGGATGGCGGAATGCAGGGAAACGGCAAGCGTGAACTGCTCGGGGATATCGGCAAATTTGCGAATACCGGGAATAACGCCGCTGGTAGAGACGGTGAGGTGACGAGCGCCGATACCGATGCCATCGGGGTCGTTGAGGATACGCAGTGCCTTGAGAACCTCGTCGTAGTTGGCAAACGGCTCGCCCTGGCCCATGAAGACAACACTTGTGACACGCTCGTCAAAGTCGTTGGATACATGAAGCACCTGGTCGACGATCTCTTGAGCGGTCAGAGAGCGCTTGAGGCCGTTGAGACCGGTAGCGCAAAAGGCGCAGCCCATGCCGCAGCCTGCCTGGGTGGAAACGCAGACGGAAAGCTTGTTACGACGGGGCATGCCGACAGTCTCGACGGAAATGCCATCGTGGTACTCGAGCAGATACTTGCGCGAGCCATCTTTGGAAACCTGCTTGGTGAGTTCAGTCGGCGTATCAAAGGCAAAAGCCTCTTTAAGCTGCTCACGGAAAGCCTTGGGAAGGTTGGTCATATCGTCAAACGAACAAACGTTCTTCTCAAAGACCCATTCGATGAGCTGCTTCGCGCGGAAGGCGGGCTGGCCAAGTTCGGCCACGAGCTCGCGAATATCGTTTTGGCTCAAGTCGCGAATGTCCTGAGATTTAGTCCTGGGATTCATGGAAGCCTTTCGATTTTGGGGAAACGTAGAGGGTATCGCTACAATATGGTATCAGCTGCAGAAATTATAGAGGAGGAGTCTGCCCATGCCGGGTAAAAGCCTAGAGAACATGCACGTAGCGGTCTTGGCGGGCGGTCATTCCGCTGAGCGCGAGATCTCGCTCAATTCGGGAAAGAACGTCGTGGCTGCCTTGAAGGAGGCCGGCTACACTTCGGTGGAGCTGCTCGACACGGCTGCCGATGATTTTATGGTAACCATGGCGACCGGCGGCTTTGACGTGGCGTTTATCGCCATGCACGGTGCCGGCGGCGAGGATGGCGCCATGCAGGGCGCCATGGAGACCCTGGGTATCCCCTACACGGCCTCGGGCGTGCTTGCCAGCGCCTGCGGTGCCGACAAGGAGGTCTCTAAGCTCCTGTACGCCAAGGCGGGCATTCCCATTGCCCCCGGCCTCGCGCTCGAGGTGGGCGATGAAGTCGATATCGATCATATCGTCGACGTTTGTGGCGAGCGATGCTTTGTGAAGCCGGCCGTCAACGGTTCCAGCTATGGAATTTCCCTGGTCCATGAGCCCTCCGAGCTGCCCGCGGCAATCGCCAAGGCGTTTGAGTACGGCGACAAAGTGCTGGTCGAGAAGTGCATCGAGGGTACCGAGATCACCGTCGGCGTATACGGTGAAGATGACGTGCGCGCTCTGCCGATTGTCGAGATTCGTAAGCCCGAGGACTGCGAGTTCTACGATCTGGACGTGAAATATGTCGACCCTACGGACATCCATCGCATTCCGGCGCAGATTTCGCCCGAGAATTACGCTCGCGCTCAGGAGCTTGCCTGCGCCGCTCACAAGGCCCTCGGTTGCCTGGGTATCTCGCGCAGCGACTTTATTGTGAGTGAGGACGGCCCCGTTATCCTCGAGACCAATACCATTCCCGGCATGACCGATACGTCGCTGTATCCGGATGAGATCCGCCACACCGACGACATGACGTTCCCGCAGGTCTGTGACAGCCTGATCCGTATGGGCCTTCGTCGAGCGGGCGTTGCATGCTAATCGAGGACGCGGTTTCGTCAGGAACGCCGCAGTTTGTCATCGACTCCTATGCCACGCTTGCCGAACGCGCCAAAACGCAGTCCTTCGGCCTTATCGAGGAAGATGTGATTGTCCTCGATACCGAGACCACAGGTCTTTCGGTGCAGGACAACGAGCTGATCGAGATCTCGGCGGCCCGTCTTTCGGGCCGCGAGATCGTCGACCGCTTCGATACCTTCGTGCATCCCAAGCAGCTGATTCCCGCCGAGATTACCGAGCTCACGAGCATTACAAATGCCGATGTGGCAGATGCCCCGTCGGCCGTTGAGGCCGTCGCCGCTCTCGCCGATTTTGTCGGTGGTTGCCCGGTGATCGCACATAACGCCACGTTCGACCGCTCGTTTATCGAGTCGGTCAAAGGCGGCGTCAACGTGAGCGATATTTGGATCGATTCGCTGGCGCTGTCGCGCATCGCGCTTCCACGCCTGGCCTCGCACAAGCTGTCTTTTATGGCCGATCTGTTTGGCTGTGACTCGGTATCACACCGTGCCAATGCCGACGTCGAGGCCCTGTGTGGCGTATGGCGCGTGTTGCTCGTGGCGCTCACCGACTTGCCCCAGGGCCTCATGGCGCGCCTAGCCGACATGCATCCGGACGTGCCTTGGTCCTATCGTCCTATCTTCTCATTCTTGGCAGGGCAGAACCCTGGTTCTGTCTTCTCTCTCAGCGCCGCTCGTGCTGACGTTCTCAAGGCCGATCGCGCCGACGATCGGGTGGACGCCGACGAACTGCCGGTACTCAAGATGCCGAGTCGTGAGGAGATTGAGGCAGACTATGCGCCAGGTGGCCTGGTCAATCGCATGTATCCCACCTACGAGCCGCGTGATGAGCAGATCGCGATGGCGCTCGAGGTCCGCGATGCGCTGGTCACGGGCACTCATCGTGTAATTGAGGCGGGCACAGGCGTCGGCAAATCGATGGCCTACCTGGTGCCTTTTGCCGAGGCAGCGCGCCGTAACAACATCACGGTTGGTATTGCGACCAAATCGAACAATCTTGCCGACCAGCTCATGTACCATGAGCTGCCAAAACTTGCCGAGCAACTGCCCGACGGTCTGTCGTTTTGCGCTCTCAAGGGGTATGACCACTATCCGTGCCTGCGCAAGCTCGAGCGCATGAGCCGCGGCCAGGTCGAGATTACCACCAAGCGCGATCCGGCGGACACGCTCACGGCGGTCGCGGTCATTATGGCGTACGTCTGCCAATCAGCCGATGGCGACCTCGACTCGCTCGGCATTCGGTGGCGCAGCGTCAACCGTCCCGACTTTACGACGGCCTCGCGCGAGTGCGCTCGTCGCCTCTGCCCGTTTTTCCCTGATAAATGTTTGGTCCACGGCGCTCGCCGTCGTGCGGCGCATGCCGATGTGGTGGTCACCAACCATTCCCTGCTGTTCCGCAATGTCGCGGCCGAGGGCAGGATTTTGCCTCCGATTCGTCATTGGGTAATCGACGAGGCCCATTCCATCGAGCGCGAGGCGCGCCGCCAGTGGGCGCGCGTGGTGTCGGCGGACGAATCACGCGTTCTGTTTGAGCGCCTGGGTGGCTCGAGCACCGGCGCGCTAAGCCAGGTTTCCCGTGATTTGGCAACCTCCGAGGGCTCTACGCTCTATCTGGGCCTTACTGCCAAGGCGACGTCGACGGTTGCGCGCGCGAGCATGGCGATCACCGACGTGTTCGATGGCGTTCGCGAGTTCGGCCGCCGTGCCCGTGGGGGTTATGACAATGCCAATCTATGGATTGGCCCCGAGCTGCGCGAATCTGACGACTGGCATGATTTCTTACAGTCGGCCTACGCTGCTATCGACGCATTGGAACAAGCTGACAAGAGCGTCGACGCGCTGGTGCAAGCCGTCGCCGCCGACAAGCCAGAGGTTGTTGTCGACCTGGGTGATATCTCGCGCCGCCTGCACGAGCTGGCCGAGAACCTCAAACTCATCATTGATGGTACCGATGAACACTACGTGTATTCGCTGCAGGTCAATCGCAGGCTGCGTGCCGGCGGAGAGTCAATGACTGCAGAGCGCATCGACATTGGCGAGGCCTTGGCAACCGAGTGGCTGCCCGAGGTTCACACGGCTATCTTTGCCTCGGCGACCATGACGGTGTCCAAAAGCTTTGAACACTTTAACCATGCGGTCGGCCTCGATCGCATCGGTGCTTCAACATCCTCATCGCTGCACTTGGACTCGAGCTACGACTTCGATTCGAACATGGCTGTAGTCGTTGCGGGCGATATCCCCGATCCGCGCGATCGTGAGAGCTATCTTACGGCGCTCGAGCGCGTGCTGGTCGACGCCCATCTTGCCATGGGCGGATCGGTGCTCACGTTGTTCACCAATCGGCGCGACATGGAAGACCTGTACGCCCGCGTTGAGCCCAAGATGGCCCGTGCGGGTCTGGAGCTCAACTGCCAGCAGCGCAACTCATCTCCTCGTCGCCTACGCGACCGGTTTATCAGCGAGCCAACCTCGTCGCTTTTTGCGCTTAAGGCCTTCTGGGAGGGGTTTGACGCCAGCGGCGAGACGCTGCGCTGCGTCATCATTCCCAAGCTGCCGTTCTCGAGCCCCACGGACCCGCTCTCGTGCGAGCGCAACCTGCGCGAAGACCGCGCTTGGGCGCGCTATTCGCTGCCCGAGGCAGTGCTCGAGGTAAAGCAGGCGGCCGGCCGCCTTATCCGCTCGTCGACTGATTGCGGCGTGCTGATTCTGGCCGACCCGCGCCTGGTGACGAAGGGCTACGGAAAGAAGTTCTTAACGTCGCTGCCCACGAGCTCCTACCAGCGCATCGAATCGGCGCAGATCGGTCACTATCTGCAACTGTGGCGCGCACGCCACGAGCGGCGGCGCTAAAGCGAACAGACGAGGGTTTTTGCCATATCGCACAGACGCTTTGACAGGGTGGGGTCATCCAAGATGCGGATGGCTCCGCCCGCTGCGATTATCTGGCTCAGTAGCCAACGCTCGGAGTCGTAATGCACGGTTACCGTTGCCATGTCTGCCCCGCTGCGCTCGATGAGGGTGATGCCGGCCCAGTCCAGATGCTCCGCCATATCGAATGGCATCAAGAGCTTTGCGCTACGCTGCGTCCGGGCAAGGGAATCGTGGAGGGATGCGACGTCCGGTGCGTGAGGCACGACGGAGTCTTCCGTCAAGGCGAGTCCCTCGATTTTATCCATGCGATAGGTGCGCTGCTCATCGATCGCGATGTCCCAGGCAATCAGGTATGTTTGGTCGCCGTTTGCCATAATGCGCAAGGGGTCGACCAGACGCTCGCGTGGCCGCGCATCGTCCATCGAACGATACGAGATGCGGCAGCGAACGCCGTCTTGAATGGCGCAGCTCAGCTGCTGCCAGTGCGACCCACGGTTGACGGTGTCAAAGACGCGCTGGTTATAGCCGAGCTCTTCGGGTAGAAGAGCAGATCGAATCCGAGCCGCCGCCTGGGGCTCGATCCCCAACGATTCAAGTTCGTGGTTGAGCACAGCGCCCTCGGCGGCACTCAGGCGCAGCGGTAGCACGCGCCCGGCGTCACCGGTGAGGACCACACGCCCGCAGTGGCATTCGCAGATGATGCGTGCGCCCGATTCTCGGTCCGCGAGCGTCGAGATGATCTCGAGAATCTCGTCGAGCGACACCCCCGTGATGTCAAAGCGACTGCAAATCTCGTTTCGAGTCATGCCGCTCTCGCCGGCGGCGTAGAGGGCCTCCATGATGTCGATGGCGCGCGAGAGCCTCTGCTCGCTGGTGAGTTTACGCACGGGCATGCTCGTGCACCGTCCTTTCGATGAGGTGGTTCCACGCCTGTTTGAGCGATTTGGGGGCCATAGGCCTCATGCCGTCCATGGCGTGGGCCATGCAAAATGAAGCGGCGGCTTCAAGGTCGCGCACGTCAACGGTCCAGATCCATCCCGCATCGGTGTGTGCGAGCTTGCCTCGCCGGCGCGTGAGACCGTTGATCATATCGATCTGCGTCTGAGGGGCGAATGAGAACGTAGCTGCAACGGGCGGTCGGTCGGCAAAATCGAATTCAAAGAACAGGTAGTCGTTGAGGTTGAAGTCTGCAGGGATGGTGTAGGCCTTCGAAGGACGCCAAGCGCGAACGATACGGTCGCAGCGGAATGTCCTGATGTCGTCGGTGGCATTGTCGAGGCCGCAGAAGTACGCCACGCCCTCGCGCTCGAACATGCCGTAGACGCAGACGGTACGCTCTTTTTGCTCACCGCGTCCGTTCTGATATAAAAATCGCAGCGCGCATCGCTCGGCAAAGGCGCTCCATACCGCATCGACGGTGGGAGAGCGGCTGATTGTCGCCTCGTCCGCCGTCGTCCTGCCGGTGAGGTAGGCAATTTTGGAGCGAATATCGGCAAGCGGCGCGGCAAAGGTGGAAGAGCCGGCCGCTAGCGTCTGGTCGATGGCGTTGAGTAGGATGTCGGCGTCGTCTGCGGTGATGAGGCCACCTGCTGCAAACGTGTGCTCGCGGTCGATTGTCCACGAGCTTTCCTCGGTCTCCTGCGCACCGGCGGGGCGAACCTCCTTGATTAAGATGCCACGCTCGAGCAGTTTGTCACGATCGCGCCGAAACTTGCGCTTATCCGAGTCGATGTTGCCCGAGCCATATCCCAGGTCAGAATCCAAGACGATCTGCTCGGTCGTCAGCGGTTCGGGGGAGCTGTTGAGCACAAAGAAAAGATTGAGGATGCGCTGAGCCGTTTTATCGAAACTGGGCTCCGAATTCCCCATTTTAATTGTCGCGGTCGCGTCGCTTGCCGTCATAGAGTCCTCGCATGAGAAGGTGGTTTGCTGCCATGATTTTAGTCCGATATGGAGATTAGGCTATATCCTTGTCCGCTCGGGGCGTTAAGATGGCCCGAATTCGGTCGTTTGCGCTCGCTCGGGGTATACTTTCGACTATATACGGTTCTAATGTGCATGCATTGGGCCTATTTGTCGGATTATGGATGTGGAGCGCACATGGCGAACACCCAGAACTATATTAACCACCTGCTGCAGAACACCGGCATTACGCCGGCATGCAGCGAAGAAGAGCGCTTGGCTGCCGAGGATATCGCTCAGATCTTCCGCAACCACGGCTTTGATCCCGAGGTTCAGGAGTTCAATGCCCCGGCGCCCAGTAGGTTGGCATTTGCCGTTACCGGTATTCTTGCGTTTGCCGGCGCCCTGCTGATGGGCATCGGCGGCGGCATCGGCTTGGTCGGCACCTTGCTGGCCATTGCCGGCGCCGTTCTTTACGTGCTCGAGCGCACGGGCCACCCCGTGGTTTCGCGCCTGGGCAAGACGGGCGTGAGCCAAAATGTCATCGCCTATCACAAGGCCTCGGGCCCGCTCGCGTCTCCGCGCAACCGCCCGGTGGTCGTTGTCGCACACTACGACTCTCCCCGTGCTGAGCTGCTCGCCCGCGAGCCCTATGCTTCGTATCGTGCGCTCATCGCCAGGCTGTTGCCCGTTGCCACGGTTGCCCCTGCTGCCGTTGCCATCTTGCGTATCCTGCCGCTCCCCGGCGCGCTCAAGGTTCTGCTGTGGATTGTCGCGATCCTCGCTTCCCTCGTCGCGCTCGCCAACGCGGCAAACATCATCTCTAACCGCCACATTCTTCCCTATACGTCCGGCGCGGTGTGCAACAAGTCTTCTGTCGCCGCTATGCTCGGCGTTATGGACAACGTTGCTCCCTTCCAGGGCGAAAACGAGTTTCCCGACGATGTTCCGTTCGATACCTATTTTGGGGAGCAGAAGCGTCGTGCCGAGGAGATGGCGCGCGCAGCAGCGGAGTATGCCGCGGCCCAACAGCAAAACGACTACGGCAACACCATCGAGTATGAAGAGCCTACCTACGCCGAGGACGAGTTCAGTCAGCCGATTGCTCCCGACGCTCAGACCGAGCCCGAACAGGGCGAGGCTTTCGACGAGCAGATCGAGGGTTTTGAGGGTGCGTCTGCCGACGAGACGCTGATTGGCGCCATCGTGCCCGAGGATCAGAATCAGGCTGTCCAGGCCGAAGAGTTCAATGACGAGGTTCCCGCTGCCGAGCCGGCGGAGGAGCCTGTCGCGGCCGAGCCCGAGCCCAAGCTCTATCGCAATGCCGCCGGCAACATCCGCTTTGGTTCGGATGCCATCCGTGCGCTCGGAATGCTTCCCGAGTCCTGCACGCTCGATTACGAGGAGGGCGAGGAGCCGACGTTTGAGCCCGAGCCTGCCCCCGTCGTGACTGCACCTGCGCCCGTTGTCGCCATGGATGATGAGTCTGCCGCGGTTACCGCTGCCGTTGCCGAGCCCGAGGCGGTGTCCGCGATCGATCCCGCGGCAGGACTGGACATTTTGGCTCCCGCCGCGCCGGCGCAAGACGTTACGGACGAGTCTGACGACGATTACGTTGAACAGCCGAGGCGCGTGTCTTACGAGAGCGATACTGATTTCTCGGCCGAGATTCCCGCGGCAACGCCCCATGCCGATATTGCATCCGCGTTCTCTTCGATTGGCGCCAGTGCTTCCAACTTCTTTAAGGGTGCGCTTGCAAAGGGCAAGAAATTTGTCGACGATTTCGAGGAGAAGCGCGCTGCCGCACGCGAGGCTGCCGAGCAGGAGGCTATCGCTCAGCAGCAGGCAGCCGAGGCGGCACGCGAGCGCGCGGCGCAAGAGTTCGAGCAGAACGAGGCTATGCAGTCCGTGCCCGTCGACGCTGCCGAAGCTACAACGTCCTTTGAGTCCCAGCAACCGGCGTCCACGGATGTTGTTGAGGCGACGACGTCTTTCGAGGCTCAGCAGCACGTCGATAGCACCATGTCGTTTGATGCCGCGCAGTTCGATTCCACGATAACGTTTGAAAAGCAAGGCACCGCGATTGCCGAGCCCCTTCCTGTTTCCGATGAGCAGGGCGACGCGGTGGACGATGACGAGCCTATTGATGCTGCCGAAATCCAAGATGCCGCCGAGGACGAGGCCGTCGAGGCCAACCCTGACGAAGAGCAATACGCGGCAGCCGAGCAAGATGATTCGGCCGAGGTCGAGCAGGAGGAAGTGCCTGCGGTTTCCGAGGCTCCCGAGACAGATGAGTCGAGGCCTTACTCCACGCAGATTTTCACCATGCCGACCCCGAGTGGTTCCGGTGCCACGGTTGCCGATGTTGCTCCCACCCAGGACGAAACGGTCGATTCCCTTATGGCCCAGATTTCCTCCCAGGCATCACCGCGTCCGCAGATGAATGTTCCCGATCCGGCGTCGGCTCCGTCGCCCGCGCCTTCCTCGTCTCCGCTGGCTTCGGTCCCCGATCCGTCGCTGCCGTCGATGAAGCAGGCAAACGTTGCGCCTCGTACGTCGCTGTTCGACCTTCCCGACCCCTCTGCACAGGTCAACGACCCCTTTGCTACCGCTCAGGGTCCCGAGCCCACATCGGCACCCGTTGCGCCTCCTATGCCCGTTGCGTCGGGCGCTCAGCCGATCGAGACCATTTCGGCTCCCGCCCCGGCGGCACCCAAGCCTCGCAAGCGCGGCCTGGGCGGCCTGTTCGGTCGTAAAAAGAAAAACGAACAGGACAGCATGAGTGATTGGCTGGGCGTCGAAGACGATTACGATGCCAAGAAGTCCGGTCGCGGCATCGGTTCGTGGGATAATTTCGAGGACGATAACGATGGCTGGAAGGGCGGCGCTACGTCTTCCGACGGCGCTTCTTCCGAAGATATGCTCTCGGCTGTCGCCTCTATGGGCGATGATGAGCTGCTCGGTCACGATATCTGGTTTGTGGCAACGGGCGCCTCGGATTGTGATGGCGCCGGTATGAAGGCCTTCTTGGCTTCGCATCGCGATAAGCTCCGCGGCGTCTTCTTCATCAATCTTGAATCCGTCGGTGCCGGTAGGCTTTCGGTGGTGACGGTTGAGGGCGAACAGCAGCTGCTCAAGGGCGATCGCCGCATCATGAACCTGGTCAGCAAGGTGTGCAAGTCGTTCCATGTCGATTGTGGCGCGCTCGAGATGCCCTATGCCAAGACCGATGCCTACGCCGCGCTCGAGGCGAGCCGCCGAGCCCTCACCATCGCGGGCGTGGACGGCACGCGTCTGGCTTGCGCTCGTACCGAGGACGACCTGCCCCACAATGTCAATCCGACGAACATTGCCACGGTATCCGAGGTCGTGACCGAGGTTATCCGTCGTTCGTAGACGGAGCTCTAAGGAGTCAACGTGTTTTCGTATATTAAGCGCCATTGGCCTGTCTACGTGATTTTGACCTTGATCGCCATTGCGTTAGGATTTGGGGCTGCCTACATCGTGGGTGCGAAGGGCTCGACCCCCGCCTCCGCAATCAGCGAAGAGGTGGAGCAAGAACAGAGCACGGGTGCCGATGGGATTCCTGAGTCCGAGCAGGCAATCGTTGATGGTGGATCTTCGTCTGCAGAGTAGATACGGCGATTAAAATGATTGAAAGCGGGCGAGCCGGGGGACTGGCTCGCCCGCTTTTTCATCGCGCTAGCGCTTCTTTGGGTTCGACCTAAGGCGAGCGAACCATAGGGCTGCGGCACCCGAGGTCAGGAGCGCGGTGATGCAAGCGGCGATGGGAGCTGATCCTGTTGCCGGTAGGTCCTGCGGTAGGGTACAGCGTTGAATGACACGGTCCTCGTCATGTGACTCAAGTTTATCGCCGCCGCCGTTGCGGCAAAGATCGACGCGCGCGCTGTTGGTGAGTGCAGTTTGGGGCGTATAAGCCGACGTTGCCTGCATGTGCACGACTGCGCCCCGAGCGTCTGTGCCAAGGATTGCTTTGGCATCGTCAAGGTCGTCGTGCTCATCTTTGAGATCATCACGGGTCCAAGAATCCGCATCGCTTCGAGTCGTAAAGTCGGCGGCTACCGCACCGTATTCAATGCGAATGCCCGTCACGACGGTATTGGATGCAAGGTCGAGTTCTTTCGCCTCGAGTGTGGTGGATTCCGTGGTCGAGACATCCGCCTTCCAGAGGTGCCAGCCGTCGTAATCGACGAGGCGGCAATCCTCACCCAGGCTCTCTTTTACTTCGTCGGACTCAAGCCAAGGATTTTCGTGCCCATCGTCAAGCGTCGCGTTTGCCGGCTCATCGACGTCTGTCGAGTCCAACGGCGTCGTGCGATACCACACGTTGCACAGACCGTTGAGGTCGCCGATGGCGACGGGGGTTTCGATTGAGACGAATCTCGCCGTGCCGTCTTTGGCGCACTCAAGATCATCGGTAATCGTAAACTCATCAACCCAAGTAGCGGAATCGTTTCGAGCATCGATGGTATAGGAGAAAAGCCCATCCGTATTGGTTTGCATCGCGGCGCGGTTTTTTCCATCGCCGTTAGCCAACAGATCCTTCCCGATAGGTTGGACAAGTTCCTGACGCTTGTCGACCTGTCCTTTGATCTCGATGGGCGCATCCTTCATCGCGACGGATTGGACTTCTCCCGTATCCTTTATTTCAAACGTTATCTCCTCGGCAAGGTCATAGGTCCGCGGAGACATCGTTTCGCGCAACGAGTAGGTGCCGGGTGCAAGATGTTCGACGCGGTGCGGCTTGTCGGATGAGGTCCAAGAGTCTATTTCGGTTTTATCGGGACCATATAAGGTGAGTTGTGCGCCTTTCACTTCCTGCTCTCCGCTTGCATCGACCTTGGAGATATCAACCTTGGTGTAATCGTCGGATACGTTAAGCCGTGCTTCTACAACGGGTGTTTTCTGGTCGGCATAAGTAAGGTCGACAATATGGGATGTCCGATCGAGTAAGAAGCCTGCCGGCGCTTGAGTCTCGACAACCTCGTAGTGCGCGGTGCCAGATCCCAGCGGGAGGTCGTCCGCGCGTGCTTCTCCAGTTTCATCCGTCGTGACGGTAGCGACAGTCTCACCGTCGAGCGCGGCGATGCTACCGTCGGGGCGCACGATATCACCCGAAGCACGGATCTCAAAGATGGCGCCCGCGAGGCTGCTGCCGTCTACGGCATCGGTTTTAACGATCCTGATGTTTCCGATCGCGGCGTGGTCATAATACGAGGCGATTGCAACGGGCGTTAGGTTTATATCGGCGGGTATGTTTACCTCGATCTCTTCGCCGACAAGATAGGGCTCTTTGGCCGAGGTTTCGCGTACATAATAGGTGCCCGGCACGAGCGATTCGGGCAGTGTGACGGTCCCGGTCGTGTCAGTCGTAAAGGTGTCCATTACGTTATGTGCTGGATACCAGCAAGTTTGTGAGACAGGTTTGTGATTGCTGTCGAGTAGTTGGAAGGTGAATCCGGCTAGTGGAACAGAAGCGCCTGTTTGGGCATCGCGTTTTACAATCTGGAGATGCGTCGACAGAGCGTGGTTGTCCACGATATATTGAAGCTCGGTGCCGTCGGAAATCTGATTAGCCTCGACGGTCCATTCCCCCGCACGTTTAAAACCCTCGGGGACGGTTTCCGGAACCTCACGAACCGTGTAGCCGGCGCGGTCGTATGGGACGGCTCCGTGGACACCGGCTGGTCGCTTGCCTGTGCCAAACCATGCTTCGGGCTGGTCTTTGGTGGAGGCAAAGCCATAGATGTTTGTAGTCAGTGTGCCAACAACCTGCTGAGAGCTGTTACTGACAACCTCAAAGACAACATCTCCTGCCGGCTGCTCCAGGCCGGATTGATCGTTATTGCCGTAGTCCTTGAATTTTGAAATCTCAAGGTTAAACGCAATGGGGATATCGGAAATGCGAGATTCGATCTCGACCACGCCTGAATCGCCGAGTTGGTCGGCTCCAACGGTGTAAGACCAACTGTCACCGGAGGGCAAATAGCCCTCGGGCGCCTTCGATTCATAGATGGTAAAGGTTCCCAGGGGGACATCGGTGAGGGTAGCTCGACCGCTTTCATCGGTCCTGAGAGTTTGTGTCCATCCAGGGGTTGATTGCGATACGCACACGAATTCTGCTCCTGCGAGCGAAGCCCCAACTTGGGGGCCTGCATTCGTTGCGGCGTCGAGCTTTACAATGCGCAAGGTAATGGTGCCGGGTTGTTCATCAATGGTGACGTATCCGCCGTTATCCGTCGTGGTAAAGGCAATGCGATCGTGCCGGGGGATATAACCAGCTGGCGCTGTTGTCTCAACTAGGTAGTATGCCGTGTTGGGTAGGAGTGTTGCCTGCGCTCGACCGTTGCTGTCCATCTGGACGGTGCCGACACGTGCGCCGCTGGCGCTCTCAAAAACATCGAATGTTGCCCCATCAAACTGATAAGTATTGTTTCCGCTGGTAATAGCAGCGTTTGCAGACTGCTTTTGGAAGGAAACAGAGACCGCCGGTAGTACATAGAGCATGTCTTGACGTTTGCTGCCGCCCGATACGGTTCCTAGATAGCGCCGCGCGCGGTGCGGAGCGGCTTTGATGCTTCCTGATTTTGCGCTGCCGTGGAGCCATCGCGCAGCCGCCACGACTTCATTGTCGGCGGTAAAGTGCCCACTCTTGGTTTTGCCCTGAGCGGTCGTGTAGGAGTAGGTGCCGTCGACATGGGTAGTGCCGTTGAGCATCCATACGGCAAGCTGGGTGGCGGCGCGGGCGCGATCGGGTGAAAGATGGTAACCGCCAAACGACGTGGCGGTAGGATATCCGTGACAAACGATTGCCGCGAACTCGTCGTCGAGCCACACCCAGCCTTGATCAAAGTTGAGCCATGGGCCGTCCGGCTTGGTGGGGCCGGGGCGCTCCTGGTTCATGCAGTAGGCAATCGAGGCGTCTTGAGCTTCATACTTGCCGATGAAGAAGGGCCCACAATCATCGCTAATAGTGCGGAAGCCGAGCTGGTCGTAGCCATCGACGGCAAATGCGGCTCCCGGTGCCAGGCAGCCGAACAGCAGGAAGAGGAGCAGGAGCAGCGGACCTGTTGCGATTGCGCTGTGGACAGAGTGCGTGGGTGCGGTGGACATGGCTGCTCCTTATCCCTCGTGCGCCGCATGGGGAGGTTGCGACGCGTGGGATGAGGCTACCCCCGAGGTTCATGCGGGTAAGTACCGGAGCCTGACCAAAAGCTTGCCCAATTCCTGACAAATTGAGCTCAAATACAACAATCAGGCAAAAGCGCAGGTAGAAGATAAGGAGAACAGGAGGTCAAAGGTCCTCGTCTCCACAATTGACGCGATTTTAAAACGAATCTCCACAGCTAAAACAAGCATCGCCACCCTTGTATCGAACAAGACAACCGCGTTATACTAGCCAACACACAAGCGGGCATCGCCAAGTGGTAAGGCATCAGCTTCCCAAGCTGACACTCGCGGGTTCGAGTCCCGTTGCCCGCTCCATTCGAATTTCAGGCACGGTAACGTTTCGCTACCGTGCCTTTTTCAATAAAGTGCCGGGACTCGAACCCGACAGGGTGCGAGCGTTAAATAAACGCGAAGCGTTTATAGCGAGCAGGCAAGGTCGCCGATAGGCGACCGCAGCCGGTGCGGATTTGCGAAGCAAATACGCGGACGTCCCGTTGCCCGCTCCATCGAGCGCGGGAGACCTTGGGACGGCCAATTCAACAAAGTCTTCCCCATCGTCTCCGTGAATCCGAGGAGATCGACCGCAGCCGGTGCGGATTTGCGAAGCAAATACGCGGACGTCCCGTTGCCCGCTCCATCGAGCGCGGGAGACCTTGGGACGGCCAATTCAACAAAGTCTTCCCCATCGTCTCCGTGAATCCGAGGAGATCGACCGCAGCCGGTGCGGATTTGCGAAGCAAATACGCAGACGTCCCGTTGCTTGCTCCAATTCCAAAATGTTAGGTTAATGCCTGCTGCCCATACTGGCACGCGCGCACGGTACAATGGTTGGGTTACGACCAACGTGCCAATAACCAAAAAGGAGCCGCTATGATCGATCGCTATACCCGCCCGGAGATGGGACACATCTTCTCCCTCGAGAACAAATACGCCATTTGGCAGGAGATCGAGGTCCTGGCCTGTGAGGCCCAGGCGGAGCTCGGCAAGATCGGTATTTCCAAAGACGAAGCCCAGTGGATCCGCGACCATGCCAACTTTGAGAAGGCGAAGGTCGATGAGATCGAGGAGGTCACGCGCCACGATGTCATCGCCTTCCTGACCAACATGAAGGAGTATATCGACGCCGATGTTCCCGAGGGCGAGCCCAAGCCTAGTCGCTGGGTTCACTACGGTATGACCAGCTCCGACCTGGGTGATACTGCTCTGTGCTATCAGCTTACTCAGGCGTGTGACCTGATTATCGAGGACGTCAAGAAGCTCGGCGTGATCTGCAAGCGCCGCGCCTTCGAGGAGCGCAATACGCTCTGCGCCGGACGCACCCATGGCATCCATGCCGAGCCGATGACCTTCGGCATGAAGTTTGGCTCTTGGGCATGGGAACTCAAGCGCGACCTTGATCGTCTTGAGGATGCTCGCAAGAACGTTGCCTTCGGTGCCATCTCCGGTGCCGTCGGCACCTACAGCTCCATCGAGCCGTTCGTCGAGGAGTACGTCTGTGAGCACCTGGGCTTGGTTCACGACCCGCTGTCCACGCAGGTTATCAGTCGCGACCATCACGCCTATCTCGCCGGCGTTCTCGCCACCACCGCGGCCACCTGCGAGCGCATCGCTACCGAGGTTCGCAATCTGCAGAAGACTGATACGCTCGAGGCCGAGGAGCCGTTCCGCAAGGGCCAAAAGGGCAGCTCCGCCATGCCGCACAAGCGCAACCCGATCACCATGGAGAAGGTCTGCGGTCTGTCGCGCGTCGTGAAGTCCAACGCCCAGGTTGCCTTCGATAACGTCGCCCTGTGGCACGAGCGTGACATTTCGCACTCCTCTGCCGAGCGTGTCGCCCAGGCCGACAGCTTCATCGCCCTCGACCACATGTTCCAGTGCCTCATTCGCGTTATCGACGGCCTGCAGCTGTATCCGGCTCGCATGATGGCCAACCTCAACAAGACTCGCGGCCTCATCTTCTCCTCCAAGGTGCTGCTGGCCCTCGTCGACACGGGCATCACCCGCGAGGACGCGTACGCCATTGTGCAGGAGAACGCCATGGCAACCTGGCACGAGGTGCAGGATTGTGTCTCCGGCCCCACCTTTAAGGAGCGTCTCGAGGCCGACCCACGCTGCACCGTCAGCCAGGAGAAGCTCGACGAGATCTTTGATCCGTGGGACTTCCTCACCCGCATCGACACAGTCTTCGATCGCCTGGAGCAGCTCGAGTTCTAATTGACCGATTTGGGACGCAATCAAACCAATTAGTTTTCTTTTGGTCCCAGTTGATGTATGACTTTCTAGCCCAAGCCCCGTTGGTAACCCGTTTTGCCAACGGGGCTTTTGCGTGAGAGTGTCGGGAAAGCTTCACTTCAACAGGCGATTTTATGATGCGGGAGCATCGCTTGCCGATAATTTGACTCTTCCGACAAACACTAGCTTGCCAGTCTCAGTCGGGGGGGGGGGTATCCTTAAGCCAATTTTAATGTGTGGGAGAATGCTGCATTTTTTCACGAGAGATTGGACTTAGGGGAATGAGAAAAGGGCTTTGGAGGATGGCCGCAGGCATCTGTGTTGCTTTAACGGCGGCAACGTTTGGGCTGACGGTGGCCGCCCCGCATGCGGATGCTGTCATGCTGGAGTCGCAGGACGGTTCCATGGGTGCATCGTTTCTCCCATACGATTCGTCTACAGGCGATGTGTGGTCAGAATTTGATGCCGCTGTTGGACAGACGGTGAAAGGAAGGCTCTCCTTTTTTAATAAAAATCACGAATGGGCGCACATTGACCCTAGCGATATCGATATCACATCGTCTGACGAGGATATCGCTAAGGTAAGTTATGAGTCACATAGTTGGGTATTGACAATTAGCCCCACCAAAGTTGGCACAACGACTATAACCCTGAAGAGCAAGACCGACGAGAGTTTAAACGGTTCTCTTAAGATTAAAAGTGTGGCTAAAGTCAATCCAATTAAGGTCAGTTTCGTTTCTTACGACCAATCTGGTGCGACGACAAACACCGCAACGCTGGGTTACACGGATGATTGTCCGCAAAAATGCGGGAACACGCATTATGCATTACTAGAGGGGAGAGTTGACGTTCGTCCCGTGGACGAGAGCCGTGCGGCCACATATTTTGTTATTAAGGAAGACCCCTCAAAGGATTCCAAAGTCCAGGCAAGGGTGAATTCGAATTATTCATCATATGGAACTTCCGAGCTAAGCGCTTCTTTGCAACTCGAGGCGTTGTCGAAAGATGCTAAAGAGGCCAAGGTTCTTGTCGACTATTGCAACGGTGAAGTTGAGACGAAGAAGCTATGTGATGTTGTAACCGAGAATCAGGAGCCCGGATTCAATGAGCGTGGGAACAAAAAGCAAAAGATGCTGGTTGGGGACAGCTATTATCTGACTGCCATTCTCAACGTTTCTCCAAATGAAGTACTGAAGGCATGCCAGCGCGCACATTGGGGTGCGGACTTTGGCGCTGTAACCTATTCTCTGGAAAGCAACGATGTCGTTGAGCTTATCGATGGTGAAAACTCGTTTAAGGCAATAAAGCCTGGCACCGTTAAGGCTCATGCTCGTGATGGCCTTGGCAATGACCATCCCTTTGAGATAAAGGTTGTCGACCCTGCGGAAGTGAGCCTTTCGAAGGCTAAGTTTGTGTCGAGCGATTATACATTTCCCTGTGAGGTCAGTTCAGATAGTATATCCAAAGATTGGCTTTGGCTGGAATGTGACAGGGGGTTTGAATATCCAAAGGGCGTGCTGAGCAAAAGCGCTGAGGAATTGATGGACTCCTATGCCGGCGCAAAGTATTCTTTCACTTCAGATAATCCCGATGTCCTCGAGGTAAAAGGACCGATGTTTAGTGGTGGCAGTTACTTGGGGTATTTAGTGCCTCATAGTTACGGCGATGCAACGGTTTCAATGTACTTGGGTGGTCGTCTCTGCGACACGATGACCGTTCATGTCGTCAAGCCTGGCGAGGAACCTGCAAAAACGACGGTTTCCATTGCGGATGGTTACTCAACATCTATGGACAAGGGCACGACTCAGCAGTTGAAGGCAAAGGTTTCCCCTGACGATAAGGCCAGTAAGGTTGTCTGGTCCTCTTCTAACGAGAGCGTCCTTACCGTCGATGGCAACGGTCTTGTTACCGCTGTCGGTGACGGTGATGCCACGATCACGGCAACGGTTGATGGGGTCTCTGCAACCACGGATACAATTACGGTAACCACTCCGGTCGTAAAGGTCTCGGGCGTCAGCCTCAGCGCGTCGAATCTTAAGCTTGCTGTGGGCGGTGAGCCCTCGACGTTGACCGCAACGGTTGAGCCCAACAATGCAACGAATAAGAATGTGTCCTGGTCTTCGAGCGACCCGGAGGTCGCCACGGTTGCGGACGGCGTCGTGACCCCGGTCAAGGCCGGTGCTGCCACGATCACCGTTACCACTGAGGACGGCGAGTATAGCGCCACGTGCAAGGTGACGGTTATTCAACCTGCAACGGGTATCACACTCGATAAGCAGAAGGTCACGCTTGTGGGCGCTGCAACCGAGCAGCTTAAGGCAACGGTCATTCCCGCGGAGGCTGACCAGACGGTTGTCTGGAAGTCCAGTAACGAGAGCGTCGCTACGGTCGATCAAACCGGCAAAGTGGCGTCTGTTTCCAAGGGCGCCGCGACCATCACTGCTTCGACCGAAGATGGCACCTATTCTCAGGATTGCGCGGTGACCGTCTCTAATCCCGCAACGAGTCTTACAGTCGATCAGTCCTCCCTCAACCTTGCGAAGGGTGAAGAAGGTACCGTAAAAGCTTCTCTTGCCGGAGCCCTGGCGGGTGAGGTCGACGAGACCAAGCTCGCTCTGGATGACACGGGTGCCTCGAAGGCATTTAAGGTTGTCGACAACGGCGATGGCTCCTACACCGTCACTGCCCTCAAGACTGGTTCCGGTTCATTCGTCATCACCGCGGGGTCGCTCTCCCAGACCGTTTCGGTGAGCGTGACCAATCCCGCCCAGAAGGTTGAGCTCAACAAGACGAACCTTTCCTTTACCGTCGGTGATGCCTCCGCAAAGCTCTCCGCAACGGTGACTCCTGCAGATGCAGACGATGCGACCGTGAGCTGGACCTCCAGCGATTCGTCGATCGCTACGGTTAAAGACGGCGTCGTGACGCCGCTTAAGGCCGGCACCGTCACGATTACCGCTACCTGTGGCGACAAAACCGCGACCTGCGCCGTTACCGTAGCGGCAAAGACCATTACGGGCGTTGCGGGTAGCAACGGAACGGACGTTAGCGTAAGCGCCGAGAACAATGTCGCTGCCGGCATTGCCCAGAACAACAGCATCTCTCTTGTGGTCGAGGAACCGACAAATCTTACCGACGCCGCCAATGCTACGATTTCCGGCCTTGAGCAGGGGGCTACCAAGGTTGCCGAGAAGCTCGATATCAAGCTTCTCAAGAATGGCGAGGTTATCGAGGACTTCGATGGCATGTCCTTCATCGTTCGTGTCAAGATGACCGCAGCCATGAAGGTGCTCACCAATCTCAAGGTGCTCTACGTTGCCGAGGATGGTTCCACTCAGGCTATGGATACGTGGACCGAGGGCGACTACCTTTGCTTCCGCACGAGCCACTTCTCGACGTACGTGGTGACAGGCGAGGAGGCCAATGGCGAGCCGGTTCAGCCTACGCAGCCCGTGACGCCGTCCCAGCCTAGTCAGCAGACGACGACTAAGGTGACCAAAAAGTCTGTTAAGGCTACTAAGGGCGCGCTCGCCAATACGGGCGACCAGGCCCTTGCGGTTGCCTTTATTGCTACTGTCGCAGGCGTTGCGCTGATCGCTTTCGCTCTTATGCGTAAACGTTTCGAGCGTTAGGGTACCCCGCTCGTCACCCGTATCGACACGGTCTTCGATCGCTTGGAGCAGCTAAGCTTCGAGTAGGGTTGACCTAATTCGACCGCTTACGGATACATTTCAACCATTGGCGCCTTGCCCGTCTTGGGCAAGGCGCTTTTTTCGCTGTTGCACTGGCCCCCTGGTAATAAAATGAACCTTATCTGCTGTTTCGATGAAGGGAGGCGCGTGCCCAGACGTATCAAGCGAGCCACCATCGTCTCGTTTACGCTCATACTCCTTGTTGCCGTCTGTGCGGGCGCCCTGACGTATACCGTTCGAAGCAGTTCTTCCTCCTCGAGCGAAGCCGACAAGGATCTCCCGGTGCTCAAAATCGGCGTTACGGATAACGATCCCTATGTGTATGTCGATACCACAGGCGACTATGCCGGTATCGATATCGATATCGCCCGCGAGGCCTGCAAGCGTGCTGGAATCAAACCGCAATTTGTTGACATATCTTGGAATGATCGCGATCGCCTGCTCAAAAACGGCGATATCGATTGTCTGTGGTGCGACTATTCGCCCAATTATCGCGAAGACGATTATTACTGGACTGAGCCGTATCTGACCGTGACAGTCTCGGTTGCCGCCAAGAAAACGAGTGGTATCAAGGGTTTGGCGTCTCTCGATGGAAGCAAGACCATTGCGGTGATTGCGGGTTCGGTGAGTGAACGCCGATTGCTTGCCGGGGACCTAGGGATCTCGCCGGATGTGCACATCAAATCATATGGCTCTGCCGAACTCTGCAAAGCCGCCCTCGTCAAGGGGTATGTTGACTGTTGGATGGCGGACGTCCAATCGCTCGACCGGCTCGTCGCGCAGTATCCCGGTGTTTATCGCGTGTTTGCCGACAACGTTATGACGGTTGACCTTGGCGTCGCGTTTAAGGACGGCTATGAGGGGGAGTACGTCAAAAACCTCAATACCGTGCTGTTCGAGATGGATCGAGATGGCACGATTGAGCGCATTGTGGGCAAGTACAAGGCAGGGGCGACGACGGACGGGCAAGGAGCGGAATCATGACAAATGATGAGCGCCGCTTGCGCCGAAAGGCATTAGTCGCCGCGGCTATCTGCGTTGTGGCCAGCGTTGTCTTGTTGGGTCTGCTATACGTGGTCGGCACGCACCGCTGCCTCGATAAAACGCTTGGATTTGGCCAGGAAACCATGGTGTTTTTAAAAAACGCCTGCGAAAAATATGACCGATATGAACAGGGAAGAAAAACCGAGGCGACGCACAATTTGGATGCCGCGCTCGAGTCGTTTTCGACGTTCTTGCCGCCTGATCGCGTTGAAGTCAACGATGATCGTGTCGAGGAGTACGTCCATTCCGAGCACCTTTCGGGAATGTTGGTCATGGACGCCGACGGCCATATGACCGCTCATTACGATATCGACGGTCGCGATCCGCTGATGCTGTGGCGAGAGGAGCTTGCCTGTCCGTCGGTCGCATCGATGTATCGAGGCTCCAAGGTGTCCTACTCGACGGTCGTTGAGCGTCGAGATGTCGACTTTGCCGTGAGTGTTGTTCCGTACGGTGATGGCGTAGCGCTGGGGTATCGATCGCTTGCGCCCGAGCCCGCCGATGATTATTCGTATACGATCGCCGACGTGCTCGTGAACAACACGTTCCATCAGAGTCCAACGGTGTTCGTGATGCGCGATGCGCAAATCGTTTCTTCAAACGATTCGAGCGTCGATATAGCTCTCGCTCGACTTCTCGCCGATAGCGGAATTGATTGGAAAGACGAAGGTCTAACACGTGTCGAATATCGGGGAAGTACCTGGTATGCCGTGCGTGCGGCGTATGAGGACTATCGCCTGTTTGCGCTCTATCCCAAATCTGAGGTCATGTCGGGCAGGATTTCATTTATCGCTGTCGGCGTGCTGGCGTTCCTGATGTTTTTGGTTGTAGTGCTGTTGGTGCGTATCGTCGCCGATCGTCGCAACTTGGCCGAAAAGGACAAGCAGCTCGGCATCATCAATGCCATCAGTTCCACGTATGAGTCGACCCTCCTGTTGCATCTCGACACGCTCGAGATCGAGGGGATTAACATGTCGCCATCGGTGGCGAAGATATTTACCGAGCACGCCGAGGCATATGACTTTTTTGCAACGGTTTGCCGAGACATTGTGAGCCCCGAAAGTCGCGAGGCGGTCATGGAGCTCTTAGATATAAAGACGCTTCAGGATCGTATGGAGGGCATGCCGTACTTGGATGCCGAGGTACGAGACTGCCGAGGTACGTGGTATTCGCTGCAGGTTGTTCCACAGCGCCGCGATGAGCAGGGTCGACTGGAGTCGGTCGTCGTGGCGACGCATAACATCTCGATGGCAAAGCGCGCCGAAGAGCTTTCTTTTCAGGACAAACTG
This sequence comes from uncultured Collinsella sp., assembly GCA_958437935.1. Taxonomy (GTDB): domain Bacteria; phylum Actinomycetota; class Coriobacteriia; order Coriobacteriales; family Coriobacteriaceae; genus Collinsella. Next base: position 9,186 of record CAUBPS010000017.1, on the reverse strand, counting down.
ACGGGGCTTCGCAATAGAAATTACCTTGAGTCCCTTGGCGATGACTCGGTGAACAAATCCCTGCCCGTGAGTGTGATCATGATGGACTGCAACCACCTCAAGCGCACCAACGATCTTTACGGTCACGAAATGGGCGATGAGTTGCTGCGGCGTACGGCGTCTGTATTGAGGCAGGTGGCAGGCGAGAAGTTTGTGCCCATGCGCGTTGGTGGAGATGAGTTTTTGTTGATATGCCCCTACACTGATCGCGAGTCCGCGCGTCAATTGGTGCAAGATCTTCGCCGCGGTCTTGCTGCGGCGAGCGATGATGCGCTGGCCGTCAGCGCGTCATTTGGCATCGCGACGGTAGAGACACCCGGCTGTACGCTAGCCGAGATATACCGCGTTGCCGACCATAACATGTATCAAGAGAAGCGTGAAGTTCACGCTCAGGACGCGAATCGTTAGTATTGCAGTCACCGGTTTGTGCATCGTAGGATGTTGAATCGGTGCCCGCGATACTATATCGGCCCGGGCGGGGATAATAGACATCTGAAATTTCTCTATGAGAGGGGATCTCAATGATTAGCTTTGACTACAAGCCTCAGGGCGTGTGCTCTCGCAATATCCATCTCAATCTTTCCGACGACGGCAGCAAGGTACTGGGCGTCGAGTTTACCGGCGGCTGCGATGGCAACCTCAAGGCCATCTCCAAACTGGTCGAGGGCGCTCCTGCCGACCGTGTGATCGAGGTTCTTGCCGGCAATACCTGCGGCATGAAGAAGACCTCTTGCGCCGATCAGCTTACGCGCGCTATCGAGGCCGCCCGCGCCGAGATCGCCTAATGGGTATCGTCGACCACATCAAGAACGGAATATCGCGCCGCGGTTTTGTACTCGGTGGAGCTGCCGCGGGCGCTGCCACGGTGCTTGCCGGATGTTCGAAAAAAACAGGCACCAGTGATGATGCCGCTGGCGAGCCGCAGGTTATCAAGGACGATTCCAAGATCATCTCGATTACGGATGAGTACGAGGCAGTCGACATCGATCTTGAGCCGGCGGCATCGTGGACGCTGCCGCTGGGCACATTGCTGTACTACTGCGAGGGTGACTATGCTGCGGCAATGATGGCGCCCGCATCGGCACTGCACGCCAACACACTCGGTGTGCTCAACCTGGGCGATGGCTCGCTTACCACATTAATTGAGGATCCTATCGAGGGCACGGGATATGCATTTTACGATGTCCGTGCCGGCGATGGCGTGTTTGCGTGGGTTGAGATGAACTTTGCCAATTCATCGTGGAAGCTCTACGCTCAAAATCTGTCGGGCGCTTCGCTCTCTGGCGACGTGGTTGAGCTCGATCGAGGTGGCAAGGACTACGATCCGCCACTGTTTACGGCGTTCGGGTCATCAGTCATCTGGTATAAAATGCCTTCGGCAGGCGGCAATAAAACGAGTAACGATTCGTTTTGCTATCGTCGCTCGCTTGATGAATCTAAGGCCGAGACAATTTGGAAATCGACGGGCCGCTTTGCGTCGGCCCCACGCGCGAGCGACGGCATTTTGACCATCTCGCCGCGTGTCCGCAACGACGAGGGCGTCTACTACGGCATAACGGCAATCGATCTGACCGATGGCAACAACACCAAACGTGCCCAGCTAGTCCTTCCCTCGTCAGTCTCGCCTTTCGAGGCCGTATATATGGGCGATACCTTCGTGTTTTCTATCGAGGCGACCTATAGTGGCGTGGGCAGCCTGGGCAACATGGGCACGTATATCGGTAATGAGGGAGGGCCGTACCTCTTCCTGTCCCGCGAGCCTCTCGCATGTGCGGCTGGCAAGAAGAATAAATACCTTGTTAAGGTACAGGCATCGCATTTCCTGATCGACATCTCTGCCAAGACCTATGGCTCGCTGTTGTCGCCCGACCGCGCTTTGGAGTATGGCGATTATCCAGCTACGGCGGGAAAATCGGACTCATTCCTTACGTACGCCACGGTGCGCAACAGCCAGGGTATACCAGAGACGGTCACCGCACGCCTATTCTCTCTTTAAGCTTAGAGGGGTTAAAAAGGCGCCAACAGGGGAATAAACGCGTTGTAATTGTGAGTACCGCCCGCCGAGCTGCCGCGTCATAGCGGCATCTGGCGGGCTCAGGTGCGTTAAAATGGGCTTGTTCTTAGCTAATTGAGACAGGGGGGCCGTGTTATGGCTTCAGATGCAAAAAAGATTCTGCTGGTCGAGGATGAGAAGGCAATCCGTGACGCCGTCGCTGCCTATCTCGAGCGCGAAGGCTACTGGGTTGTGGGCGTCGGCGACGGCCAGTCCGCGATCGAGGAGTTCGAGAAGCATCAGTTCGACCTGGTCGTGCTCGACCTTATGCTCCCCAAGATCCCCGGCGAGCGCGTTTGCCGCACCATTCGCGATACCTCGGATGTCCCCATCATCATGCTGACGGCTAAGGGCGAGATCGAGGACCGTATTATCGGTCTTGAGCTCGGCGCCGACGACTATCTGATTAAGCCGTTCTCGCCGCGCGAGCTCGTCGCCCGCGTTCGCGCTCTGTTCCGCCGTGCCCATCAGGCCGACGAGCCCGCCGTCGAGGTACTCGACTTCGGCGATCTGGTCATCGATATCTCGGGCCACAAGATCTTGGTCGAGGGCAAGGAAGTCGATCTGACGGCTTCCGAGTTCAAGCTGCTCACCACACTTGCCCGTCATCCCGGCCGTGTGTATAACCGCATGGAGCTGGTCGAGAAAGTGCTCGGGTATGACTTTGAGGGCTATGAGCGCACCATCGATAGCCACGTGAAGAATCTTCGCGCCAAGCTGGGCGATGATCCCAAGAAGCCCAAGTGGCTCTACACCGTCCATGGTGTCGGCTATCGCTTCGAGGCTCCGGCCAAGACCGATAAGTCGGACGAGAAATAGGGAAATCACATATGACACCTGCGCGCTTTGAAATCGGACAAAAGCACAAGCAGGAGAGCGAGGCGGGTTCCAAGGCTAGTTGGAACACGCCTCGTTCCGATTCACGGCCAACGATGAGCTATCCCTCGCGCATGGCACTTGCTTTTGCTCTGACATCGCTCATGACGGTATTGGTGCTGGTGGGCGTTGTCTCTGTTGTGTGGGGCACGGTCTTTTCGGATTACACACGCTCCAATATCGTCGAAATCGCAAATTCCGCTGCCGAGAAGTTGGCGACCTCATATGAGGAAAACGGCTCTTGGACCGCGGGAGAACTGCGCACGGTCGCAACGTCGAGTTTGGTTTCCGACGATCTGGGCATGCAGGTCGTCAATAAAAAGGGTGTGATCGTTTATGACGATTCCTGGCCCTCGGCAAGCGCCACCGCCGATGTACGCGAAAACCAGGCTACGACCGACGACACGAGCGGCAAGAGGGCATCGCATAGCCCGGTCTCGTCTGCTCCAACCGACTCCGATAGCGTTGCTAACGTCGAGATTGTAACGTCTTCCGGCGAGCATGTCGGACAGGTAAAGCTGTGGGCCATCGGCTCCGACGCTCTGCTCACCAAGGCGGACTCTGCGTTTAGGGAGAAGACCTTTAACGCCATGGCCCTCGCCGCGGTTGTTGCAATCTGCATTTCGGTCGTTATCGGATCGCTCGTGTCGCGCATGCTCACCAAACCGATTCATCGCATCACCAGTACCGCAAAGCAAATCCGTGACGGCGACCTGTCGGCTCGCACGGGGCTGCGCGGTGATGACGAGATCGATCAGCTGGGTGAGACCTTCGATGAGATGGCCACCTCGCTCGAGAAGGATATGAAACACGAGAAGCGCCTGACCTCGGATGTCGCACACGAGCTGCGCACGCCGCTTATGGCGATGCTTGCGACGGTCGAGGCCATGCAGGACGGCGTGTATCCCACCGACGATGAGCATTTGGAGACCGTTGCTTCCGAGACGCGTCGCCTGGCTCGTCTGGTGCAGCAGATGCTCGACCTGTCGCGCATGGAAAACAGCACGGCTCCGCTCAACCTTGAGCCGGTGGACATGGTTCCTTTCGTGCGATCGATTGTGAACGGCCAGGAGCGTCTGTTTGCCGACCGCGATCTGCGCCTGCGTTTTGCGGACGAGACCCAGGGTCACGACGATGTCGTCGAAGCCGATCCCGACATGATCACGCAATGTGTTATCAACCTCATGAGCAACGCCATGCGCTACACCCCCGAGGGCGGTTGGGTCGTGGTGTCGGTGCTCAGTGACCGCAGGCACGTCAGCATTGCCGTTTCTGATACCGGCATCGGTATTGCCAAGGACGATCTGTCGCGCATTTTCGGGCGGTTTTGGCGCGCCGATGCCAGCCGCGCCCGCGAAGCTGGCGGCCTGGGCGTCGGCCTCGCCGTGACCAAGCAGATCGTCGAGCGTCACCATGGCTACATATCCGTGGAGTCGGAGCTTGGAAAGGGTACGACTTTTACAATTCATCTGCCCCGCGAGCACACGGCGGACGCGGCATCTACTACAATGGAGCACTAGCTTTTCGCTATTCGGTGAAGGAGGGGCCGCGTCCCTGCCGCTCCGAGTTTGCGAAAACATGCGGGAAAGAACCCGCATTTCTGTCGTATTTAGGTAAGGAGTGACTCACGTGACAACGATGGAGCGTCGTCCGGATTCCCGTGGCAAGGTTCGTGATATCTACGATGCCGGTGAAAACCTGCTGATGGTCGCCACCGACCGCATTTCTGCGTTCGACTTCATTCTTCCCGACGAGATTCCGTTTAAGGGAGAGGTGCTCAATCGCATCTCGGCATTCTGGTTCGATAAGTTTGCCGACATCGTCCCCAACCATCTCGTTTCCATCGACCCGGCGGATTTCCCCGAGGAGTTTGCTGAGTATCGTGACTACCTCGCTGGCCGCGCCATGCTGGTTAAGAAGGCCCAGACGATTCCTATCGAGTGCATCGTCCGCGGCTATCTGACCGGTTCGGGCAAGAAGACCTATGACGAGAACGGCACCGTCTGCGGCATTCAGCTGCCCGAGGGTCTGACCGAGGCCTCCAAGCTTCCCGAGCCGCTGTTCACGCCGTCCACGAAGGCCGAGATCGGCGACCACGACGAGAACATTTCGTTCGAGCGTTGCTGCGAGATCGTGGGTGAGGACATCGCCGCGCAGATTCGCGACCTTTCCCTCAAGATCTACAAGGCCGCTGCCGAGTACGCCGCGACCCGTGGCATCATCATTGCCGACACCAAGTTCGAGTTTGGTGTTATTGATGGCAAGGTCACGCTGATCGACGAGTGCCTCACGCCCGACTCCAGCCGTTTCTGGCCTGCTGCCAGCTACGAGGAGGGCAAGATCCAGCCTAGCTACGACAAGCAATTCGTCCGCAATTGGCTCAAGGCCAACTGGGATATGACGGGGGAGACCCCGCACCTGCCCGCCGAGGTCATCGATGGCACGTCCGAGCGCTATCGCGAGGCCTTCCAGATCATCACGGGCTCCCAGTTCACAAGCATGAAGGAGAACGCATAAGTGAGTACCCGTAGCGCCACGAACAAGCGCACGCAATCCCACGAAGTTACCGGGGTTGCGCGCAAGTCTGCCGCATCTGCTAAGCCCGCCCGCCAAGCAGCGAGCTCCGTTCGCGTCGTGCCGGCTTCGTCTAAGGCACGCCGCAAAGAGCTCGAGAAGGGCGAGAACCTCGAGGGCCTCTCTAAAGAGGAGAAGCGCGCCCGCAAGGCTAAGCAGCGCGCCAAGGAGGACCGCATCTATACGGTGTCGAATATCCTCCTCAAGCAGGACGAGGACTACACCAAGCGCCGTCGCATCTGGTGGATTGTGCTCGCCATTGGCATGGTACTCGTCGTGGCAATTTGGGCTTCGCTCTACTTCGCTCCCGGCGGCACGGTGTCCAGTCCCGTCCAGATGGTCGGCATTGTTTTGTCCTATGTCATCATCTTAGGTGACTTTATCTACGACTTCGCTCGTATTCGTCCCTTGCGCAACATGTACCGCGCGCAGGCCGAGGGCATGTCCGAGAACAAGCTCAACGCTCTTATCGAGCGCGCAGCTGCCGAGGAGGACAAGAAGGACTCCAAGAAGAAGTAGCGTTTGCATACATACTTATCGCTAAGATATAAGGCGCGTCGTTTTTGCGGCGCGCCTTTTTACTGTTCTATAGATAGATGGAGTGGCACATGATTCGAGCTGCCCTGACGGTCGAAGAAGCTCTGGAGGGCATGAAGGCCCTGGAGCCCAAGATTAAAAACTATGCGCGTCTGGTTGTCCGCAAGGGCGTAAACGTCAAGCCCGGCCAGGAGGTTGTCGTTCAGTCTCCGGTCGAGTGCGCGCCTTTTGCCCGCTTGGTGGTCGCGGAGGCTTATGTCGCCGGCGCTGGCCATGTGACGGTCATTTGGGCCGATGATGCCGTGACGAGGCTCACGTACGAGCATGTCGATAAAAGCTATTTTGAGCAGACGCCCGAGTGGAAGCGCCTGCAGCTTGATTCCTTGGCCCAGGACGGTGCCTGCTTTATCTTTATCGAGGGTGCGGATCCTGCGGCTCTCAAGGGTATCGATCCCGCCAAGCCGGCCGCGGCATCCAAGGCGAGGAACACGCAGTGCAAGGTCTTCCGCCGTGGACTGGACTACAACATCAACCCGTGGTGCATCGCCGGCGCGCCGGTCGTGGCTTGGGCGCGCGAGGTGTTCCCGGGAGACGCCGATGAGGTTGCAATCTATAAGCTGTGGAATGCGATTCTGCACACCGCTCGTGCCGATGGCCAGGACCCGGAGAGCGACTGGGAGCTTCATGACGCGGCGTTCGAAAAGAACTTGCGCTTCCTGAACGACAATCGTTTTGACCACCTGCATTACACCGCGGCAAATGGAACCGATCTGACGATTGGCATGACGAAGGGTCACGAGTGGGCCGGTGGCAAGGGCAGGACGCCCGATGGACATCCCTTCTTCCCCAACATCCCCACCGAGGAGGTCTTCACCTCGCCTGATCGTATGCGTGCCGACGGTATCGTGTATTCGGCTATGCCGCTCATTCACCACGGCAATAAAGTCGACGATTTTTGGATTAAGTTCGAGGGCGGCCGCGTGGTGGACTACGACGCCCGCGTGGGCAAGGCAACGCTCGCAAGTATCATCGATACTGACGAGGGCGCTGCTCACCTGGGAGAGGTCGCGCTCATTTCCAAGAACACGCCGATCCGCGAAAGTGGTGTTCTGTTCTACGATACGCTCTATGACGAGAACGCCAGCTGCCACCTTGCGCTGGGCGTCGGCTTCCCCGAGTGCATCGAGGGCGGATATGATATGTCCAAAGAAGAGCTCCTAGAGCATGGCGTCAACGTTTCGAGCACGCACGTCGACTTTATGATTGGCACGGACGATATCGATATTGCGGGCATTACGCCTGATGGACGTGAAGTTGTGATTTTCCAGAACGGCCAATGGAGTTGGGAATAGCCCCAGACCGTGGTACAATGCCACCCGCGGGCCGTTAGCTCAGCTGGCAGAGCAGGGGACTTTTAATCCCAAGGTCCAGGGTTCGAACCCCTGACGGCCCACCCAAAGATTGTTGAGACGGTCAACTTCGGTTGGCCGTCTTTTTTGTCGCCCTTTCATGGGTTCGAACCCGTCGGGGGGCGCGGAGCTGAGTAAACGCGCGAGCGTTTGCCAGCGCAGCGCGCAAGGCGCGAAAGCGCCGCAGCGGCCGCCTGCGAAGCAGGCTGAACCCCTGACGGCCCACCCAAAGAAAGGAAAAAGAAATGAAAACAGATAGATACGGAATTAGCGGCAGCACATTAAAGATAATAGCGGCCATCTCGATGGTTCTCGATCATGTAAGCAGGATCGTCCTGACCAATGGAATCATGACTCACGCATCGTACAATCAGATATCAGACGAACAGTGGGCGATTCTAAGCGAGGCTTCGGATGTGCTTCATGTTCTTGGCAGAATTGCATTTCCCTTATTTTGCTTTTTGATAGTTGAGGGATTTTTGCACACTCATGACATAAAGAAGTACCTGCGAAATATGCTTGTCTTCGCAATCATTGCGGAGCCCATATACGATTTCGTTCAAACCGGGCAGCTATTTGACCTTCGGCAACAAAATGTTATGTATGAGCTCCTGCTTTCCTTGGTCTTTTTGATTATTCTGGAAAAGATACAAAGTCTTTCAAAATGGAAGAGGCACATTGCAGAAATTGCTCTGATTGTTTTGACAGCACTGGCAGCTGAATACACTAAGCTGGATGGCGGTGCGTATGGCATTCTGCTTGTGGCTGCATTCTATTTATTCCACGACAGCAAAGCTAAGATGTTCTTTGCTGCAGTATGTGCAGTGCTCCTTTCGTCATGCCATATAATTGGCGGCGGATTTGAGTTCACTACAGCTAATATTTTTAATCCTGATGTTGCTGCCGCGATAATTTCGTTGTTGCTTATCAATCTTTATAATGGCAAGCGAGGGCTGAAGCTGAAATATTTCTTCTACATTTTCTATCCGGCACATCTTGCTCTGCTTTATGGTGTCTCGCTTATTGTTTTGAACTGTCTTTAAAAACTCTCAAACAAGTCTCTGAAAGCAGAAACAAATTGACCCTAAGACTGCTTGTGAATTTCCGGAAGACCTGAGAGATGCGAGGATAGACAACGAGGGCTGCAGAAAGATGCTTCTCAGTTCTCTGGCGGATCGCATGAATCTGTATGAGGATCACTTCCACACACTCATTGATAACAGTGATAAACACGGCAGATCCTCAAAACATGAGACTGCGAAGGTCGAAAGATGCTTCGAAAGCATGAATGGCAGCGAGAAAACGAGTTCGGAAGCACCCTCTGGATGCTCCAGCATAGAATAGAAAGCGGTCAACTTCGGTTGGCTGTCTTTTTTTGTCGCCCTTTCATGGGTTCGAACCCGTATCTATCTATATATAAGAACGCTTGGCGAACAAAACCCGCCTTTTACCGATGGGAAACAAATAGCTGATGCCTTTGGGGTAAAGTAGCGCTCCAGAGATGACCGATGTCTCAATACTCATAAAACAGCTGGTCATCGCCAATATCAGAAGCCAATGCTTCAGTTATAACCTCAGGGACGCGACTGAGGGACATATTCGTTTGTGAACAAATTATGGAGTGCGCGATTCCCGCCCCCGGGGCCCCTCCGGTCTGGCAATATATCTCCTTGCCGCGCGGCCCGGTCGGACCGGATC
>CAUBPS010000016.1 GCA_958437935.1 uncultured Collinsella sp. | reverse complement strand
CCGGCTGAGTCTGGGAAGAGGTGCCGGGCGGCGGGCGGAGCATGGCCACCGGACCCATCGAAACACATCTCCACCGTTCCTTCAACTGGGAAAATGCCGCCCCCGGGGCCCGGATGGGGCCTCGGGGGCGTTCGGCTAGCTGTGGGAATGGCCTATTTGCTCAATGTGTTCGGCTGAGATCGGAAATCAACCGGACAAATTAATCAGGTTTATTTGTCCCAAATCTTAAGAAAGCGTTCGATGGCGAAAAACAATGAGATATGCACTGCGGTCTCGATAAGCGAATGCGCCGGCAAGGGTACCATAGGCGGGTACACCGTGACCAAGGAGACGCTCATGAAACAGATTGATACCACCCAGCTCGACACCGCCGCTTGCCAGGCTCAGGCCGCTGAATACCATGCCCGCGGCTTCAACTGCGCGCAGGCCGTCGCCTGCACACTCGCCCCCGCCGTTGGACTCGACCCCGAGACTGCCTTCACCCTCACCGAGGGCTTCGGTGCCGGCATGGGTGGCATGACCGAGACCTGCGGTGCCATCTCGGGCGCCGTGGCCGTCATGGGCTTTGTAATGAGCGACGGCATGGAGAACCCCAAGACCAAGGGGCAGACCTACAAGCTGTCGCGCGAGATCGCCAAGCGTTTTGGCGAGAAGAACACGACGACTATCTGCGGCACGCTCAAGGGCATCGGATCAGACCATGGCCCGCTCCGCAGCTGCCCCGGCTGCATCGACGATGCCGTCGAGATCGCCTGCGACGTGTTGAAGCAGCTCGCCGAGTAAATAACAGCACCAGAAAAACGACGGCCGGCGCGCCTGGGATATCCCATGGCACGCCGGCCGTCGCCGTTAAAACTCGGCAAACTCGGGAGTGCCGACCTCGATCTCCTCGCGGCCAGCCATAAGCTCGCGCGTCTTTGCGCAAAACGGCTCCTGCTCCCCCGCCTTAAATACCAAATGAATCGTCACGGCGTCCGCATAGTCCGTGTCCGAAACCTTGGCGCCGGAATCCTGCGCCAAGCGAAGCACCTGCTCATACTGCGGATAGGCCACATGCACGTCAACGGGCACGACACTTGTCATCTCGACGATCTGCCCGGCCTGCTGGGCCGCAGCCACCGCCGCCTGTGTCGCCGCCGTATAGGCGCGCACCAGACCACCTGGTCCCAACAACGTGCCGCCAAAATAGCGCGTCACCACACAGCAAACATTTTTGAGCCCCGCACCGCGAAGCACCTCGAGCGTCGGCATGCCACTCGTACGGCTCGGCTCACCGTCGTCGCTCTGGCGCTCACGCCCATCGACCAAAATCCATGCGGGCACATTATGACGAGCATCGTAATGGCGCTTGCGAACCATCTCGATAAAGGCATTTGCCTCGTCCTCGGACTCAATATGGACCAGCTGGGCAATAAAACGACTCTTGCGGTCGACAAACTCGCCCATAGCCTCAACATTCGATTGCAAAGTAAAATAGCTGTCCAACAAAGCCCCTCAACAACAAGCAAAGCAACAAACAGCCTCAATAATACGGCAAAGGCCGTACCGTTGACCCCGGTAAATAGAACGGCAATACCGATGACCAGGCAAAAACAGCGAGACGGCGTCAGCTGAGTCGATTTGGCCCGAAAGAGGAGGGAGCACGCCTTATGGCGGCGACCGACGAATGAGCGCCAAATCGGCCAGCTGACGCCGTCGAAGGTGAGAACCCGTCAGCGCGAGCAAGGTGCCTTGAAAGACGAGGGCATTGACCTTTTGGTCATGACCGAAGGCTTGAAAGGCAGATTGCCGCGCTGGCGGGTTCGCAGCGTCAACAAGAAAGCTGAGTGGGCCTATAAGCCGGGTTCTGTCGTGAACGGTCATTTATCTTGTCTGCACGTTACCGTGCAGCTCCACGCACGCTACCCGAACGCGGACCGGGCCGGCCCATAGCGTTCCTATTCGCGCTTGCTCCGGATGGGGCTTGCCAAGCCGCCGTGTTGCCACGACGCTGGTGGTCTCTTACACCACCGTTTCAGCTTTTCCCTTTACGCCTTGCGGCGCAGGTGGGAGTCTTCTTTTCTGCGGCGCTTTCCGTCGGATCACTCCGCCCGGCCGTTAGCCGGCATCCCGCCCTCTGGAGCCCGGACTTTCCTCACGCGTACCGCAAGCAGTACATCGCGCAACCGTCTGGCCCACTCAGCAGTGCAAGAGTGTAGCACACCGTCAGCACACGAGACGACACAACACGCGCGCTCGACACGATAAACCAAGAACCGCCCATGCGTTACAATAGTCCCGTCGATGGGCAACGTCGTCAGTCGAGACGCGACCGCGCTCCGCACCCCTCCGTCTACTCGGTGCGTTCCCGCCTCCTCCCCGAGGCGGGATGTCGGCGTTTTTTCATGCCGCGACAACTCAATAGCTAACGGACGACCTAGGCGGCAATCTGCCGTTTCGCTCGCAAAACAAAAAGGGACCCGCCCTTTCAGGCGGATCCCTTAAAACAAATGATCGTCAAACCGATTTACTCGGCGTCGGTCTCCTCGTCCTTCTTCTCGGAAGGCAGCGGGGTAACCTCGATCTCGACGCCCAGAGTCTCAGCAGCGGACTTCATGGACAGGGAGATGCGACGACGGTCGAGGTCGATCTCCATGACCTTGACCTGAACCTTGTCGCCCACGTGGGTGACCTGAGAAGGCTGATCGACGTGCTTGTTGGCCATCTCGGAGATGTGCACCAGGCCCTCGATGCCCTCGCCCAAGTCGACGAAAGCGCCGAACGGGACAAGCTTGGTCACAGTGCCCTCGACGATAGCGCCGACGGGGTACTTCTTGACCAGTGCGCGCCACGGATCCTCGGTGGTCTGCTTGAGACCCAGGGAGATGCGCTCGCGGTTGAGATCGACGTCGAGAACCTCGACCTCGACTTCCTGGCCGACCTTGACAACCTCGGAAGGATGGTTGACGTGGTTCCAGGAGAGCTCGGAGATGTGGATGAGGCCGTCGATACCGCCGAGGTCGACGAAGGCGCCGAAGTCGACGATGGAGGAAACGGTGCCCTGGAGACGCATGCCAGACTTGAGCTTGGACAGGATCTCAGAGCGCTCGGCCTTACGGGACTCCTCGAGCACGACGCGACGGGAGAGGACAACGTTGTTACGGTTGCGGTCCATCTCGATGACGCGGGCCTCGATGCGGGTGCCCATGTAGGAGGTGAGGTCCTTGACACGACGGAGGTCGACGAGGGAAGCGGGCAGGAAGCCACGCAGGCCGATGTCGAGGATCAGGCCGCCCTTGACAACCTCGATAACCTCGCCCTCGACGTTCTCGCCAGAGTTGAACTTCTCCTCGATGCGGTTCCAAGCACGCTCGTACTCAGCACGCTTCTTGGAGAGGACCAGACGACCGTCCTTGTCCTCCTTCTGGAGAACCAGGGCCTCGATGGGATCACCGAGTGCAACGATGTCTGCAGGGTTAGCGTCCTTGCGGATGGACAGCTCGCGGACCGGGATAACGCCCTCGGACTTGAATCCGATGTCAACGAGCACCTCGTCATGCTCGATCTTAACGACAGTGCCGTTAACGAGATCGCCCTCATCAAAGTCGGTAATCGTACCGTCGATGAGGTTGTTCATCTCCTCCTCGTTGACATCGTCAAGAGAGAAAATGGACGAGTTCTGAATCTCACTCAAAGGTGGACCCCTTTCGAACTACGGGGCCCCGATTGCTAGGACCTACAGAAGGGTGCGACAAGCACACAACGTTTAGGAACACTCGGGAGCCGACAGATACTAATGTGACGCTTATGCAATCACGTTCGTATAGATTACGGGGAAATTACTTCGATTTCAAGCGCGAACTGCGATTTTTTACTCGTATGGAGACTTTTTCGCAATCTTGTGGACGACCGTCTCCGTAAGTTGACGATTGGCCGTTAGGCATACGGCTTTGGGGTAAAGTATCCGGAACCAACGATTCTGGAACGTTATTTCGAGAAAGGTGCCCGCGTGCTCAAAGCAGTCGTTTTCGATATGGACGAGACGCTTCTTAGCATCAACCTCAACGCGTTCATCCTTCGCTATTTTAAGGATGTCTCGTCGATGCTCGCGGATATCGGGCGCCGCAGCCGCGGTGGCACGATGGCACGCCTCGGCACCATCCTGGTCGACCTCAACGCCAACCGCCGAAGCGGCACGGACAACCGCACCAATCTTGAGTTTTACCGCACCGAGGTCGAGCGCAGGTGCGGCATCTGCCTCTCCGATCCTATCATCTACGAGGCATTTACCTACTACGATCGCGAAGTTCTTCCATACAAGAACGACGACGTCATCAACGCCCACGCCATGCCGGGCGCACACGCCGCGCTTCAGGCCGTACAGGACGCAGGGCTGCGCTGCGCGCTCTTCACCAACCCCAGCTTTCCGCAGGGGGCCATCGAGTGCCGCATGGGTTGGGGTGACCTGGCCGACGCCCCCTTTGAGCTCGTCACGCACATGGGAAACACCACCCGCTGCAAGCCCGATGCCACCTACTATCTAGAGCAGCTTCAGGTGATGGGGCTCGAGCCGCACGAGGTCCTTATGGTGGGCAACGACCCCAAGCGTGACTTCCCCAGCCCCGCCTGCGGCATTCAGACTGCCTATGTTGGTCAGGGAAAACCCGGCCGAGCCACCTGGCGCGGAACCATGAAAGACTTCGCCCGCGACTTCAACGCCGTAGTAGAAGCCTTCTACGAGCACCAAGTAGCCGACGAACTGTCGTAAGGGTTAGTCGTTGGGGACGTTCTAAAAAACTAGTCAAACAAGAACGTCCCCAACGACTACTCCGGCAACGCCGATGTTTTGGCAACGACAGACACTATGACCCAATCCGAGGGCACTAAAAAGATAGGAGCCCCCGCTCGTGACCGCGGGTCGGGGCTGCGACAATGATGTTGAAGTGCCATAGGCGCAGCCGCGCCGCAACGAGGTTGGGAGGCTCCCATGCCAAAGTATTCTACCGCGTTCGGGATGGACGTCCACCTGAGGTCGACCACCGTCTGCGCCCTCGACGCGGACACCGGCGAGGCCGTGACGAGGAGGTTCCCCGGCAACCCCTGGGGCGAGATCGCCGCCTGGATGGACGGGTTCCCCGGCCCGTCGCTCGCCGCCTACGAGAGCGGCTACCTCGGCTTCGCCCCGCAGAGGGAGCTCGCCGGGCTCGGCGTCGAGTGCGTCGTCGCCGCGGTCTCGAAGATCCCCAGGTCGGCCGCCGACTCGGCCTCCAAGAACGACAGGAACGACGCCGCCAGGATGGCCAAGGCGATACTGTCGCACGACATCACCCCGGTATGGGTGCCGTCCCCCGAGATCGAGGGGCTCAGGGACCTCGCCGCCGCGCACGACGCGGCGACCGCGAGGCTCGCGGCGGCGAAGCAGCGGCTCCTGGCGTTCCTGGCCCGCCGCGGCTACGTCTACGGCGGCACCACGCCCGCCGGCAACCCGAGGAAGTACTGGACCTACGACTTCCTGAGGTGGCTCGACAAGGTCAGGCCGGAGGACGATGGCGGGGTCCGGACGCTCGCCGCCCTGAGGAACGAGGTCGAGGCCGCGGCGGAGGCCCGGGCGGACCTGCTCTCCGAGTACAGGGCGGCCGTGGATGCCAGCCCGATCGCCGCGGAGGTGGCCGCCCTCCAGTCGATCAAGGGCTGCGCCTTCGCGCTGGCCGCAGCCTTCTCGGCCGAGGTCGGCGACTTCACGAGGTTCCGTTCCGGAAGGCAGGTCACGGCCTATTTCGGCCTCGCGCCGAGTCAGAGGTCGAGTGGCGACTCCGTGCGGCTCGGAGGCATCAGCGGTGCGGGCAACGCGCTCGTGAGGAAGCTGGCCGTTGAGGGTTCATGGTGCTACGCCGCGGCACGGCACCAGCCGAAGCTCATGCCAAGGGACACGGGCGTGCCCCTCGAGATAAGGATGCACGGGAGGAAGGGGTCCGAGCGGCTCCTGCGGCGGCGCGAGGAGATGCTCGCCCGCGGCATGCCCCAGGCGAAGGCCAACGCGGCCACCGCGGCGGAGCTCGTGAGGTGGCTCTGGGCCCTCGGCATGATGTGCCGGGAGGGCGCGGAATAGACATAGCCCCCGTCCCGGCGAGCCGGGCGGCCTTCGGGGATACCCCCTATTTCGCTGTGCGCGCGGAGCCCTCCGCATGCGCCTCGACAGACTTGGGGAACCCCGCCGAAGGAATGGAGTGCGGGTCGACAGAACGGTATCCGCGGATATGAGACTGAGCCGAAGGCGTCGACGACATGCCGGGGGCGGACCGGGACGGGTTCAACGGCAGGCCCCGCCGACCGATTGCAAGCGGTCGGCGGGGCCATTGTGGCTCTTGACAGCGGATTGGGTCATATGAGCGAAAGCCCGCCAGAGCGAGCAAGGTGCCTTGAAACGAGGCGGCATTGACCTTCTGGTCATGCCGCCGAAGCTGAACGTCAGATTGCCGCTCTGGCGGGCTTGCAGCGTCGACCGGTTACGCGGTTTGGTAAAACCGCGTAACTAACACACCTGGGTTTTGCCGATCATGATGTTGAGGATCTCGACGTCGGTGTCCTTCATGCCCACGCGGCCTACGTAGCCCATGCTGGCGATCGTCTGCTCAACGGTATCTTGGATCAGGCCCTCGCCGGCACGGAAGCCACGCCCCTGCATGGCCATGTCATGTCCCAGAATCGCCGCATCGACGGCAGCCGAAATCTTGGCGGCACAGCTCGCCTTGGCGCCATCGCACACGATGCCGCCAACGTTACCGAGCGTGTTCGAAACCGTCGCGCCAATCTGCTCGCGCGTGCCACCGCACAGCCAGGTAATCGCAGCGCCGGCGCCGCACGCGGCGCAGATAGCACCGCAAAACGCCGAGAGCGCACCAATATAGCTCTTGATATGCACGGCGATAAGATCGGACAGCATCACGGCGCGCACCAGGCGCTCGTGGTCGCAGCGCAGGTATTCGGCATACTCCATGACGGGCAAGGCGCAGGTAATGCCCTGATTGCCCGAGCCGCACACAATGGCGACCGGCAGCGCGCAGCCGTTCATGCGGGCGTCGGACCCGGCGGCCGCACGGGCACGGGCACGGCAGGCGACGTCATCGGCACGAGCGCCCAGCAGCGTACGGCCCACCTCGGCGCCCCAAGCGTGCGCGAGGCCCTCGGCACTGATCGCGCCGTTCAGCTCAATCTGACGTTCAACGGCAGCGCGAGCGCCCTCAATGTCGCCGTCCTCGATAAAGTCGATGATGGACTCAATCGACATGGGCGTGTCGGCCTTATCCGCCGCCCGCTCAGCCACCACGCGCTCGGCGCAGGCGGCGCACTCCCCCGCCGACTTGCCGCACACCGGAATACCGTCGAGCGTATGGCACGTGACATTGGTGTGGTGGTCGGTAATCTCGACGACTGCGGTATGGCCCCCGGCCGTGGCGGTCACCTTGATGTAGAGGTTGGGCACACCCTCGACAAGCGACACATCGCAGTAGCCGGCGTCGGCGAGGAGCTCGGCCACACGAGCGCGGTCTTCATCGTTAACGCTCTCGAGCACCTCAAGCGCGCTCTTAGCGTCGCCGCCCACGGCACCCAGCACGGCCGCGGCCTCAATACCGTGCATACCGCCCGAGTTGGGCACGGTCACGCTCTTAACGTTCTTGATGATGTTGCCCGAGCAGGCAACGTCCATATGATCGGGTTCGCAACCGAGCGTCTGGCTCGCCAACGCCGCTGCATAGGCAACGGCAATAGGCTCGGTGCAGCCGAGCGCACAGACAAGCTCGCGGTTCAAAACATCGCAAAACGCGGCATCACGAAGGGAATCGGTAGGCATAGGTATCTCCTGCTTGCATAACGGGCTGGTCTCTCAAAAATAATTAGCTCTTCTATTTGATAACAATGCATCAAAAACCGCAACCATGGTTCCGGCGGACGGCGCTCAAGCACAAACTGGCGGCATTCATTCATGAAAAGCGGGTCTTGTTGCCTGCTAAAGCGTTTGATCAAAAAACGCCCGAGCGTTTACACAAAAGTCGCGCTATCATGCAGTCGAACGCGGTAAACACCTTTAGCATTTGCGCCGCACAGACCAGAGAGGAACCATCTATGAAGATCGGTATCGGTAACGACCACGCCGCCGTCGAGCTCAAGAACATCATTTCCGAGCACCTGAAGGAGCGCGGCTGCGAGGTCGTGAACTTTGGCACCGACACCTCCGAGAGCTTTGACTACCCCATCGCCGGCTACAAGGTGGGTAAGGCCGTTGCCAACGGCGACGTCGACCTGGGCATCCTGATCTGCGGTACCGGCGTCGGGATCAGCCTGGCTGCCAACAAGGTCGAGGGCGTACGCGCCGTCGTGTGCTCCGAGCCCTTCAGCGCCAAGCTCTCCCGTATGCACAACAACACCAACGTGCTCGCCTTTGGCGCCCGCGTCGTTGGCTCCGAGCTCGCTAAGATGATCGTCGACGAGTGGCTCGACGCCGAGTTCGAGGGCGGCCGTCACGAGCGTCGCGTTAACCTCCTCAACGAGATCGACCAGACCCGCGGCCTTAAGATCGTCGACGAAGCCTAAAGACTTACAACGCCATACGCTAACGACAGCCCCCGCCTGGAATGCACGCACATTCCAGGCGGGGGCTCTTTAGTAGATTTGTGAGCGTTTACCAAAAACCTGTTGGGATAAAAAGGGCGCCGCGGATGGAGTTCCGCGGCGCCCAAGCCACACGCTAACAGCTTTAAGGAGTCAAAGCTGGTTTAGCCAAAGAAGCGCTTGATCTCAATCTCGGCGTTCTCCAGGCAGTCGGAGCCGTGGATCACGTTGGCGTTGACATCGACGGCAAAGTCGCCGCGGATGGTACCAGGAGCAGCGTCAAGCGGATTAGTAGCGCCCATGAGGGTGCGCATCTTAGCAACAGCGGAGAGACCGGAAACGACCATCTTGACGACCGGACCGCTCGTCATAAAGTCGCACAGACCGCCAAAGAAGGGCTTGTCGGCCAGATGAGCGTAGTGCTCCTCGACGGTGGCGCGCTCGAGCGTGGTCATCTCCATGCGCTCGATGACAAGGCCGCTGCGCTCAATGCGAGCAACGATCTCGCCGATCTTGCGGTCGCGCACAGCGTCGGGCTTAATCATGATGAAGGTCTTCTCGATAGCCATAAGGTAGCCTTTCAAGTAGGTTCGCGCGTGCCCAAGTCCCATTCCGGCACCCGCCTGGACTGCATCGTAACAGAGTTCTAGCTGCAGTTAAACAAAAAGCCGTTTATTGAAGCGTTATTATTAATTGAAGCGCTCCATATGTGTCACTTCTGTTCCGAAGCCCGACTAGAGTACCATCCGCCCCACTTCCAACTGCAACGAACAGAACGGACGGTCGATTGCCGCCCGTGAACGCACCCCCATCACAACCTGCCCAAAGGTCCTACAAAAGTTCTCGACAAGCTCCTTCCTTCCCTATAACAAAACGGGCGCCCACCGTAGCGAGCACCCGTAAAGGCAAGATATGATGAACGCACCAGACAGACGCATCCTATAAGCTAATTAGCTCCGTGGCCCATCTCGACGACCTTGGTCAACGAGCCAAACACACCTTCGTCGGCAACGAGCTGTGCCTCGGCACGCTGCAGCTGCACGGCAACGGCGGCAGGGGCGGTACCGCCCTCGGTCGTGCGCGCGGCGACAATCGACGGGATGTCGAGCGCCTCGGTAATATCGCGCTCAAAGAGCGGGCTTGCCTCCTGGAACACCTCAAACGGCAGGTCCTCAAGATTGCAGCCGCGCTTCTCACACATCAGGACCAGATGGCCCACCACGGCATGCGCCTCACGGAACGGCAGGCCACGCTTGGCCAGGTAATCGGCAACATCGGTAGCGGCAAGGTGCCCCACGCCGCACTCGCGAGCCATGGCATCCTCGTTGACGGTCCAAGTCGAAATCATACCGGCCATAACCGACAGGCACTGCATGAGCGTATGGGCGGTATCGAGCGCGCCCTCCTTGTCCTCCTGCAAGTCCTTGTTATATGCGAGTGGCAGGCCCTTCATGGTCACGAGCAGCTGCACCAGGTTGCCATACACACGGCCGCTCTTGCCGCGGATAAGCTCGGCAAAGTCGGGATTCTTCTTCTGCGGCATGATGGACGAGCCGGTGGAGTAGGAGTCGGAAAGCGTGATGAAGCCAAATTCGGAGCTCGACCACAGCACGATCTCCTCGGAAAGACGCGACAGATGCATGGCCATGACGGAGCCGGCGTAATGCAGATCGAGCAGGAAATCACGGTCGGAAACCGCATCGAGCGAGTTGGGAATCACGCCCGCAAAGCCAAGCTCGGCAGCCGTCATCTGGCGATCGAGCGGATAGCTCGTACCGGCAAGCGCGGCAGCCCCCAGCGGGCAGTTGTCGGCGGCATCAAAGGCGGCCTTCAGGCGTGTAAAGTCGCGCGCGAACATCCAGGAATACGCCAGCAGATGATGTGACAGCAGCACGGGCTGAGCATGCTGCATGTGCGTGTAGCCCGGCAGAATCACCTTGTCGTACTTCTTGGCCGCATCCACCAGCACATGGCGCAACTGCAGGTTGGCCTCCATGAGCTCCTTGGCCAACGCCTTGACGCCCAGGCGCGTATCGGTCGCCACCTGGTCGTTGCGCGAACGCCCGGTATGCAAGCGCTTGCCGGCCTCGCCGATACGGCGCGTCAGCTCGCTCTCGATGGACATATGAATGTCCTCATCGTTGATATCGAAGGTGAAGTTGCCGGCATCGATATCCTGCTCGATTCCGGTCAGGCCCTCGGCAATCGCCTGCTCGTCCCCGGCACTGATGATGCCCTGGGCCGCCAGCATCTTGGCATGCGCCTTAGAACCGGCGATATCCTGCTTATAGAGATGTTTGTCGACCGGCAGCGACGCGCCAAACTCCTGCGTGACCTCGGCCACTCCCGCCTCAAAACGACCGCCCCAAAGAGCCATGGAACCGTCCCCTTTCTCCAAATACCAAAACAAGCGCCCAAAGCAATGCGCCCTGTCGCTAAAGCGATTTTTCAACCGCTAGTTTTACACATTCCCCACCGTGCGCGGGGCCATGTAGCTAATTTGCAAAGAAGTGACGCACCATGCACTTGGCACCCAACGTCTCCCTCCGGATATTGCCTTGCGAACCATCGATCCAGGCCTTCAGGCTCATAGGAACGTCCTCGACCTTTGCAGTATCGAACTCGGGCGCGAGGGCAAGTAAGGCATGCGCGATAGCATTGAACATAATGGATACTCCTCAGATATATATAGGCACAGAGCCGCCAAATTGATAGAAGGAGCCCCGCCGGACAACCCCGGCGGGGCTCGGACTCAGCCGCAGACGCGGCATCATATATGCGGGCGGAACGTAGGGGCCACCGATGTTAAGAAGTGTCAGCAAGCATAACGAAAGGTAGGGACCCCGTGCGCCCGTTTTGTATCACGCGGATGGGCCGCGCAGATACCAAAGGAAGGAGGCGTTAGGCCTGGGCGGCAGCGGAGCTGGGACCCTGGACCTTAGCCCACGTCTTGAGCGACAGCGTATCGATCTCGATAAAGCCGGCGCTGGCCTTCTCGTCAAACGTGGTGTCGCGGTCGTAGGTGGCCAGACCGTAGTCGTAGAGGCTGAAGGGGCTCTTGCGGCCGACGACATGGCAGTTGCCCTTAAAGAACTTCAGACGGACGGTACCGGTCACGAACTTCTGGGTGTCGGCCATAAAGGCGTCGAGCGCGTTTTTGAGCGGGCTGTACCACTGGCCGTTGTACACGGCGGTGGCCCAATCCTGCTCGAGCTTAATCTTGGCCTTGAGCAGGTCGCCCTCGACGCAAATGTCCTCAAGCGCCTTGTGGGCGGTGATGAGCGTCAGGGCACCGGGAACCTCATAGCACTCGCGGCTCTTGAGGCCCACTAGACGGTCCTCGACCAGGTCGAGACGGCCAAAGCCGTTGTCGCCAGAGATCTTGTTGAGTGCGATGACGATCCCGGAGAGCTTCATCTTCTTGCCGTCGACGGCGACGGGCTTGCCGGCCTCAAACTCAATCTCGGTATACGTCGGGGTGTCGGGCGTGTCCTCGGGGTTCTTGGTCATAACCCAGGCGTCGTCGAGCGGCTCGTTCCAGGGATCCTCCAGGTGACCGCACTCGATGGCACGACCCCACAGGTTATCGTCGATGGAATAGGGGTTGTCGTTGGCGCCCTCGGGAACCGGCACGTTGTGGGCGTGAGCATAGGCAA
The DNA here is from genome assembly GCA_958437935.1 of uncultured Collinsella sp. Lineage (GTDB taxonomy): Bacteria > Actinomycetota > Coriobacteriia > Coriobacteriales > Coriobacteriaceae > Collinsella. Next base: position 41,077 of record CAUBPS010000016.1, on the reverse strand, counting down.
CCTCATCGGGACGGCACTTCAGATCCCACTCGCGAACCGGGGCGATCACCTTGAGCTCGGGGTCGAGCGCCTTGACGGCAGCCTCAAAACGGACCTGGTCGTTGCCCTTGCCGGTGCAGCCGTGGGCGACATACGTGGCGCCAAACTCGTGAGCGACCTCGACGAGCTTCTTGGCGAGCAGCGGGCGAGACAGGGCGGAGAGCAGCGGATACTTGTTCTCGTACATGGAGTTTGCGGCGATGGCCTTAGTCAGGAACTCATCGGAGAACTCGTCGCGCAGGTCGAGCACCTGGCAATCGAGAACGCCCAGGTCGAGCGCCTTCTGCTTCTTGGCATCCAGGCCGGTCTCCTCCTGGCCAACATTGCCGCAGACGCAAACGACATCGAGATTCTTCTCGTCCTGGAGCCACTTGACACATACGGATGTATCAAGACCACCGGAATATGCGAGAACGACTTTTTCCTTGCTCATGGCTGTTTCCTTTCGCCCTTGGTAGCTAGTTAGAACATCGGTCAGTTGCAAGTCATTTCAAGGTCAAATACCGTGCAATATCAGGTTAAATAGCAAAAATCAGCACATACATGCCCTAGAAACATGCAGCAATGTCGTGCTAAAACCCAACGACCTCAAAATGACTCTGTTGGGGCATTTAGCCCCATGCGGACAGAGACGATTGTTATCGTCGTCGGGAAATTGCGCGCTGGCGTCGGATGGCATTGTCTGCAGTAGTGATGATCTTTACGAACTGCATCTGCCTCTCCTTTCACCTATCGCCGGGCGCAATTCTAATATCGTAAACGGTACCTTTTCCTCGGTAAGCGGTTGTTTTTCCGTCTCCGTTTTCGATGGTCGCTATATTACGCTAAAGTGCCCGCGGCACAAGCGACAAATTCAAATTTCTGAAAAGTTTTTTCATTAGTTTGTGAATAGTGATGCAAATACGCGCCAATCCTGCGAAAATACGCCTGACTACGAGTTGATGGTTATAACGTCTGAAACAATTTCGAAACGAAAGGCTCGCTTTTATGCAAACTTACGAATCGGACGCCAATATCGGAAACATTAAGCTCATCGCCGTCGACATGGACAAGACGCTGCTGACCGACGAGCGCGTGCTGCCGCAAGGCCTTGACGAACGCCTGGACAAGCTCGCCGAAGCCGGCATCGTATTCTGCCCCGCCAGCGGACGTCCAGCCCCCAAGCTCGAAGAGATGTTCGAGGGCATCAAGAACCGCCTCGCCTTTTGTCCCGACAACGGCGCCTGCGTCATCTATCGCGGCAGCTATATCTATAAGAGCAACATCGATGTGGCGCTGTATCAGCAGGTGCTCGCTCGTGCCTCGGAGGACCCGCGCGCCGTTCCCGTCCTGTGCTGCTACGACGAGTTCTATGTGCTCGCCCGCGACCATCAGTACCACGACGAGATCAGCGTGTACTACAACACGATCAACTATGTCGACACCTTTGAGGGCCTTGATATCGAGTCCAATAAGATCTCGGTCTTTTTCCCTGCCTACGATGCCGAGCCCGCATTCCGCGAGACCTATAGCCCCGCGTTCTCGGATCAGCTCTACGTCACCAATGCGGGCCGCGAGTGGATCGACTTTATGAACCTGGGCGTCGACAAGGGTTCGGGCGTGGCGCATTTGTGCGAGCACCTGGGCATCGATATCGCCGACGCTGCCGCCGTGGGCGACACCTACAACGATATTCCCATGCTGGAGCGCGTCGGGCATAGCTTTATCGTGGACAATGCCGAGGAGCACATGAACGCGCACGCCAAGTGGCGCATTCCGAGCAACAACGACGGGGGCGTACTGACGCTCATCGACGCCATCTTGGCGGCTCGTTAGCCGTCCCATCGGGCCTGGCCGGGCGGCACGGGTTAACTTTTCGCTCGGTCAGGTCCTGCGCAAGACGAAAGCCACATTAAGTGGCTTTCTTTGCGTGCGGAATCTACGAAAAGTTAACCCGTGCCGCCCGGCCAGGCCCTAGGTTTACTTTCCTGCCGCCAAGATGGCGTCTTGAGTGTCGAGATACTTAGCTGAAATGATTTGAGCAGAGGGGAGCTCCTTGTTGGAAGGGGCTCCCCTCTGTTTTGGTTACTGTGGGACAAATTAATCAGTAGTGTTTGTCCCAAATCTTAAGTATGTGGGGGCTTGCGTCTTGGGCGAGCTTGCCTTTCCGAGTGCTTTCCTATTTGGCGTCTGCCCAGGTCACTCCAGTCGAAGCTTCGGCGATTAGGGGGACGCGGAGGTCTACTACGTGTTCCATGACGTCGCGGACCATGGCGGTGAGGCGCTCGACTTCGTCGACGGGACACTCAAAGTCCAGTTCGTCGTGCACTTGCAGGATCATGTGAGCAGCAAAGCCCTCTTCTTCCAGGCGGCGGCTTACGCGGGCCATGGCGATCTTGATGATGTCGGCGGCGGTGCCCTGCATGGGGTGGTTCATGGCCGTGCGCTCGCCAAAGCCGCGGAGCTGCGGATTTTTGGCCTTGAGCTCCGGAATATGACGACGGCGGCCGTACATGGTCTCGGCGTAGCCCGTCTGCTTGGCGCGCGCCACCACGTTGTCGAGGAACGTGCGCACGCCCGGGTAGGCCTCGTAGTAGCGGTCGATCATGTCGCGCGCCTCGGCCATCGAGATATGCAGCGACTGCGACAGGCCGTAGGCCTGCTGACCATACACGATGCCAAAGTTCACGGCCTTGGCGCGACTGCGCAGGTCGGGCGTTACCTCGGACACCGGCACGCCGAACACGCGCGCCGCCGTCTCGGCATGGAAGTCCTCGCCCTCGTTAAAGGCGCGCACCAAGTGCTCGTCACCCGAGAGATGCGCCAGCAGACGCAGCTCGATCTGCGAGTAGTCCACCGCCAAAAAGACGCTTCCCTCGCCTGCCGAAAACGCCGTCTTAACGGTACGACCCAGCTCCGAGCGCGTCGGGATGTTCTGCAGGTTCGGGTCGCTCGAGGACAGACGCCCCGTTGCCGTGATGGTCTGGTTGTACGTAGTGTGTACGCGACCGTCACCACGGCGTAGCGGGCCCAGGGTGTCCAGATAGGTGGACTTGATTTTGGACTTTTCACGCCAATCCAAGATCAGACGCACGATTTCGTGGTCGCGGGCAAGGTCGCTCAACACCTTGGCGTTGGTCGAATAGTAGCCGCGCTTAGTCTTCTTGAGGCCCTTGGTCGGAAGCCCCATCACATCAAAGAGCACATGCGACAGCTGCATGGGACTGCCAATATTAAAGGTCTCATCACCGGCAAGGTCGCGAATGCTTCGCTCGACCTCGGTGATCTGGGTCGCCAGACCCTCGGACAGACTGCGCAGGCGATCGGGGTCCACGAGCATGCCCGCGCGCTCCATCTTGGCAAGCACCGGAACGAGCGGCATCTCGATGCCATCGAACACGTTGGCGGCATTCTCACGGGCCATGCACTCGCGCAACGGCATCACGAGCGCCAGCGTCAGAGCCGCAGTACGGGCGGCAGGCGCTGGAGCGTCCTCGCCGGCACCCTCTGCGCCGCGCACCGCAGGCAGCGCCATCTGCAGATACGTATCGGCAAGATATGCCTCATCGAACTCGGAGCGATCGGAATCCAGCAGGTAAGCGGCGACCACGGTATCGAAGATACGCGTGGAATCGGCAGCGAGCGGATCCATGAGCTCGGGCTCAGAAGAATCGATGGGCGAAAGCTCGTGCAGCAGCGCCTTCGTATCCGGGCTCGCCACGCGGCCCTCCATAAACAGGCGCGCAAGCACGCCGGCGATCACACCGTGAGCGAAGTTGAAGCCATCGACTACGGCAGTGGAGGCGCTGTCGCCCTCCTCGAGCGCGAACAGGCCCTTGGACGTCGCCAACCACAGCGTGCGCGTCAATCCAAAGAGCGCGCCCTCTTCCTTGTCGTCGTCCACCACGGCGGCGACCCACTCGCCGGCATCAATCGCGCGGGAGACCTCAGCCGCAACGGCACCAAGCGCGTCGGCATCGCCGGCGGCTGCGCGAACCATAGCAGGTATCTCAAACACACTGGAGGCAGCAGCAGCCCCGCCCTCGCCGCCGATCAGCGCCAAGAAACGGTTCCGCATGGCGGTGATACCAAGTGTGCCCAGCGCCGCGGACACTTCGTCGGCAGAAAACGCCGGGAAGGACGTTTCGTCAAAGTCGAGCTCGACGGGCGCATCGGTGCGAATGGTTGCGACCTTGCGGCTCAGCAGCGCATCGTCGATGTGCGCACGCAGGTTCTCGCCCATCTTGCCCTTGACCTCGTCGGCATGCGCGATGACCTCGTCCAAGCTGCCGTACTGTGCGATGAGCGCGCTCGCCTTTTTGGGGCCGATGCCCGGTACGCCGGGAATGTTGTCCGACGTATCGCCCTTTAGACCGTAAAAATCGGGCACGAGCGCCGGCGTAATGCCGTGATACAGGTCGTCCACGCTCTCGGGCGTCATGATCGCCACGTCGGACAGGCCCTTGCGGGTCGAGACCACGTTGACGTGCTCGGTCACGAGTTGATACATGTCGCGGTCGCCGGTCACCAGCAGCATGTCGCAGCCGGCCTCTTCACCCAGGCGCGCCATGGTTCCCAGGATATCGTCGCCTTCCCAGCCCTCGGACTGCAGAATCGGCACGTTGAGCGCGGTGAGCAGCTCCTTGATCATCGGAAACTGCGCATGCAGATCGGGGTCCATGGGCGGGCGTTGCGCCTTATACTGCGGCAGCATCTCCATGCGTACGCGCGGTTTGCCCTTGTCAAACGCCACGACCACACCGTCGGGGTTAAAGGCATCGATCATCTTGAGAAACATGTTCAGAAAGCCGAAGATCGCGTTGGTGGGGCGCCCGTCCGGCGCATTCATGGTGGGCGGCACGGCGTGGAAGGCGCGGTGCATGAGCGAGTTGCCGTCGATAACGGCAAAGGTGCGGCGCTTGTCAGACATATTGAATACCTCGCTTTGGGCTGGGCACGGTTTGCTCACACCAGTTTACACGCTCCCCGCCCCGCGGCCACCGCACATCAGGCTTCCCTGCCGCCGCGGGCCCGCGCGTGATACGATGGCTCACGGTACATCAACCAGCACGATCGATCCGAAAGGAGCCTGCGTCATGGAGCGTCCCTGCGCATGGAAAAAGTACACGCCACAGCAAGTCGAGGAACTCGAGGAGCTTTGCCGCGGCTATAAGCAGTTTTTGAGCGAGAATAAGACCGAGCGCCTGTGCGTCAAGACCGGCATCAAGATGGCCGAGGAGGCGGGCTACGTCGACTTGGAGACCGTGATTGCCGAGGGCCGCACGCTCAAGGCCGGCGACAAGGTGTACGCCGCCAATCACGGCAAAGACCTCATGCTCGTCAACCTGGGCACCGCCCCGCTCGAGCAGGGCTTTAACATCCTGGGTGCTCACGTGGACTCGCCGCGCCTGGACCTTAAGCAGAATCCCGCCTTCGAGGCCGGCGACATGGCTTATCTCGACACGCACTACTATGGCGGCGTCAAGAGCTACCACTGGGTGGCCTCCCCGCTCGCACTCGTGGGCGTCATCTGCAAAAAGGACGGCACCACCGTCGACATCAACATCGGCGACAAGGCAGACGATCCGGTCTTTACCATCTCCGACCTGCTGATCCACCTCTCGAGCGAGCAGATGTCCAAGCCCGCCAAGGACGCCGTCGACGCCGAGATCCTCGACGTGATCGTGGGCGGCCGTCCCGTCAAGTTCGATGAAGACGACAAGGACGCTCCCAAGGAGCCCGTCAAGCAGATGTTCCTGGACATCCTCAAGGAGCAGTACGACGTCGAGGAGGAGGACTTCCTCTCCGCCGAGATCGAGGTCGTGCCCGCCGGTCCCGCCCGCGACATGGGCCTCGACCGCTCCATGATTTTGGGCTATGGCCACGACGATCGTGTCTGCGCCTATCCGTCCATGCTCGCCCAGATCGACGTCGCCAACGTGGAGCGCACGAGCATCACGCTCATCGTCGATAAGGAGGAAATCGGCTCCGTGGGTGCCACCGGTATGACGAGCCGCTTCTTCGAGAACACCGTCGCCGAGATCATGACGCTCGCCGGCGAGGATAGCCCGCTGGCCCTGCGCCGCGCGCTCGCCCGCAGCCGCATGCTCTCCTCCGACGTGTCCGCCGGTTTCGACCCGGGCTATGCCGGCAAGTTCGAGACCAAGAACGCGGCCTTTATGGGTCGTGGCCTGTGCTTTAACAAGTACACGGGCAGCCGCGGCAAGGGCGGTTCCAACGACGCCGATGCCGAGTACGTGGCCCTCGTCCGCGACATCATGGACGAGGCCGGCGTGGACTTCCAGACCTGTGAGCTCGGTCGCGTCAACGCGGGCGGTGGCGGCACCATCGCCTACATCATGGCCAAGTATGGCATGAACGTCATCGACTCCGGCGTTGCCGTCCTGTCCATGCACGCCCTGTGGGAGGTCGCCAACAAGGCCGATATCTACGAGGCCTACCGCGGCTACAAGGCCTTCATCGAGCGAGCCTAACCAACCCTTCATCAGTTGCGGTGAAATACGGACTAAACTGGCCCATAAACGGCCAAAACAGACCGTATCCCACCGCAACTTCCTTTTTGGCAGAGGAGAGTCCATGCTGCAGGTCATCATTTCGCCCGCCAAGCAGATGCGCGCGGCCCAAGATGCTTTTGAAGTCCTGGACATACCGCCTTTTGCGCACGAAACGGCTCGCCTCCACCGCGCACTGCTAGATATCGAACGAAATGAAGGCAGCGGCGGTCTGCAGACGCTATGGAACGTAAGTGACAAACTGCTGGGGCCTTGCCTCAACACCCTGCATGAGTTCGGGCCCATCCTGAAAAACGGCGATCTCGACAATCCCGCACTCGCCCGACACCTCTCCCCCGCCGTCATGTCCTACCACGGCATCCAATACCAAAGTATGGCGCCCGAGGTCATGGATGCCGAACAGCTCGCCTGGCTGCAAAGCCACCTGTGGATCCTCTCCGGCCTCTACGGGTGCGTTCGTCCCTTTCATGCCGTTGAACCGTATCGGCTGGAGATGGGCGCGAAGCTCGCCGTTGACGATGCCCGAGACCTCTACGCGTTTTGGGGTGACAAGCTCGCGCGGGCTACCGCCCCGGCAGGCTCAAACACCACGATCGTCAACCTCGCCAGCGTAGAGTATGCCAAAGCCGTTCTGCCCCACCTCGCGGACGACGCCACGGCCGTCACATGCCTCTTTGGCGAGGGTATCCGCAACGGGAAGCCCATCCAACGGTCGACCGCCAGCAAAAAGGCGCGCGGCTCCATGGTGCGCTGGATGGCGGAAAACAAGGTCGAGGATGTAAGCGGGCTCACCGCATTCGACGTTGGCTATCGTCACCTTCCCGAGCTTTCAAATAAAAACACTTTGGTCTTCCTGAACGAACGGTCCTTGTAGGACCACCGCTACTCTTGAATGTACTGCCTAGGCACGACGTCTATTCCGCCAAGCCGTCGGCTTTGGCAATTTCATTTGTCGTGCCGTCCTGATAGGTAATCTTGACATGCTCAACCTCGGACACCTTGACGCCCGACGGAGGCTCCAGACGCCATTCCGCCAGGGCGATATCCATGGTCGTGGGCACATCTCCTTGATCTTTGAGCTTCACCGTCAGCGTTTTGAGCGCCGCGTCAAACGTCACGCGTTCGATTTCTTCGCCTGGAATGGACCCACCACTCAGCTGCAACTGCACAAACTCATCGCGCGGGTACCAATAATCGCCCGGAATGGCGAGCGTATTGGCATTACCGCCAGTACTCCTCACCGCCATAATCGGTAGGCTATCATCGGCCTCAAACTCCCAGGCAGCGCCGCCGCGACCGCCAAACGTCCAAATACAAAAGGCAATCACCAGCACGGCAAGCACCGCAAAGCCAATCGCGACCAACCCATGGTGCGCACGGCCCTCCTCGGCCGATATGTCCCATTGCGTCTCTCGATATAGATGCTTGTCTTCCATGTACGCCTCCCCACAGGCACGTTCGTTAGGCCAATCGTACCCATTCAGGCTATACTTGAGCCCACTACATAAACGGGGAGCTTGCAGGACCAGACGGCAGGCTGAGATTGGGCGCGCCCGCCCTGACCCGCAAACCTGATATGGGTAATGCCAACGAAGGGAGCCGTGCCAATGAGCACACAGACCGAGTCCAAGCTTGTCACGCAAATCGACTTCGCCCGCGCCGGACAGATCACGCCGCAGATGAAGGAAGTCGCCGAGCGCGAGCATCGCGACCCCGAGTACATCCGCGAGCGCGTGGCCGACGGCCGCATCGCCATTCCCGCCAACATCGTGCACATCAAAAAGGGCATGCGCGCCTTTGGTGTCGGCGAGGGCCTGTCCACCAAGGTCAACGTGAACTTGGGCATCTCGGGCGACAAGGCCGATGCCGCCGAGGAATGGAAGAAGGTCAAGATCGCTGAGGACTTTGGCGCCGACGCCATCATGGACCTCTCCAACTCGGGCAAGACGCGCCAGTTCCGCCAGCAGCTCATCGACGAGACGCCGCTCATGGTAGGCACCGTCCCCATGTACGACGCCATCGGCTACATGGAAAAGCCGCTGGTCAAGCTCACCAAGGACGACCTGTTCGAGGTCGTGCGCGCGCACGCCGAGGACGGCGTGGACTTTATGACCATTCACTGCGGCATCAACAAGTCGGTCACCAAGACCTTTAAGGAGACCGGTCGCCTGATGAACATCGTCAGCCGCGGCGGCTCGCTGCTGTTTGGCTGGATGGAGGTCACCGGCAACGAAAACCCCTTCTACGAGTACTTTGACGAGCTGCTCGAGATTTGCCACGAATACGACGTGACGATTTCGCTCGGCGACTCCTGCCGCCCGGGCTGCCTCTACGACTCCAACGACGCCACCGAGACCGCCGAGATGATCGAGCTGGGCAAGCTGTGCAAGCGCGCCTGGGCAGCCGGCGTCCAGGTCATGGTCGAGGGCCCGGGTCACATGGCGCTTGACGAGATCGCTGCCAACATGAAGCTACAGAAGCGCCTGTGCCACAACGCCCCGTTCTATGTGCTCGGGCCGCTGGTGACCGATATCGGCGTGGGTTACGACCACATCACCGCTGCCATCGGCGGCGCCATCTCCGCCAGCTCCGGCGCCGACTTCCTGTGCTACGTGACGCCCGCCGAGCACCTGTGCCTGCCCGACGCCAAGGACGTGCTCGACGGCCTCATGGCAACCAAGATCGCCGCGCACGCCGCCGATATCGCCAAGAAGGTGCCGCACGCCCGCGACATGGACGACAAGATGGGCCAGGCACGCCGCAAGCTCGACTGGGATGCCATGTGGAAGTGCGCTCTCGACCCGGTCACCGGCAAGAAACGCTACGAAGAATCCCCCGCCGCCACCGAGGGCACCTGCACCATGTGCGGCAAGATGTGCGCCGTCCGCACCGTTAACAAGGTGTTCGAAGGCACGACGATCGACCTCGGCATGGAGGACTAACGCGTCACCGGAGCAACAATCGGTAACATGGTGTTCGTCAATTGTTGACGTGCGAACATTTGCTTACATTTGCGTAAAGATTGCATCGCCCGCCCGGGTTCGACATAGAGTCGGCCCGGGCATCTTTATAATGCTGGCTTATAGACCCATTTGATTCCGACCGAACAAGGGAGCGAACATGGATCGCAGTAAGGTACCTGCCGTTCTATCCATCGCAGGATCCGATTCCAGCGGTGGCGCCGGCATTCAGGCCGACATCAAGACCATCACGGCGCACCGCCTGTATGCCGAGACGGCCATCACCGCCATCACCGCACAAAACACGCTCGGTGTCACCGCCGTGCAGAATATCTCCCCTGATATCGTCGCTGCGCAGATCGACGCTGTATTTGACGATATCCGCCCCAGCGCCGTCAAGATCGGCATGGTTTCCTCTGCCGAGATTATCGAGGTTATCGCCGACCGCCTGAGCGCCTGGAACGCGACAAACGTGGTCGTCGACCCCGTCATGGTAGCCACGTCGGGCGCACGGCTGATTGCCGAAGATGCCGCCGAGGCGCTCACCCGCCGCCTGTTCCCACTAGCAACCGTCATCACGCCCAATATTCCCGAGGCCATGGCCCTGCTTGACTACGAGGTCGACTCCGAGCGCACACAGCAAAATGCTGCCATGCTCCTCACCCGCCGCTTTGGTTGCGCATCCCTCGTTAAGGGTGGGCATCTTGTCAACGAGGCCAACGATGTATTGGCCGAACCCGCGCCACTCGATGACGAGGGCAACCATCTGGGCGATCCGCTCACCACGTGGTTCCGCCACAAGCGCATCGAGACCGACAACACACACGGCACCGGCTGCACGCTTTCGTCCGCCATCGCCTGCGCGCTGGCCCAGGGCATGGATCTTGCCGATGCCGTCAACGCCGGCAAGGCCTACCTAACCGGCGCTCTCGCCGCCGGCTTTGACATGGGCAAAGGCTCTGGCCCCGTCAACCACATGTGGCAGTATTAAGATTCGCAGCCCAAAACCACCGCAAAGGGGACAGGCACCTTTGCGGTGGTTTTTCCTTTTTGACGTCTAGCCGTCGGCGAGTTGAATTCCCAACAAACCCGAGAGCGCAAGTGCCTGCTCGGCATTGACCGTCAGGCCCCGCAGCTCACGGTAGTCGCCCGAGATGACAGGGGCCGCGAACGCGCATCGCGATACATCCACGCCGGAAAGCGGCGTCTTGAACACATCGATTCGCGTCAGGTCGCAGCCGTCCAAGCGCAATTGCCCCAGCTTTGCCCCCTGGAGTGCGGCCTCGGTCAAACGCGTGTCACGCGCAGCCATGGGGCCAATGCGTCCCTCCGAAAGGTTCGCATAGCTCAAATCGCACGATCCAAACGACACGCTCGACAGGCGCGCCTTGAGCAAGTTGAGTCCCGGTGCCGAGCAGTCAACGAAGTCGCAGCGGCTGAGCCAGCAGCCTTCCATGTTGCAGCGGATAAAGCGGCAACCGCGAAACACCACGTCGCGAAACGTCGAGCCGCTCCAGTCAACGCTATCGAACTCGCAAGATCGGAACACAACGCCATCGAAGGTCGCGCCGTTCGCCACGTCGTAGGCAAGATCCAAATCCTCAAAAGCGGTATTGGAGACGAGCTCATCGCCCTCGGCAAAGAGGTCGACGAGCTCGTCCATGCCCATATGGCAGCCAATCCGTTCGTTTACCCGGGCAAAACCACCGCAAAGGCGCCTGTCCCCTTTGCGGTGGCTTGGGGCCGTGCTACTCACCGAGCATCTCTTTGAGCTTGGCTGCCGCGGCGTGACCCAGGCTCTCGTGGCTTTCGGGCATCATATGCAGATAGTCGATATCGCCCGGCTCGGCAAACTCCGCTGCATTCAAAAAGTCGCAGCTAAACTGCTCAGCTACGTGCGCATAGTATTCAGCAAAATGCTCCGAGGCCTCGACGGAATGCTCGTCAAAGTCGGTCATATACACATCGGCGATCTGCGGCTTGATCTTGATAGGAGCCATCAGCAGGATGCGCGGACAAGGCGCAGCGTCGGTCCACGGAAACGCGCGGACGGCGCGAATCAGCGCCATGGCGCCACGGGCGATATCGGAAGCTGTCACGTTAAAGACCGTCTTGCAATCGTTAGTTCCCAGCATAATAACGATCGCATCCAGCGGCTTATGAGCCTCGAGCAGCATCGGCAGCGCGCGGATGCCGTTAAGATTGGTGTCCAGATGGCACATATCGTCGCGTACCGTCGTGCGGCCGTTGAGGCCTTCTTCAATTACATGCCAGCCCTCGCCTAAGTCACGTTGGGCCACGCCGCACCAGCGCACATCCTGCGCATAGCGCACCGCGGTGCCATCGCGCATACCAGCCGGATCATAGCCATAGGTGTTGCTGTCACCAAAGCACAGAACGTTTTTCATCGTAAGCTCCCCACTCAATAAAAAGCCGACGGGAGCAGCCCCCGTCGGCTCGGTATATCGCATCACACGCACCGTTTACAGGTACTTGCGCCAGTCGTCGTCATCCTCGTCATCCTCGGCAGCGGCCTGAGCCTGCTCGGCGGCACGGGCGGCTGCGGCGCGGGCGGCAACCTGAGCATAGGACTCCTCGTTGCGCTCGGGGAAGTTTGCCAGCACGTGCTCGAACTTGGCGAAATCCTCGTCCCAGCGCGTAGAGGGCACGGCAAAGAAGACCTGCTTGACCTTGAAGTCGCCCGATGCGAGCTCCTTGCGGAAGAGCTCGGCCACGGCCTCGGCATCAAAGCCGTTGTTGTCGCAGCCCCATGCGCCCAGCACGAGCTTCTCGCGACCCAACTCGTCGCAGATGGCGAGCACAAAGCGGATACGGTCGCGCAGGGCATCCAGCAGAGCATCGTCGCTCACGCGATACTCCTGGCGGGCACGCCTAACGTTGGGCGCGGCGGCCACGATCACGTCGGCGTATGCATGCACGTGGTTGCGGTCGAAGCGCACCGCAGGCACCACCAGGGCGCGGTTACGATAGAGCTCGCAGTTGATGTTGCGGCGACGGTTCTCGCCGTACCACTTACGCTGCTTATCGAGAACGTTGTACAGATACGAATCGGCGCACAGCGTGGCCTCCTGGCCCAGATAACCCTGAATATATCCACCGCCCGGATTGGTAAACGAGGCAAAGGCGAGCACGGCCATGTCGCAGAACTGCGCATAGCCGCGACCGTTATCGAGGATTGCCTGCGTGGCGGAGGCATCAAGCACAGTGACCTCGGGCAGGACCGGAGCGGGCTCCTCAGCAGGCGCGGACTCAGCTTCGGCGATTTCCTCGGCAGGCTCCTCGACGGGCTCGGGCGCTGCCTCGGTCTCGGGCGCTGCCTCGGTCTCGGCAGTCTCCGCGTTCTCGACGTCCTCGGCGACCTGCTCTTCGGGGGCCACAGCAGTCTGAACCTTGGCCTTCATCGCCGCGACAAAGCCGGCGGGCATGCCGTCAAACTCGCGAACACCAGCAAGCGAACGCTCGATATCCTTGGCGCACGCTTCGGACACAGTCATCACATGGCGCTCGGCGGCCTTGGCACGGGCCTCGCGCTTGGGATTGGGCTGACCCGCTCGGTTGGACCTGCGGTTACGGTTCCTGTTGTCGACGTCTGCCATAAGTGGCCACCTTTCCTGTCGCTGCCGCCATCGGCTTTTTCTCATCCATGATACCCCGCCGCGTACAAAAAAGACGGCCCCGCAGGACCGCCTTTCGCATCGATTTACACGCACGGCAAGCACCGCTGCAATTTGGCACTAGTCGCGACGACCGAGGATGTTCAGAATGCGCAGGAACACGTTGATGATGTCCACGAACAGGTTGGATGCCATGAGCACGGCGTTGGGCAGCGTGGGCGGCACCGTCGTTGCCACATAGGTGTCGTAGCCGATGAAGCCGGCGAACACCACGATCACGATCAGGTCGGTGATGGACTGCGAAACGCCCATGAACATCAGCACGATCTCGACCAGAATCGTGGCAAGCAGGATGCCAAAACCAATGCCATACACACGCTGGAAGAACTTGGGGAAGGTCACGCCCAGCGCACCAAAGACAAAGGTAATGGCGGCCGTGGCGATAAAGGCGGTGTTAATGGTAGGCAGGTCGTAGTTGGCAAGACCAAACGACGCCGTCAGGCCAAAGGTGCTCGCAAAGACCACGTAGCCCACGAGTGACAGGCCCACGGACTGTTTGCTGGCAGCAGCCGACATCATGACCATGCCGACGATGGTCAAAATAAATGAGCCAAAGACCAGCGGCAAAGCGGCGCCGCTCATCATCATGCGCGCAAACGACATGGTGCTCGTAAAGTAAGCACCGGCGCCCATGGCGCAAAAGCCCAAAAAGATCAGAGCAGACATGACAAGGTTGTACGCGCGCGGCGACATCTCCTTGGCACGGCTTGCGCCGGTCTCGATGGGGCCATTCTGATAGCCCTGAATATCGTTCATAATTTCGTCCTTTCAAAAAGCACCGCGACGGCGCCGTAGCTGACAAGTTTCCTGCCATTGTACCCGAACGCCACGCGTTCTTACCTGCGGCGCTCGCTCTCGAGTGTTCGGTCGAACGCCCACACCCACCAACGCATCAGATGAGTCTGCGAGCCATCCGGTCGCTCGCGTGCCTGTTCTTCCAGATACAGTTCGGTCGCATGTCCGCCAAAACGAACCTTATAAGTCGCCGTACGAATGCCGTGAACCGTCAGGCCAAAACCGGTGGACGAGACAATCTCGTCAATCGTAAAGCAGCGACCGTCAACCCAGCAGACGGTAACCGGCACAACCTGTCCGCCCGCGAGAATGCGAGCCACGACGTCCACATACTGCTTGTGCACGCGCCGAGTTTTGCCGTCTGTCTGTCGATATTCCATGCCTCCTATTATCGAACGCATGTTTGCATGTTGTAAAGCGAACAGGCTGTGGTTTTGGGGTGTCGGAGCGATCGCATGTGTCCGCATGGCGTGTTAGCAAAAAGAACACCCGCGGTCAACAGGGATAATATTCAATTTTAGTGCCAAAAAATTCACTGCTCCCATCAGAACTCGGTAAAGAAACCCGCAGGAGGTGATACGATTTATCATGTTTCTGTAACGTGCCTGCAAACTTCGAGAAAGCCATATATGGACGTAACGTTCTCAACCTTCCTCGGCCAACTTGTGTCGAACCCAGTCCTTGCCGTCACCGTGATCCTCGCGCTCGGCGCCATCTTCGTCAATGGATGGACCGACGCACCCAACGCCATCGCAACCTGCGTCACTACGCGTTGCATGCCCGCCCGCGCCGCCATTCTCATGAGTGCCGCATTCAACTTCCTCGGCGTGCTCATCATGACGCACTTTAACGCGAGCGTCGCCAACACCATCTCCCATATTGTCGACTTTGGCGGAAACAGTACCATGGCGCTCGCCTGCCTGTGCGCGGCACTCTTCTCCATCGTCGTCTACGGCGCCACAGCGTCGCGTTTTGGCATCCCCACCTCGCAAAGCCACAGCCTTATCGCCGGCCTGACCGGTGCCGCCATCGCCCTCGGCGGTGCGAGCAGCGTCAACGTCCACGAGTGGATGAAGGTCATCTACGGCCTGGCGCTCTCCATCGGCCTGGGCTTTGTCATGGGCTGGGTCCTGTGCAAGCTCGTCTCGATTCTTTTCGCCGCCGCCAACAGGCGACGTGCCAATGTCTTCTTTAAATACGCTCAGATCGCGAGCGCTGCGGCCATGAGCTTTATGCACGGCGCGCAGGATGGACAGAAGTTCATCGGCGTGCTCTTTTTAGGCGTGGCCTTTGCCAGCGGCCAGACGAGCGTCGGCGATGCCGGCATCCCCATCTGGATTATGCTGCTGTGCTCGGCCACCATGGGCATCGGCACCAGCGTGGGCGGCGAGCGCATCATCAAGTCCGTTGGCCAGAGCATGGTCAAGCTCGAAAAGTACCAGGGCTTCTCCGCCGACCTCGCGGGCGCCGCAAACCTGCTGCTTGCCACCCTTACCGGCATCCCCGTGTCCTCCACCCATATCAAGACCTGCGCCATCATGGGCGTCGGTGCCGTCAAGCGCCTTTCGGCCATCAACTTCGGCGTCGTCAAGGACATGATGTTCACCTGGTTCTTCACCTTCCCCGCCTGCGGACTCATCAGCTTTGTCATGGCCAAGCTGTTCATGATGTTCATCTAGTCAAACCGAGCGTCCATCCGGACCGTAATGCCTCGCCCACCCGTCTTCGCCTCGAAAGGACCCACTCATGGCAAAGAAACCCGATTCGTTCTACTTTGACAACTACGTCGCCTGCGCCGACCTCGCCGTCCAGGCCGCCGAGCTGCTTACCCAGATTTTTGAGAACTTCGATCCCGCGAAGATTCACGATATGCTCGAGGAGATGCATGCGATCGAGCATGCGGCAGACAAGAAGCACCATGAGCTCGAAGACGCCCTGCTCACCGCCTTTATCACCCCGCTTGAGCGCGAGGATCTGGACCTGATGAGCTGCTCGCTCGACACCGTGCTCGACCGCATCGAGGGCGTCGTGCAGCGCGTCTACTTCACCAACATCCAGAGCATCCACCCCGATGCCATCGTCATCGCTCACAAGGTGACCGACGCCTGCCGCGCCATGAAGGACCTGATGGTCGAGCTGCCTAACTACCGCAAGTCCAAGACGCTGCGCGAGCTCGTCATCCAGATCAACACGATCGAGTCCGAGGCCGACGACCTCTACATCAATGCTATGCGCAACCTGCATGTCAACGGCAAAGATCCGCTCGAGGTCATCGCCTGGCGTGACGTGTACGCCTTCCTGGAGTACTGCGCTGACTGCTGTGAGAATGTGGCCGATGTTGTGGATTCGATTGTCATGAAGAACAGTTAATTGGGGGCACGTATCCCACCGGTCGCGGGCCCGACCACTAATACCTTTTTCACTCCGGCTGCAAGCAGAGTCGTTCAAAAGGCATTAGTGGTCGGGCCCGCTCCCTTACGTACCACCATTGGGAACCTTGGCTGATAGTTGTAGCGCAATGGGGGTTTGGCTGAAGGGACCTTTGGTGCCCGTTCGGACACTTTGGCCCTTGATGAGCGTTTGGCCGATTGCTGCTTTGGGTACTCTTTGGGTTACTTTGGGTTTGTTTGATTTTTAATTGTAGGAGGGCTTGTATGTCTTATTTGGATCTGGCTCGGTCTCGGTATTCTTGTCGCGAGTTTGAGGATCGTTCTGTTGAGCAGGCTGTGGTGGATGCCATTGTTGAGGCTGGGCGCATTGCTCCTTCTGCTTGTAATAATCATCCAGCCCGTGTGATGGTGCTGGATACTCCTGAGTTGTTGGAGAAGGCTGCTGCTTGTCAGCCGCGGTTTGCTCGTGATGGGTCTATCTTTGGGGCTCCGCTTGTCTTCCTTATTTGCAGCGTTACCGATGATGCTTGGGTACGCCCGTATGACCAGATGAATTCCAGTGAAATCGATACGTCCATCGTGTGTGATCAGATGATGATGGAGGCCACCGAGCAGGGCCTGGGAACGTGCTGGGTATGCCATTTTAAGCCTGAGGTGGCACAGGAGCAGTTCAACCTGCCCAAGGGCGTCTATCCCTATCACATGCTCGTCTGTGGCTATCCTGCCGACCACATCGCCGATCCCGAGCATCGCGAGGCCCGCACCATTCCCCTCTCCAACTTCCTCCTCAAGTAGTTTTTGGCACATGCCCTAAAACCTACCTTTTACCGCTCACCCATTTGCCGAGTTCTGCGCCACTATGTGCAGGGCTCGGTTTTTTATGTTGCGCGCCCCTGCACAGTCATAAAAAAGGACCCGCAAGGTGCGGGTCCTTTCTAGGCACTAAATTGTAGGACGAATGTTAGTCCAAGTCGTCGGCGGCAAAGTTGTCGATCGGGGCGAAAGGATCGGCCACGGGGACAACCGGGTCAGCGACGGGCAGCGGCTCGGCAGGAACAGTCACCGCAGGAGAAGCGGCAGAACCGACCGGCGTGGAGGCCATGAGGTCGGCCGGGAAGGAGTTCTGGGCATCGTCCATGAAGTGCTGGATGAGCTTGAGGTACTCGGCCTTGAACTCCTCGCGGGAAGCCTTGAGACGGTCGATTTCCTCGAGCTCGGCCTGCTTTTCGGTCAGAGCCTGGCGGATAACCTCGCGGGCTTTGGCGTCAGCCTCGTTGCGGATACGCTCAGCGTTCTCGTTGGCATCGTTGACGATGGTCTCAGCGGTCTGCTGGGCAGCGATCAGGGCAGCGGAAATCTGGCGCTCCTGAGCGGAGAAGTCAGGGGCGGGAGCAGCCACGGGGGCGGCAGGAACGGCCTGGGCGGTGGCATCCTGAGCCTGGGCAAGCTGAGCCTGGGCATCGGCAAGCTGCTGCTCGGTAGCAGTCAGACGACCCTTAAGGTCGACGATCTTAGCGAGCATAGCGTCAACCTCGGAGGACAGCGTCTCCAAGAAGACGTCGACCTCAGCAGGATCGTAGCCTCGCTTGGCCTCAGAGAAAGTCTGAGCCTGGATGTCTGCAGGGGTAATAGCCATAACAAGTCTCCTTTTTCATCGCCTCGGCGCTACACGCCCGACGTAAGTTACTAAGTCAGTTCTATACGAGTATACCTATAAGAAGCTGCAGAACCAGCCTCTGCACCAACTGCAACGCAATAATCGCAACGACCGGCGAAAAATCGATACCGCCCATCGGCGGGATGAAACGACGGAACAGGTTGAGCCACGGACCGCACACGCTATCGAGCACCGCGGCAATATCCTGAAGCAAACCGCCCTGCTTCATGGGAATCCACGTCATAAAGCAGTAGACGACAATGAGCGTGGAATAGAAGTTGAACAGCGTGTTGACCAGCTGGACGATAGTGTAGATGTTGATGGGAATCTCCTCGTCTTGTCTTTACTTAAGGTAGCCGTCGGCACGAAGCTTCTTGAGATCGGAATCTTTGACCTCGCAGCCGGCGGGCAGCACCATGAACACGCGGTCGCCCACCTCCTTGACCGTGGCACCCAGACCGCAGGCAAAGCCGTAAGAGAAGTCCAAGACGCGCTTAGCAACTTCGGTGCGTACGCCCACAAAAATCAGTGCGACAGGCTGCTTGGTGCGAACGCGGCGCACTACGGTCTCCACGTCGTCATAGCTCTCGGGGCGCAGGACATAGGCCGGCAGCTGCGGCGTGGCGTTGATGATGTTGCTCGCATAGGCCGAGGCATCGCTCGGTGCAGGCGCGGGCGCAGCGGCGGCACGGGCGCGGGTATTCTCGGCGTAGCTCGACGGCGTGTCATAGGCACCAGGACGATAACCGCTCGCAACGCTGTCCTGCGAGCGCGAAGGCGGGTTATACGTCGTGGCATGGCGGGAGTCATCGCCGACCAGCTGACCGGAGCGCGTATACACGGCAACCGACTCAGCTTCACCACGGCGCGTCTGACCAAGCAGGCCGTTGCTCGGCTCGTCTTGGGTGTAGAAGCCCTCGCCCGAAGCACCGCTGTAGCCGTTGCCCTGATAACCATCGTCATAGCCGTCATCGTAGCCGTAGTCGTCGTCCTGGCCATAACCCTGGTCGTAACCCTGCTGGCCGCCCAGGTGCATCTTATTTTTAATCTCGTCAAGGAAGCCCATGGTTGTGTCCTCTCGCGGTTTAGTGCAGGCGCCCCGATAATCAGTGCGCACTTCAGAGCCTTATTTTACTGCAAACTCCGGGCTAAATACTACCCTGCCCAGGCGAACGAGCGTAGAGCCCTCCTCAAGGGCAGGCTCAAAGTCCTCGCTCATGCCGCAGGAAAGCTCAGGCAGGTTCAAATCGGGATGCGCCGCCTCCAGCTCATCCCTCAGCTCACGAAGCCCCGCAAAGGTGCGGCGTGCCACATCCTTATTCCCCCGGGGCGCCATAGTCATAAGCCCCTGTACGCAAATTCCCTCAAGTTCCGCAAGCTCACCCGCGGCGGCGCGAATCTCATCGGGCGAAAAGCCTCCCTTCGACTCCTCACCACTCACATTGACCTCGATGAGCACACGCTGGGGACCGGCGAGCTCGCCTGCCTCAATCTTGCGGACAGCACGGCTCGAGATCGCCTGTGCCAGATGCAGCGAACCCACCGAGTGAATCAGCTCGGCTGAGCCCAGCACCGCATTGATCTTATTGGTCTGCAGGTTGCCGATCATATCGAAGCGCACCTCGGGCAGTTCCGGATGCTCCGCCAGACCCGTGAGCTTGCGAACCAGCTCCTGCGGGCGGTTCTCGGCAAAATGGCGATACCCCGCCTGGATGGCGGCAACGGTCTCATCGACACCAACGGTCTTGGACACGGCAATGAGGCGGGCGGCGTCGTGGGGGCGGCCCGCGTGATCGAGCGCCGCATAAAAACGTTCCAGAATCTGCTCGCGGCGAGCGCGCATCAAGTCCAAATAGTTATCCATTGCTAATCGCCTCCGCTGACAGCCAAACAAGTAGTCCCATGCTAACGCAAGAGCGCGGCCCCGCATGTGCAAGGCCGCGCTCACTTAGGTATTTACAATCTTTCGACGAACGGGGCTACTTACTCCTCGTCGTCCTCGCCATCGTCCTCGTCCTCAAGATGATCGAGCAGGTAGCGAAGACCCTCGCTGACCTCGTTGGCGGGCACCTTGGCAACGTAGCGCGCGTCGACGGCGGGCCTCATGATAACACCCTCGCCCGAAGGCACGCGCATGCTCTCGAGCTCATCCTCGTCCACACGGGCGATATCGCCGGCGTTCATACGCTGACCAGTCAACAGGAAGGTCAGACGGCAAGCGGCATCGATGGAAATGGAAGCGATGCGATCGAGGTAGCGCGAAACCATGATGGCGCGGCGCAGGTCGTCATAGTTGCTGTCGTCGTCCATAAAGTCGCCCGTATCCATACGGTTAAAGGTGCGGAAGAACTTCTCGTAGGCGGCGTGCACCGGCTCGTCCTCGACGGCCAGGTTGCAGATGATGGACATGTCATTGGTGACGAGCGCGGAAAGCGAAGAGCCCAGCACCTGGTAGACGGCCTCAGCCTCGGCCTCGACCGTACCGACAAGCTCCTTGGGCAGCGAGATGTCGGCCTTGATCATATGACGCGTGGCGCGGCAGATCTGACGGACCTTATCGGTCATGCGCTGCAGGTTAAAGTCGACGTAGATGATCGTCTGAAGCAGGCGGAAGTCGGAGGCGACCGGTGACTGCGTGGCGATCAGGTTGTAGCAGACGGCCTCCAGGTTGGCGCAGCGCGCGTCAATCGAAAGCGTGCGCTTCTTGGTCTTGGTGGCGAGCTTGCGGTCGTCGGTCACATAGGCCTTCACGGCATCGTGGAGGGCCAGATCGACGGCCTCGTAGATGCTCAGCATCTCGTGACGGGCCTCGACGAGCTGACGGGAAAACAGTTTGCGCATGGTTCACTCCAATCAGTTGGGTGCGGTCATGCCGCCCGCACAGTGAATACGCACCGGACCAGGTCCGATCGGCTTGGGACTAGTCGCACCGATCAGCCAAAGCGGCCGGTGATATAGTCTTCCGTCCGCGAGTCCACCGGGCTGGTGAAGATCGCGTCGGTTTGACCATACTCGATGAGCGTGGCCGGCTCGCCGGCAACTTCCTGCAAGAAGAATGCGGTGTAGTCGCTGATACGAGCTGCCTGCTGCATTGAATGCGTGACGATGATGATCGTCATCTCGGGCGCCAGCTCGGCCATCAGATCCTCGACCTTAGAGACGGACGTGGGGTCGATGGCGGAGCAGGGCTCGTCCATCAGGAGAACATCGGGTTGCACCGCAAGCACGCGCGCGATGCACAGACGCTGCTGCTGACCGCCCGAGAGCGCCAAACCATCCTTGTTGAGCTGATTGGATACCTCTTTCCAGAGGTTGGCGCGCTTGAGCGATTCTTCCACGATGTCATCGAGGTCGCTTTTGCTAGTCACGCCCTGCAGACGAGGGCCAAAGGCGACATTCTCGTAGATGGATTTGGGAAACGGGTTGGGCTGCTGAAAGATCATGCCCACGCGACGACGGAGGTCGACCGGGTCGACGCCCTCGGCATAGATATCATTGCCGTCGAGCGTCATGGTGCCCTCGACGCGCGTACCCTCGATCAGATCATTCATGCGGTTGATGCAGCGCAAAAACGTCGACTTGCCGCAGCCCGAAGGGCCAATGAAGGAGGTGATGGCGTTTTTGGCGATGTTGAGGTCAAGCCCCGTCAGCGCATGAAAGTCACCGTACCAAAAGTTGAAATCCTTGGCCGTAATGGCCGCTTGCTCCAGCGTGGGAGCGGACTGATAAACGGACATGGGACTCCTTAACTAGCGACGCTTGCGCGACAGGAAGCGCGCAAACAGGTTGAAGGCCAGAATGATCACCATCAGCAAGAGCGCGGTGCCGTAGGCTGCGTTCATGTTGATGCCGTCGTTTGCAAGCAGGTACAGGTGAACCGTCATGGGGCGGCCGGAATCGAGCGGCGAAATAGGTAGATTGATGGCTTGGCCCATGGTGTAGAGCACCACCGCGGTCTCGCCAATGGCACGGCCGATGGCGAGGACGATGCCCGTGGCAATACGGCCAAAGGCAGAAGGAAGCACAATCTTGGAGACGACCTGCCACTTGGTGGCGCCCAGGCCGTACGCGCCCCAACGGATATAGCGCGGAACGGCGCGAATGGCCTCTTCGGTGGTGCGCATGACGATGGGAAGCATCAAGAGCGCGAGTGCCAGAGCGGCCGAGACCATCGAAAGGCCCAGACCCATGGCCTCGACAAACAAGGCATAGCCAAACAGGCCCATAACGATAGAGGGCACCGAGGCCAAAGCGTCAGCAGCATAGCGAATGAGCTCGACGACCTTGCCCTGCTTGGCGTACTCGGCCAGATAGACGGCTGCCAGCACAGCGATCGGCGTGCAGATAAGCATGGCGAGCGCCGTCACATAGACGGTCGAGACGATCGTGGGCCAAATTCCGCCCTCGGCGTTGACGCCCTGGGGCCAACCGAAGATAAAGTCGAGCGAGATATGCGGCAGGCCGTTAATGACCACGTAGGCGATGATAGCGACCAACACCAGCGTGGTGATGTATGCCGCGGCACGGAACACGCCAAGCATGATCTTGTTGGACAGGTCCTTGTTGATGCCGCCCTTCTTGCCGTGGGAAAGGGCACGCTTGATGCGCTCGCGCGACGAGGTCGTATCGACCGTCGTGTCAACGGAATCGGACATAGCCTACCCCCTCTTTTTCTTGGAAATCAGACGGACGACGCCCACCAGCGTGGCGGAGATGATAAACAGGACCACGCCCATGCCGAACAGCGCCGAGCGGTGCAGACCCGAGGAATAGCTCATGTCGAGCGCGATCTGGCTCGTGAGCGTCGAGATGGGGCTCGCAATGCTGTCGGGAATAACCGGGGCGTTACCCACAACCATGAGCACGGCCATGGTCTCGCCGATGGCACGGCCCATACCCAGCACGATCGCATCCACGATACCCAGCTTGGCGGCAGGTAGCACGACCTTATAGATGGTCTGCCACTTAGTAGCACCCATGGCATACGATGCCTCGCGAATACCCATGGGAATGGAATTGAGGGCATCGATGGTGAGCGTGGTGATGGTAGGGACGATCATGATGGCAAGCACGAACCACGCCGTGAGCGCACCAAAACCAAGACCACCGGTCAGTTGCGCGATAAACGGACGGATGATGATCATGCCAAAGAAGCCATAGATGATAGAAGGGATGCCGGCCAACAGGTCAACGGCAGGGCTGATGAG
Source organism: uncultured Collinsella sp. (assembly GCA_958437935.1). Classification (GTDB taxonomy): domain Bacteria; phylum Actinomycetota; class Coriobacteriia; order Coriobacteriales; family Coriobacteriaceae; genus Collinsella. Next base: position 17,822 of record CAUBPS010000016.1, on the reverse strand, counting down.
CTTGCGTACGCGCTTGCCGGCGATCTCGACCAGATACACGGCCGTGCCCACGCCCAGGGGCACACCCATGGCGAGCGCACCGACAGTCACCAGACCCGAGCCGGCAAGCAGCGACACGATGCCGTAGTGGCCCTCAGAGGGCGCCCACGTAAAGCTAAAGAAATCCGCCAGACCGATGTCGGTAAAGACGGGCAGCGCCGAGTACGTGGTAAAGACAAAAATCAGGATGACGGTAACAACCGCCAAGAACGCGCAGGCAAAGAAGATCCACTGCAGCGCCTTCTCCTTGATATAGGTGCTGCGCGATACGAGCGCCAGCTCGCGCTTCTTGGGCGCCTGAGCATTCTGCTCAGTCTGGGAGTTTTCCTGTGCTTCCATGCTACTCACTCCCCTTCTCGTCGTTGGTGACGGGAATAAAGCCCGCCTCGCGAATCTGCTTGTCCATCTTTTCGGACGTCACGTAGTCGATGTAATCTTGCGCCTGCTGCGAAGGCGCACCCTTCACAAAGAAGTAAAGGTCGCGCGAGATGGGATAGCCGCCGCTCGCGACCGTCTTCTCGGACGCCTCAACATGATTGACCGAGACAGCCTTGACCGAGGTCTTGGCGTTGAGGCTATCGACGAAGCCCAGCGAAATGTAGCCGATGGCACCGCGCGAACGAGATACCACGTCGCGCACCTGGCCCGTGCCCGAAAGAACGGCGGACCGGCGATCGAACGGGGTGCCGTCCATCACGATGGTGCGGAAGGCCTCACGCGTGCCGGACGCCTCGTCTCGGTTGATAACCTGAATCTTCAGGTCCTCGCCACCGACCTCTTTCCAATTAGTAATCTTGCCGGCATAGATATCGCGGAGCTGCTCGGTCGAGAGGTTATCGACCGGGTTATCGTCGTTCACGATGACCGCGATACCGTCGTGGGCAATGACGATGGGAGTCAGGCCCAGATCCTGTTCGTCGGCATTGAGTCCACGGGAGGAGCTGGCGATATCGGCCGTGCCAGCGCTGACGGCTTCGATGCCAGCGGAAGAGCCCAAACCGGAAACGAGCACGTCGATGCCGGTCTCCTCCTTAAAGCCCTCTGCCGCAATCTCGGCGATAGGAAGGCAGGTCGTGGAGCCGGCCACGGTAATGGAAGAGGTAGAAGATCCCGAAGAACAGGCGCACAGCGTAAGCGTAAGCACAGCGGCGCTCAGGACCGATACGATCTTTCTCATAGCATCACGCCGATCGCAGCATGGCGCCCACAGGTGCCGTCCTCGTTACGGTAGGAATAAAAGCGGTCGTTCTGACGCACAGTCGAAAGCTGGGTATCCACGATATTATCCGCGTCCACACCGGCATCTACCAGTGCCTCACAAATGGCAGCGGAAAGATCGAGCATGCGAGAGGCACTCGCATCGATGCAAGAGAACTCGACGGCAAAGCGATCCATGAGTTCCTGGGATACCTCATATTCGTCAGCCAAGATATGGGGGCCGATATAGGCGGAAACGTCGCTCGCATCGCAGCCGGCAGCATCGCAAAGCGCCTGGCACGCCTTGGCGGAAATACGTGCAATCGTGCCCTTCCAACCGGAGTGCACCACGGCAAATCCGCCGGGGGCTACCAGCACCACGGGAACGCAGTCGGCAAAGCAGAGCAGCACGGGCACGTCATGGGCCGTACAGACGATGGCATCGCAGCCCTCGGCAATCTGCTCGCGAACAGCCTCAAGATCGTCGGCGCCGTTCGAAGTCACCGTAACGATATGGTCACCATGTACCTGATTGGGCACGAGCAGATTATGCTCGCACTCAGTGGCGCCCATAGCTTCGAGCGCTCGACGACGATTTTCTTGAACAGCAAAGGGGTCATCGCCTACATGCGAGCCCAAGTTGAGCGAGGAGTACGCATCTTCAGAAACGCCACCGGTGCGCTCGGTAAAGGCAAAGCGGACATCGGATGTCGCGCCCTCCACCAACGTAACTCCATCATGGTCGACACGCGAAACGTTGTCCGCACGTGCTGCCATACTAAAGCCTCCTAATAACACAAGTACCGCGGCGTCGCCGCGCAGTCCGCGTTTATACGGCTGTCATACTTCCTTAAAAGGATACCCGCAGCGGTAGGGACCAAACGTAAAGGGAACGTAAGGAGATTGGAGGCTTTCGTTTACAAACGGGAAACAAAACGGGGTGCATCCAAATGGACACACCCCGTACAGGTCGTTGAGAAAAACGAACTAGAAGCTACCGCGCTTCAGGAAGTCGGGAAGCTCGAACTGGTCGTTGCCAAAGTTGGGCAGCTCGGTACCACCGACGTTGCGGGTCGGAGCGGCCTGAGCCGGGCTGGCAGCCGGAGCGGTGCGCTGCGGCTCAGCGGAGGCAGCGGCCTTGCTCTGAGACTGCTGAGCAGCAAAGAGCTCGTCCTGACGGTTGACGTTGGAGTCGGAGAAGCCCGTAGCGATGACGGTGATACGCACCTGATCGCCCAGGGACTCGTCGACAACGGTACCGAAGATGATGTTGGCCTCGGGGTCGACGGCGTTGGCGACAACGTCGGCGGCGTCGCTGATCTCCTGGATGCCCAGGTCCTTGGAACCGGCGATGGAGAGCAGCACGCGCGTGGCACCATCGATGGAGCTCTCGAGCAGCGGGCTGGAGATGGCCTGCTGGGCAGCGTCGACGGCACGAGTATCCCCAGAAGAGGTACCGATACCCATCATGGCGGTACCGGCCTGCTTCATGATGGTCTTAACATCGGCGAAGTCCAGGTTGATGATACCGGGGACGGTGATGAGGTCGGTGATGCCCTGGGTGCCCTGGGAAAGGACGCCATCGGCAATCGCGAAGGCCTCGAGCATGGTGGTCTTCTTCTCGGCGATGTCGAGCAGCTTATCGTTAGGAATGACGATCATGGTGTCGACGCAATCGGAGAGGGTCTTGATGCCCTCCTCGGCGCTCTTCTTGCGCTTGCGGCCCTCGAAGGTGAAGGGCTTGGTCACGACGGCGACGGTCAGTGCGCCGACCTCGTTCATCGCGATATCGGCAACGATGGGAGCAGCGCCGGTACCGGTGCCACCGCCCTCACCGCAGGTGATAAACACCATGTCGGCGCCAGCGAGCGCCTCGGCAATGTCGTCACGGGACTCATCGGCAGCCTTGCGGCCAACCTCGGGGTTGGCGCCGGCGCCCAGGCCGCGGGTAAGGTCGGTGCCGATGTGCACCTTGATATCGGCATCAGAGATCGCGAGTGCCTGAGCATCGGTGTTGATGGCAACAAACTCGACGCCGCGGATGCCCTCTTCGATCATTCGATTGACCGCGTTGGTACCGCCGCCGCCGACGCCGACCACCTTAATGACGGCAAGGTAGTTGTTGATCTCTGTCTCGTGCATGTCGGTCCTCCGAACAAAGGTTATAGCCATAGCATGGGTCGACCCCTGCGCACATTAACCTTCAGGTTGAAAGTAAATGCAAAGGTAAACCGTATTATGTTTGCACATTATGAACGTATCAGTCAAATAATTGACCGTGAAAACCAAACAAACCAGATAAACGGCGTGGTATGGCCCCTCAACAAAGCATCAACCAGCGCTACGAGGTCGGAGCATTCCTAAATGTGTAGTTGCCTGGAGAGCGCACATTGATATACGTTACGCCCTCTACCTGCGAAAGCAACTTGGTGACTACGCGTTCCTTCTTGGCGATATCGTCCGAATCGCCCAGCGACACCTCAATGCCGTTATTGAGGTTTGCCGAGATGGCTTCGACCGAAGGCGTGGAAATATCCTTGACTTGTCCCAAGAACTCGCTCGAAAAACCACGCACATAATCCAAGCCAGCCTTAACGGCCTTGGAGCTCACCGCCTGGCCGGAAACCGGAGCGACATCCGCCGAGACATCAGTCAACAACACCGCGCCATAGTGCTTAGCGAGCGCCAGTGCGGCATCAATGCCGGTCAGGGTATTTGAGCCCTGCCCCGTCGTGATGACGTTGCCCTGGTCATCCACTTCGACCGACGTCGACAGCGGGGCGATCCAGGTGTCATCATCCCCGATGGCCCAGGCAAGGTCATCGGAGCTGATATAGGCAATTGCAATGACCTTGCGCTCCATCGGCGTAATGATGAGCGTATGCGGGAACTGACGCTGGACATCCACGCCCGAGACCCACGGGTTCTGCTTGAGGTCCTCGGTAATCTGGTCGGGATCGACGTTAAAAAGCGACGTCCCCTCGGGCAAATCGATCAGCTGGATAGCATCGTGCTTCGTCACATGCTCGCTGCCTTGAATCTGAATATCAGTGGCGGTAAACAATCCAGAGTTGATAACCACGATGGCAACGACGACGAGCACGGCCAAGACAGCCAGAACGCCGCCCACGATTTTGCCTTTGCCTGCAACGAGAGAAGCGGCCTCTGACGTTTTATTTGCCATCGCCCCAAGTGAAGACAACGGGTTGACGCCTTTTTTACCCGAAGGCTTCTTGGCGGTAGCCGGCACCGATGTCAGCGAGCGCGGTTTCGATGCGCCCAGCGTGCGACTCGGACGCGCCGCCTTAGTTCCTGTCGAGGGCTTAGGAGTTGCCATAGGACGGGCAGGCTTGGCGCCCATAACAGGCTTTGACGTCACCGAGGGACGCGAGGACTTTTTTGCGGCCGGACGATTACCGAGCTGCGAGCCGACAACCGGACGACTGGTCTGTCGAGCATGCCCGACAGACTTAGAGTGCGCGACGGTATTGCGTTGAGGTTTGGCAGGCGCGCCGGAACGCCCTCCGGCGCGGCGGAAGGTGGGTTTCGATGCTCTAGAAGCCGAGGAATTTAACTTCCGGTCTGAGCTCGATGCCATACGCCTCCCTCACCTTTCCGTGCACATGTCTGATAACCGCGGCAACGTCATCGGCCGAGGCAGTTCCGTTATTAACGATAAAATTAGCGTGAACGGGCGAAACTTCCGCGCCGCCAATCGAAAAACCCTTTAATCCACAATCCTCGATAAGCTTGCCCACGCTCGCATCGGGCGGGTTGCGAAAGACCGACCCGCAGGATGCGCGACCCATGGGCTGTGTACGCTTGCGCCTCGTCAGGTACCGCTCCATGCGCTCGCGAATGTCGGCCTTGGGCGCCGGTTTAAGCTTGAGCACGCACTCGAGGATGATCTCATTGCGGGGAAGGCTACATTCGCGGTAGCCCCAAGTGATCTCGGACCCCGCATAATGCTTGATACCGGATGCCGGGTCAAACGTTACGACATCCTCAACCAGCGAGCCAATCCACTCGGTCCGTGTGCCGGCATTCATAGATATCGCACCGCCAACCGAGCCAGGGATGCCAACGGCAAACTCAAGGCCCGAGAGGCTACGCGACAGGGCATCGTTGACCAGGCGCGCAAACATCACGCCCGCACCGACCGTCAGCGTACAACCGTCATCGGCAACAACCGTGCGCTGAAACTCACGTCCGAGCGAAATGACGGCGCCGCGATAACCGCCATCGGCAACCAGCAGATTGGAGCCCTTGCCGATGATGACCCACGGCACCTGCTCGCGATCGAGCACCGCCACGGCGCGGCGAAGGGCATGATAGCTATGGCACGTCACAAAGAGGTCGGCCTTGCCGCCGATACGATAGCTCGTATGACGCGCAAGGCGCTCGTCCTCGATCACATCCGTGTCGATCATGCCCGAGAGCGCCATGACGGCGTTAAACAGACCCATTAGACTTAAGCGTCTTTCTTGGCAGTCAGATACTCAATGAACTCGGGACCGACGGTCGTAACGTCACCGGCACCCATAGTGAGCAGCAGGTCGCCCGCGCCCACCATCTGCTCGAGCTCCTGATTGAGCTCAAGACGGCTGGAGCAGTACACGACCTCCTTGCCAGGATGCTTGGCGCGCACGGTATCGGCGAGCATCTTAGAGGTGACACCCGGGATGGGCATCTCGCCAGCCGAGAACACATCAATCAGCAGCAGTTTATCGGCATTGGCAAATGCATCGGCAAAGTCGTCGCACAGGGCCTGCAAGCGCGAATAGCGGTGCGGCTGGAACACGACGTCGACGTGCTTGTAGCCCAGCGACGAAGCGGCAGCAAGCGTCGCCTTGATCTCGGTGGGGTGATGGCCGTAATCATCGACCACGGTGATGCCATCGATATCGCCCACGTGGGTAAAGCGACGGCGGACGCCCTCAAAGCTCGAGAGCGCCTTGGCGGCGGCGTCGATGTCAAGGCCCAGGACATGGGCGACGGTGAGCACCGCCGTGGCGTTGAGCATGTTGTGGCGACCGGGATTGCTCTTGATCTCCACAGCATGCTCAGTGCCGTCCTCAAAGCGAACGATAAAGTCACTCTGGATGCCCTTGACATCCGGGTGCATGCAGACGATGTCGTTGCTCTCGGCAAAGCCGTAGGAAAGCACGTGACGGCCCGTCGACTTGGCGAGCTCGACCAGATGCGGGTCCTCACCGCAGACGATGACGGTGCCGTCCTCGCCCACCAGGCTCATGAATTTGGCGAAAGTCGCCTCGATCTCCTCGATACCCGAGTAGTGATCGAGGTGATCGGCCTCGACGTTGGTCACAATGACCACGTTGGGGTTCAGGAACAGGAAGGAGCTGTCGGACTCGTCGGCCTCGGCGACAAAGTAGTCGCCCGAGCCGTTCTTGCCGTTCGTGTCATAGCCCTCGACGATGCCACCGATCAAGAAGCTCGGATCCAGACCCATGCGGTCGAGCATGGTGGCGCACATCGAAGACGTGGTGGTCTTGCCATGCGTGCCGGCAACAGCGACGGTGGTGTAGCCGTGGCCCAAAGCAGAGAGCATCTTGGCACGGGGCCACACGGGAATACCAAGCTCGCGAGCGCGCACGAGTTCAGGGTTGGACTCCGGAATAGCGGTGGAGACAACAACCACGTCGGGCTTGACCTCGTCGATCGTGGCGGCCTCATGGCCCACATGCACCTTCACACCAGCGCGGGTAAGCTGGCGGATATAACGTGACGTCTTAAGGTCGGAGCCGGTAACGGCATAACCGCGCTCGTGAAGAACGAGGGCGATGCCGCTCATGCCGGCGCCGCCGATACCGATAAAGTGGGCGCTCTTAAACTCGGGCGCGGAGGTTGCAGTCTGGGAATCAGCCATGTGCTCGTGTACTCCTTGCGTAAACACTGCCTGTAACCCGTTAACTGTACCGCACCTACCGCATCAGCGCGAGGGCGACCGACGATATCCCGTCTAACTAACGCAAACCCTCTACCGCATCCGCCAGAAGAGCGGCGGCCCTATCCTGAGCCAGACCACGCGCCGCCTGACGCATGGCGTCGCGTGCCGCCGCGTCATCGACCAGGTGCAGCAGCTCATCGACAAAGGCAGAACCGTCGATATCGGCATCGGCGCAGAGCACGCCGGCCCCGGCGTCGACCAGATAACGAGCATTGGTGGTTTGGTGGTCGGCCGTCGCATGCGGATACGGCACGAGCACCGAGGGCACGGCGAGCGCAGCGATCTCGGCCACGCTCGATGCGCCCGAACGCGAGAGCACCAAATCGGCAGCAGCCAGCATATCGCCCATGTTGTCGATGTAAGGCTGGACGCGGTAACGCTTCGCCTCCTCGGGCGTCAGCGCCAAAGCGCGCTCGGTCTCCTCAAAGCCGTCGGCACCCGTCGAATGCAACACATAGAGGTTCTTGCGCGAAAGCAGCTCGTTTTTGAGCGAAACCACGCGCTCGTTGAGGTGCTGGGCGCCAAGTGAACCGCCAAAGACGAGCAGCAGCGTAGCGTCCTCGGGAACGCCAAGTGCCTTGCGGCCGCGAGCGCGATCGCCCTCGATCACCGAGCGACGTACGGGGTTGCCGGTCATGAGCACGTGGTCAGGGTCACCTTCGCGCTCAAAGACCGAACGCGCTGCCGGCACCGAGATGCACACGCGGGCGGCGTGGGAGTTCATCATCTTGTTGGCCAGGCCCGGAACAGAGTTCTGCTCATGCAGCAGATACGGAACGCCCGCGCCCTTGCACCACCCCAGCAGCGGAACCTCGACATAGGCACCAAAACCAATGGCGGCATCGGGCTTGCCGACCTTTGAGAAATGACTGGCGAGCGCACGCTTGGCCTTGTTGACACGCCACAGCGAGGTCAGCGCCGTCCAAGGACGGGAGCGGTCGAAGCCCGTGACCGTAATGGGCACAAAATCAAACCCAGCCTCGGGGACCAGACGACCCTCGAGCTTGCGCGACTGGCCCACGAACACAACGTGGTGGCCACGGTCACGCAGCTCTTCGGCCAAGGCGAGCGCGGGGTTGATGTGCCCTGCCGTGCCGCCGGCTGCAATAGCAACGGTCATTTTATCGGTCATGGTAGTCCCTTCGTACACGCGGTCCCTGGTCGTCGGTGCGCAGACGTGCCGACGGGTCCGAGTTCAAATCGATTCGATTATATCCGCCGCCCGCATTGCGAGGAGTGGGGCGCTGAGGACGACCTTGCGGCGCCGTTCGCTGACGCGGGCGGGCTGCGGGGTCGGTCGCAGAGCCATCCAGGACGGTAAAACCGTTACGCGAAGATCGCTCGCCGCGCACGTGGGGCACGCCGGCGGTACTCTCATCCATAACGGCAAAGCTCTCACGGCGGCGGTCATACTCATCGCGGCGGGCGCTCTCGTACGAAACGCGCAGGATCAACCCGGCAAGCATGAGCGACACAATAATCGACGAACCGCCGTAGCTAATAAACGGCAACGGTTTGCCCGTCATGGGAAACACGTTGAGGATGCCCAGCGCGTTAATCAAAAACTGCACTGCGAGAATGACCGCGGAGCCAGACGCCATGAGCGCGCCCCGACGATCGGTCGCCTGCTCGGCAATGCGAAACGCCGAGTAGATCAGCATCGCAAACACCAAGAAGAACAGCACGGTTCCGACAAAACCGACTTCCTCGCCAATGATGGCCAAGATGTAGTCATTGTGCGCCTCGGGCAGATACGAGTACTTCATGGTTGAGTTGCCGATGCCACGGCCGAACAGACCGCCCGAGGCAAAGGCCATGATGGCAAGCGTGGCCTGATAGCCATCACCATACTCGTCGGCCCAAGGGTTCAAGGCAACCTGAATACGCACCATACGGTACGGCTCTGCGACAAGCGCAATCACGATCACGAGAATGCCGAAGATTAGCACGCCGATGATAAATCTGGGGTCGAGACCCGCAAACAACGCCATGCACATGAGGGTCAACAGGATGATCAGGACAGTACCGAAATCGGGCTGGATAAAGATCAGAAAGAGCGAAATGCCCAGGTAGATGCCCATCTTGCGAAGGAATTCGTTGATGTTGCCACCGGGCGAAAAGAAGCGATCAAGCATGATGGCCGAATACGCAATGGCAAATGGCTTTAAAAACTCGGAAGGCTGGAACTGAATGCCGGCGATGTTGAGCCAGCGCGTGGCGCCACGGCTGCCGCTGCCCACCAAGAACACCAGAAGCAGTAGCCCTATCATGCCTATGAGGAAGATCCTGAGCACGTCTTCCCCAAACCAACTGTCCGGCAAGATGCGCACGATAGCAACCATAGCCAGCGCGCCAACTCCGGCAAACGCAGCTTGTCGAAACAGAAAAAACGTCGCCGAGCCATTCTCGTGCAGCGCCTCGACCGAAGACGCCGAGTACACCATCAGCAGGCCAAAGCACACCAAGGTAAACAGGCAGGCCATGAATATCAAACGGGGGCGCATGATACGGGCGGGAACGCCGGCAATATAGCGTTCGCTAAACGTCTGCCCGCCGCGGCTGGAACGCGGTGTGGTGCGACGTGAGGAAGCACGGTCCGAGTCGGGCCTCCTCATACCTTGTCGGGGGCTCTCCTCTCTCACCGCAACCCCTATTCCATTTGTGATTTCGCTGTAGCGGCAAGCTGAGCCACGTAGTCCTTAAACACGCGGCCGCGCTCCTCATAGCCCGAGAACTCATCGAACGAAGAGCAGGCAGGAGAAAGTAAGATCACGTCACCACGGCTCGACAGCGAACGGGCGACGTCCACGGCGTCGCGCAGGTCATCCGCCTGGGCGATATCCACATCGCAATCGACATCGGCCTCGTCCATAGCGGCGGTGAAGCGCTCGCGCGCATCGCCAAAGCAGACGACCGAGCGCACGTTGTCCATAACGACGCGCGCGAAGTCCGTGAGCGGCGTGCCCTTATCGTGGCCGCCGAGCAGCAAGATCACGTCGTCATCGGGAAATGCCGTCAGCGCCTTCTCGACCGCATCGGTGTTGGTCGCCTTGGAATCGTTGACGTAGCGCACGCCGTCAATCTCGCCACACGGCTCCACGCGGTGCTCGAGCGGCTGGAACGAGGCAAGACCGCGGCAGACACCATCGACATCGGCACCGACCGCCAAGGCAGCCGTGGCAGCGCACAGGGCATTGATAACATTGTGATGGCCCGAGATCTTGAGCTCGGATGTAGCGATGAGCGGGGTCTCGACGCCTTTCAGACGCACGATCATCTTGCCATCGCGCACAAAGGCGGCATCCTCGCCCTCAGGCTCCTCAAAGGCAACCTTGCAGATGCGACGACCCGGCGTGTAGATGTACTCATCGAACTCGTGAATGCCGGCGTCTTCGACGTCGACAACCACCAGATCGTCATCGACCATATTGTCAAACAGTTTGACCTTGGCAAGCGCATAGTTCTTATGGCTCTTATGCCAGCCCAAGTGGTCGGGAGTAATGTTGAGCAGAACCGCCACGCGGGGGTGGAGCTCGGTGGTCGTAGCAATCTGATAGCTCGAGAGCTCAGCCACAAACCACTCGTTGTGGGCTCGGCCGTCAATCTCGTTGACCGGCGGCTCGCCGATGTTGCCGACAGCAACGCTGGCCTCGCCGGCAGCCTTGAGCAGATAATCAGTCAGCGACGTGGTGGTCGTCTTGCCGTTGGTGCCCGTGATGGCAATCCAGTTATCGGGCGACAGGCGATAGGCAAACTCGGGCTCACCCATAATCTGGGCGGCATGCTCGCGCCCGGCCTTAAAGAAGCCCGAGAACTCCGAGATGCCCGGGCACGTCACGCATACGTCATAGGCGCCCTCGACCTGTTCGGTCCCATAGACAAACGACGCACCAGCAGCCTCGAGCGCACGCGTGGCGTCATTGGGCTCAGAGGTGCCGCCGCCATACACGGTAACGGCGCTTACGCGCTCGGGATGTGCCAGCGCCCAGCGGGCGACATCGAGACCGGATTTGCCCTGACCCAAAACGAGCAGGCTAAAGACATCAGCAAGAGGCATGAAAGACCACTATCCCAACTGGAAGAACAGGGCAAGGCCAACGGCACCAAAGGCCGCAGCGATAATCCAAAAACGGATGACGACCTTGGTCTCGGCCCAGCCCTTCTTTTCGAAATGATGATGGATGGGCGCCATAAGGAAGACGCGCTTGTGCGTAAAGTGGAAGTAGACAACCTGAATCATGACCGACAGGGTCTCAACGATAAACAGGCCGCCGATGATGAGGGAGACGACCTCGGTGTTGGTCATGATGGACGTGCAGGCAAACGCGGCGCCCAGGGCAAGCGAGCCGGTATCGCCCATAAAGATGCTCGCCGGATAGCAGTTGAACCACAGAAAGCCCAAGCAGGCACCGGCACACGCGGTGCAGAAGATGGACAGGTTCACGTCTCCGTGCAAAAACGCCATGGCAGCCATGGCGAGCATGGCAATCATAGAGGTGCCGCCAGCAAGACCATCAAGGCCATCGGTCAGGTTCACGGCATTAGAAAGACCGGCGATCATCAGCCAGCAAAAGACAATGTAGAGCCACGGGAACGAAAGGCCGCAGATAGTGGTCGAAAGCACGCCAAGGTCGATCGTCAACCCACCGGGAAAACGAATCTCGGGGGCGACGCCGCACCAGTTAACGGCAAGTACCGTAAAGGTGACACAGATAATGGTTAGGCCGATCATCTTGGCATGGGGCGTCAGACCGAGCGAGCGCCCATGCGTAACGGAGGTCAGGTCGTCGATCAGGCCCAGCACGCCGGTCGCCAGCGTGGCGAGCAGCACGAGCACGAGCTCGGTGGTGAGCTTGCCCATCAGCAGACAGGTCAGCGAGATCGCGACGAGGATGACAACGCCACCCATGGTGGGCGTTCCCTGCTTAACCAAATGACGCTTGGGGCCGTCGGCACGAACCTGCTGGCCGATACCCTCGACCTTGAGCAGCTTGATCCACCACGGCATGAGCAGCAGCGCAATGGCAGCGGCGATGCCAAGCCCCAAAAAAGCCTGATACGTTGGATACGAGGGATTGCCGAACATGGGCTAGCACACACCTTCCACAAAGCGGTCGAGCTCAACAAAGCGGGAACCCTTGACCAGTACAACATCATGTTTTTCAAGCGCGCCGCCCATGCGGTCGAGCACCTGCTGATAATCGGAGAACACCTGGATGCGGTCCTCGTCCATACCCATCATGCGCGCGGCATCGGCCATAAGCTGGGCCAGCTCACCACCCACGCACGCCAGCATGTCGAGCTTCTTGGCGGCGGCATAGGCGCCCACGAGCTCATGCATGCGAGGAGCCTCATCGCCCATCTCGCCCATCTCGCCCAGGATCGCCATGCGAGACCCCGTGCACGAAAGCGAGCACAGTAGATCGAGGCCAGCAGCCATGGATTCGGCACTGGCGTTATAGGAATCGTCGATGACGCGGGCACCGCTCTTGGCGCGCTTGATCTCCTGGCGGTGACCGGTGATCGTGAGGCCCCTAAAAGCAGCATCGATCTGCTCGGGCGTCACGCCCAGGCGATAGGAAACCGCGGCGGCCTTAACGGCATTAGGAACGGACTGCACGCCGGGGATGGCAAGCATGGTATCGATCGTCTCACCCTGGCCAAAATCGAGCGTAAAGACCGGACGTCCCTCGTCATCAACACGAATGTCGCGGGCACGGACCTCATCGTCGTCCGAGACGCCGGCCAGCATCACGTCGATACCAGCAGGCTGGGCGAACGTATCGCGAATGAACGGCGTAAAGTCGTCCTCGCCACCCAAAACCAGCAGCGGCAAATAGTCGCCGGCGGCGCACATACCCTGGACGATCTCGGACTTGGCGCGGGCGATGTTCTCGCGGCTGCCCAAAATACCGATATGAGAGGTGCCGATCTTGCTCACGATGGCAAAGTTGGGATTGGCGGACTGGGAAAGGCGCTCGATCTCGTGGAAATGGTTCATGCCCATCTCGAGCACCAGGACCTCGGTATCGGCCGGAGCGGAAAGCACCGTGAGCGGCATGCCGATCAGGTTATTGAAATTGCCCTTGGTGGCCCAGACACGATAGCGCTTGGCGAGCACAGCGGCTAGCACGTCCTTGGTCGTCGTCTTGCCGATGGAACCGGTAATGCCAACGACCAGGCAGCCAAGCTCCAGGCGATACGCGTGCGCCAAACGCAGCAGAAACTCCTCGGGATCATCGGTCAGCAGGATGGCGCATCCTTTGTCCTGCGCCAGCGAGACCAGCTCGGCCTCGGGCTCACGCGTCATCACGACGGCGCCGGCACCCGACTGGACGGCACGGGAAGCAAAATCATTGCCGTCGACGTTTTCACCGGGAAAGGCGACGAAAATCGTCCCTTCCTCGACCTGGCGCGAGTCGATAACGCACCCGCGGCATACCCGATCGGCTTCTCCCGTCACGGTTCGGGCCCCTGTTGCGGCCGCGAGGTTGTTGACGGCGATCTCTATCATTGCAGCTCCCCTGTAAACCTAATAATGCTATCGGCGTATTGTATCCCAGCGCCGCACATGCGTGGTGCAGGGCATGTGAACACCCTCATATGGGACAACAAACCACGCCCCAAAGATTGTAACCCCCTACTTCGTGTGCGGGATACCCAGCACGTCGAGCGCGTTGGCCATAATGGACTGGAACGGCACCGCAGCGGCATCTGAGCCGCTCGGCGTTCCGTCGAGCGTGATATAGCACAGCACCTTGGGCGATTGTGCCGGTGCAAAGCCCATAAAGGACGACATGTAGTTCTCCTTGAGGTAGCCGCCGTTCTCGTCGGCACGTTCGGCCGTACCGGTCTTACCCGCCACGTCATAGCCGTCAACCGCGCCGCCAACGCCCGTTCCCTCCGACACGACCGTCTGCATGCACGATGCCACCTGGGATGCGGCGTCCTCCGAAATCGCGCACTCGCCTTCGCCCCAGTCCTTCTCGTCGCCTTTGCTGGACTTATAGAAGTGCGGGGTCATCATCACGCCGCCGTTGGCGATGCCGCCCACGGCACGTGCGATCTCAATCGGCGAGACAGACAGCGCCTGTCCAAAGCTCATCGAGCCCAGCGTGGCGCCGTCATACTGGTCACGCTCCTTGACGATGCCCAGGCTCTCGCCCGGAAAATCGACACCAGAGCTGTGACCGATGCCCCACTTGTCCACATAGGCGGCAAAGTCGTCGGCACCGATCTTGCGCCCCACCAGGACAAATCCCACGTTGGACGAACGGCGCATCATCTCACGCACATCCATGGTCATGGCGTAGTCGCGCTTGTCGGCATCGGTGACGGTATCGTCGCCCACCTTGATGCTCGCCGGCACCTCAAACGACGTACTCGACCGCACGACACCCAAGTCGAAGCCGGCGCCCGCCACGAGCGTCTTAAAGACCGAGCCGGGCTCGTAGGCGTCGGTGACCAGGCGCAGGTTCATATCCTCGGTCTTGGCGTTTTCCAAATTGGTCTGGTCGTAGGTCGGATACGAGCAGGCTGCCAAGATCTCGCCTGTCGTAGGATTGGTGACCAGCGCCGAGCCGTTCTTGGCCTTTGTCTTCTCGACAGCCTCTGCCAGGGCATCCTCGGCCGCACGCTGGATATTGACGTCGAGCGTCGTCACGATATCAACGCCGTCGACCGCAGCCACCTTTTTATAGGCACCGCCCGCGATATAGCTGCCGTCCCTCGCGCGCTCGCGTACGAGGGAACCGTTCGTGCCGGTCAGAAGCTTGTTGTATTGCTTTTCGAGACCCGTCAAGCCGTCGTTGTCTACATTCACTACACCCAGCACCTGCGATGCCAGATTGCCGTATGGATATACGCGCTTCATGGCCTGCTCAAAAAGCACGCCGGGCAGGTTCTTCTTCTCCAGCGCCGCAGCGTCGTCTTCGTCCACCTGGCGCTTGATATACACCCAGGTTCCATCGGACTCAACGAGCTTGCGGCAGGTCTTTTTATCGATTCCAGTTGCCTTGACCAGCGCCGACACCGTCTTGTCAACATCCTCGACAAGCTGGGGGTTCACGGCGATGTTGCGACATTCGACCGACGACGCCAGCACGTTACCGTTGCGGTCGTAGATGGTGCCACGTTTGGCATAGAGGGTCTGCGCAAGCAGGCGGCGCGCATCGGCACGCTCGCGCAGTTTATCGGCTTCGACAATTTGATAGTCGGCAAGGCGAAAGGCGCCCAAGCCCAAGCCAAGCCCAATGAAGCCCATGACGGCTTTGCGGCGAGGCAGAGGCGTGCCTGTGAGCCATTCGGTCGATGAACTCTTGCGCGACCTGGTGTTATGCACTTGAGGGCCGCCCGAGCCGCGAAGTCGCGACGCCGGGTCGTTGCCACGGGACTGCCCGGCGTTGTAAGATTGCCGACCCGTTCCTTGATAACCAGAACGTCCCCGCGACGAGGGACGTCCAGAACCGCGGCCCCCATCGGAACCGCGGCGATAGTCATTTGTCATACTCAGCTACCGTCTTGCTACTGAGCGGTCGCGGTCGCGTTGGCGCCCGCGGCTGCATCCTGCGAAAAGTCAAGTGTAACGCTCTCGCTGGGCTCCACCATGCCATAAGCGCCCGCAAGGTCGCGAATGCGCGTGTCGGCGCCATAGACCGAATGCATGACCTCCAGGTCGGAGCTCTCATCGGTCGCCTTTTCGAGCGTGTTGGTAAGCTCGGCGTTGCTGTTGAGCACCTGGGCCGTAACGCCGGCGAGCGCCACGCGGGCGACGCCGATCGTCATGAAGATAGCCGCAATGATGCAAAACGTTTTAAGAACGCTCATGAAAACCGGGCTTACCGCCTGGTTTGCCTGACGGCCCGCGCCCGTGTAGACATCAAAGCGCGGCGTGCGCTGCTCACGGGGAGCAACGGGGGCCTGCGGCGTCTCACGATAGGCGGGCATGGCGTTCATATCATAGGCGAGTGCTGCGCTTGAAGTGTTGTAGCCCATGATATGCCGCCTCCCATCCCGAGTACGTTGGTAGTGTGTTTAAGCTTCGTTTATGGTGCGAGCGGGAGGTCCAATATCGCGCGGTCGCGCCTACAGACGCTGCGCCACGCGGATTTTGGCTGATCTCGCCCGAGGGTTGCGCTCAACCTCATCAGGCTGGGCAACCAAGGGTTTGCGGGTGATGACCTTGAGTATCGGCACGTTGCCGCACACGCACACCGGAATCTCCGGCGGACACGTGCACCCCTGGCTCATCTCCTTAAAGTGATTCTTTACGATACGGTCCTCGAGCGAGTGATACGAGATGACGCAGATACGTCCGCCCGGATTGAGCCACCTGGTGGCGGCATCAAGCCCTCGTTCGAGCACATCGAGCTCGTGATTGACCTCGATGCGAATGGCCTGGAAACTTTTCTTGGCCGGGTGTCCGCCATGCCGACGAGCGGCAGCCGGGATACCCGCCTTGATGATCTCGACAAATTGGCCGGTGGTTTCGATCGGTTCTTGCTCGCGGCGGCGCACGATCTCGCGCGCGATCTGCGAGGCGAACTTCTCTTCGCCGTAGACGCGTAGAATCCGGGCGAGGTCGTGTTCGTTATAGGTGTTGATGACCTCAGCTGCGTTTAAGGTGTTATTACCCGGATCCATCCGCATGTCCAATGGGGCGTCCTCGTTATACGAAAAGCCCCTGCCAGGGATATCGAGTTGCGGTGACGAAACGCCCAAATCGAACAGGAAGCCATCGACCCCGGGCACCTCGGCCGAGCAAAGCAGCTCGTCCAAGTCGCCGAAGTTGCCCTTCAGCAGCTGGTGCGGAACGCCGGGAACCTCGCGGTCCAGACGAGCGCCAGCGGCCTCGAGGGCCATGTCGTCCTGATCGACGCCGAGCAAAAGGCCCGTCTCCCCCACCTGCGCGGCCATCTTTACCGAATGGCCGGCACCGCCAAGGGTGCAATCGCAGACAACGGAGCCGCTCTTTAGCCGCAGCGACTCAAGCACTTCGCCGAGCATGACAGGTTCATGCCGATATTCTTGTGTCAAGATCCCACGCTCCATCCGTTACCCGTGCCTTGCCCTTACGAGAAGAAGAGGTCCAGCAGGGCCTCATCGTCATCGTCCTCATCGGCCGCGGCGCGATCCCAAACCTCAAGGTGGTCGTAGTTGCCCACAACCGTGACCTCGCGGTCGAGGTTCGCCTGCTTGCGGAGAGACTCGGAAAGACCGATACGACCGGCGCTGTCCACGTCCATCGACGTAGTGCGCTTGTTGATCGCCCTCATGAGCTTCTGGTCGTTAATGTCACGCGGGTTAAAACCCTCGTGGCCCTCACGACCCGCGAAGAGTCCTTCGACCCACTTATCGAAGGCCTCGGCAGAGAACACGTACAGAGCATCGACATCCAGGGCTTTGAACACGCGAACGTGCTCTCCAAGCTCCTCGCGAAGGGGTGCAGGCAGGGACAGACGACCTTTTGCATCGAGATTGCGCTCGTATGCACCAGTCATTCCCATGTGCGCCCTCCCCTCGGTTACTCAGATGGCACGTACGCGGGGAACCACCCCGCCTGTCGACGTCATTAATAATATGGGGAACTGCCCCATTTTTCAACACCTTTCCCCAC
>CAUBPS010000015.1 GCA_958437935.1 uncultured Collinsella sp. | reverse complement strand
GGCTTACTGTATTTATATTTTCCTGTTTTACCTTTGCAGGTTCTAATGGAGGGGATACCGAAGTAGCTGCTAGTAAGTAAACGCAGCCGCTCTGCCGGAGCCGCCCTTATATCGTTCCACGCGCAGTTTCGCAGCGAAGCGAGAATGTTTGAGCATGGAATGATATAAGGGCGGCTCCGGCAGAGCGGCGGACATTCGACTAGCGGATATGCGCGGGTTTGCCGCCCCAGTAGAAGCGGCAGAAGGCTCGTTTGCGCTTTTGGGGTTTGCCTGCAAGCTCCATGGTTGCGATGGCTATGTCTTCGGCTGCGTGGGGACGGCGCAGCACTTCGCCGTTGATGAGCAGTGCCTTGAGCGACTCAGGATGATCGTGGAGATGACGCAACGTTACGATGAGCTCTCGTGCGGTGGTGACATGCATGCTGGCGCCCATGCCGGTGAGCATGGTGGTGTTGGCCTTTTCCTGGCCATAGGACTTGCCCAGCAGAATCATCGGCAGATGTGCGCATAGGCACTCGGTGACCGTGAGTCCGCCCGATTTGAGGATTGCCAGGTCGCACCCGTGCATGAGGGCCGCCATGTCGTCGACATAGTCCAACACCGTGACGTTCTCGAGCTTCATGGCATCGAAGAGCGTCTTCAGCCGGGTGGCATACTCCACGTCTTTGCCCGGCAAAAAGACAAAGTGCATGTCTTCGAAGCTGCGCAGGAAGGGGAGGGTGCGGTCCATCTCCGCGCGAAAACGGACGTAAGGCTGAGGCAAGCTGGCACCGGCCATTACCAGCACGACGGTCTTGTCGATGGGGAGGTTGAACTTGGCTAGCTCTTCCTCGCGATCGTAATCCGTGTCGAATCCGGCGCGAATGGGGATGCCTGTAATGCGAATCTTTGCTTCGGAGACCTTGCGGGGGCGGAGCGTTTCGGCCATAAATTCGTTGGCAACACAGAATAAATCGGTGTCCTTGTGGGGCCACCATCCCTCGACTTCGTAGTCGGTCGGTACGCAGATGACCGGATAATCGATACCCGTAATTACGCGGGCGCCCACGGCAACATTGGCTGCCGTGATGTGCGTTGCGACCACGGCTATGGGCCTGCGGCTGCGGACATATTCGTTGAAGGCGGGGAACATAATTCGCGACCATGCCGTGCCGCCACCCCAGAGCAGATGTCCCGTAAGCGTATATCGCCAGGTCAGGTCGTAAATGGGGCGCGTGGCTCCCGTAAAAGAAGCCGCGGTCTTATTGCCGTCGAATTTAATACGTCCAAAATCAAGGATATCGAGCACTTCAATCTCAACATCCTCGGGGATGCCATTGGTGCCGCGGATGAGGTCGAATGCCTGCGCAATCGCATTTGCGGCGGCTTTGTGGCCCGAGCCGACGGAGGCGTGCACGATGGTCACGAGAGGTTTTTGCTGGGCCAAGAGCGTGGTTTGCTCCGATTGAGGAGTGCTGTGCGTGAGCAGGGGAGCGTCGTCGCCCGTCTGCGTCTGATCCATCGATAACTCCCCTTCGACGTTGTAGCACGGATTTATCATTGTAGTGCATGAGTGTCACGTTCACGTAAATTTGGGTATGAGCGCAAAGAACGCCAATCTTTCGACAGGAGGTCTCTTCATGACTACCCATCAGCCGATCGATGTTGCTATTATCGGTGGCGGCCCTGCTGGCTATGCTGCCGCCATTTATGCTGCGCGCGCCAACCTGACGACGACTGTCCTTGAGCAGGGCATGTCGGGCGGACAGATCGCCACGAGCAACGAGATTGAGAATTATCCTGGCATTCCGCTGCTGAGCGGTGCCGAACTTGGTGAGCGGTTCCAACAGCATGCTGAAGGCCTGGGGGCTCAGGTTGAATGGAGTATGGTGACGGGCGTCGATTACGATGCCGACGCGGCTCAATTTACCATCCATCATGATATGGGCAACACAGCGGCCAAGAGCGTCATTGCGTGCATGGGCGCTACACCGCGTCCTGCGGGTTTTGTTGGCGAGGACAAATATCGCGGTCGTGGCGTTTCGTATTGCGCGACGTGTGACGGCATGTTCTTCCGTGGCAAGCGGGTCTTTGTTATCGGAGGCGGCAATTCGGCATGCGAGGAGGCGTTGTTCCTGGCCGACATTGCCAGCAGCGTGACCATCGTGCTGCGTCGCGATCAGTTCCGTGCACCTGAGGGCGTTGTGAATAAGGTTCTTGCTAAGGACAATATTTCAGTTAGGTACCAAACTAGTATTGTTGAGCTTTCTGGTGAAGCGATGCCCACGACAATCACATTCAAGGACAATGCGACTG
Source organism: uncultured Collinsella sp. (assembly GCA_958437935.1). GTDB lineage: Bacteria > Actinomycetota > Coriobacteriia > Coriobacteriales > Coriobacteriaceae > Collinsella. The sequence continues at coordinate 59,640 of CAUBPS010000015.1, read as the reverse complement.
GTGAAATGCACACTGAGTCCCTTGAACCTGGATCGTTTGGCATCTTTGTTTTTACGGGGACGCAGCCACATACCGAGCTTGTTGAGCATCTAGTCGATCTGGCTCCCGACGGCGGTATTGTCACCGACGATTCGATGGCCACCCGTACACCTGGTTTATTTGCCGCTGGCGATATCCGCTCCAAGCGTTTACGCCAGGTTGTGACCGCCGTTTCGGACGGAGCCATAGCAGCAACCAGCGCATACGCGTTTCTTCGCGGATAAGTACGATAATATATCTTATGTAAGGTTGTTATCAATTAACTAAATGGTGGGACGATGCATCAGTGCGTTGTCCCACCAATTTTCTTGTCTGCTATGTGGTATGCAAAACTAGATAACGTAGAATACAATATAGAAAATGAACGGAGGAACCTTATGAACCACGTTAAACACGTTATTCCGATGTCCGATTCGTCGGTCAGCATTAAGCCTGAGGATATTCAGCCCACTGTGCTGCCCGATGCATTTATTCAGTCCGATATCGTGCGCAAACTTAATACGTTGAGCCTGCCGCGCTATGACCAGTTGCCCAATGTGACGCTCTACCGCGACCAGGTCATTGAGTATGTTGCGCTGTGGATGGAGCCGCTGTCCCTTTGCGTTGAGCAGCCTATCATTACGCCATCGATGATCAATAACTACGTAAAGGTTGGCCTGGTGCCTGCTCCGGTCAAAAAGCAATATGGCCGCGAGCAGATTGCCCGCCTGATCGCTATCTGCATCTTTAAGCAGGTGCTACCTATTGCTGCGGTGCAGGCACTCTTTAACATTCAGCGATTGAGCTACGATGCCCCGACGGCCTTTGATTATGTGGTCGATCAGCTCGAGGCATCGATTCGTGCGGCGTTTTCCGTCGAGCAGACTCCCGTGCCCGATACGGCGCATCAGGTAACGCGTGAGTCGCTGCTTGTGCGCAGCGCGGTATCGTCCTTCGTTTCGAAGGCGTACCTGATGAGCTATCTCAAGTTCAACGGGTTTAGTAGTTAATTGATTTGAAAGGTGGTGGGACAAAGAATTACTGACTAATTTGTCCCACCTGACTCTATTTGCCCGAAGCTACGCCCATGCCGTAGCCGATGATGAGGCCGTGCATCTCGGCGTAATAGGAATCCAGGCCGTTGCAGGGCATGATGATGGTCTTGGAGCCGGGCCAATGCTCGACTATGCGGTCAGTAAGCGCCTGGGCTCCAGCTTCGTTCTCAACGTGATCGATGACGACCTCACCGCCCGTAAAGCCCTCGGCTTCCATAGTGTCGATGATCTTGTTGAGCATCTTCTTTTCGCCACGCGTGTGCCCGACGAGTTCGATTTTACCGGCCTCACTCGCTGTGCCCAAAATGCGGATATTGAGCTTGTTGGCAATGACGCCGGCTGCCTTAGGGATACGTCCGGCTTTGGCGAGGTTTTCGTAATTGCACAAACTGAAGAGGATTTTGCTGTTCTGTTCAAGGCTATCGAAGTATGCGCAAGCGTCCTCGAATGCGACATCCGGATTGCTTACAAGATAGCGGTCGAACAGCAAGAAAATGAGGTCCATTTTGCCGCCAGCTGCGCGTGAATTGACTAGATGAATCTGCCGGTCGGGCTCCTCGGTAAGAACCATATCGCGAGCCGTGGCTGCCGCGTTGTAGCTGCCCGACACGCCCTCAGAGATCGGCATGCAGATGGTCTTGTCTGCCAATTTGAAGAGCTCGGCCCACTCCCCTACGCTGGGACAAGCGCTCGAAGAAGCGTTCGTCTCCGCCTGAACAGCGCAGTTGAGCTCATGAACATCGAGTGAAAGGTCATCGACGAATTCACGCTCCCCCACTCGAATTTTGAGGGGCGCAAATGCAAAGGTGGTATGGGGCGCGGTCGGTTGCCAATCGCGGAGGTTGCAGCTTGAATCTGAGATAAGTGCCCAGCTCATAGAGGGTCCTTTCTAATTGTTCCTCAACAATTATAGCCATCTTGCAAACTGAATGTACGGCTATCTAGTTTTGAATACTAGATAGCCGTACAAGATTAGAGAAAAAAAGAATGGACCTCGCGACTTAAAGCCACGAGGTCCACATTCACACGCTGTGTAAGATGACTTAGTAACGCACGAAGATATAGTTGTTGTTCATGCCGGCGGCAACGGAGCTGATGATAACACCCGTGTTGTAGTCGGAAGCATGAATCATCTGACCACCACCGATGTAAATGCCGGTGTGGTACGAGTTGACCACAACGTCACCGGGCTGCGGATCGGACACACGCGTCCAGCCCATAAAGGTACCCGTGGTGCCCAGGCGGCAATAGCGACCAGTGAGGCAATAACTAACAAAACCAGAGCAGTCGAAGCTGTTCGGGCCAATTCCGCCCCAGGAATAAGCGCAACCAAGCTTGCTGTATGCACGCGAGACAACAGAACCGCCATCGACTGACTGGCTCGGAGCAGAAGGCGTCGGAGCCGGGGCAGGCGTAGAGGGCTGCGGCGTCGGAGCAGGTGCCGGCGTAGGAGCCGGAGTGTTGCCGCCCTGGTTGTTATTATTGCTGGTCTGGCCACCGTTGTTGGTGTTCTCGGTCGTACCGGCAGTCTCGTTGCTCACCGTGGCCTTCTCGGCGGTGCTGGCGTTGATGCCGGCCTGCAGCGCGGCGTTGGCCTCGGCCTCTGCGGCAAGCTCGGCCTGCAGCTGCGAATCCAGGGAGTTTACGACGTTCTGGGCGTCAGCCTGCTGGGCGTTAAGCTCGTCGACCTTCTTTTGCGTGGTGGCGACGTTCTTCTCCTGCTCGGCCTGCTTATCGGTGAGCTGCTGTTTAAGCTCCTTGACCTCTTGAATGGTCTGAGCTTGCTTATCGGAAACTTTGCCGTAGTAGAACAGACGGTTGAGCATATCGCTCAGGTCATCGACGCCCGTAAGAACCTGAAGCAGGCTCAGACCGCCGGTTTTGTACTCGCCGGCGACATAGGTCGAGAGCTTGGCCTGACCATCGGCGATCTCCTGCTGCTTTTGCGTGATCTCGCCAGCAGTCTGATCGAGCGCCTGCGTCTGCGTGGCGAGCTCATCGTAAATCTGCTGGGTTTGGGTACCGATCTGCTCGAGCTTCGTACGAGCAGCGGCAAGGTCGGATGCGGTATCGGCGTAGGCAGGAGCCGCGAGGCCCAAGCCCAAAACACAAGCGAGGGTTGCCGTAGCAGCGCAGCGTGCCATGTTTTTGTGCGTGTTTGCTGTGCGCATGTAGCTTCCTTTCCAGTAACTAAGGGTAACGGCTAGTCCACCGTCACCAGGCTAAACAGCTCCACATCGTCATCAGACGGCGTGAGCTTCTCGCGCGGGTTGAGAAACGCAAGCTCAAGGATACAGCCGTAACCGACAAGCTTTGCGCCCATATCTCGCACCAGTTTACCTGTTGCCTCGACGGTTCCGCCCGTCGCGACCAAGTCGTCCAGAATCAACACGGTATCTTTAGAGCTGATAGCGTCGGCATGGATCTCAATGGAATCCGTTCCGTACTCGAGCTCGTAGCTCTGGCTTACGGTCTCGCGCGGCAGCTTACCCGGTTTACGTGCGGGAACAAAGCCGGCGCCAAGGGCTACAGCCACCGGTACGCCAACCATAAAGCCTCGAGCCTCTGGGCCCACGACCTTGGTGATTCCCATGCCGGCAAAGTGCTCGGCGAGGGCATCGGTCATGGCTTTGAGCGCCTCGGGATTGCCGAAGAGCGGCGTGATGTCTTTAAAGATGACTCCGGGCTCGGGATAGTCGGGGATGTCGACGATTTGAGATTCGAAGTCGTACATTGCATGACCTTTCAATGGGTTGCCGGATAAGCGGCAGCTGTTACTTGCCCGCGGTGACGGTGCCGGATTGCGAAGGGGCGACGACCTTGAGCGGCTTGACGAGAGAATCCTCGTGCGAAGCCGGCGCGGCTATCTCTTCGTTTTTGGCCTTGGTGGACTCGGAGCGAGTGATTTCCTCATCGAGTGCATCGATGTCGGCGTCTTCGACCACGGCGTTGAGCGACTCAAAAACGCGGTTCTTGAGCAGCGCAGTGTGCACACCCTCGGTCAGGTCGTGAAGCTTCTTAAACGCACGCTCGAGCTTGGCGTCGCGCTCGTCATCGGAGGTATCCATTCCGAGCATGCTCACGAGCACCTGCTCAAACATCGAGGACTCTCGGTTGGCGGAAGACACGTACTGACGCAGGTTGCGCGGCTCGATATGGAAGCGTGACAGCTCGGAGCAGTAGCGGATGATCGGAAAATCGCGACCATCGACAAGCTCGCGATTCTGCGGACTCTTGATGATGCGAATGAGGTCGTTCTCGGCGAGCGAGCGGATAAACGAAATCTCGACGCCCAGCATATCGGGAATGGTCTCGATGGGATGCAGCTTTTGCTTAGTCTCCTTGGGCTCCGTCTTGAGCGGAACATCGGACAGCAAGCCCACCTCGTAGGCGAGCGTTGACAGGTCCGTGGCGTTTTCCAAACGCTGCTTAATCACGTTGAGCGGCATATAGCGGGTCTTCTGCAGGTGCAGAATGACCTCCAGGCGATCAACGTCCTCTTTGGAGTACTGACGGTATCCCTTAGGCGTACGATGAGGGGTAATGAGCCCCTCATCTTCGAGAAATCTAATTTTTGAGTTCGAAAGATCGGGGTATGCGCCTCGAAGAAGGTTGACGACTTGGCCGATACTCAGATAGTTGCGTTCGGCCATGCCCTATTCACCGGTTTCGATGCGCTCCGGCGTGCTCTCGTGGTAGATGAGCGTAAACGTACCGATCTGGACGGAAGAACCGTCGTGCAGCGGGGCTGCATTGACGATGGCACCGTCGACCCAGGTGCCATTGAGCGAGCCCAAGTCCTCGATGCGAGCGCCGAGGCCCTCGCGAATAATGCGGGCGTGGCTGCGCGAAACGGTCATGTCATTGAGGAAGATGCCGTTCGCAGGATCGCGGCCGATGGTGGTCACGTCGTCCTCGAGCTCAAAGGCGGCACCAGTCTGCGGACCCTTGACGATGGACAGAACGGGAGCGGTGATGCGCACGTTGGCCATAAGGTCGGGAACGGTGACGTCGCTTGAAGGCACGCGGAATACGCAGGTAGCGTCAGCAGTCTTATCATTCTGAGGCATATTGTTAACCATGTTGTCCATGACAACCCCTAACTTATCGCGGACGTGCCGCAAATAATGAACCGTACGTAATCATACCCCAACGAATCAGTCTTCGATTTCAGGGTTCAGAAAGTCGATGTCCTCGTCCTCGGGATGCGCGAGAGCCTGTTTAATGGCCACTCCGCCCTTAATGGAGTAGATGACAGCCGTGAGCATGGAGAAGATCACGCCGCCGTACACAAAGAAGATGCCGAGGGGCACCGAGCTTCCGTTGAGGCCCGGGAAGGCCGTAAGGGTTGAAGATAAAAGGTGCAGGCCGTCAATAACGGGGAAACCGAGCAGCATGAGTGAGAAGCCGGTCATGAGCAGCGCCGTGGCAATCTTTCCGGGAAAGACCACATCGATGGGGCGACGGTGATAATGACGCACGATAAGCGTGCCGATGCCCAGATAGATGTCGCGGCCAATAATGAGTACGCAGACCCAGATGGGCAGCTCTCCGCGGACCACCAGTCCAAGTACGCCGGTGAACAGCAGCGCACGGTCGCAAATGGGATCCATGACCTTGCCGAGCCACGAGACCGTCTTAGTCATGCGGGCGATCTGACCGTCCATCCAGTCGGTGGAGGCGGCAACGGCGTAGATAACGATGGCGATGACACGGTTGTTATCCGTCACAAACAGGTACAGAAATACCAGGGTGAGGATCAGGCGCGTAAAGGTGATGAAATTGGAGATCGTAAAGATCTTATTCGACGGGTAATCGGAAGTGCCGATAAGCTCCTTTTTGATCTTCTTTTTGATGCCCACAGGACTCCCCCGCTGGTTAACGACAAAACTTTCGATACTATACCCGTTCCAGCGATGTCTATCCAGCGCAGCCATAGAGAGTCCAGACATGTGGAGGGCGCCTCTGGGCTGCGCTGGATTCTGCATTTGTGTACATCAGCCTCCAAAAGCGACATTTTTCGGCATCTTTGGTGGCTGGTGTACACGTTTTGATTCGGTGATTACATCGATCGGGAAAGTTGTTGCTTTAAGCAAATGCGTACGGGTCGAGAAGGGCTGGCACCAAAAGAGCCCAACGGCCGTTACGGCTTCGTTAGAAACGCGCCCCATCATGGATGGTGAACCCGAAAGGTAAGGCGCGCGGGCACGGCGACTCGGCCCGCGCGCCCGGAAGAGAAAGGATAAGCCCATGGATTACATGCTCGAGACGCGCGGGCTCACCAAGCGCTTCGGCCGCGGCGACCAGGCGCAGGACGCCGTGGCCGACGTGAGCCTTCATATCCGCGAGGGCGAGGTGTACGGGCTGCTCGGCCCCAACGGCGCCGGCAAGTCGACAACGCTCAAGATGATCTGCGGGATGCTGCGGCCGACGGCCGGGGAGATCCTCTTTGCCGGGCACGCCTGGCGCCGCGAGGACCTCTACGTAATCGGCAGCCTCATCGAGGAGGCGCCGCTCTACCCCAACCTCACCGCGCGCGAGAACCTGCGCGTGCGCACCACGCTGCTGGGCCTTCCCGAGAGCCGCATAGATGAGGTGCTCGCCGCCGTGGACCTCGCAGACACTGGGAAGAAGCGCGCCGGGCGCTTCTCGATGGGCATGCGGCAGCGCCTGGGGCTCGCGCTGGCGCTGATCGCCCGGCCACGCCTGCTCGTGCTCGACGAGCCCACCAACGGCCTCGACCCCATCGGCATCGAGGAGCTGCGCGACCAGATCCGCGGCTTCGCGGCGGCGGGCACGACGGTGATCGTCTCGAGCCACATCCTCTCCGAGGTGCAGCAGATGGCGGACACCATCGGCATCATCTGCGGGGGGCGCCTCGCCTACGAGGATGCGCTTCGGCCCGGGCAGGACCTCGAGGAACTCTTCATGAGCTTCTGCCGGGAGGGGCGACGAGCACGCGGGGAGGTGGCGGCATGACGGGCGAGAAAGGCGGCCTGCTCGCGGGCCTGCGCGCCGAGGCCCTGAAGTCGCGCCACGCGGCACCGGTTCGCCTGGCCGTGCTCATGGCGCTGCCGATGCCGCTGCTCGGCGCGATGCCCTACCGGGGCGTGCAGATCTTCAGCGCGTGGAACTACTGGTATGCGCTCTTCCTGCCCGTGTCTCTCTCGCTCGTGGTGGCGTGCGTCGCGCGGGCGGACGCTCGCACGCGGATGCGGGGGCTTCTGGGCCTGGGCTTCCCGCTCGGGCGCGCCTGGTGGGCCAAGGCGCTCTGGTGCCTCGCGCTCTGCGCGCTCTCGAACCTCGTGGTCTTCGGCATCTACCTCGCGGGCTCGGCGTTCTCCTCGCAGGGCCTCACGACCGCGGGCACGCTCACGATGCTCCTCTGCGCGCTCGCCAACACGGTGACCGCGGCGTGGATGATCCCCGCAGGGCTCTTCCTCACGGCGCGGCTCGGCATGCTCGCGGGCATCTTCTGCCCGCTCGCCGCGCAGCTCGTGGGTGGGTTCGCCTGGTCGCTGGTGCCGCTGCCGCAGCTCTTTCCGCCGTCGGCGAGCATGGTCATCCCCACGAGCTTCATCCCCGTGCTGCCGAGCGGCGAGCCACTCGCGGCGGACATGGCGCTCGGCGGGGCGCTCGCGGCGGACGGCATGCTCACACTGGCGGGCCTTGCGGTCTGCGCGATCGCGTTCGCCGCGCTCACGGCGGCGGGCGCGGCCTGGTTCGCGCGCTCCGAGGAGAGGTGATGGCCATGGCACGACTCTCCGACCCGACGCCGCGCATGACCCTCCCGCGGGCCCTGCTCTCCGAGGCCCTGCGCCTGGCGCGCTCCCCGCTCGCAGTGGTGCACCTCGTCTGCGGCCTGGCAGCCGGTCTTGCCTGCGGCGAGTACTTCTCCGTAACCCGATGGGACCCGGCGCTGGGCGCGGACGCCTACGCCCAGTTCCTCGGCGCCCTCATGCCGCTCATGTCCGCCATCGTCTGCGGGCTCGCCGTGGACGAGGAGCGCGCTGCCGGGCGCCTCGCCAACCTCACGGCGGTCCCCTCGCGCGGGCGCGCCGTCGCGGCGAAGCTGCTCGCCCTTGCGGCGCTCGGCGCGGGCGCGCTGGCCGTGGCGCTCGGCGCGTTCGGGGCCGTGCTCGCCGTCGCCGGGCGCCTGCCGCTCGGGCCCGCGCCGCTTGCGGCCGCCTGGGCGGGCATCGTGCTGGGCAGCCTGCCCCTCTACGCGCTGGGGCTCGGCGCGGCCCTGCGCCTCGGCCGCAACGCCGCCATCGGCGCCGGCGCGGCGGGGGTGCTCCTCGCGTTCTTCTCAGTGGGCGGACTTGCGCACGGCCTCATGACCGGCGAGCTCACCGGTGCCCTGGCGACGCCCCTGAGCTGGGTTCCGCTCGCCTGGCCCGCGCGCCTGGGGTCGCTCGGGGTGGAGGCCTTCATCGACGCCGCACGCGCGGCGGGCCCTCTCCTCACGACTGCGCTCGCTGGCCTCGTGCTCACCCTGGCGACCGCCGCCGTCCTTCTCGCCTGGTTCTGCCGCTTCGAGGACGGGAGGGCAGATGCGTAGGAGGCCGCTCGCCGCCGTGCTCGTCCTCCTCTCCGCAGCGCTCGTCCTGGGCGGGAATGCCCTGCTCGACGCCGGCTGGGGGTCGGCGCTGCGCTCGATCGCCGAACGCGCGCTGCCCAACCCTGAGATCGCCATGTGGGCGCCCGCGCCCGAGCCCGGCAGCCACGCGAGCTTCTACGCCGACGCCACTGGGGCGGGGGCGAACTACGTCTACCTGGTGGACGCGGCGGACGACAGAGGCAATGTCCGAGAGCTCCAGCTCATCTTCTTCGGGCGGGAGTCGGACGGCGAGGGCTGGTTTGAGATCGAGGCGCGCGGCGGCTCGGGCGTGCGCTACCGCGCGTGCGACGCGGCCGAGGCGCCCGCGGCTGCGCGCAGGGCTCTGGACCGCTGAGTGCGGCGCTAGTACAATTCCGACGAGAGTTTCAGGAGGTCGAACATGGCGAGGATACTGGCAGTGGATGATGAACGGGCGATCCTCGACGCGCTCGCGCGCGTCCTCGGCCGCGACGGCCATGAGGTCATCAGGGCGGCGGACCCGACGGCGGTCCCGGGGATGGACCTCTCGCGCTTCGACCTCGTGCTCTGCGACGTCATGATGCCGGGGCTCGACGGCTTCGAGCTCGTGCGGCAGATCCGCCCGGACTTCGACGGGCCCATCGTCTTCCTGACCGCGCGCGTGGCCGAGGAGGACGCCGTGGCCGGTTACGGCCTGGGCGCCGACGACTACGTCCGCAAGCCCTTCGGGGCCGCCGAGCTGCGCGCCAAGGTCGCGGCCCATCTACGCCGTGAGCGCCGGCCGCGCTCGCACGCCCTCTCCTTCGGGGAGGTGCGGATCGACCTCGGGGCGCGCGGCCTCGCCGTGGGCGGCGAGGCCGTGCCGCTCACGCCCACCGAGTACGCCATCTGCGAGTACCTCGCCCGCCACCCCGGGCAGGTCATGAGCCGCGCGCAGATACGCGAGGCGGTGCTCGGCTGGGAGAGCGACGCCGACGACGCGGCCATATCCATGCAGGTCAGCCGCGCCCGGAGGAAACTCTCCGAGGCCGGCGCCGATCCGATCGCGACCGTCTGGGGGATGGGGTACAAGTGGCAGCTCTGAGGACCGGGGCGCGAGGTCGCGGGGGCATGCCGCTCTCCTTCGTCATCGCGCGCTACTTCGCCTACGCGTTCGCGGCGGTCGCCACGGCGTGGCTCGCCTCGTTCATGGCGCTCTCCGCGGCGATCAACGCGGGCTTCGTCTACGAGGCAAGCTGGGGGCCGGCCAATGCGCGCGAGGTCGCGGAGGGCCTGGCACGCGACGGCGTCTGCGGGCAGCAGGACGTGCCGACGGCGTACCGCTACCTCATCCTGAACAAGGACGGACACGTGCTGATGACAGACCTCGAGGGCACGCGGCTCGAGGACGCGACGGAAATGGCCCGTGCGGCACTCGCCGCGGATCCGGGCACAGTGGAGATCGAGGGCGGGGGCTCGGGCCTCACCTACGCCGCGTTCCCGCTCAAGGGCGGCGGGGCCTGCGCACTCGTCAGCGAGTACCTGCCGCAGTGGGTCTCGCGCGACCTCGCCGGCCTGCTTCCCAACCCGCAGAACCTCATGCTCGTCGGCGCCGCTGCGGGAAGCGCGCTCGCGCTCGCGCTCGTGGCGCGCCGCGCGAGCCGCGTGATCTCGCGCAAGATGGCGCCGCTCGCGGAGGCGGCGGGGCGCGTCGGCGCGGGGGAGCTCGACTTCGCGGTCGGCAGCACCAACGTGCGCGAGGTGAACGACGTCCTTGCCGCGATGGACGCCATGCGGACCTCCCTCGCCGAGTCGCTCGAGGCCCGCTGGGCCGCGGAGCGGGGGCAGCGCGAGCAGGTGGCGTCGCTCGCCCACGACCTCAAGACGCCGCTCACCGTGCTGCGCGCCAACGCCGACTTCGTGGCAGAGGAGCTGGAAAACGAGAAAGACGCCGACCTCGCGGCCGCCGCGCGCGACATAGCCGGCAGTGTCGAAAGGCTCGACGGCTACGTGCGCCTGCTCATCGAGGCCTCGCGCGGGTCCGGCGGGGCGGAGAGGGCCCCCATGCGGCCGGCCGAGCTCTGCGAGCAGGTCCTCGCCGAGGCCGCCCAGATCGCCCGGTCGCGAGGCGTGACACTCGACGCGGCCACGGGCCCCGCTGTCGCGGGCGCGCCCGAGGCCCCGCTCGACCGAACCGCCCTGACGCGAGCCGCCGCGAACCTCGTGGCCAACGCCGCCGAGCACGCGCGCTCGCGCGTGGCGGTCTCCTGCGACGTCGCGGGCGGGCACCTCGTCATCGAGGTGTCCGACGACGGACCGGGCTTCTCTCCCGCCGCCCTCGAACGCGGCTGCGAGCGCCTCTTCACAGACGACTCCTCCCGCTCCTCGCGCGACGGAGGCCGCCACTACGGGCTCGGCCTCCACGCCGCCTCCGAGGCCGCGAGCGCCCACGGGGGCTCCGTCTCGCTCGCCAACAGCCCCTCGGGCGGCGCGGTGGCCACCATCGCGGTCCCCCTGTGCGGGGCCTGACGACTCAGGCCCTCACACCGGCGTGGCTCGCAACCAAACGCTTCCCGGATAATTCATGAGGCCGTACTCGTATTCGAGCCTGCCTATCTCTGCGGCAAGCGCCTCCGTCATGTAGAAGTTTTTCGTGCGGCCCGTCGACTTCGCCAGGCGGTCGTACCTGTTCGCAAGGTCCTCGGGGATTCTCAGGGCTGCGGTGGCGGTTGCCATGACGCACCTCTTGGTTAGATGTAATACGTATATTTCTTTCTATCACATCACCCGAACCCCGCACCGGCGTACGGCCGCATCTGCTTTTTACCTTACATTGTGTCAACCGGTCCATGCCCGGCATATTCTGCCGGATTGAATCAACCGTTAAATCAATCCGAGCCTTTAAGGGGCGGTTGAAATCCTTCGAGGACTGAGGGCGCCGTCCCTAGGTCGGCTCCTCGATGGCCTCGGCTGAATTCCCCTGCAATCGACCGCATGGGTTCCGGCACGGGGTTCTGGCGCTGCCCGAACGGGGCGCAAGACTCGGCCGTCGGTCGTGCCGGACGGCATACGTTTTGGGACGAATTGGCAAACCACCGGCCGGGCGGCTAGATGGGATGGCGCGCGGTTTCTGCGTGTCCAGGCGTCTACTACACCATCGGCACCGTGCCGTATGCGTCCAGCAGAAAGACGCGCATAGCGCAACGGATGGTGTAGCAACTTTTAACTTCGCAGGGCAGAAGGTCGAGCGTCAGGCGAGCGTTCATTTGCATTAGATGAGTGATTACCTTCTGACCCGTTACCGTGAAGACATAGCGGCCGCTCAGGCTGCTGGTCGTTGCTGGAGGAAGCTGGGCCAGCTTGCAGAATTCCTCGATCGGGCACATAACTTGATCAAAATCGATCCTCTTCTTGGCGGCTGCGGCTATTGTCATCTGATCGTCCAACTTGTCTAAGGCATATGCGAGCACCGTGCTCGGCGTTGGGGCGGGCTTGCCTGTTTCTGCAATCACGCGAGACGTTGCTTCAGACAGGAGCCACGCGTTCTCGTTCGCAGTGCGGATTGCTTTGCGCATGGGGGGAGTCTGGTTCGCCATGTTGTTATCTCCTTTAATAGGTAGCATGCGTTTTGCTGTTCGAAGTATAGTTCTTGTTCGCAGTGACTGCAACATGTATAGTGAGAACAGTTGAGATTTATGTCCGAAGGAGGTCGTCTATGGAGGCCATAAATGGCGGGCAGTGTTCGAATGAAGACCTGCTGAGGCAGATCGTCCGTGACCAGGCAAGCGCCGACGGCAGGTACAGGCCCGCACACGGCCCCGGCATCGTCATGCACGGCAACGTCGTGGAGCTCAGGGCAGACGCCGCCCACTTCATCGTGAGCTCGGTCCCCTCGATCCAGATATCGATCAACATGGAGAGTAGCGGGATCGTTGCCACGACATTCCTCTCGCCGCGCAGGATAGCACCCTCGACCCGGCCCCGCTTCGTCGCGCTCGTCAACGAGATGAACGCCAGGAACAGGGTCCCCGGCCGCTTCGCGGTACTCGATCGGGACATGTTCTACGAGGCCGTTATCCCGGCTGCGTTCCTTCCGTCCCTCCGCAACAACCAGGCCGCGAGGGACGAGGCGCTGAAGATCCTGTTCAGGAATGGTGTCGGAATCTTCGAGAGCATCGCCATCGCGATAGAAGGCCTGGCCCAGAAGGACTGGTCCGCGCACGACGCGCTGCGCTTCGTCGATGAGCTGTATACGAGGGGGTTCGTCTATAATGACGACTGGCTCTAGCGTACCTGATGAACTTATAGGGCTATCGATCAACCGCTCGTGGCTCAGGGCCACCGAAGAACTCGAGGACGAGGTCGCAGCGGCCGCGGAGGAGGTTCACGCATCGCCCGAGGCCGCAGCGCTCGCCCTGTGGCTCCTGGCATCTCCTGCGGCCGGACGGCAGCCGGGGCCGGCCCTGCCCGTCCTGCGCTTCTGCGCATGGTTCCTGTCGGACAGGAGATCGCGTGCATAGCGGACGTCAGACATCCGCCGACCCGACATGGGCATATTGAGCCCATACGTTTTGGAACGGGATGTCACTCCGAACGCCTTACCTTCTTAGTGTGATTGCCGCAGCGGCATATCAGTTCCACGCAGAACGGCACGGCCTTCGCGATTTACAGTGAGGACGACCACAGCCTCATGTTCTACAAGAGGCGTGGAGTTCCGCAAGTGGGAGATATGTTCAACTGCCGCAGGGTGACCGATGTTTATACGGGGTTCGAGTCAGAGAAGGACGTGAACCTTAATTGGGATAAACGGGGTGAGTGGCTCGCGCATGAGCCAAATATTCCTTGGTGGTCGGTTCGAACTGCGGTCCGCACGGTAAAGGTCGCCGATAGCGGCATAGCTCCGACTTCAATCGACTACTGGTTTTACAGAATGGAGAACCTTTCGAGCATCGATGTCCAAAAGCTCGATACGTCCAGATGTTCAGATTTCTTCTTGACCTTTGGGGATTGCAGTAGCCTGACTTCTATCGACGCGTCGAACTGGTCCACTCAGTCGCTCATAAGGCTTAACGGTACCTTTCTCGGCTGCAAACGGATGAAATCGCCCTATCTGGGCGGATGGGAAACATCCAATGTGCTGTCGTTCCACTGTCTGTTTCACAATTGCCGCGCAATGAGCGACGGCGCAATGCAAGCCGCTGTCGATCAGCTCGAAATTACCGAAAAGGCAACAGATTTCGGTCTCATGTTCGAGTGCTGTGACAAGCTCAATCTCGATTGCTCGAATTGGAATGTCCGCGCTGATGCTTATCATTTTGGATTCAATAGCAAGGCCCCGGAGTAATTCTCCCCAAGGCCTGGCGGTAACCGGAACCGAACTCACTGCGAGAAGCCGACCCCAAGCGCATCGAGGTCGGCTTTTCGTTTCAGCCGTTTTGAGAGCCGGCTTCTAATTCAATTTGACCCAGATGGCGGGACGGACTCCGATTACGTCGTCCTGTTCACTCCCTTCATCGCCCGATTTGATAATGCCTTCGGGTCCTCGGTTTTCTCCCTTGCTTGGCATTTGGAGTTCAGGGCGTATGCGGTGGGTGGATAATGGATTCACTTCGATGACGGCGTTGACGGGAGCAACCATGGCGATGTGCGAGATCGCGGTCAAGTTCGACGAGGACGAAAGGGCCTTGATTCAGAGCCTTGCGGACACCGCCGGCATGTCCTTTCCTGAGTTCGTGAAAAGGGCCGCCCTCGAGAAGGCTGAGGACATGGCGGACACCGAGGCCTACGACGAGGCCTTGGACGCGGATGATGGAATACGTTACCCAATGGAAGAGGTCGTGCGCATGGCAGCGGAGGCCGAGTGATACACGTAGTGTCTTCCCCGACTCTAAATGTTTCTCTTGGGCGGGGTTCGGCTTGTAGCCGGACCCCGCTTTTCTATGGCTTTCATTCGTCTATCTAAAGGTGTGAAACGGTTGCCTCGATAGGAATGCGGGCAACGCCCGAAGCGAGCGTCATAGCCGCTCTGAGGGCGCCTGACTCCTTCCCCGCCTCACTTGTTGCCGCATCGGCACGTTACGGGCTGATTGGTTCGCTCTAACGTACGCTCTGCACGCAATATCAATCCCCATACGAAGGGAGTGTCGCATATGTATGCAGCGGCGCGGAACCTTCGGGGGGGGGTATCTCCTAGGAATACCCGCCTCCGAGGTCAAAGTATCATCGAGTACGTCCTGATCATCGCGATCATCGGCCTGGTCATAGTGTTCGCCGGACCCGGCGTGGCGGGTGCCATCCGAAACCAGTTCAACCTGGTCGGCAACACGGTGAACAGCGGGGCGACCGGCGGCACCGAGGGAGGCGCGTCCGGCGACAGCTCCACTGGGGCCGACTCCGCGACTGTCCAAGCGGCGGTAGCCAAGGATGCGAAGGATTGGACGCTCGATGAGCAGGAGGCGGTTGCCAGAGACATTGCCAAGAACGGTACATCGTCTATCGCCTACGCCAAGGCGAAGGCCGCCATGGATGCCGCCACCAAGTTCTCGATAAAGCTGACAGATGGGCAGACGCTCGAGTACCGCATCATCGGCATCAACCACGACGACCTCACGGACGGTTCGGGCAAGGCGGGACTGACGTTCCTCACCACCTCGACGGGTATCAGATCCTGCATGAACGCCACGAAAACGAATGCCGGCGGCTGGGAGCAGTCGGACTTGCGCCGGAAAATGAATTCCGGCGAGATCTGGAACCTGATGCCCTCCGATTTCCAGTCCAGGGTGAAACCGGTCAGGAAGCTCTCGCACAACGTCAGCGGGTACACGGAAAAGGATGACACCGTGACGGCGACAACGGACAAGCTGTTCCTACTCAGCGATTCCGAGATCGTCCCCATTTCCTATTGGGTCTCCAGTTTCCCGTGGACTTCCTCCGAGGGCGCCCAGTACGAGGGCTTCAGGGGTAAGGTGAAATCGAACTATTCGAGCAACTCCGCCATCTCCATTGGCAGCGTTTGGTGGGAGCGTTCGGTGAGTCCGGGCTACCCTGCGAACTTCCTCCGTGTCAACGTCAGCGGCGGTCCGTTGGACGGCGACTTTGCGACGACCTCGATTTGCGTCTGCCCTGCTTGGTGCTTCTAGTTCTGTGTGCTCATACCGAAAGCCCGCACAGGCTGTGCGGGCTTTTCTTTTGGCGATTATTCGAACAATTTGAGGTTCGTGGCACAGGTGGCTAGTTTGAGGAAAAAAATGGGGCCATACAGCGGCTCTCAGAGCGTCTGCCGCACTCCCCCGCCATTACGAGCCCATCCTGGTTGGCGTTTCGAGCTCAGGGAGTATGCGGTGGGTGGATAATGGACTCACCTCGATGACGGAGTTGACGGGAGCGACCATGGCGATGTGCGAAATCGCAGTCAAGTCCGACTCCCCGGAAAGCGATTCGTGGGACTGGAAGAATACAAGGAATGCCTACCTCTTCGATTCCGTCGAGCGCAACGTGCTAAGCTGTCGGTTTCTCCTCGGCATCCTGCTCGAACTCGACAAGGGCATCGGATATCTGTCTGCTGGTGGGAAGCGCGAAGCGCTCTCTGCGCGACACAGTCTCATCGAACATCGGAACAAGGAACGCCCGGACCTTCGCCTCTTGGTCCCGCGATGAGAGTGTTTCCTCCATCAGCGTCCTGAACTCTTCCGGCTTTACGCAGTTTAGGACGGCAAGCAGCTCATCCATCTCTCGTCCGTCGAGCAGGTACTCGACCGCCATGCACGACACCATGGCGTTGAAGTACCGCCCAAAAGACGCGCTGTCGCCCTCGAACAGTATCCCGCCGACTACTCCCGCAGCCACTGTGCCGACCGTTCCGCCGACCATGCCGCCCGCGAGACCGACGATGGTCCCCTCGCCGGGCGACACCGCCGTGCCGGCCACGGCGCCGACCTTCGCCGCCGCGACACCTGCCGCGGCGGCGCCGGCGATTCCCCCGGCGATCGAGGTGGCGAGGCATGCCATGTTCTGGGCGTACTGGGCGCCACTTGCCTTGCCCTGGAAGAGCTTGTAGGTCTCGGGGACCGAGAACACGGCGAGAGTCACCGCTGCCGAGACGGCGTTGCCCCTTAGCATCTTCGCAAGCTGCTTGGAGGCGGCCGCACCGCTGATGGCGGTCTTGCCCGTAAGGGCGCGCAGGCCGTTGACGATTGTGGCGGACGTCTTGAATCCGAGCTCGCCGACCACCGCCTGGCTGGGTGCCATCAACGCGTTGGAAAGCCCCGTTCTGGAGAGCTGCGAGACGACCATGTGCTGGGCGAAGGACAGGCCGAACACCTGGACGCCGGCGGCGATGCCCGCCTGGACGGCACCGGTGATGTCCCTGGTCTCCCTGTACGCCATGAACGTCGTCGCTAGAAACGACAGGCCGAATGCGCAGGAGCATGTGACCGCGCCGGTTGCAGCATCATACTTCAGCGATTCCGCCGTTCCCGGCTTGGCGAGGTTCACCGCCTGGTCGTATGTGAGCTTGCCTTTGCGGACGATCTTCTCGGCGTCCTTGGGGTCGCTGACGCCGGGGACCTTGCCTTGGCTAATCTTCTTCTCGAAACTGCGGAGCACCTGCTGGTACTGGTCTTTCGGGACTTCGAGCTGCATCGGCGTGCGGTCTTCTGTGAGGTAGCGATACTGATGGCTGCTCGGATCGAAGCATGCTTCGAGGGAGCCGCGTGCCGTCTTGTAGTACTTGGTCTGGATCAGAACGCCATCGACGCTTCGGTCGGGGCCGTTCTTCGCGTTGTCCCTCCCCAGAATCTCGGCCTGGTGGCCCTGGAGCCTGTCGATGATGTTGTTGGCCTCCTCGGCAAGCTCTCCGTGGCCCGCAGGTTTGTTGACCGCGGCCCGCTGCTCGACGAAGACCTCCCCGTTGCTGTTGATGGTCGCCGCCGCCGCGACTGCCGCGGCTTTGACCGCCGTATCGTCCACCGTGGCAAGCTCGCTGTCGATGCCGGCGGCTCGGTCATCCTCAAGGCCGCGGATTGCCCGGCAGCGGGATACGAATTGGCCCCGGCACGCTTCGTCGACGGTGAGCGCAAGGTTGCTTTCACTGTCGGAGGCGAAGGGGCCGGGCTCGAAGTACGCCCACTCGAAGTAGAAGAGCCGAGACTGCCTCTTTTCCTTCCCCAGGACGGCGAACGCGTCGGCATCTGCCTTGATGTAGACGCCCTTTTCGGTCATGGCGATGCCGCTGGGCCTGAGGTCGAACTCAGCGTCGGCCCAGACGACGGTCTGTTCCCTCGGTATCGGAAAGGCTGACTTCACCTTGGCTGCATTGGCTTCCGTCAACGGAAGCGGAGACTCCTGGAATGAGCCGAGTAGCTCCTGTGCGCGGGAGCCCTCAATCGCTCTCAGGGCTTCCTGTACCTTGGGCGCGTACTCCGCCTTCTCCGCATCGAGTCTTTCGGCCTCTTTTTCGTCGAGGGAGGCCTTCGCGCCGCTCGCCGCTTCTGCAATCGCTGCACCCGCCGTAGTCGCCGTGCCCACGACCGCAGCGCTTGCCGCAACCGCCATCCCAGATGCCCCCTCGGCAATCTTGGTCGCCGTCTCGCCGGCAGTCTTAGTGGCCCTCTGAATCTCCTGCAGCGGGTCGAAGCCTTTGTCGAATATGCTCATGGACGATTCTTTCTCGTGGGCGAACAGACAGTTCGAATCGCGTTGTTTCTCATGCGAACGTCAGTATACTCTGCGCTTTATGCCTTTGGTTCAGCTGCCAGACCCGGCGCAGGGAACTCGAGCAAGATTGACAAACATTGGGCGGTACAAGGGGGGCACCCACAATCGCCTCTATATCGACGAGGTGCAGCCGTGCGAGGGCTTCGGGAGGGCAATTGACTGCATCCAAGACACTCGGTTTTCTCCCCTACCGTCATCGTTGCCGCTGCGGCAAGACCGGAGCAGAATTATGGAATAGCCCTACGCTCGGCTCGTATTGCAAACCCTGAGCGAAGGGAGTGTCGCATATGCATGCAGCGGCAATTAACCTTCGGGGGGGGGGGTATCTCCTAGAGGTGCCCGCCTCCGAGGCCAATCGATTATCGAGTACGTCCTGATCATCGCGGTCATCGGTCTGGTTATCGTGTTCGCGGGACCCGGCGTGGCCGGTGCCATCCGAAACCAGTTCAACCTGGTCGGCAACACGGTGAACAACGGGACGACCGGCGGCGTCGAGAGCGGAGGAGCGTCCGGCGGCGGTTCCGCCGGGGCCGATTCCGCGACCGTCCAAGCGGCCGTCGCCAAGGACGCGAAGGACTGGACGCTCGAGGAGCAGAAGGCCGTGGCCGAGGACATCGCCAAGGATGGCACGGCTTCTCCCGCATACGCCAAGGCGAAGGCAGCGATGGATGCGGGGACGAAATTCTCCGTCAAGTTGACCAATGGCGAGACGCTCGAGTACCGCATCGTCGGCATCAACCACGACGACCTCGCGGACGGCACCGGCAAGGCGGGACTCACATTTGAGGCGACCAACGGCGCAATGTGCAAGCAGCGCATGAGTGACTCATATTACAATTTCGGCGGATGGGAGCATTCCGAGCTGCGCGGCCGCCTCAACTCCGGCGACCTCTGGGCGCTCCTGCCGGCTGAGATCCAATCTAGGGCGAAAGCCGTCACGAAAATGACCGACAACAAGTTGGACACATACCCCGGCACCGTGACGGCCACGACCGACAAGGTCTTCCTGCTCTCGACGACCGAGGTCTACGGAAACCTCCAGGCCAATGGGCACCTCCAGTCCGACGGCTCCCAGTACGAGTATTACGCCTTCAAGGGCGTGACGCAGGAAAAATTTTCCGGGGCTTCGTCCGGCTCTAGCCACTGGACTCGCTCCGTATGTCTGGATGGCTCCCAGTACTTCCGCTATGTCCATGGCAACGGTGACTGGAGCAACCACGGCTACACGGCAACCGACTTCGTGTTTCCCGCTTGGTGTTTCTAGACAGTTTGTCCTATAAGCTGACATATGGATAAAGGCCCGCGCTATCCTGCGCGGGCCTTTCTTTTAGCAGCAGAACGAAGGGGGTTGAGGTTCATAGCACAGGTTATCGAGTTGAGGAGAAATGGGGTCATACAGCGGCTCTCAGAGCGCCTGCCGCACTCCCCCGCCATTACCTCTGCGGCGTCCTCGTATAGAGCCCATCCTGCTTGGCGTTTCGTTGCAACAGCCCACTTGTCCACCGATCAAGTGAACTACTGGAATAAATACAGCGACACGCTTGTTCGTTACAGTCGTTATACCTATGTAAATCGCCGCGATAAATACAGCCTGTACTCGGCTGTATACCAGCTACGCGTATGTAGATTCACATCGCGGTAATAAATCGGCTCAAGCGTGTGCAAAACACGCAAGTAACCGCAAAAAGCGAATATCGCGCAGCTAGATTTAGGCGTCCTGTTGCTTAATCAAAATTAAGCAATTGCTTAAAACAAAAAAGGTCAGGCACTAGGTGCCTGACCTGCAAACTTCTGGTCGGGACGACTGGATTCGAACCAGCGACCCCTTGACCCCCAGTCAAGTGCGCTACCAAGCTGCGCCACGTCCCGAAGCTTTTGTTTGTTGCTCTGCTCTCGCTCGCAACAGAGAATATATTAACCCGAAACTTTGCCCTTGTGCAAGAACTTTTTTTACAAATTTTGAAGCAAGTCCAAAATTGTATTTGCGAGCTGGGGTTTTGTTAGCACGGGGAGTTCTTGCGTGCCCGCTGTGCTTACAATCCAGGCCTTGTTAGTGTCGGTTCCAAAGCCCGAATCGGCGCGTGAGACATCGTTGGCGATAATGGCATCGCAACCTTTGCGTGCCAATTTGCGCTCGGCGTACTCGACAACGTTATCGGTCTCGGCCGCAAAGCCGATCACGCATCGCTCGCCCTTCTGACGCGAAAGCTCGGCTAAGATGTCAACGGTCTCGACGAGCTCGATTCGATCCAGGCGCTCGTTAACCTTTTTGAGCTTATGGTCGGCAGGGGCCGCCGGGGTATAGTCGGCGACGGCAGCCGCACAAATTGCCGCATCGGCCGTCTGAAAGGCGCTCAGTGCCGCCTGGAGCATCTCTGCGGCGGTTTGCACGCGCACGCACTCCACGCCGCGGGGAACATCGAGCGATGTCGGTCCCAACACGAGCGTGACTTCGGCACCGCGGCGTGCGGCCTCCCCCGCCAGGGCGATGCCCATCTTGCCCGAAGAGCGGTTGCCGATGAATCGCACGGGGTCGATCGGCTCGTGCGTGGGGCCGGCGGTAATCACGACGCGCTTGCCCGCCAGGTCCTGAGGCGCGGGGTTGAGCACCTCACAGACAGCCTCGACGATGTCTCCCGGCTCGCTCATGCGTCCCGTGTCCACGTCGCCGCAGGCAAGGTAGCCGCTGCCCGGACCCACCACATGGACACCGCGCTCGCGCAACGTGGCCATGTTGGCCTGCGTCGCCGGTGCCTTCCACATGCCGTTATTCATAGCGGGTGCGATCACGATGGGTCGCGGTGTGGCTAGTAGCGTGGTGGAAATAAGGTCATCGGCGATGCCGTTGGCCATCTTGGCGATGATATTAGCCGTCGCGGGCGCTACGACCACCAGATCGGGCTCCTGCGCCAGCGAAATGTGGTGGATGGGGTCGGAGGGATCGTCGAATAGGCCCACCGCGACCGGCTCATTGGTGAGTGCGCGGAAGGTAAGCGGCCCCACGAACTCCGTGGCATGCTTGCTCATAACGACCTTGACGCGCGCGCCGCGCTTTTGCAACAGGCGCACGATATTGCACGACTTATAGGCGGCGATCCCGCCGGTAATGCCCAGCAGGATCGTTTTTCCCTCAAGTTGCATTGAATTGTTGGGTGCCGCCATCGTTTAAGCTTCCTTGCTCGGGAGCACCAGGAGGCGGTGGCAGTACGGGCAGTGCGTAATCTCGCTACCGTCATGGTTGAGGTCGCTCATGGACGATGCCTGCAGCGCGGTGTGGCAGACCGTGGGGATGTTGCCCTGGATGGTCTCCACGGCCAGGCCGCGGAACTGCTTGAGCAGACGCTCGTAGTCGGTGAGCACGTCGGCCGGTAGCGTGGCAGCAAGCGCGGTGCGCTCCTTAGTAGCGGCGTCAATCTGAGCCTGCAGGTCGGCAGCCTTGGCGCGGGCGGCCTTGGTATCGGCCTTTACGCCCTCCTCGAACTTGGCGATGATTGCCTGTGCGCGGGCCTCGCGGTCGAGCGCCTCCTTATGGGCGACAACGACGTCCTTGCGGGTGTGCTCAATCTTGTCCAGACGCTTGGCCAGGGTGGCGAGTTCATTCTCCAGGTCCTGAACCTCGCGGTAGTCGGAGCCGTCGACGTGGCGCTTCTTGGCGGCCTCGATGGCGTTGTTGGTCTGAATCTCGGTGGTGTTGAGATCGTCGAGCTCAATGTCCAGATCCTTGCGCTGGGCGTAGAGTTTGGTCATCTCGGACTTGAGCTTCACATAGGTCTTGCGCTTGGAAGCGAGCTCCTTGAGCTCCGGCATATTGGCAAGTTCGCTCTTGTTGCGGGCGAGCTCCAAATCGATCTGTTGCAGCTTGAGTAGCGTAGCGCCGGCGCTCATAAGTTCTCTCCTTTTGTCACAGTCCACCATTGGCAAGGGTTCAGTATTTTAATCGCATGACGGGGGTTGACCCCGGCGTCAACTGCAGAGTTCATCAATATATCAACGAACGGCTCCTCAGAGCGGTCGTGGCCGAGCAAGATGACGCCCAGACCGCGCAGAGCGAGGTCCTGCGCCACGTGGTATCCCGCCTCGCCCGTCACGACAACGTCCGCGCCCGCGGCGATGGCGAGCTCTCCAAAGTCGCCCAGGGAGCCGCCCAAAATGGCGACGGTGCGGCACGGGCGATCGGCTTCGCCCCACACACGCGGGTCGCTGCCGAAGGCCGTGGCAGCACGGGTGGCAAGATCGCGCAGCGTGCACGGGTCGTTGAGCGTTGCAAGCGCGCCCAGGCCGGTTGCCTCGGGGTCGTCCACGTGCTCCAGTGAGCTCACGAGTGCGGCACCCAGCAGCTTGCTCAGGCAGACACGGGCTTCGTTCGAGCGGTCCAGGTTGGTGTGGAGCGATATGATGCTAACGCCGCAACGGGCCGCCTCATAGAGTGCCGCGCTGCACTGGGGGCGAGTGGCATCCGCTGGACAAAACGCCTCGGGCGCCTTGATATAGACAGGATGATGCGTCAGCAGCACGTTGACACCGGCCTCGAAAGCACGGTGCACATTGGCTTCGGTCGCATCGAGTGCGCAGGCCACGCCGGCAATCTCGGTGGCAGGGTCGCCCACGGATAAGCCTACGTGGTCCCAGGGCTCGGCGTCCGTCTTTGGATAGCGTGCCAGCAGAGTGCGCTCGAGCTCGGCGACGATCATGCGGCACCCACGATCGTCAGCAGCGCTTGGGCAAAGTCGTCCAGATCGGCTGGGTTCACGCGGTCATCGAACGAGATGCGAAGAGCGCCGAGAGCTTGCTCGCGACCGATGCCCATCGCGCTCAAAACGTGGCTGGGGTCCATACTGCCGCTCGAGCACGCCGAGCCTGCCGATACCTCAAAGCCGGCGGCGTCGAGCTTGACGATGAGCTCCTCGGAGTCCATGCCGTCGACGTAGATCGAAACCATACCCGGCAGACGATCGGCCTGCGCGTAGTCGCCCATCGTGGCGTGAATGCGCGGGTGGGCCGTAAGCGTGGCGTAGAGCTTGTCGGAAAGGGTTTGCAGCGTCGCACGCTCCTGGGCCACATGGGGCACCAGCGTGCGGGCGGCAGCGGCAAAGGCCAGCTGCGTGCGCAGGTCCTGCGTGCCGGCACGACGACCGGCCTCCTGTCCGCCGCCAAAGATGCGCGGGCGCAGCGGCGTGCGGTTCTTAAGGTAGAGCGCGCCGGATGCCACGGGGCCACCGATCTTGTGCGCGGCAACGGTCATGGCGTCAACTCCCAGCTCGGTGACATCGAGCGGAATATGCAGATACCCCTGGATGGCATCGGTGTGGAACAGGGCGCCAACGGTATGCGCGGCCGCGGCAAGCTCGCGGATGGGCTGCACCACGCCGGTCTCGTTGTTGGCAACCATGATGCTTACAAGTGCCACGTCGTCGCCTAGCAGCTCGACAAGCGCGGCAGGCTCAATGTAGCCCATGCGGCAGGGCTGCACCAGGTCGACGGTAAATCCGGC
This sequence comes from uncultured Collinsella sp., assembly GCA_958437935.1. Lineage (GTDB taxonomy): Bacteria > Actinomycetota > Coriobacteriia > Coriobacteriales > Coriobacteriaceae > Collinsella. The sequence continues at coordinate 35,804 of CAUBPS010000015.1, read as the reverse complement.
GGCACGCAGCAGCGGCAGGTTGTCCAGAATCGAATCGTGCTCGATGGCCGAAACGATTACGCGATCGCGCTTACGATCGCGCTGACGGGCGCCCTCGGCAAGACCGAGCAGCGCCAGCTGGTTGGCCTCGGTGCCGCCGTTGGTAAGGATGATCTCGGACGGGCGAACGCGTGCGCCAAAGCTGCGGGCGATATCGCGACGGGCGACTTCCAGGCGTGCGGCGGCCTTGCGGCCAAGCGAGTGCAGCGAGTTGGGGTTGACGCCGGCAAGCTCGCTGTCGTCGTACTCACGCTGTGCAAGGCGCGCCTCGGCGCGCATGGGCGTCGAGGCGGCGTAGTCAAGATTCACGGGTATGCGGTTTTGACCTGCGGTCATAAGGGTTTATGCCTCCTGTGCAGCCTCGTTGCCCAGCTTCTGCAGCAGCGCAACCTCGGCGGCGGGATCTTCGGACTTAAATACGGCGGAACCGGCGACGAGCACGTTGGCGCCAGCCTTGACGACCTCGGTGATGTTCTTGGAAGAGATACCGCCATCGACCTCGATCATGGGCGACACGCCGTGGCGCTCGCACATGGCCTTGAGCTCGTGGAGCTTGGCAATGGTACCGGGGATAAAGCTCTGGCCGCCAAAGCCGGGGTTCACGCTCATCAGCAGCACCATATCGACGACGTCGATGATGCTCTCGAGTACGCACACGGGGGTGGCGGGGTTGAGCACCACGCCGGCCTTGACGCCGCGCTGCTGCAGGTGCGTGAGCGTGCGGTGCAGGTGCGTGGAGGCCTCGTAGTGCACGGTGATCATGTCGGCACCGGCGTCGGCGTACCAATCGACCGTCTCGTCGGGGTTCGACACCATCAGGTGTGCGTCGACCGGTACATCGGTGGAGCGCTTGACGGCCTTAAGGATGTCGACGCCAAAGGTGAGGTTGCCGGTAAAGTGGCCGTCCATGACGTCGAAGTGCACGTAGTCGGCACCGGCGATCTTGTCGAGTTCGCCCTTGAGGTTGGCCATGTCGGCCGAAAGGACAGACGGAGCGATTTTGATGGAACCCATGGTAGAAGCCTTTCTGCGCTAGTCGGTGAGTCCGTAGAACTCTTGAGAAGGGACGCGATCGGTAAGAATCTCGAGCGCCCTATCCAAAGTAACACCGTTGTAGAGCGTTTGCTCCACGGCAAAGGTGAGCGGAATGTCTACGCCCAGTGAACGGGCAAGCTCGCTCACGCTGCGGGCCGCGACGGCGCCCTCGACAACCATATGCGTGCGCGTCTGGTACTCGTCGAGCGACACGCCGTGGGCAAACTCGTAGCCAAAGGTGCGGTTGCGCGAATGCTCCGAGGTGCAGGTGGCGATGAGGTCGCCCATGCCGGCAAGTCCCATGCAGGTCATAGCTTGACCGCCGCGGGCGTGTACCAGACGGCTGATCTCGGCCAGACCACGCGTCATGATGAGGGCGAGCGTGTTGTCGCCCGCGCCGGAACCGGCGGAAATGCCGCACACGATGGCGATGACGTTTTTCATGGCGCCGCAAACCTCGACGCCGGTCATGTCCTGCGACAGGTAGATGCGGAAGGCCGTGGATAGGAGCAGGTCCTTAAAGGTCTCCCCTACCTGTGGGTCTTCGCTGGCGATGACGGCGGCAGAAAGTCCGCCGCGGCAAATCTCCTCGGCATGGTTGGGGCCCGAGAGGGTCGCCACGCGCGCCTCGTTGCCGATCTCGCTGGCGATGACCTCGCTCATGAGCAGGCCGGACTCGGGCTCAATGCCCTTGGTGAGGCAGAGCACCGGGGTATCGGCGGCGATAAAGGGCGCGGCCTGGTGGCACACGCTGCGAAGGTGCGTCGAAGGAACGGCAAAGATGATGGCCTCGGCGCCGTCGAGCGCCTGCACGAGCTCGGTCGTGGCGACGACGTTGCCGGGCAGCTCGTAGCCCACAAGGTAGCGGGGGTTGCGGTGCTCGCCATTGATGCCGGCGGCCGTCTGCTCGCTATGGGCCCACATGGTCACGCGCTCGGCTCGCGCGGCGGCAAGGCCGGCGACGGCGGTTCCCCAGGAGCCGGAGCCAATCAGCGCAACATTCATGACTCTCTCCTACTTATCGTCGGGCTCGGTGACGCGCTTGGTAAACGAGAGCTTGGACTCCTTACCCGTCATGAGTTTTTTGATGTTCGCACGATGGGCCCACACCACGGTGATGCCGATCAGCGCCATGCAAAACTTAAGTCCCAGGCTGCTGTACGGAAAGACCGCGCAGACGGCAATGGGAAGACCGATGGCCGCGGCGAGCGAGCCCACCGACACGAACTTGGTGATGGCGACGGCCACGATAAACATGCCCAGCAGCGACAGGCCAATAGGCCAGTACCAAGCGAGGATGACGCCCAGACCAACCGCGATACCCTTGCCGCCGTGGAAGTTGAGATAGGGCGAGAAGATATGGCCCCACACGGCTGCCAGGCAGATGACGCCGAGCATCCAGTCGCCGGCGGCGCCGGGGGCCATAATGCTCACGGGGAAGCCATAGCCCAAGTCGGCAATGAGCGGACGCGCGATAAGGACGCAGATGGCGCCCTTAAGGCAGTCGAGCAGCAGCGTGAGCGCGGCCACCTTGGGGCCGGCCACACGCAGGGCGTTGGTGGTGCCGATGTTACCGGAGCCCGCCTTGCGGATGTCCGTGTGGTTGAACACGCGGCCCAGAATCAGGCCAAACGGAATCGCCCCGATAAAGAACGAGACCACGGCGCAGATGGCGGTCAGCAGAATCGGATTATGCATCCTTTTGCTCCTTCTTCCTAAAGAAGAGTCGAATGGGCGTGCCGGCAAAATCGAAGGTCGAGCGCATGCGGTTCTCGATGTAGCGCTGATAGGTGTCGTTGACCAGATCGCTGTGGTTGACGAAGAACGTGAACGTCGGCGGGTTGACGCCCGTCTGGGTCACGTAGTGCATGCGCAGGCGGCGCTTGCCGTCCACCACGGTATGACCGAACTCGCGCAGATCGGTGAGGAACGTGTTGAGGCGCGAGGTGCTGATCTTTTGCGAGCGCGTCTTTTCGGCGGCGTCGACCATCGCCCAGATCTTCTCGACGCTGCGGCCAGTGAGGGCAGAGATGCGCAGGTACTGGGCCCAGGGAGCCATGACGCCCAGACGGCGGTCGATGGTCTCCATGCAGGCCTCGCGCTTACGGTCATCGTCGAGCAGATCCCACTTGTTGAGCAGCACAACGATGGCGCAGCCGCGCTCGATGGCAAGACCCATGACCTTCTGGTCCTGCTCGGTAACGCCCACGGAGGCGTCGACGACGAGCAGCGCCACGTCGGCGCGGTCGATGGCGCGCAGGCCGCGAACCATGGAGTAGTACTCGATGTTCTCGTACACGGTGCTCTTCTTGCGAATGCCCGCGGTGTCGACCATGCGGTAGTGCTTGCCGTTGCGCTCGACGACCGTGTCGATGGCGTCGCGCGTGGTGCCGGCAATGTTGGACACGATGGAGCGGTCGGCGCCCAGGATGCGGTTGAACAGCGAAGACTTACCGGCGTTGGGGCGGCCGATGATGGCGACGTTCAGCGCGTCGGGGAACTCGTCGGCGACTTCGTCCTCTTCCTCGGGAAGCAGGGCCACGATGTCGTCGAGCAGGTCGCCCGTGCCGTGGCCGTGCAGGGCCGAGAGCGGCGTGGGCTCGCCGATGCCGAGCGAATAGAACTCCCAGATGCTGTCGTTCTCGCGATCGGGGTTGTCGAGCTTGTTCACCAGCAGAAAGACCGGCTTGTCGCAGCGCTTGAGCATGCGAGCGACCGACTCGTCCTCCTCGGTAACGCCGGTGCGGCCGTCGACCACAAACAGGATGACGGCGGCTTCCTCGGCGGCGGCGAGGGCCTGGTCGCGAATGGACGTGGCGAAGACGTCATCGCTCTTGAGCGGCTCGATACCGCCCGTGTCGACGATGGTGAACTCGCGGCCGTTCCAATCGGCCGTGTGATACGAGCGGTCGCGCGTGACGCCGCGGGACTCGTGGACGATGGCGTCCGAGGTCTGGGCCAGGCGGTTAACGAGCGTGGACTTGCCCACGTTGGGGCGTCCGACGACGGCGACGATAGGTTTCATCTGCTCTCCTTTAATGGGTAGGGTCAGTGGAAGTGTTAGAGTCTGCGGGCACAATGCCAAGGATGTGTTCCAGGGTATCGAGCAGCTCATGCGGCATGGTCGACACCACATGAACCTCGGCGCCGCGACTGGTAAGGCTTGCGAGTAAATCGTCACGATGATACTCGTCAAGCGTCATGCCGTCAGCGTTGAACATGAGCTTAGGCACAAAGAGCATAACCCCCGACAGGTCTTGGGGCAGCTGCTCCAAGATGTCACACGCGACGATGAGGCCGGTCACGTCCACATTGCCGCCAAAGTAGCGGTTCTTGATGGCTGTGACGGTGCCGGCGAGACCATACGGCGACTCCACAAAGCGCGCCACGGTGTCGCGTGCGCTGGCGCCTGAGAGACATAGAAGCCGCTGGTTGCGGGCGGCGACGGCCTCGCGGACGCGGGCCAGACGCTCGGCGTCGGTAGTCAGCACGTCGTCGGTCTCGTCCAGATACGAGCGGATCATGCCGATGCCGTCGTAGTACTGCGGGTAACCGTCGTAAAAGTCTGCCTCGGGAGGATCGATGCCGGCGTCCAGATAGAACTCGTCGCTCATCTGGAAGGTGTGGCGGCCAAAGCGTTCGTAGGCACGATCCTGGTAGGGACGGATCATGGCAATGGTCTCGCGTGCTAGCTCGGGCTTGTCGCTGTAGGACCAGCTAAAACGGTTCTGATGCTTGGTAAAACCGAGCGGCACAATGCCCAGGCTTGTGATTTGCTCGTGCTCCTCGCAAAAGCGCAGGGTCTTTTCCAGCTCCTCGCCGTCGTTCATGCCGGGGCACAACACGATCTGCGCGTGAATCTCGATGCCGGCGGCCATGATGGCCTCGAGCACATCCATGCCGCGCTGGGCGTTGCGGCCCATCATGCGTCGGCGGACATCGGGGCTCACGGCGTGGACCGACACGTTCATGGGGCTCATGTTGCGTTGGATGACGTTTTGCACGTCCTCGTCGGTAAGGTTCGTGAGCGTGACAAAGTTGCCCTGCAAAAAGCTCAGGCGGTAGTCGTCGTCGCGAATGTAGAGCGTGGAGCGGCCGCCCTTGGGCAGCATCGTCATAAAACAGAACACGCAGGCGTTTACACAGGTGCGCATGCCGTCGAAGATGGGGCCATCGAACTCAAGGCCCCAGTCCTCTCCCGGGAAGCGGTCGAGCTCGACTGGGGTGACGCTGTTGTCGCGCGGGTCGAAAACCTCGAGGTCGACGGTGTCGTCGTCTGCCTCCCAGAGCCACACGATCATGTCGGTGAGCTGCTCGCCGTTGACCGTGAGCACGCGCATGCCCGGCTCGATACCCACATCCCATGCGGGCGATTCGGGACGCACGTTCTTTACGAGCGCGCCCTCACCCGGCTCGGGGTCGCGGCTGCGCCCGTAATCGGCCACCTCGGCGGCGTATGCGGGTACGGTCTGGTCCATGGTTAGCGGTAAAGCTCCTTGATGCGCTCGACGGCGCGCTCGATGTGTTCTTGCGGGGTGGAGGCTCCGGCGGTGATGCCGATGTGGTGAGCGTCGGTAAACCACGCGCCCTGGAGCTCGGAAGCTTCCTCGATGTGATGCGTGTGCTCGCAGGCGTCTGCGCAAATTTGAGCCAGGCGGCGGGTGTTGCCCGAGTTCTTGCCGCCCACGACGACCATGCAGTCGCAGCGGTTGGCAAGTGTGGCTGCTGCCTGTTGACGCTCACTCGTGGCGGCGCAGATGGTGTTGATCACACGCAGCTCCTGCACGCGCGGGGTTATGGCGGCCACGACCTCGGCGAGGTTCTGCGCGGTCTGGGTGGTCTGCACGACGAGGCCTACCTTGCCCTTGAGCGGCAGCGCGTCCGCATCGGCAGCGCAACTCACGACCTGCGCGTTATCACCAGCGTGGCCCAGGATGCCCTCCACCTCGGGATGGCCCGGCTCGCCCACGACGAGTACGCGGTAGCCTTCGCGCACCAGGCGCTCGGCCGCCACATGAACCTTCTTCACGTAGGGGCAGGTGGCGTCGACCACGTTGTGGCCGCGTTCACGAGCGGCATCGATGACCTGCGGCACCACGCCGTGGGCGCGGATGATCACGGTGCCGGTTGCGGCGTCGTCCAGGGTTTCGGCCAAGCCAACGCCTGCCTCAGCGAGCTCGCGTACCACGATGGGGTTATGGATGAGCGGCCCCAAGGTATGGACCTGAGCGCACTCACCTGCCTGCGGCGCGGCGGCCAGCGCCATATCGAGCGCACGCTGTACGCCGTAGCAAGTGCCGGCGTGGGCGGCGATCTCGATGGTAGGCGCGGTTGTCTGGTCGGACGTAGTCGCGGCGGTGTTCGTCACGTTCTCGCTCATGGCTAGAACCTGCCCGGATGCTCGGCGCACAGATCGTCTCGCATGGCGTAGACGCGGTTCATGGCCTCGGACTCAAACCAAGCCAGGCGCTCAGTGCGCTTAAGCCCGGCCGGTGCGTCGGAAAGCGAGACGGCCTTGCCGGCGCGGATCCAGCACTTCTTGGGACGCATGATCTTTTTGCCCGCGGGCGTGATGTCGGACCAGCCGCAGATGGCGAGCGGGTTCACAGGTGCCTTGCCCATCTGAGCGATGAGCGCAAAACCGCCGTGGACCTCGGGCTTGATCTCGCGCGAGCGGATGCGCGTGCCCTCGGGGAAGATCAGGACGTCCTCGCCGCGCTGCAGCGCATGTTGGGCGGCGCGCAGGCACTTCATATCGGCAGTACCACGCTCCACGGGGATGCCGCCAACGCGGCTAAAGGCCCAGCGCACAATCTTGCTCTTGGCGAACTCGGACTTAAAGATGGGACGAATGCGGCGCCCCCCAAAGAACAGCGCCGTCTCCACGGCCAAGAGCTCGGCCATCGAGGTGTGGTTGCAGATGACCACGCTTCCGCGGCCGTCCTGGCGCTCAAACAGCAGATTGGCATCCTCGACCTTCCAACGCCACATGAGCTTGGAGAAGGCCCAAAGGATGGCCATGACTACGACGACGGTGCCGCGGATGAGCGCTGGGAACTCGGCGTAGGGGGCGTTGTAATAATCCTCGGGCGTCTGCTTAAACAGGCGCATGGGCTACCTCCTTTGGTTGATGAGGTCCTCGATGATACGAACGACCTCGTCGATGGTGTGGGCGGTGGAGTCGACGTGCACGGCGTCCTCGGCGGGCACGAGCGGCGCCACCTCGCGGCTGCTGTCGAGCTTGTCGCGCTGCTTGAGGGCGTCGAGGGTCTCGTCGATCTCGGCCTCGAGCTGCTCGGCGGTGAGCGGCTGGGCGTCGTTTTGGTGACGCTGCAGCACGCGGCGGCGGGCGCGCTCGCGCGGGTCGGCGGTCAGGAAGATCTTGACCTGCGCGTTAGGGAACACGACGGTTCCGATGTCGCGACCCTCGGCTACGATATCGCGGTCCTCGGCGGCACGGCGCTGATGGATGAGCATGGCGGCGCGCACGCCCGGATAGGCCGAGACCTTGGACACGTTGGCGTCGACCTGCGGGGTGCGGATGGCGACCGAAGCGTCCTGGCCGTCAACGGTCAGGCGCGTGTCCTCGCCGGTGCCGTTGGTAAAGCGGATCTCAATCTGCTCGGCGAGGGCGTCGATGGCTGCCTCGTCGTCCAGGTCGATGCCGCGGTCGAGCGCGGCGAAGGTGACGGCGCGGTACATGGCGCCCGTGTCGAGCTTGTTAAAGCCCAGCTGGCGGGCGATCTCCTTGGCGATGGTGGACTTGCCGGAACCGGCGGGGCCGTCGATGGCGACGATCATGCAATGCTTCCTTTCGATGGGTGACGTGCTGGTATGGTTCGCGGGCGTTGGGGCGCGGCGGGTTGCCTAGCCCGTGTAGCGCTCGCGGTAGGTGTTGCGCTTGGGTGCGGAGCCGTGGCTGCCGTGGTGACGCGTGCGGCTGGCGGGCGTGTCTTGGGGCTTGCCGCCGTTGCGCTTGGAGCTCGCCTGCTTGGGCGGGATGCCACCGCTTTTGAGGATCTGCACCTCGCGATCGGTGAGTTCGCGCCACGAGCCCTTGGCCACGCCCTCGAGCTCCAGGCCGGCAAAGTTGCAGCGGTGCAGACGGATTACCGGATGGTGAATCTTGCTCAACATGCGCTTAACCTGATTCTTGCGACCCTCGCGGATGATGACCTCCACGGCGGTGGTGCCGGGCTTGACGCCCTGGGGAGCTACAGCCTCGGCCTCGCGTGCGGTGATGACGCGGCAGATCGCCGGCTGGCATAGGCCGTCGTCGAGCTCGATGCCGCGGCGCAGCGGGGTGAGATCGCGGTCGGACAGCTGTCCGTCAACGAGTGCCTGGTAGGTCTTATAGACATGCTTGCTGGGGTGCAGCAGGTCCTGCGACAGGTCGCCGTCGGTGGTAAAGAGCAAAAGCCCCGTGGTGTCGCGGTCCAGACGACCCACCGGGAAGAGCCCCGGAAAGCGGTCGCGCGGGACCAGATCGGCCACGCAAGGGCGTTCCTGTGGATCGCTCATGGTGGTGAGGTAGCCGGTCGGCTTGTAGAGCATCAAGTATACGGCGCCCTGGTTGAGCTTGACGGGCATGCCGTCGACCTCGATGTGATCGCGGTCGACATCGACCTTGGTGCCCAGCTCGGTCGCGACCTGGCCGTTGACGGTCACGCGACCGGCGGTCATCAGGTCCTCCGAGCCGCGGCGGCTCGCCACGCCCGCGCGCGCCAAAAAGCGCTGCAGGCGCATGGTGTGCGGATAGACGGACTGGGCGTCGGTTGCGGGTACTACGTTGCCCATGGCACGCGTCTCCCCTACTTCGTTAGTCCTCGTCATGCAAATCCTCCGAGGTCTCGTCGACGACCAAGTTCTCCAAGTCCTCGACTGCCTCAACATCTTCAACATCGGTATCGATCAGCTCGCGCTCTTCGTCCAGGTCCTCGGCCTGCTCCTCGAGCGTGGACTGAATACTGCGGCCGCTCAGGCGCTCACGGATAAACTGACGCGACTGCTCATCGGGGGCAAACTGCTCCAGATCGGGCAGATCGCGGGTTGAGCGCAGGCCGAATTTTTCCAAGAAGGCGTTGGTCGTGCCATAGATGATGGCCTGACCGCGCTGGGGGTCGCGGCCGAGCTCGCGCACCAGACCCTTGTCCACGAGCGACGCGATGACGCCGTCTGAGTTGACGCCGCGGATGCCCTTGACCACCTCGCGCGTTACGGGCTGGTGGTATGCGATGACGGCCAGGGTTTCGAGCGCCGCCTGCGACAGCTTTTGCGTGTCCCAGCTCAGCACGTAGGCCTCGACTACGTCGTGGTAGGCGGGGTGCGTAAACAGGCGCCAGCCGCCGGCGACCTCGCGCAGCTGAAAGCCGCGGTTGGCCTCCTCGTACTCAACCTTGAGCTCGGCGAGCAGTGACGCGCACTCGCCCGGGGCGATATCCAGCGCACCTGCCAGCGCGGGTGCGCTCACGGGGTCGCTCGACACCAGCAACAGTGCCTCGAGGGCGCCTTTGAGGCTGTTTGCCTCCAGCGTGGAAAGGGTTGACATGGTTGCCGCTCCTATTCGGTGAGCTCGGGGCCCTCGCCGGGCACGTAGGCCTCGGCGCCCTCGACGCGGTTGATGCGGATGGTTCCAAAAATCTCGTCCTGGCTCAGCGTGAGCGAGCCGCGCTTGGCGAGCTCGAGCATGGCCAGGAAGGTGACGACGAGCTGCTCGGTGGTAGCGTCGCCGTCCAGTAGCTCGCGGAAGGTGCAGGTTTGGTGCGCCATGGTAAAGCGGTCGACCGAGGCCACCGTCAGGTCGAGCGGTACGCGATGCGGCGCCACATGCTCGGCTTCCAGCAGGAAGGTCTGGCGCTTGCCGTCCAGGTCGGCGCAGATGACGGCCAGGCCGCGCAGGGTAATGCCGGCCAGGTAGTCGGGCATGAGGCCCAAGAACTCGGGATCGGGGCCGGCCACACGCGGATGCATGCGGCTTTCGGCCTGCATGCGCGCACCGAGAGCGGCCGCCGCGCCCTTAAACTGCTTATAGGCGATCAGGCGCTGGATCAGGACCTCGCGCAGGGCGTCGCCGTCGAGCGTGCTGAGCTCCTCGAGGTCTTCGTCGAACTCGTCATCGTCGTCATCGGCTTTGCGTGGGGCCTCCTGCGGCACCAGAGAGGCAGCCTTGATGTCCAAAAGGGTTGCTGCGACCAGCAAGAAGTCGCTCGCCACGTCTAAGTCCAGCGCCTCGATGCGCTCGGCCTCGGCAAGGTACTGCTCGGCCACCTCGCTGATCGAGATAGCGCCGATATCTACTTTTTGGCGGGTTACCAGCTGCAGCAGCAGGTCGAACGGTCCACTGTAGACCTGCGTCGACACGCGATACGACATCTTCGACCTCCTTTGACGGCGCCTTCGCGGCGCGGTTTGGGTGCATCTTACGACCGTTTTGCACGGTCGACCTGTAAGTTTACCTTAGATGCCGGCGATTGCGAAGTTGAGCAGCTGCTCAGCAAGCGGATACACGGTAACGTCGAAATAGCGGCCGATCACATCGATGCCGGTCCACATGGGCAGCAGGTATAGCACCAGAATGAGGATGGGCATGGCGTATTGCTGCAGACGATAGTAGTTGGCGAGCGCCTTGCCTTTGAGGAAGGGCACGATGATTGACGAGCCGTCGAGCGGCGGGATCGGGATGAGGTTAAAGAACGCGAGTGACAGATTGACTACGATGAACGTGACGCCGAAGTTCATGATCTGCGATGCCACGGCAAAGGACATGCTGGTGTAGAGGTTGCCGTATGCCGCGCGCATGAGAACCGCGGCCAGACATGCGAGCGCGATGTTCGATGCGGGGCCGGCCGCGCTTACCAGGACCTCGTCGCGCTTGGGGTGCTTGAGGTTGTTGAGGTAGACGGGCACGGGCTTGGCGAAGGCGAATACGGGACCGCCGGCGGCAAGCATAAGCAGCGGCAGGATAATGGTGCCAAACGGGTCGATATGGTTGAGCGGGTTGAGCGAGATGCGGCCGCGCGAACGGGCCGTCTTGTCGCCGAGCGCCCAGGCCGCGGCGGCGTGCGCGCTCTCGTGGATGACGATGCCCAGGATGACGGCAATGGCGCTAGCGAGCAGGTTCATGAGGTAGCTGCTGGACATGGTGTTCCCCTAGCGGACACGGCGCGAGGCGCGCTTGAGCAGGTAGTCGGCTACAAACGGGATGACCGCCACGATTGCGTAATCCAGGCGGAACACGCCGCCAAAGGGCGACGTAATGACGCCGTAGCCGGCGATGGCGCTTGGCAGCGCGCGAGAAAGCTCAACGACAAAGCCCACGATCTGCAGCTTGGCGGTGAGGCCGCTAAAGCACAGCAGCACGGTCATCGCGCTCATAAAGATGCCGCAGATGCGACAGGCGATGGCGATGATGCTCATCGCCACGGCAGCGGCTTTACGAGAGTTCACGCGCGGTCTCCTCTTCGATTTGGGTGGAAAGCTCCAGCCATTCGTCCTCGAGTTTGGGCAGCTCTTGCTTAAGGCCGTTATATTCCCCCAGCGCGGCGTTGAACTTGTCCTGATCGGCGTAAAGCTCTTCGCTTGCCATCAATTCCATAAGCTCGTCATAGCGGGCACGCTTTTTGTCCAGCTCTGCCTCGATCTTTTTGAGCTGGTTGCGCACGCCCTTGAGCTTTTTGTTGAGCGCAGCGCGAGCCTGGGCCTCGGCGCGCTTTTGCTCCTTGGTCTTTTTGCCCTCGGCAGGCTTGGGGGTGGCGGCGGGCGCATTGGGTTGGGCCGCGGTGACCTTGGCGGACTTGCCCGCGGCTGGTACGCTCTCCCCTGCCGCCTCGGCAGCGGCGCGGGCTGCGAGGTCCTCGCGCTTGTAGAGGTAGTAGTCGTAGTCGCCGTCGTAGACCGTGACCTTGCCGTCGCGGATGTCGATGATGCGGTTGGCCACGGCGCGTACCAGGTGCTCGTCGTGGCTGATCAGCACGATGGTGCCGGGGAAGTTCTGCAGGGCGTTCTCGAGCATATCCACCGAGTCGATGTCCAGGTGGTTGGTGGGCTCGTCCAGGCACAGGAGCGCCTCGGGGGCCACAAGCATCTTGGCCAGTGCCAGACGCGCCTTTTCGCCGCCGGAGAGGACGCGGACCTGCTTCTCGATGGAATCGTTGTCGCTAAACAGGAAGGCGCCCAGCAGGCTGCGCTGCTGCGGCACGGTCCACTTGGGCGTGACGGTGTCGATCTCTTGCAGGACGGTGTTGGACTCGGTCATGCCTTCGAGCGCGTGCTGGGCGTAGTAGGCCACGCCCACGTTAGTGCCAAGGTCCCGGGTGCCGGTGGTGGGCGGCTCCAGGCCGGCGAGGATCTTCATGAGCGTGGACTTGCCGGCGCCGTTGGGGCCGACGAGCGCCACGTGCTCGCCGCGGTAGAGCTTGAGGTCGATGTCGCTGTAGATGTGCTTTTCGCCGTAGGACTTGGATACACCCTCGAGGCCCACGACCATGTCGCCGGAGCGCGGCGGATCGGGGAACTTAAAGTCGATGTGCTTGTGGCCCTCGGGCAGGATGACGAGCTCCTTTTTGATCTGCTCGATCTTGCGGATGCGCTCCTGCGCCTGGGCGGCCTTGGTGGGCTTGTAGCGGAACTTGTCGACGAAGACCTGCATGTGGGCGATGTCGCGCTCCTGCGCGGCACGCTTGGCGCGCATCTGCTCCAGGTTGTCCTCGCGCTGCTTAAGGTAGCTGCTGTAGTTGCCGGTGTAGGTGGTAACGCGGCGGTTCTCGAGAGCAGCGACGTGGTCGACGCAGGCGTCCATGAAGGCGCGGTCGTGGCTGACGATGAGGACGGCGCCGTCGTAGTTGGCGATAAAGCCGCGCAGCCATTGGACGCTTTCGAGGTCCAGGTGGTTAGTGGGCTCGTCTAGAAGCAGCAGGTCGGGGTGGCGCAGGAAGAGCTTGGCGAGCGCGATGCGCATCTGCCATCCGCCCGAGAACTCGGAGCACGGGCGCTCAAAGTCGGTGACCTTAAAGCCCAGGCCGGACAGGATTTTGCGGGCGTTGCTCTCGAGCTCGTAGCCGCCCAGGTGCTCAAAACGGTCCTGGACCTGGCCGTACTCGTTGAGGAGTGCGTCGACGTCCTTGCCCTGTTCAGAGAGCTCGGTGATCTGGGCCTGCAGCTCGTTGGCGCGCTCGCCCATACGGCGGATTTCCTTGGCGGCGGCCATGACCTCGGCAAGGATGGTGGTGTCCTTTTGCTCCAGATTAGTTTCCTGCTCTAGGTAGCCTACCTGGCAGTCCTTGGCGTACTGGACCTGGCCGGCGTCGGGGCTGTCGATGCCCATGATGATTTTGAGCATGGTGGTTTTGCCGGCGCCGTTGGGTCCCACGAGCGCGAAGCGCTCGCCGGGGTTGATCTGGAAGGACGCGCCGCTAAAGAGGACGCGCGCGCCGAAGCTTTTTTCGATCTTGTCGACCAGGAGGATCATGGTGCCGCCTTTGACCTTGTGTGCCTATATGAAAAAAGGCCCCAACTTGCGTTGGAGCCTCATTCAATGCTCGGGTGGAGACGAGGGGGATCGAACCCCTGACCTCTTGACTGCCAGTCAAGCGCTCTCCCAGCTGAGCTACGCCCCCGTGCGAAGAAGTACTATACGGGAACTCCCCCGGCGATGCAAGGACAATTTTGGAAAATTTCGCAATCGCGGCGCGGGCCGCCATCCGCCCAACGGCCGTCTTGCCGGCGCCAGGCCCATTACCGGGGCCAATCGCGCTCCCGCCGACCCGGCGATTTCAAAACCATGCCGGTTTACGGGGCCAGGCCGGGAACCCCCGAGCATGCCGTCATCGGTAAAATCAAAACCGCAGGTAGACGGCTTGCGCATTCCGTGAAATGCAGGGTATGGACGGCCGGTCCGGGTCCAGCCCCGTAATCCGGCATAGTTTTGAAATGGTTCTTGTCAACCAGCATAATCTTTTACGTGGATTTGAACTGCAAACGTTTATCAAAGCAATTTGGCAGGCATATGGAGTGGGAACTATGGCAAAAAGAAGCCGGGCTATTTGCCCGGCCCCTTGATTCTCTGGTGGGCCCTCCGGGATTCGAACCCAGAACCCAGGGATTATGAGTCCCCTGCGCTAACCGTTGCGCCAAGAGCCCTTATAAAATGGCGTGTGCGATAGAGGCCAATAGAACAGATCCTTATCTTGAACCACGTCGTGAAATACTACCATGCACGCGGCGCCCGTTCAACGGACGATCTTGTCGGCCAGGAGGATCATGGTGCCGCCTTTGACCTTGTGTGCCTATATGAAAAAAGGCCCCAACTTGCGTTGGAGCCTCATTCAATGCTCGGGTGGAGACGAGGGGGATCGAACCCCTGACCTCTTGACTGCCAGTCAAGCGCTCTCCCAGCTGAGCTACGCCCCCGTGCGAAGAAGTACTATACGGGAACTCCCCCGGCGATGCAAGGACAATTTTGGAAAATTTCGCAATCGCGGCGCGGGCCGCCATCCGCCCAACGGCCGTCTTGCCGGCGCCAGGCCCATTACCGGGGCCAATCGCGCTCCCGCCGACCCGGCGATTTCAAAACCATGCCGGTTTACGGGGCCAGGCCGGGAACCCCCGAGCATGCCGTCATCGGTAAAATCAAAACCGCAGGTAGACGGCTTGCGCATTCCGTGAAATGCAGGGTATGGACGGCCGGTCCGGGTCCAGCCCCGTAATCCGGCATAGTTTTGAAATGGCAATAATTCGCTAGCAGGCAAACTAGATCTTTCTAGTTCCTTATCGCCGGCTAATTTCCGATTTCCAACCAGTTGCACAAAACATTTGCTCGCAGTCGCGTCTCGGCGCACTTCATTGCCTCGGATTTGGCTTTATATTGAATCCCCAAACGACTGCAGACGCTTTTGATTATGGTGTCTAACTGCTTTGAATCGTTGAGCATATCGTGAGTCACCAGGAATACATCGAATCCCATGCTCTGGAGCGCAGTCATGCGCTCCGCATCGTGATCAAGTACCGCGCCTGAGCCATGGATGACTTCACCTTGGATCTCGATAATTACTGCCTTCATTAGGATTGGGTTTACAATCACGATGTCGCCGTAGCAAACCTTTTGACCTGCGATGCTTTGGGCTGCCACGGATAGAGGGGTTAAATCGTTGAGGTACACGTATCTGAATCCTGCACCACCTAGACGTCGAGAACGACTTAGAAGCAGGACCCCGGCGACCTCGAGCGGAGACGCAGCAATGCCGATAACCTGCTGAGTGGCATCATAAAACTGCTTTCCCCACATTTGACTTTTGATCTTGTCGGCGAATCGATGCAGATCGCTTAGCTCGATGAGCGGCTTTCTCATCCAAAGAGAAGTACCTTTGAGTTTCGTAACCTCTCTTTCATCCTTACGCTTGCTCGTTTGGCCATCATTATCTGGGTCCTTTACGGTTGCGCGGGCATAAACTCGTTTCCATGGAACCTCGTCTTCGCCCTCTCCAAGTTCGAACAAATCCTGCGTGCTGGAATTGCGATTCTCCTCTACCGCCATTTTTAGCTGCATTTCGGCAGCGGGAGCCGGCTCGAATACAGAAAACCAGCCGCAAAGTTCGTACATAGCCAGTACGAGATCTATTTGGGACACAAAGCGCGTCATAGTAAATAACGTGTTAAGCGGATTGGTGACACAAAAGCCTAAATGAGTGTCGATTGTTGTGCTGACATCCGATGCCCCTTCCCAGCGAATAGTGGAGCGCAATCCCGAGTGGTGATTACAACAACCTGGCGAAGCAACAGCGATAATCGGGGTCTTGAGGACGTCGGTTACGAAAGGGGCTTGGGATAGAGCTCGCCAGCCTTCTTCGGAGTTGGGTAGGCACGGGTAGAGGTCGCGCACCTGCGGTGGGCAGCGCCAATAGCGGAATGCGGTGTTTGCGCAGACGATTTCGTCCATTTGCGCCTCCCCTGGTATCGGCCGTAGACCATGCGGTTGTGGTCGTGGACGATTATCTAACGGGGCATCATGCGGGTAAGTACGGGAGGCTGACCAAATACTGACCAAATACTTGACGAGTTCCGCCGAAAAACCTTCGTG
Source organism: uncultured Collinsella sp. (assembly GCA_958437935.1). GTDB lineage: Bacteria > Actinomycetota > Coriobacteriia > Coriobacteriales > Coriobacteriaceae > Collinsella. The sequence goes on along the minus strand of CAUBPS010000015.1, from coordinate 19,657 downwards.
TGATAGAAATCCGCTGGAAGGCGCTCTGGGCGTGTGATCTCTTTCTTCACATTTGCGCTTGGATCACACGGGGAATTCAATGAAAATACGCATGCATTTTATGCAAAACGTGCAATGGCGTCAGCAAAAAGGGTGGAATAAAAATCTCGCCTTAGACGACTGCGATTGGTTTTGGTGTCAGATTTGGTGTCGAAAAGAAAAAGGCCAGAGGCTAAACACCTCTGACCTGCGCTTTTGATGGTGGGCGATACAAGATTCGAACTTGTGACCCCATCCGTGTGAAGGATATGCTCTACCCCTGAGCCAATCGCCCGTCGCCTTTCGGCAAAAGAGATACTAACATAGCCGCGCGCGGTTTACCAAGAACTTTTTGCCCTCGATTTTAAATTCGTGGGCGCAAGCCGCGCCAACGCACGTAAGGCAGCCGACAAACCCCCAGCTCAACCGCCCTTTATCGTTTGATCCACGAAGTCTCGGGGCGGCAGATCAGTCGCGCATTGTTGTAGGCCATGTCGAGCGTGAGACAGGTTCGCGCGGCGTAAAAGCCGTCCTCGCGCTGAATGGTCAGCGCCAGCTCGGGCTTGTCGCCGGTCAGGCACAGCGGCAGCAGCAGCTGGATCCGGCCGCCGTAGAACTGCGGCACGGCAAGCGTGTAGTTGGCGGCGGCGCGGCGGGCGGCCTCGACGACGGCGCCCTCAAAGGCGCGGCGCAGCAGCAGTGAGTTGCCCTCCCCCATCAGACTGGCGGGAATGCGCGTCAGGTTCTCCTCGTCGCCCAGAATGTGGTCGATGTTGGAGCGGATGGGCAGTCGATAGTCAAAAACCAGCTCGGAGGGATCCTCGGCAAAGCGCACGCGGCACGGCAGGTACTCAAACGAGACCAGCATGGGGTCGCTTTCCTTAAAGAAGCCCTTTAAAAACCAGCGCTGGCGCGCGTCGGGCTTGGTGTTGGGCTCAAACAGGCCGTAGATGGTCTCGTAGCGGCGCGTGTACAGGCCGGTATTGAACAGGCAGCGGTCGTCGTCGAACACCAGCGGCAGGTTGGACGGCGCGGTCTGGTTCACGTCGCGCTCGGTCAGGAACACCGCGCGGCTAAACGAGAACGACAGGTAGTTTTTGAGGATGCGGTTGCTGGGACCCCAGTCCTCGGGATCGGCGAGGTCGGCCAGGCGGTCGTAGCAGGGCTCGGGGCAAAACGCGAAGTCGTACACATTGCTGCACAGGGTGCTGGGGATCTCCATATGGCTTCCAATCAAGATAATGGCAGGCGTGCGGATGCTTAGATTCTATACGTGCGACGGGTCGCCCGTGCCCGCAACGCAACCGCGGCGCAGCTCTTCGGCGAGGTCAGCGCGAGAGCGGTTTCCGGAAACGAGGTCCTGGATCCAAGCGTAGTACTGGTTGTCTTTTACCTCCAGGCTGTCGGACAGCACGACCGGACTGCCGACGAGCCTTAGAACAGACAACGCAAAGACAAGGCTGGTGCGTTTGTTGCCATCCTCAAAGATGTGGTCCTTGACCATGTGCTCGGCGACGTAGGTGGCCTGGTCAAAAATGTCTGCGAAGCGATCGGTTGGCGATTGGCCGAATATCGTACAGAATGCACCCGCAAGCACGGACTCGATGCGTCCAAGCTCAAGCGCGGCCCGGTCGCCTGTGGCGTCGGTCGTATAGCAGCGCCCGACCGTCATCAGCGTGCTGTGTAGGCGCATCACGGCCGCGGCCATAGCTTCGAGCGAACCGGCATCATCGAGCACGAGCGGCGCTAACGGATGCGCGCCTCGCTGCGTAGTCGCCATCATGAGTTCTCCAAGAGTCTGAGCGCGTTGGGCATGGCAGCGATGGTTAACTCAACTGCATGGTCGATCGACATAATGCCGTCGAGCGAAATCGGTAATGTTGAATTTGCCTCGTGTGCTACTGAGTAATCTTCTTGAGTGGCGCGACCAGTGCCGTCATCTGGCTGAACATGACTCCAAAGCATGTGCGTCTCCTTTATAGCTTCGTAGATGGAAAAGACTGCGAGTCGTACTCCAGAACGATCGGTTGCCAGACGAGGTCTTCAATACAGCAGTCGAGCGTGTTTGCGAGCGCCAGTGCCGAGGAGACCGAGGCGCGGCGTAGGTCGAGCTGGTTCTGCTCGTAGAGTTGTATGGCGCGAAGTTTAACCCCCGATTGGGCGGCGAGCTGTTTTTGCGTTAGGCCGGCCGCCTTTCGTGCCGCTTTGAGGCCCTTTTTGTCTGCCTGGGCATCGTTCCATTTATCAATGACAATCTGGGCGAATTTGTCTTCGGAGGCCTCGTGGAGCGGATGGTACGAGCCGATGATCCAATCGAGCGGAGCGACTTCGAGTAGCTCGTTAAAGCCCAGGCTGCACATCCATTGCGCATAGGCCAAAACCCAGCCCGCCCAATACTGAGGCGAACGGTCGAACGGATAGGTCTCCCTGCATTCGACGGAGGTCAGTCCCGCATGTGCGATAATATCGCGCGCGAGCTCGTCGCCCGCCATGCCGCAGACGACGCGAGGTATACCGCGCTCAAACTGTTTCATCTCAAAAGCGTTCGACAGGATCGCCGTCAACTCGGCTGGAGTCAGCCCTTGGTCACAGAGGGCAAAATCGACCGCCTCGCCCAGCGTTCTCATGGCATCGTCGAGATACATCTCACTGTAGGCGTGGGTCATCGCCCGTCATCCCCTCTCGAATGATATCGACGATACGAATTCCCTCAAACGGACTCTCGGCAAGTAGCGCCCGATACTGTGCCCTTGCCACTTCATCTCGCTCCTTGGCCAATGGAACATACAAAGCTTGCGGCGCACGTTTAAATCCAGCAAAACGAATACTCTTAAACGCGCGCTCGCTTTTGAGCACAATCTGCTCTCCCAATTTGCCGAGCCTCATAGATTGACCAAGCCGATCGACGGTAATCGTATTGTTCACAAAAGCTCTGGCATAGCTAAAGTACGAGTCGTCCGCACGCCATCCCCTTATCACGTCGTAAGCGCTCGTGTCAGGTAGAAAATGATCGTGGAGATATTCGCACGCACCCACGGCAATAGCGGTGTCCTTGCGAAAAGAACGATGCTCTACAAGCAACGCAATCCAATGCAGAACTGAATATTGCGGCGATAGCAGGTCGAATACCTTGAGATCGGCCATATCGAGTTCATAGCGATTCGCAAAGCCATCGGCATCACGCGAGCATGCCCATTCCCTTGCGAGGTCGAGGCTCTCTGTGCAATAGAATCCCTGTCCATAGTCGTTATGGACTTTCCCCAGGCCAAGCTGGGGAGTCTCAATGATTTTCTGAGAACCATGCCACAGTTCCATGTGAGCCTCCTAACAGGTATCGCTCTAACGATAGTCTAGCATACTATCGTTAGAGCGATACCTGTATTGAAAGATCAAGAGGGCGGATGGAACCGATTCAGAGTTCATTCCGGCGTCTAAGACCAGTCGAATCCGAAAGTATGCGGCAAATTATTAACTTGTCGACCACGCAGGGATACGTCAACGCCTCTACCTGCGGTTTCTTTGCTCGAAAAGGGCGGTGTGGTCCGAGGTTCCGGAATTTGCCGCATACTTCCGTTTTGGGAGTTCGGAAGTGCGGGGTAAAGCCGGGATCTGCCGACCAGACCCCGCTTCTGAGTTTCCGCGACCTGCGGTTTTGTTGCTAAAAATCGGGCTGTGCTCGGCGGTTATCGATTTTCCCCGCATTTCCGAAAAGCGGGCGTTTTGGGGCTATGCGCGGTGTTGAGGAGCGCCGTGCCAAGCAGAAATAATGTCATAGATACCGCGATCCACTTGCTGTCTCCGGTTTTGGGGAAAGTTTCTAACAAGATTAAAAAAATGATATCAATTCGCACGCACTACGGTCTGTGGCAACAGGAGGAATAAATGCGCGGCGGTCTCACGAGAATTATCGCTAGCAACAACTTGGGCACCGGGACCCAAGCCGGCCCCGGAGCCCAAGAGTGATATTGGTAGTGCCATTTCGCGGTGTCAGAACTAATCGTTCGCTTGATCATTCCTGAGAGCGACGGAATGCATTGCCGATACAAGCTGCTTAATGTTATCAACGTATTCGCGTGCAAAAGCAGGACTAATAGATGCTTGCCCCGCGGTGGCATGATCCCTATCGTTCTGATGAACAATTCTGTTTCTACGAGCAAACTGCCTGTTGATTAATCCCCTAGCCTCCCTTAGCTCCAAATCTGGGAAGGCTTCCTTTATAGTTTCAGTAAAAGGAACGCCGATTAAATTTAGCTGATCTTTCATTGGCTCGCATCCCAAAAAGACACAACTTGAGTACTCTTCATTTACATGTTCAAAGAACCAATCATCTTTTGGCGAAAGTAACAACGCCCGTTCCACTTTGCTCATTGGAATTTTTAGCGAACCATATTTGGGAGTTTTGTTCCAATCTCCGGTAAACATCTGGTGTAAACAATACTTGCTTAATTCGTGGATGTAGAAATCCATAATCCCTTCGGAGAACGCAATTTGCGCCCTTAACACCATCTCGCCTTCGGCGCATTGGCCACCATCTATTAATCGAACAGCAGATTCAATGTTCTTATCTACAACAGAGATGTCCAAATCGAAGCGGTTTTTAATCTCCTGAAGCGTGAAGTGGAGTGGCTTGAGTGAAGCTCTTTGTTCTCTCGTGTTTTCTGCTCGACTTGAGAGCGATAGGTCTCGTTTGTCCATGTTGCCACCAGCTAAAGACGTCCGACAAGAGAAGCGAAATCAAGATTCAGCATAGGTATTGCCCCGTATTTTCCAGTGATATATCCCCTGCCGTAGTTTTCTGCCTTTCGAACATTTTTGATCTCAGCTAGAGAATACATATCGGTCGAGCGGTTCTCGCCCTTCATTTCTGTAAACCAAATCTGATCCCGCCTGAATAGATCAAGACTAAGAAGGCTGGTGTCATGCGTCGTGAATATTAATTGCGCCGAACGATTAATCGATGGACTTGAAAACAGCTTGACCAATTCGTAGATCAAAGACTCATGTAGGCTCGTTTCAATTTCATCGAAAATGAGAACCTTGCCACTTTCCATAATGTCAAGGAGGGGACATAGCATGCCAACCAGTTTTCTAATGCCAGTCGACTCCTCATTTAATAAGTCCGTTTGAAAACTGTCATAAACCATGAACGCCTGAATAGCGTCAACGCTCTTACTCATAAGAGCGTTTTTAAATTCGTCCGACAAGAAGGGAGGAAGAGCGGAGGGATCGAAGGAGCCCTTCTCGATGGATACTCGAATATCTCTGACTCCGACTCCTAATTCTTGCAAAAAAGAAACTACAGACGATTTTATGGATGTATTCTCATTCATCTTGTACAGCGAATAGCGAAGCCAATTATCGGGGTCATTGTAGACAACGAGTCCATCGATAAAAAATTTGTATGCAGTATCGATCTCCTGAATGGAACAAAAGTTTGCCGCGCATGATAGCAGAAGCCTGTTGGGCTTTAATACGTCGCTGCAGGTTGAAAAGGCGGATTTTTTAAACTTACTACCGGTCTTGAAGTTTTCGGCATCACGTTCAAAAATCATTGCTTGACGGCCGTTGGGGAAATAGTAGAGATACTCTTCTGAAACGAGCGTCTTTTCAAGCGAGAATCCATATGCAAAACGCATGCCGTCGGCAATGAATTGGATAGAATAACTCGTTGGATCGTCGGGCGACGACAGCTTGTGCGCATCTTGCCTTATTCCGGTTCCGGGCTGATGGGTGATGCTGTTTAGAACAAGCATTCTCATAAAATCCACTGCAGTAATAAAACTACTTTTTCCAGAACCATTTGCACCGTAGATAACAGCAGAGCGCAGAACCGAGCGACCATTTACGTCAATCAGGTTTTCTATATGGGAGTCGTCATTACCTGGAAGCAACGAGAACACAATTTTGTCTTTGATAGACTTATGATTGATACAGGAAAATTCAAGTAACATTATTCCTCCCTACTTCTTTCCAAATAAATTATCATATAGAACAGTTTTAAATCTCTTAATTGCAGATTAGATGCAATATCATCAAATTAAATTGCATACAACTTAATGAAATTGCCCATATATCGATAATAGATTGGAGTGAATTAGGCTTTAACGTAATTAAGCAGGCTGACGGCTCGTAAAAGAGACTGAAGAGTGGCAATGCGCCTTGCGCAGCGTGCTTTTCCGACCAAAGAAAAAACACGAAAAGGGCGCGCCGCCACGATGAAAAGCCTAACAAGCAATGCCTCGACTCGAGTGTGGCGCGAATCACGATATCAAACGGCATACAAATGAGCTAATGATTAGGGTCAGGCGCTTCTTGAAGGCAGGGGTTTTAGCAAAATTGTGCTGTGCTAAGAAGTGTTGTGCCGAGCAGGAGAGGCGTTAGGATTACAGCAAACCAGTCGCCGTCCCCGGTTTTGGGGAATGACGAGGGGGTCGCGGTGGCAGCCTTGGGCCTAGAGGCCTTGGCGGCCGTGGTGTTGGTCACTGTGGTCGTGGTCACTGTCTTAGTCGCGACCGCAGGATTCAGCTCGAGACCAGCCGACGGACCCGCAGCGGGCTCGCCGGTAGCGGGGTCGGCGCCAGGGGCGGACGGACCATCCCCCGGCACATCGGGCCCACCGGTCTCCCCCGCCGACGCCGTGGCATCCACGGGCTCGATCGTCACATGCGCTGCCACGGACCCGTCAGCATCCACCACGCCGTCCGCGCCAAAGGCCCCGCCCGCAGGCGCCACAAAGCGCGCGGATGCAAGCGACCCACCCAAGCATGCGACGCCGCCGTCGGCGCCCGACGCATCCAGCCAGGACGCATCGACGGTAAGCTGCCCGGCCGCGCCACCGCCAGCAGCCCCGCCCAGCAGACACACGCCATAGGCGCGCAAGCCCGCCCCGGAGCCCGCGCCCACGGCGACAACGCGCCCACCGCCGCGAACGGCAAGACCGTCCGCGATCACGCCGGCCACCCGCGCATCCGCGATGCCGGCGCCGTCGGCCCGCGCGTCAACCTTGCAGCCGTCCACCGCGAGCGTCCCCGAAACGTAGATCCCGCACTGCGAGCCCGTGGCCACCAGCGACCCGTTGCCGCGGAGTGTCAGATCGCCCCACACCTCCATGCCGCAACGCGAGATGTCCACATCGGGCGCGCTCGTCTCGACAACAGTGTTCTGCCCGGTCAGCGTCACCACCAGGTTGTCGTCGGCGCCGATGGCCTCGCCCGTGTAGCCGTTAAGCTCCAGGTGGTCGGCATCGGTCCAAGCCCAACCGGGGCCCGACACGCCCGGCTCGTAGTACGTGGCGCCCGCAATGAACAGGCTGTCCGCGCCCGCGGCATAAGAAGGCCCGCCCAGCAAAACGCATAGGCAGGCCATGGCAGTAAACAGGATGTAGTGTCGGCTAGTGTGGAACGCGGTGGCAAACATAACCGCTCCGATCTTCGCAAGAGCCATTGGAAACTGCGCCAGAAAACTACCTGGTAGCAGCAGTTATTAGTGTAGCGAGATCAGGCGAGTGGCGAACGAATTAGCTGTAAACGAACCCCAAAATTAGGTGTAAATCGTTTTGCCAGTCGGTGAAAGGAGGACTGCCCGACAATTAGTTGGGTAATTTCAATACATTAGCCTAAGGAATGCTACCCATTCAGGAGTTAGGACCGGCCATGAACGAGATAGAACCGACTATACGCAATCAAGTTGAAAATATGCCTTCAGTTATTGAATTGAGAAAGCAGATAAGGGGCCTTTCTATTGTTAGCTCTCTACTTGGTAATAAAGAAACAAAACAAGATGCCAAGAAGATAGAAGAGGAGCTCAATGGGACGCTGAAGATAGTCGAGCAGTTCTATTCAATTCTAGGGAATCGCAATTGGGTATTCAGCGATGCCCTTAATTTAGACCGAGTGAAAGAAATACTGGAAAAAGAGAACGCCGATAAAGTCGAAAAGGCATTAATTGCATATCTTAAAGAGCCTGGCGTTCTCGAAATGCAGATCAATCGGCTAAACAGCTTTCCTGACATGCGACCACGCCTTTCCCTTTTAAGAAAAGCTGAAAAAGACTATAGAGAAGGTCGCTATTATAGCTCGACTCTTGTAGTCGTAACGGTTGTGGATGGTTTTGTAAATGACGCCGATAAAGCTAACAGAACAGCTCTTCACGCTTTAAAGCCTGAAGAGCTGGTCAACGAAGACTGCGTCGCAACAGTGTTTGCTGGATTGCCTTCGGTCCAACGGATTTTTACAAAAACAGCTCGTAAAAGAATCGATACCCCGCTTTATGAGGTTCAGCGTCATGCGCTTATGCATGGAATGGCGACCGATTTTGATAACGACATCATCGCTTCTAAAGCTTGGTGCATGTTGTTTGCGATTGCTGATTGGAAAAAATCAAAGGAAAAGGATGTTGCTTCGGAGAAGGACGAGCCGAGTTTAATTGATGCAATAAGAAGAGCTAAATCAATGCATAACGAAACTAAGAGGAACATGGCGCTGCTGGATAGATGGGAGGAGCACGAAGTTAGTTTAGAGAATCCCAGTGAACCAGATCGAGAAGTACTCGATTCGTATGCCGCTTACTGCACGGCTTGGAAAAATGGAAACTACGGAAGGCTCGCTGATTTTCTTCCGAACTTTACTAATAAAAGCAAGGGAGCCATGGCGGGAGAGGCACGGGAAACGTATGCGGGGTACCCCATTTCGATGTTTGAAATTCTATCCATTGTGAGACCCGCCGCTGCAATTGCCGTTGCCACCATCCGGTTTCAATCAAATGGGCAGAGCTGGGACGCAAAGATACGCGCTGCCAGATTTGATGACAACAATCAACCGGCAGCAGAATGGGAAACAGGTAGTTGGAAGGTTATGCAGTACGGAACCGCACCTTTTGAAAGCGTCGGCTAAAATGCGAGGTTGCTTACAAGAAATATACTCAGAGTCGAACAAGCTTGAACCACTAAGGTCCTGACATTAGGAAAGAGCTGTTAATCACGTTGGTTTGCTTACGATTCTTTTCGTTTATGAACGGTGTTGGAACAAGCTAATTCGTTTAGATTAAAACTGCGGAAAGGATTGTATCCTTGAGAAGATTGATTCCAATTCGACCTTTCGAACAGCCTTTTACGGTAGTTAAAGTCACTGATGCCAAGTATGCAGAAATGCTTCTTGACGGTGACGTATACGCAAGGCCTCTGAATGCTTTCGGGGGTTGGGACTGGCTTAAAAACAGGCAAAACGACCCATCCGTAGATAACTCATTCCGAGGCGATTGCAACGAAGGAGCTATTCGCAATGAGAAATGGGAGTACGGCGACATAACCTTAATTGATGATTTCGAGACGAAATATATGAAGTGTTATTCGACTATGGCGCTCCAATATCATCTCAAAAGCAAGAAATGGGAGCGCGCAAACGAGAAGGTTGCACAATTTGGAGACACGGCGGTTGTAATTGCGAATTTGGATCAGTTTGTCGACAGAATCGTCACTGCACTAATTAAAAAGTATGGCGAAGACCACTGCCTGCTTCTGGTCGATAAGGTTAGCTACTATTACCTGGGCACTACTAAGAACTTAATTCCTATGTATTCAAAGGAGGCCTCGTATTCTTGGCAAAATGAATTTAGGATTATTTTCTGCGAAACAATTCCAAACAAAGAGAATATATTCGCGAGGCCTGATAAAGACGGAGTTTTTCGGCCTGATGCACAGTCAACGATACTGTCGCTAGATGATGTTCATTTAGATATTGGCGATATTAGAGACATTGCCTACACAATACCAGTTGCCTATTTAATACACGGTGCCTGGTGGTCTGGCCATTCAATTTCTTTTGCAACCAATAAGCCTAAAGGAATTACGAGACTCGAGAACCTTGTAATTGACACGCGAAATGAAATACGGGACTACAGAACGCCGGCAGTGAGAGCTTCAATGACTATCTATTGATTAACTGACAGTCTTCTAAATCGTGTAGAACAAGATCTGGTCGATACGAGCGAGGCAAAAATGCGGTGGCGCCGTGGGACGAACGGTCAGCAGAAATAGGCACCAGGGCCATTTCGACCCAAGTGCCCATGCGCAATAACATCGGTGCAGCTTCGCGATATAAAGCAGTACTCAAACGAACAATTGTTCAATACTAAAGATCTTTAAGGATTTTTTGCTCCCATTTGTTATATTGGTTCGCATTCTTACAGCTTGAATCCAATAAATATGGCCAGTTATCTTTGACCGCGCGCCACAGGTACCCCTCTTTAAACTCATCGCGAACAAGAATACGATGGATATCATCGGGTCGTAAATTGGGACCAGTTTCCCATGAATTTGAATCCTCATTCATTTGTTTTAAAACTTTCAATCGAACATTCAGCTTTTCACCTTTAATATGTTCGTAAACTGTCTCTCCGGGTTCTATCAATCCAGATAGATACAGCTGCGCAATTAAATCGTTATGATCGGGAAAACGGAAACTAATAGAATTGATGGTTAACGGGAATGCAGAAGGTACTAAACGCCTGATAGCTTCAAAGTACTCTATATATAAAACTGGCTCTTTAATAATGTCGTTTAAAAATGAGAGTGCGTCCTCGTCTGTAGCGATAAAGTTATCACCAAGTTTAATTGCACAGGGTTCATCAAACATTGTAATTAATATACTCTGATAATTGGTTTTTGACTCCTGCTCTGCGAGTTCTTTAAGAAAGTGATAATTAGCCAGAGTCGGTTGAACTAAGTTTCTATCAATTAGAGATTTGAACAATGAAAAGGCATATTTATGAGAATAGAGAGACGGCATGCCGCCCAGGGCGTCGTACATATCAACACTGTGTTGAGGAATTTTCGAATGACGAACAAACCGATCAAGCAAATCACACAGATTAAATGAAAAAGGATGTGAATTCCTTAAAGCAATGGCTAATAGATCGCGAATCAATCCTCCCTTTAGCTCTGTGCATGAAAGCTCATCAGAGGTTAGTAGGTCTAAATACTCACTAAATGATTGGACATCCCTTAAAACACGATTGAGAATAGCTTCACCCCGTAAGGTGTTTAGTGGAGGTATGAAACTTGTATTTGAAACTTTGAGTAGATTGTTGCGGTTAATTGAATACGCACCTTTGTTTATAAAAATATGGCAAAGGCTCGCGTTTAACTTCTCGAGCGAATCAACCTCAACTTCTGCACTTAAATACAAATCTGCAATTGCACTTGCTTTTGGCTCTCCAGGATACTTTAATGATCTTAGAGCTTGCTCTCCATTTTGCTTGAGCCAATCCGAACAATTAGCTGTACTGTATTCAAAATCAACATCTATAGAGCAAAAGGCCTCTTGGATTGTAGTAAGCATGTTTGAATTGAATTTATCAACTGATTTTGATCCAGACGAACCGTCCTCTTGATCGGCGAAATACGTCTCAATTGAATTACGATTATCAACAATATAATCAAAGGCCTTAGGAGTTGATGATACAAGCATTTTTATAAAAGGCGTGTTTCGCCATTTTTCTTGTGATGATTTAAAAATGCTATTTAATAAGTAATCTCCATTGAAATCTTCGTTTTGAGACGCAGACTTGATTATTTTAAGGGCATCATCATGACGCCAAACCGTGTTGAGCATGTACAGTAATAAATCGGTGTTGAAGCAACGGGGCTCAGATAAGTGAGCGGCAGGAATAAGCTCACAAAGCTCTTCGCAGTCCTCATAACTTAATTCAAAAGATGGGTAAAAAAAGTTACAACGATAGCATGTATTGAAGAACTCAACTGCAGCTACGTGAGCATCGTCAGGATATCTTGCAATATACAAGAAAAAGTCTTTACGAATATAGCCATGGATTAGCATTTCGTAAACAAGCTCCTCGCCAAATAAGGACAAAGCCAGCTTGTTAAATGCATCGTTACAGTAAGGGTTTGTTTGAGGATCCTTTATAAGACTATAGAAATCAGCCCCCCTATACCAAGAAATCATTTGTTCAATTGCGTTGATATCAAGTCCTTGACTTAGAATTACTGTTGATAGTCTATTACTAGTCTCCTGCACTCCTTTAGAAAAAATAGAAGCGAATTCTCCCTTCTTTAGACGAATAAAAGCACTACCGCTTCGTGGTGGCGCGAGACCTATTACATCCTTCGAAGAAAGATTGAAATAGCTTGTCCAGAATTCTTCGGTTTCAATAGCTCGAGAGTTGTGCTCGCAATCATATCTATTTTCATTTATGAAGATAGCGTAACCTGACTTAGCGTAAGATTTAATTGAACTATCTAATTCAGTACCAAGTTTGACAGCAACTTCCGAGTCAAATATACCGCCATTTGCAAAGTTTACAGATACATCGCGAAGCACAGCGAGTTGCTTCATGGACTCAGAGACGGTTACCTCGAAGAATGATAGCAGCTCGTAAAGCTTGCCTCTTCCCATACGGAGTAACTCGAACTCCGTGGGATATAAGTTTTTGTAAATTACTATCGCGAAAAGACTTCCCTCGCGAAGGCCGAGCTTATTGTTATGCGTGGCGCTTTTATCGAAGCCAAGCTCTTCGCTCATAATCATATAATCGTTTCTAATGCTTTTCAGTAGGCGCATATCTGATAAATAAGATGATGATAAGCGGAGAAGGTCTTCGAAATTCGTCCCTTCATTTATGTTAGATTTCTTCAACTCGGCAATGTAGTCAGAAAATAGCTCGTGTAGGTATTCATAAGAAGAATAGGCAGCGATGAACGGTGTGACAGAAATGATCAAATCAAATAATTTTGTTCTTGAAGACCCCCTAACAGTATTTCTGCTTGAATAGCTGCAATCATCATCTATGTGATCCGACGTAAAGGGCTCGTCATCAAAAAGGCTGTCCCTGACTGCATATACGAACTTAACCGGTTTTTTAATACCAGGCGCACAGTTAATTATCGTGTTTAAGTTACGAAGCTCCTCGTATATTAAAGGTCTTTCAAAACGATCAAGATCCTCAAACAGCACAGCATCGATACGATTGACTTCAAAAAAGTAAATTAGTTCGTCACGGTATTTATTGAAAAAAGATGGCTGTTCTTTTTCAAGAGAAAGAGACGCAGGCCCATTTGAAAACGAATTGATGGTCAGGCGCGAAGGAAATAACTTGCTTGAAGCAACTAGCAAGGCTGTAAAGACTAAAGTACAGAAGAGTATTTTCAACATCGTCGGTAACAGCTGTTCACCAGTTAGGGACCATGACCAAAATTGAACCCATGTTGCTAGCTTGTCAGCGTTACCATCGGAAATAAATACAAGCACAACAACGAACAACATGGCAAACAACGCAAGTAAAAATGCGGAAGCAACTGAACGAAGATGTGAGTCACGGTGGATTCCTTGGATAGACGACTTTGGCGCTTTATTGAAGTTGCCCTGATAGAGTATCTGTCCAAGAATTTCACGCTCAAGAAATCCGATGACATCCTTTTGGGGTATTTCAGATGGGTTGAGGGTGGAAAGGCCGACGCGCACGATGCGATGTCCAGCTTTTTTCGAAATCGAACAGAACTCTGACAGAATGCTGCTTTTCCCGCAGCCATAGGGCCCAGCTAGAGCGATGTTAAAGCAATCTCTCTGTTCATACACAGCACGTAAGAGCCTAACAACATAGCTGGCGTGAGCCTGTTCGTTGAACTGCGGCGACAGGGGCAGAAGATCCACTGGCTGATTTAATTGATGCTGTTTAATATATTTTTTGCTGTTCATATGGTGTTGATCCTTAAATCCGCCTAATACTTTTGTCGCTGAGGTCGGTCGATTATCGAATCAATCGTTTAAGTGAATTTCTTTTTGCTCACCTGGTAGCTCTTTATTTAAGATTAATGTGACTACAAATAATATATAAGGAAACTGTCGGGTGACAGTTCAGGTCGATATCGAGTCGTTGAGGAAGAAACTGTCGGTGCGCAGCTTCGCAGTGCCTGCACATCGCTTAATATCTTTTCGCATTTGTCAGCATTGTAAGGTAGTGATCGGGAGGAAAAACGCCTCTCAATTTACGAGCCCAAAACAACTTGAAATCGAAATCGTAATCATTGGTATTTTGCCCATCTATTCGAATGCGATCCCTTATAGATTGCCTTAAAAAAATGCGTTCGAGACACAAGCATTTTTCAGAATCTGACATTTCAGTATTGAAATAAATACTTTCGCATGTCAGTCTTATTAGTGAAACGAGTCTCTGAAGATTGAATGGTCCAGAGTCATAAAGTGTAATGTCACTTAATTTCTCCATTGCTTCACACGTCATTCCGTAAACACATAAGTTGTCACGAATCAAATCGGACAATCGTTGTGAATTAATATTCTCAGCACGAAGAAGAAACAACAAAGAGCAAAGCTCATCATAAAAGTCAAAAACCCGAGGTTCATTCGAACATTCAAAGATCTTGATTCGTTGTAGGAAAGAACATTTGCAAGGGGCCTGGAAGATACTCTGCGAATTAACACCAAAGTATGCGTATAGTCGTTGTAACGAGAAAGAGATGTGATTAGCTGTCCCGTTCTCTTTCGAAGGCTGCGTAATAAGCAATATTCGCTTTTAGTTAAATCATAATAGGATGTTGAAAATTGACCAAATAAGCAGCGGAGTACGTATAAATCATCTTCCAGTTTAATAGTGTCGGAAGCATGGATGGAAATACTAGCTTCCTGAAATAAATCAAGCATATAGAGCTCGAAATGTTCAGCATCCAACGATAATTGCGCGATTATATCGTTTAGCACGTGCGTTCTTATTTCATCATGGAACCCCCTTCCATTGCTGAATAAAACGGTAAAGCAAATGACCATGTCAACAAAGGAACATATGCTAATGATAAGAACTAAAGTTAATAAATGCGCATGAAATAAGTTATCGCCAATCAAAGCTATGCAGAGAATCAGGGCGGCGCAAGAAATGTAGATATTGAATTTGGGGTTTATACTGCCGCCCCTGGTAACCGTATAATCAACTAAACGAATACCATAATACGTGTCCTGGATAAATGAAAACACAAAGGCATAGATAGATATAGAAGCAAACGTCGTTGCTAATAGAGAATCAAATATTGTGTCCGCATTTAATGAAATGTCCTGAAACAGGGAGAGTACGGATGCCACCAAACCAACTGCATATAGCAACAAACGCAATTGTTCCATGGCATAACCAAACTGGCTACAATTCCCTTTGCTTCTCACATGACTTTTGTCGTAAATAGAACCGCTACGATTAGTATCCATTCGTTCGCTAATATATATTAGTTCTTTAAGCGACTTTCGTTTTAGCATGATACTAAGCCAAGCTCATGTATCGCGTTACATGCTAACAAATAGGAACGAGAGTGCTTATGCAGATAGCCCTCTCGTACAAATACGCTTGCTTCGTTCGGACAACATAGTTTAAAAGATTCGACTTCAGCGTTTAGCCTTAACTGAATCTGCTTAGAAGGGTCTAAAATAAATAGCCACGAGTCGCAAATAAAATCGCAATGAGCCTCACGAGTTAAGAAGGTTACAGCATCGCCTTTTGCTAAGGTTATTCCGGTCTCTTCCCTTACTTCCCTAATTACAGCGGTAAGGGAGGTTTCACCACTGCAGCAAGAACCACCTGGTATGCTCCATTCACCGCCACCGTAATGTTTTCTATACGATCTCTGCTCCAATAGAAATCGCCCATTGAAATAAATCCAGGCAACTACAACGAGATGCGAACGTCCCTCCGGCAATTTGGGTGCATCGACGTGCCTTTCGAATGTCTCCCCAGTTGGATTTCCATCAAGGTCGAGTAAATCCCATAATTCACTCATCTAGAAACAGCCACCAAGCATAACGTTTTAACGCTATTCGTAACGACTGAGCGATGCAATCGACGAGTAAGAACTCCTATGTGACGAATTACTTGGGGCATGCAATATCCGCCTTAAACGCACAAACACGCTCGCACATGAGACAGCGCACGCACGAAGATTCGTCCACACGCGGAAACTGAAAACCCTCTTCATCGGCGACCATGGCGATCGCCTTTTTAGGACACACCGCCGCACAAGCTGAGCAGCCGCAGCATAGATGCTTGTCCGGCACCAGATTCGGTAGCCTCTTCCCCTGAATTGCGCTCATCGACCGATCACCTTCTTGACCCCGCGCTTCACCTTGCTAAGCACACGACGCCACAACGGGGCGACGGCATACTTCTTTTCCAGCTTCTCGACATCCATCCCGGCATGGAAATCACGCCAGAATTCCGCCCTGTTCGCGGGCTCGGGGAACGGCTCGACCAAGGCGGGCTGCAGGCACTTTTCGAGGGGAACCTGAACAGTATTCAAGTTGCTACGGGCAGCCTCGAAAGCCCGCTCCCCCGCCAGCGAGTTGACCAGCACGAGCGAAACGCCGAGATCGTCATTGAAGCCGGGCACGGCCTCGTCGATGCCCCAAAAATCCGCAATGGAGACATCGCCCGCACGGTGAGTCGACTTATACGGGCATTTCGCGCATGATGCACGAAGAACGTGATGCGCGTAGAAAAGGTTCTTGAACGTGTCAGTACTTCTCACCTCGCCGTTCAAGAATACGCTCTCGCGGTGAGCCTGCCAGCCGAAGCGCCCCTTGTCCCTGAAGTCGACTGCCTCGACCTTGCCGCCGTACTTTTCCTCCATGTGGCGGAGATATGCCTCCCATACAACGGGGCTGGGCACGCCGTGGCAGACGACGTCAACCAGCAGACACCCCTCAAGGGATAACCGCTTCGCTGCTGCAAACGAACGAACTGCCGCAACCTGACAGGGAGTCCCCGAGAACAATACGGGAATACCTGCACGCAGGTCCTCCTCGAGCGATGTCCAAACGCCCACCATGGAGCTCTGGATGTACTTTGACCCGCGGAGCTTCGGGAACTCGTCCCAGGATTCGACCCGGATGTGTTCGGCCATAAAGTCTGGCGTCAAGGCGCAACCGTACACCGCACCGCCGCAATCCAGAAAGGGGCGGGCTAGCTCGGTAAACATGCCGCCCGAGCGGGAATCCGAACGAACGCCCTCATCGATATTTTTGGCAGCATATGTCAATGGGAAATTATCGGACTTCTCAACGAACACGCATCTCACCCCTTCAGGATATGCAGACGACGCAGCAAGCCCATTAGCTCGGTGCGCTGAGTAACAAAACAGACGCCGAAAGCAGCGACGGCACCCCAAATAGCAAGCAAGATAGCCTGAATGAACCAGGCAGCCCAGCCATTGCAACCCGGTGCAAAGAGTACGTAGGGCAATGCAATTAATGCAGCAATAAAACAGCTTGCAAGCATTTTGACCAAGGTGTCAATAGGACTAGAGCCGGTGATCTTGCGAGGAACGTAAAACATAAGATCAATATCGCGATAGAGATTCGACAGGCAAGCGCCGGCAACTACGCCCTCGATACCGAAGAAGCGACCGAGCACAATTCCAGCGGCGATAAGGATAATGGTCTGCACTGAGGTCTGCAACCGTGTCTGACGATAGTGTCCAGCCGCTGTCACCAGCAGTCCCTGTGGAGATTTGAGGTGGTAAAGCATGACATTGAGGATAACGAGGAACCCCAGAAGCGGCCTGGCGTAGTCGACATCGGAAACTCCCGCTGTGTAAAGCGATACAAAAGGCACTATCAATGCCGCCGCAACGCCGCATAAAACACCGTTGAGGGAGTACAGCGAAGTCTGGAACTCCGCGAACGCACGCTGTAGCGCGGAAGTCTCACCGCGGGCGATCACATCGCCGAAACTCGCCTGCGTACCGTTGCTAAACGAAAGCCCGATGTTTTGAATCCCGTTGGCAACGAGCATGTAGACCGAGTAAACGCTGACCACTCGAAGATCCTTTAGTAAAAACGTGGCGATGAGAACCGGCGCACCAGACTGCACCGCACCGAGCACTTGCAGGAAAAAGGCGTCCCAATGCTGGTCAAGTTGATATTGTTTCTTGGACGAGAAGTTAACGTGTGGGAAGGCGCGGCGCGTAAACGCCAGCAGGATGACTGTGCGAACCAGAATCGCGCCGACGGCGCAGACGTACACCCACACAACGGGAGCGCCAAACGAAGTCATGGCTACCACGATCACGACATAGAGCACCTTGTACACGATGCTCGCGATCTGCACCACCCAGTTCTGCTGGCTGGCGGTAAGAAGCACCTGATACTTCGCGAGCGTGAAGAAGTCCAGAAAGCCTGTCGCCCCGAGGGAAATCACGATGATACAGACTTCCAGGGCGGAAAGCCCCGGCACGTCGACGGCAATGGGATAGCCGATCGCCAAGCCAAAGATAAGGAACGTGAAGATCGCACCCGAGCGGTAATAGAACTTCTTGGCTTCGGTGACGATGGCATCGACGGTTTCCTGCTCGCCTCGAGCGAGTGGTCCGTAAAGCGAAAATATCGCCGCCGCACCGATGCCGGCTTCGACAAGCGAAATGTAGCTCACGAGCTGCGTAAGTGAGTTAACCAGGCCATTGATGGACGAGCCATAGCAACCGATGATCGATCGAGGGACGATGAAGCCCACGATAGTCGTGACAAGCATGAGCGCCATCGACCAAAAGCTATTGGTGAGAAAAGCGTGCGTGCGCGATTTGGGTGCCGCCACTATTCATCCTCCACGTCAGAAAGTGAATCAATCAGAAGTTGTAGAGACTCTGCCCTCAATTCACACAAACGTGCCTCAACAGCATCCCAATCAATCGGATTCACCGTGCCGTCGGCAAGGTCATTAACGGTGCGCCCCGTAATACCAAGGAGATCCATCAAATCAGTTGCGCGTGAGTTGGTATTTTTGCCGGTGGTCTGCCCGGAGAAATAGAAGTCGCGATGGTTAATAATAGAGAAACAGAGGCCATGGAAAGAGCTCACAACGGTGGACCGAGCATGAGCAAACAGTCCAAGATACTCCTCTGGCGAGACGTTGAGAACAGACTTGATGCCCGGCCTAGGCTTGAGGTCGTACGATTGAATGCGAATAATCTGGGCATTAGAGTTTGTGGCGAGGCTACGCGCGGCATCGAAAGCCAAGCCTGACTCAGAAACATCATATACAAGAATATATGAGTTATCCGGAGCATAACGAGGCAACTGTTCGATTTCATCCCAAACACTTCTCTTTACAAGAAGCGTTGGATCGAGGACGACCTTGGGCGCCGAAGCATCGGGGCACTCGCGGATAATGGTTTCGGCAGCAGTTTTTTCTCGAACAAGTAGAGATGAGAAGCGTGTAATGAGTGAGCGAATATCGAAGTCACAAGGCGGAAGTTCGCCATAGCCCATACTTGCGGCATAGGTTTTGCAGCGCCTAGGGTCATCTATAAAATCAAGAAAATAGGTCGGATCGGAGTGAGTGATCTTTGTGTTCCAAACCTGGTCGCTTCCCACAACAACACAATCAAGACGCTCGCAAATCTCCCTTATCCCATCCCTCGTAACACTTGGCGTAAACAAATATCTATGTTTAAAAGAGTCAAATAGATATGCTTTACGTCGCATGAATAGGAACATGACCATTTGCTTCAAAGTCGAAGGGTGTGCAAATCCCTCGCCACTCTCAACAGCTTCAGAGCGATAATTAACCACAACGGGCTCAAATGAAAGCTCTTCTAAAGTGTGAAATAAAGCATAATTTTGAAGGAGCGCTCCAA
>CAUBPS010000014.1 GCA_958437935.1 uncultured Collinsella sp. | reverse complement strand
GGGTGGGGGTTGTGGCTGGGGTGGCGGTTGCGGCGGTGGTGCCGTCAGCGCTTTCCGTGTTGACAGCGCTGGTGCTGGTGAATGTTGCAGTGCCGTCCTCTACGGTATCTGCTGTCGCGTTTGTGCTGGTGCCGTCTTCGGCCTTGCCTGTGTCGCCGTTCGTGGCGTTGGATTGCGCCTGCTGCGTTGCGGCTTCTTGAGGCTGGATGGCTTCCGCGATGGCTGCCATGGGCATCGTCGCGCCGAACATGGACGTACACGCGATCGCGCAGATCAGGTAGTAAAGGGGTCGTTTCATAGCGGAGCCTCTCGGTGAGCAGCCAATAGGGTCCGAAGGCAGCTCCAGGCCAGCACTCCGCACATATTTTGTTGGGGTTTATTTTACGGGAACACCAGTAAACATCAGCGAACTTTCTGGGGAATGTTGGGGAGGGAGCCTTAGGAGACGGCTTGGTGCATGTAAACAACCTTCTTAGGACTACTCTTATGATTTACAAGGCTCTCGAAGTGGCTGTGCCTCAAGTTCAGTACAACACGAGGCGTGTTAGATTGTTGGAAGCCATAAAACCATAAAGGTCGGGAGGACGCATGAGGATCTCTAAACTGAGGATTGAGAACTATCGGAATCTCGATGGAGTGTCGATTAGTTTTGACGAGGACGTGAGCTATATTGTCGGCGAGAACAACCTCGGCAAAACGAATGTGCTTGACTTGCTCAATACAATTTTCAATCAAGCGACGATTAGCGAAGAGGATTTCGCTGACATTGAAAAGCGCGCAGGGGCTCTAGTAACTTTAAAGTTGGACGAGGACGAGATCGGAATAACGAGGCTCGACATCGATCCTACGACCGGAAACACTATTACCATCTGCGCTTTTGCTGACGACCCGGATTCTCGAATTGAATTTAAGGCCGAAGGGAGCGGAGAAAGTATTCCACCCTCTCTGATGCGATCCGTTCACATGTTCAGGTACTCGACTGCATCCTTTAATAGGGGAGACCTGGCGTTTGATGGTACCCGAGGTGTCGGTAAAGTTCTCTCCAAAGGTATCGCTCTTTATCTAGATAAGGAGGGTAAAGAGGTCTCCGATTTTCTGGATGGGAGCGAGCTCGAAGGTCTGGTTGCAGATCTCGGCGAAATCGTCGGCGACGTCCCGATCCTGTCATCATATGGTGTGAGGCCTGGCGTCGATTCATCGGATGGCGGAACGCTTGGAAGTTTGGTTACCTTGCTTGACAAGAGGGGCGTTCATTTTAAAAAGGCAGGGGTAGGCTTGCAGTACCTCGCTATTGCCTCGCTCTCGATAATCGAGAGCATTATGCGTCTTTCGCCTAAACGCCTTCAAGAGAGCCTTTGCTCAGATGATGATGACAGACGCGTGCTGCATGCCGTTCTGGCTTATGACGAACCAGAAGCCCACCTTCACCCGTATATGCAGAGGCGTCTCTCGAAGAGCTTGCATAGGATTTGCGAAGGGAAGGATGATAGATTCAATGCTCTTCTAAAGGACTATTTCGGAATTGATTCAATCAAAGCTCAGCTGATCATGGTGACGCATTCGCCTAACATTCTGGCTCGCGGCTATAAGAACATTGTGCGATTCGGGCAGGGCGAAAATTCGCCGAAGGTCATATGCGGTAGGGATATTGACCTGTCCGACAAGGTTGAAAAGCATCTTATGCTGAACTTTGAGTCGATACGAGAGGCCTTTTTCGCGCGGTCGGTTTTGGCTTTTGAGGGGCAGACAGAGTCTGGAGCCATTCCGGTGTTCGCTCGCAACCTTGGGATGGATCTGGATGATTATGGAGTTGTGCCTATCAGGGCCGGCGGGAAAAAGAACGTTAAACCACTCTGTGAACTTCTGGGCAAGTTCGAGATTCCAAATTATTCAATTGTCGACAGAGATGAGGATGAGCTGCAAGAAACTTCTGAAGACCATATAACGACAACCGAACGGGATTTCGAAGGTGAGGTCGTTGACTCGTTCTTCGCTAGCGATAACCAGGGTGCGTTTATTGCGCTTCTTGAGTCGATTGATCCTTTTCAGAGGGCAACTTGCATCAAGGGGAATAGTAAAGCTTTGAAAAGCGCCTGTGCTGTCTACGGCGTTAACTTGCGGGACCCTGAATACGATTTCCGGGGATCGGAGTTTGACGGGTTATTCGCAGACACGCCCAAATCACGTGCGCTTATGTATGCATGGCTTTCATCGAACAAGGGCGTCGTGTCTGGCGTCGCCCTCGCGGAGGCTCTTGGTGCTAATGGCGTTCCCACATGTTACAAAAGTATTATTCGCAAGGCCGTGGGGCTCGAATGCTGATGAGTCAGACTGACCTGCGGGATAGTGTTAGAGCCGAGATTGAGGCGCGCTGTGGTGGGGATGCGTCGCAGTGCTCCGCGATTTTCTCGCCATCAAAGAGGGTGTTCGTGGAGGCGCCGGCAGGCTACGGGAAGACCACGGTGATGACTGGGCGGTCTTGCTGGCTGCTGGCATCTGGCGAAGTCCATCCGCCAAAAAGGATTTTGGCCCTGACCTTTAGCGTTGCCGCCGCGCGGAGGATGCGTATGGATTTGGGCATCACTATGTCGGCACTTCCTGGTCCCGTGGCCAAGCGTTTTGAGGACAGCGTCATGGCGACCAACTTCCACGGCTTTGCTTGGGCTCTGCTACGCAGATACTGGAAATCGCTCTCGCTCCCAGTGAACGTTGGCGAGCTCTCTATGGTTGATGACAACAGCGCCGTTAGCGAGCTGGTTTCGCGAGGTGGCAGGCTGACCTGGGATGAAAAGAATGCCGTTGACGACTTCCTCCGCTTCATGAGAAACGGTCAGGAAATGGACTTGAGGCGTGTGATGTTTTCCTTTAATAGGATCATCAAGGAAAGGTTTGCATCGAACGGTCTCTTGCCATACTCCGCAATGATTTCCCTTGCAATTGAATTGCTCGCTCATTTTCCCAAGTTAAGGTCCTATCTGTCGGCAGCATATCCTGTCGTGCTTGTCGACGAGGCGCAGGACACGAATGCGTTGTGCTATGTCTTCCTAAGGGGTCTGATTTCTGATGAGTCGGGGATCTGCATGTTCGGCGACCCCATTCAGCGTGTTTATGGTTTTATTGGTGCAATGGAAGGCTTAAAGGCAAAGGCCACTACCGACCTGCGTCTAACGCCGTTGGAACTCGAGCATAACCATAGGTTTTCTGGGAGATCTATCGTCGGAGAGCTCGGTGCTGCGATTCGCTTCAACATGAAGGGCACCATTGCCGGCGGTACGCCCCGACTTCCCATATTTGTTGGCTCTACTCAGCAAGACGAAGCGACTGCCATCGTTTCCAAGGTTACGGCGCTCGCTCAAAGCAGTGGCGGGAGGATTGCGATTCTTGTTCGTAAGCGTGGTGCCCTTGCCGATCTCATTATGGAAGAGCTTGCTAAAGAAGGTATCTCTTACTTCAACGGACTCTTCTCGGATACAAGTCGAGGGTTCATCGAATTCAATGCGTTTGCTTTATCCAGGATTACCGATGCAGTGTCTGGAGAAAAGGGCGTCAGCCGGTCTGCTGCGGACAAAATAATCGGCTCCATCTCTGATGAACTGCTGACTGGCTCCAAGAGGCTCGAGTATGGGCGGTCCTATGCCATGCTTCTAGGAGCGCTGCGGAAACACCTTAAAAATGACTGCGTCGCGATGGGACCTTCGGAGCGCTTCGACTATATCGTTAGTATCTTTTCCGAGGGCTCCCTGCGACGTTTTTCCGATTACCTTGATGTTGGCATCTCCATGATGACCGTTCACTCCGCTAAGGGGCTCGAGTGGGACACCGTTTTCATTCCGGGCGTTACGCGTTTCGATTGGCCTGGAGGGATTTGCTCTCGTTGCGAAAATGCTGGTATATGCTTACGTTCTGCGCGAGGTTGCCAGATTGCTGATGCGAAGAAAATGCCAGATGGGCTTATTGAGGAAATAGGCCTGCTGTACGTCGGCGTCACTCGCGCCCGCAAAGCGGTATACGTCTCCGCTTCGATGCAGCGCAGAACAAATTACGGGAACTATCAGGTTGCCTGCCCCTCTTGCCTAACGTCTCTTCCGGGCATTGAGCCTGTAAGCTGGACGGTCATGGACGGGGAGGGGTGACTTCCCTGTACCATGAAATGGGCACGCTATCGGCGCGTGAGCCGTTCAGCGGCTTTGGCCGGACCTCACTGGGCATGAGGAGGCCTTTCTTCAGCGGCTCGCTGAACCTAAATGGACCTAGCCATGTCATCGTGTGAGTTAAATAGTTACGGTGGGGTAAAATAAAACCATTAATGACTTTATGGCGGTGTTATATGGACCGATCGGGAATATTCGCCCAAGCGGGTTTTGCTTTCCAGTTGAACGTGTTTCTAAAACAGGTTACAGAATTAACCCCTGGTGCAGTTGCTCGCTATGAATATCTTGATGATATCTCAGCTTCCACTGGCCTTGATGAATTAAGTGGGCAGATTGGGCTTTGTGAAACTCAGCTTTTTCAGGTCAAAAATACCAACGTTAGCAAAAAAGATGTAATTCAAATCTATACGAATTGGATTCTTGCTGATTGCGAGCAGGAGTCGATATCTTCTTTTTGGCTTCTTTATTCGGACCAAAAAACTCTCTCTGAGTTTTTTAATGCTATTACCGCCGGTCAATTCATCGAGATGCTGGATAAGAGGGCGGAAAAGTCCAACAGGTCAAACGCTGCAAAACTAAAGGCTACTTATAGCAAAGATGAAATTGTTAGATACTTTTCTCGTGTTAAAAAGTGTGCATGTGCTCGTCCTATTAACGAGGATAAGCTCAATGCAGAGATTCGGGATGGACTTGCAAGCCCCTTTCACCTTACTTCAGACGTCGATTTATTCAACGAACGTATTGCTGAGTTGAAAAGGGTGATTCATTACAATATTGCTGATGCGATGTTAAAAGCATCTCCTTATGAAATCGGCTATGAGTCATTTATGCAGCTTTGCGAGCAGATATGCGAGAAAATATCCTCAAACCGATTTGAACCTGATTATTCTGCATGGATGGCTGCTGCGGATAGCGATTTGCTTAGTGCCAAGGAGTCATCGCGTGAATATCGGCAACTGCGGTCCTGTCTGGATGAGCCTTCATTCATTTCACGGCATCTGTATTATTCGGAATACTACCGTTCTGTTAATTATGAGAGGCTCGCTAGGTGTCAAGCTGGCGCTGCTGCTAGCTTGGAAAGTGTGACGTTCGATAACTTTCGTGACTCCTGTCTTTTGCTAAAGGCCAATGTAGACGATTCTCCAATTAAACGGCTGCTAGCTACTAAAGACAAATCAAATCAGTACGCTTTTAATGAGCATGAAAAATGGGGGTCTTGTATTTGGCTAACGAGGGAAGAAACCCCTGCTGATAAACTGATTTCTTGGGAAGACGAAGCCAATGACTAACTGTTCAAATAATCTATTTCTTCGCCAGCGAGCAATAGTGGTAAGCATTTATCTTGACTATTTGCTTGCCGTTCTTTCCTGCGTTAACAGTATGAGCATTACTAAATTACTAGTTTTAATGTTCCTATCTAAATCGATTGAATCTCATGGTAGCGAGCTGCTAAATGGCAGATATTCAAAGCATTTAATTGAGAGGGCGACCTGTGCGGTTTCTGGTAACTATGAGTCGTTCTTATATGAGCTTCAATATTCAGTTGAAACAATTGAGATAGCCGCTGAAGGCGGTCTCATTGCTATCGAAGGCGCTCTTGCTTGCCTTACTGGCGAAGGACGAGCACAGGACTGCAAGGTAAAGAATCCGTTTATCCCTAAATTGATATGTGAAGTCGCTTCCTTGGACGATAAATATGTTCTGTCGGAGATGATTCGTAATGTTTAGCATTGAGTGTTTGGAACTAATCTCTTTTTCTGGCAAGACGTTTAGATATTCCTTTTCTAGCGGTATAAATTACATCCACGGGCCGAATAGCTCTGGAAAAACGGAATTTTACAATTTTATTGATTATATGCTTGGCGCTGATAAAAAGAATCTATCCGAGGCACCTTGGTTTAAGGAGTCGTTGCAGACGGCCAAGATGCAGGTTTCCTTTAATGGTCATATCCTTATCTTATATCGCGATTTACTCGACAATGTGTTTAGGCTGGTAATAGATGGGACAGCTTGCAAGGTGTCTGATCTTGAGGAATATAGAAGATACCTTAATTCATTGTTTCTGGAATCAGCGGACGAGCCAGCTAGCCTTTCTGAATATGTCGGACAAGATCTGACATATAGGACGTTCACCTTATTCTCTTTTCTAAGCGAAGTTACAGTCGGCCGAATTAACAGTTTCTTCAGCAAGCTCCTCGAAACTAAATATCGGGTTAAGCAGAGGCCGCTATTTGATTATCTCTTTAGCATTGACGCGAATCAAATCGTGCTCCTTCAGCGCAAGATAGCTGATCTTAACAAACAGGCTCGCGAGTTGGAAGCCCGGCGCGCCTTTAATAATCATTATCTAGAGGCGGTTAATCAAGAGCTGGCAAAGCTTGGAATTGTCGAACGGTTTGACGGCAGCAATGCCGCTGTAATATCTGAATTGGTTGAGTCGGCCGCAATTTCCACCAAACTCGACTCTTCTTCGAGTTTAAATGCGAACGATGTTGTGGAGGCGGATCAGTTAAGGGACGATATCAAGGCTCAGAAACAAATGATTCATGAGCTGAATGGGACAAAGGTTCAGGATGCGAAACGGCATCGCCTTCTGGACAGGTTGAGTTCACTGATTGCTGAGGATGATTCTAGAGCAGATTTATTGGACCAAACTTGCAGTCTGCTTAACGAAATTGAGGTGTCGATACCCCGAAAAGATCTTGACTTGCAAACGGCTTTGCTTGAGCGCAAAGAGAATAGATTAACTCATCTTGAAGCTAAGTTAACAGCCGCAAACGTGGTATTCAATCCGCTTGATTTTAATGAAAAAAGCAAGGCCGTCTTGGTGGTAAATGAGTATCTATCTCAGTATTCGGCGCTCTGCAAGCCAGATAATTATGATGATGTGAAAAAGGAAATCTCTCGTTTAAAACGGGAGCTGTTTAAACTCAAGCATTCTGATGATGATACTTCTATTAATTCCATTTCTGACACCGTTACCGATTTGTATCATTCTGCTTCTCCGGCCTCTTCCTTTGTTGTGTCTGACTTTAAGCAACTTGATTTTCATATCAAGTTTCAAAAGGAAGGGGTGGGGCTTCAGCCTACATTTACTGAAGGAGAAGATAGCGTTGATGTGTTTACGGGGAGTCGTGCTCGTCACACGTTGATGCAAGTCTGCGGCTATTTTGCCTTCATGCATTACTTGCTTCCAAAGCGCAACATTCCGCTTGTCCCTTTGCTTGCTTTTGACCATGTTTCGTCGCCGTTTGATGAGGAAAGCCGTGGTGCGATAGGGGCAATAATTTCGAAGTTTTATTCACTTGTCGATAAGGATGATGTCCAATTATTTCTGTTTGAGACGGAAGATCCTGATGCTTTGGGAGTCGTTCCAGATAAATACATTTCTCTTGTCTCAGACGTTCAGACTGGGTTTAATCCTTTTTACACAGCCGACTAGAGTGATTTGATTATGGTGGGGGTGTAAGTGTGCCTGGAGTTAAGAATCAGCATTACGTGCCTCGATTTTATCTTAGATCGTTTACCGATGACTCGGGTTATCTCAGTGCTGTAAGGCGTGACGCTAGCGGTTTGAAACCCGTCTTTCGAACGAAGCCCGAAAACGTTTGTGAAGAAAACTACCTCTATGAGGTTAGGCGACGCGAAGCCTTGGGCGAAGACGGTTTCGTTGAAAAGGGCGTAATTGAAGATGCTCTTGGCAAAATCGAGAACGATCTTGCTTCTGCCTACCGATTGCTGCTCAGCTATCTTGATTCTGGAAAAATGCCAAAAGGTGAAGCGTGCGTAGAATTGATTGCTCAGCTGGCTTTTTTGCTTGCCTTTCTCATTGTGAGGAATCCTAGATGGTTGAACGAGGTGAGGGGTAACGCCGGCGCCCACTCTGTCGAATTGTTGTCGAGTGGCTTTTTCTCGGACGAAGACATTTCGCAAATGGATTTGGCAGGGTACGAAGACGAATTTGAAGCCATTGTCGAGCTTGCTTATCTGGATACGGCGCTGTTCAGGCTCGATAAGGGCGCACCTCTGTACGATCTACTTGTCTTATTGCTTGACATGGATTGCCCGTTTTACATAGCACCTGAAGGTACTGAGTTTGTCACAACGTCGCTTCCCGTGCATGTCGAGTGGAAGGACGAGAGCGCTGAAGACCCTTGTGGCATCTATTTCCCGTTGAGCCCTCGTCATGCCGTTGCATTTAGACAAAGATTGGAAGAGGACCGTTGCGTCTCCATCACTCGCTTGGCGGCCGTTGAAGTTGATTCACTTAATCGTATTCTAATGAACGGTGACTGTTTGTGGGAGTTTCTGATCGCAAGAGATCGGTCTAAATTGGAGCGTCTTATTGAGGAATATTTTGACAGGGTTTAGGCCGTGTGATTATTTGCTCGCTTGGGCACTACTGAATATCGTCAGTGGCACAGCCTCACAGTGTCTTTGCCATGTCGACCTAGGTCGCGTTATTCGTACCCCTACTACTACACACTGGACAATCTGACTTCTACCATAAGGCCCTCGCCAAGTCACCTCCATGTTATACTTGCCGTAAAAACCTTACGGCAAGTATAACATGGAGGTTTCGATGCTAACGCGTTTTGAGGTCGAGGGATTCCGAAACTTCTCCCATAGATTTACCTTCAATTTGACCGATGTCAGGGACTACAGATTCAATACGTCAGCCATCGATGAGGGCATCGTTTCTTGTGGTCTTATCTACGGTAAAAACGCTGTCGGCAAAACAAATTTCTCCAATGCTCTTCTCGATATTTCAGCAAATGTGGGGCGTCGGATCTTCTATTCCAATAAAACTAATTACCTCAGCGCAGTTGATGGGGTCACGTCGGCGTGCTTCGCCTACACGTTTCGCTTTGGGAATGACGAAGTTGCTTATCGTTACGAAAAGACTGGGATAACAGACTATCTTCGTGAGACAGTGGTTGTTAACGGCAAGATTGCATTTGATTACGACCACCGTGCAGGTAAAGTGCTCGATGGCGATTTGGCTTCTATCGGTGCCGATCGATTAAACTGGGAGTTCAAATCTCCCGGCATTTCTGTTTTGGCGTATGTGTGCAATAACATTCCTTTTGAGAGGGCAATGCCTCTTTTTAAGCTTTATACGTTTGCGCGGTCAATGGATGCCATTGGCGACGCACATATGAACGACCGTAACCTTGTCTCTACCATCGCCGAAAACGTTATTTCGAATGACTTGGTTTCTGAGCTTCAGGCTTTTTTGAATGACTTTGGAATTCGAGAACGCCTTACTGCGCGTGAAACGCCATCGGGTGATATCGCTTTGTACTTTGAAAAAAGTCGACTTATTCCGTTTGTAGAAAACTGTTCAAGCGGCACTGTTGCGCTGCTGCGACTGTTTAATTATTTCCATGCTACAAGTGTGCCGTCCTTGCTTTTTGTCGACGAGTTCGATGCGTTCTACCATCACGATCTCGCCGAGAAGGTCGTTGACTATTTTAAGTCCCAGACTGGACGCCAGGTGCTTTGCGCATCTCATAATACGGACTTGTTCAGCAATAAAATCCTTAGGCCAGACTGTCTATTCATTCTTTCGGATCACAATATTATTTCCGCAGCCAATGCAACAGATAGGGAACTAAGGGAAGGGCACAACCTCGAAAAGCTCTACAAGGCTGGCGAATTCGATGTCTAGGAAGCAAGTCCTGCTTATCGTTGAGGGCATAAAGCAAGAGATTAAACTCTTCCAGGCTCTCTTTGAGTGCTATGGTCTCGACATTGGCTATGAGATCGTTTCCTATAACACAAATATCTACGAGCTTTACGAAAGGATGTTTTCGGACGGCTTTCAGGACGACTTATCGCTTCTCGGCGTCCTTAAGGAACGTGCTTCCGAAGAGGATAAGTGGTTATTTGACCAGGATTATTCTGATGTTTTGCTGGTCTTTGACTATGAGCCCCAAGATAATAGGTTCTCACCTGCACGGTTAGAGGAAATGCAACGTTACTTTAACGAGAGCACAGACAATGGCAAGCTCTACGTTAACTATCCAATGGTCGAGGCATGTAAGCACTTTCTGAAAATGCCCGACGTAGAATATTTGAACAGAACTGTTTCGCGAGAAGACGTTTTGAAATACAAGTCAATCGTTGGCAATGCTTCTAGGTACCAGAGTTTTGAGCGGCATTTTATTAGGCCTGACGTTGATGAAATGATTGTACTTACCGCCATTAAGGCGCTTCGGTTGTGCGGTCATAACGGCGAGGCCGGTTATGAGTCTGAGTATAGAGATCTTGACCATGAGACGATCGTGAAGGCGCAAAACGATGCTTTGCGTTTGGCCGATGAGGTGTGGGTTCTTGGTACCTGTCTGCTATTTATTTTAGATTACTCAACGGGTCTTATTGATTTCGCTGGAATCGAGTCGAAGCTGCTTGGCTAGACTTCTGGACGCTGCTAGTTCTGACTAATGTTGTCAATGCGGGGCTGTCATTTCGGAAGTGCGGGGAAAAATCGAAACTTGCCGAGCACAACCTGATTTTTGCCAACAAAACCGCAGGTCGCGGATGCCCAAAACTGGGGTCTGGTCGACAGGTCTCGGTTTTTCCTCGCACTTCCGGATTGGGCGCTCATTTAGCACTCTTGATGTCCCCACATCCTCTAAAAAAGTTCTTAAAACAGCCTTAAAGGCGTTCCAACTCGCGTTGACAGCGTAAAATACGCATGTTTGACTATGACAGAAGTGGATTTTAGGGGAGGAGTATGCCATGGAGGTGCTGGTTGTTGGCAACACCGCATATGTTGACGATGACTTTTGTGCCAAGGCGTTCCCCGGCGACCATGTGCAGGTCGTAGCCGCGCAGGACGCGCGCCGCGACGAGTCGTCGCCCCAGGCCTCGTGGAAAGAGCTCCTCCTGCACCTGGATCAGGCCTACGAGTTCGACCGTGTCGTCTACCTGTCTAATTGCCTCACCCCGCATACCGATATCTTTGGCGACATTGAGCTGCTTCGCTCGGTGTTTCGTGCCTGCATGGGTCGCCGGGTCCAACTGCTGTATGTAGCGGGGCGAACGGGCAAGGGCATTATCGCGCACGCAGCCAACGATCTGTGCCGCTACTACGCTGCTCGCGAGGGCGTTCAGGCCAAGATCCTGCGCGTGCCGTTCCTGTATACCGCGTCTGCCGCGCTGGAGGACCCGTTTTTGGTGCCGATGTTCGACGCATGCTCAACCGGATCGGCTGCTCTGCAGGGCGCGCAGGATGCGGCGTTTCCCCTGCTGTGTGCCGAGGAGCTTTCGGTGCTGGTACGCCGTATCTTCGACAGCTGGAATGGTAACTTTGAGACGCTCGACGTAGCCGATACCTTCCATCACACGGTGGGTGAGGTGGGCGAGGCCCTTCAGGCGCTGTTTCCAGGGCTCTCAGTTGCCTATGGCGATTCTGCCGGCTACGCCCTGCCCGCCAACGACGTCGCTCGCGTGCGCTATGGCTGGTTTCAGCGCTACGACTTGCTGCGCGACCTCTCGACCATTCAGGCTCGCTGGGATGCTGGCCGTGCAAAGAAGGTCAACCCCTTGCGCGCGGCCATCGACCGCATTCAAATGCGCACGCTGCCTGTCAAATGCCTGGAGACGGCAGCCGCCTGGGTGCTCTTTGAGGTGCTGGAGCGCTTGTTCTCCCAATCGGCCCAGCTCAACGTGCTCGATTATCGCCTGCTCTACGTGGTGTTGATCGGCACGCTGTATGGCTTGGACTTTGGCCTGGTTGCGGCGCTGCTGGCGTCGCTGGGTTTGGCCGCGAGCTACTTTACTCAGTACGGCTATACCTTCCAGGGCCTTTTCTATGAGCCGTCCAACTGGCTGCCGTTTATTGCGTACTTTGTTGTGGGTGCCGTGTGCGGCTATGTGCAGCTGCGCAACAGCGAAGCCATTAGGGCGGAGCGCGATCAAAACGAGCTCGTGCGCAACCGCAATACGTTCCTTACGCAGCTCTACCACGACGCGATCGAGGACAAGCGCGCGTACAGGCGCCAGATCGTGGGTCGCCACGACAGCTTTGGCAAGATCTTTGCCGTGACGCAGGAGCTCGACGTGTTCAACCCACGCGACATCTATCGCAAGTGCTGCGAGCTTCTGGGCGAGATCCTCGAGAACGATTCGGTGACGATCTACCATGTTTCGGGCGGGGCATTTGCACGCCTGGTGGCAGCAAGTCCTGCGATTGCCGAAGATGCCGCACGCTCGCTCACGCTTGAGCAGCTTGCACCTCTTTTGGGCGACGGGGGTCGTTCGAATCTGTGGGTGAACCGCGAGCTGACGCCGGGGCTTCCCATGTTTGGATACACGATCGAGCGCGACGGGGCACCCGCCGTGTTGATCTTTGTGCGTCGCGCGGCCGAAAACCAAATGACCCTCTATTATCAAAACCTGTTCCGCATCTTGTGCGGCTTGGTCGAAAGCGCGCTGGGCCGTGCCTTTGACTACGAGGCGGTGGCACAGGATAAGCGTTGCGTTGACGGTACTTGCGTGCTCAAGCAGGCTGCCTTTGGCCAAGAGCTCGCGGCCGAGCAGGCGCTGGCAGATGGCAAGATGGGCAGCTTTTTGCTCCTGCGCGTGGTACCGGGCATGGAGCCTGTCGGCGAGCTGGTGGGCGCAATTGGGTCGGCAATCCGCGAGAGCGATGCGGCGGGCCTGGTCGATGGTGACGTGCTTTACCTGCTTATGC
Organism: uncultured Collinsella sp.; assembly: GCA_958437935.1. Lineage (GTDB taxonomy): Bacteria > Actinomycetota > Coriobacteriia > Coriobacteriales > Coriobacteriaceae > Collinsella. The sequence continues at coordinate 51,584 of CAUBPS010000014.1, read as the reverse complement.
GCCAGGCAAAGGCGTGCGATCTGCCCATTATCCGCGAGCGCCTGAGCGCAAAGCAGATTGCGGTGGAGCCCGTCGACGGCGAGGACATCGTGACGCTGCTGCAGCACATTGCTGACACCGGTGACGTTGAGGGGGGTGCCGCTTGATCTCGCTTGTCGTTGCCGCCGTCTTGCTGCTCATCCATGCGCTGGTTTGTCTGATGCTGTGGACGCTTATGAAGTTGGGCCTGCTGCCGGTGCGCGGGCACATGCTGGCTGTGATAGTGCTGGTGCCGCTGTGGGGCCCGTTGCTGGTGGTTCTGCTATCGGTCCGCGGTGCGTTGTTTGGCGAGGGGCTGAAAGAGTCTGCGCTGGAGTCGCTGCGCTTCAACGACGACCTGCATCGCAGCATCCTAGTGCACGAACGTGATGCCGATGCAGGCGTAGTGCCGCTCGAGGAGGCGCTCATCGTCAACGACCCGGCAGAACGGCGCCGACTAATGCTCTCCATGCTCACCGAGGAGCCCGACGCGTACCTGGCGCAGCTGCAGGCGGCTAAGCTTAACGACGACGTTGAGGTGGCTCACTATGCCGCGACGGCGGTGGCGCAGATCTCCAAGGAGTCCGACCTTAAACTGCAGCAGCTGGAGCGTGCCTTTAAGACGGACCCGAGCGCGCAAAACCTCAACGAATACTGCGATTTTCTTGGTGAATACTTGGGCTCGGGCTTGGCTGAGGGGCGCGTGGCTCAGATTCAGCGCCAACAGTACGCGCGCTTGCTTGCGCGTCGCTGCGAGCGCGAGGACACCCTTGAGCTTCGCATTCGATACGCGACGGCGCTGGCCGATGTCGGACAGATCGACGAGGCGCAGGCCGTGACCGACCAGCTGGTGCTCGACGTGCCCGAGGAGCAGGAGGTTTGGATGCTTTGCCTGCGCCTGGCCGTGATGCGCCGAGACGGTGACGAGGTCCACCGTGTGATCGATGCGATTGACAAACAGCATGTATACTTGAGCGCCGCCAACCGCGAGGAACTGGCGTTTTGGCGCAACGGAGAGGAGGCCCGATGAGCGTGGTACAGCATATCCGCGACCGTGCGGGCCATTTTCGCTGGATGGGCCTGCTTGTGGTGTGGGCGGTCTTTATTGCCATGGCCGCCGTGCTGCTGGTGGAGCGCGCCGGCGTGCAGTACAGTGCGGGCCAGCATAAGCTGGGGATGCTTGCCGCCAACGATGCGGTGCCGGCCTCCTCGGCAATATTTGGCCAAAAGCCCACGTGCCTGGTCATTACCGATTCCGATCAAGCTGGCGTCGAGGACGTAAAGGAGCAGTTCGACCAGATTCTGCTCGACATGAAGATCGCGCACCGCGACGTGGACCTTGCCCTGGACGGCGCGGATGCCATCCCCTCGCTGACCTCCTTCGACCGCGTGATTTTGCTCATGCCGTCGCTCGATGGGCTCGGTACGCACCTGAGCGACATTATGAGTTGGGTGAGTGCCGGTGGTTCGCTTATGCTTGCCATGCCTCCGGATAACTCGAGCTATCTGCAAGTGATTGCTCCCAAGCTTGGCATTGAATCTGCCGGATATGACTATGTAAAAGCCGAAAGCATTGTGCCGTGCGAGGACTTTATGCTGGGCGGGGGAGAGCGCTACGAGCTCTCGGACCCCTTTGATTCGTCGCTTTCGGTTTCGCTGCGCGAGACGGCTCGTGTGTGGGCTAAGACCGGCGATGCGGGCGCCCCGCTCATTTGGTCGAATGACTGCGGTGGCGGTCGCACCGTGGTGTGCAATATCGGTATCTATGACAAGGTCATGCGCGGTTTTTACGCCGCGGCGATCAGCCTTCTGGGCGATGCCACGGTCTACCCCGTCATCAACAGCGCCGTCTTCTATCTGGACGACTTTCCCAGCCCCGTGCCCTCGGGCGACGGCACCTACATCAAGCGCGACTATGGGCTTTCTATTGCCGACTTTTATGCCAAGGTCTGGTGGCCCGATCTGCAAAAGCTCGCGCAAAAATATGGCGTTCGCTTTACCGGCGTGATGATCGAAAACTACGAGGACGCGGTCAACCAGACCGAGCCCGCGCGCCAGGCCGATACCACGCAGTTCCGCTACTTTGGCGGCATGCTGCTGCAGATGGGCGGAGAGCTGGGCTTTCACGGCTACAACCATCAGCCGCTGGCGCTCTGGGACACCGACTATGGCACGCTGTACGACTACAAGACGTGGAAGAACAAGGAGACGCTCGTCGCATCACTCAATGAGCTTATCGCCTTTCAGGACGAGGTGCTGCCCAACGCGCACGGCACGGTCTACGTTCCGCCGTCGAATATCCTTTCGGCCCGTGCACGCAAGCTTATCGGTACCGACGTTCCGCGCATTAAGACCATCGCCAGTACGTATTTTGAGGATGGCACCGACCTGCCGTACGTGCAGGAGTTTGGCGTGGCGAGCGATGGCATTGTGGAGCAGCCGCGCATTGTCTCGGGCGGCATGGTCAACGATTCCTATATGCGTCTGGCAGCCGTGTCCGAGCTCAACATGCACTACGTGAGTACGCACTTTATGCACCCGGATGATCTGCTCGATCCCGATCGCGGCGCCAAGGAGGGCTGGGAGGTCTACAAGGGCGGTCTGACCAACTACCTGGAGTGGCTTACCAAGTCTGCGCCCGACCTGCGTCGCCAGACCGGCTCGGAATGCTCGGGCGCCATCCAGCGCTTTTCGTCCGTGACGGTGAGCGTGGATACAAGTGCGGATGCCTGGACGCTCAGCCTGGGCAATTTCCACGACGAGGCGTGGCTCATGTTCCGCGCCAACAACGGCGAGCCGGGTGCAGTCACGGGTGGCGAGATTACGCATCTGACGGGCGATCTGTACCTGGTTAAAGCCACGGACAAGACGGTGACCATTGCACGCAAGGAGGGTGGCGACAAATGAGAATCTGCTTAGTACTCGAGGGCTGCTACCCCTATGTGCACGGCGGAGTGTCCACCTGGATGCACGGCTACATACAGGCCATGCCCGAGCACGAGTTTGTGCTTTGGGTGATCGGCGCGCATGCTGCCGACCGCGGCAAGTTTGTCTACGAACTGCCCGGCAACGTGGTCGAGGTACACGAGGTGTTTCTGGACGCCGCCCTGCGGCTTTCGGGCGAGCAAGAAGAGGCCGACTTTAACGCCCGCGAGCGCGAGGCGCTGCGCTGCCTGGTATCGCTCTCCAATCCGGACTGGGACGTGTTGTTCGATATCTTCCAGCGCCGTCGTGTGCATCCGCTCTCGTTTTTGCAGAGCCGCACGTTTATGGATATCTTTCGCGACGTGTGCCTGGCCGAGTACCCCTACACGCCCTTTGCCGATGCATTCCACACCATGCGCTCCATGCTGCTGCCCGTGCTCTACCTGCTGGGCAGCGAGGTGCCGGTGGCCGATGTGTACCACGCCATCTCGACCGGCTACGGCGGCCTGCTCGCCTGCCTGGGCTCAAGCGTTCACCAGGCTCCGGTGCTGCTGACCGAGCACGGCATTTATACCCGCGAGCGCGAGGAAGAGATCATTCGCGCCGACTGGGTGGTGCCGTCGTTTAAGGACCGCTGGATTCGCTTTTTCTACCTGCTTTCGGAGGAGATCTACCGCCGCGCTTTCCGCGTGACGAGCTTGTTCCATAACGCCCGCAAGACGCAGATCGATATGGGCTGCGATGCTGACAAATGCCTGGTTATTCCCAACGGTATCCAGTTTGACCGCTTTAAGGATATTCCCTTAAAGTCCGATGACGGCTGGGTGGACATTGGCGCGGTGGTGCGCCTGGCGCCCATCAAAGACGTCAAGACCATGATCTATGCGTTCTTTGAGCTGCACGAGCGCTTGCCCAAGGTGCGCCTGCACATTATGGGCGGCGTGGACGACGAGGAGTACGGTGCCGAGTGCCATGCGCTCGTCGATACCCTGGGCGTGTGCGATCTGATCTTTACCGGGCGCGTCAACGTGGTCGAGTACATGGAAAAGCTCGACTTTACCATTTTGACGAGCATCTCTGAGGGCCAGCCGCTCAGCGTGCTGGAGTCGCTTGCAGCGCGCCGTCCCTGCGTGACGACCGAGGTGGGCTGCTGCCGCGAGCTGCTCGAAGGCGCCCCGGGCGATGACTTTGGCGTTGCAGGTTTTTTGACGCCACCCATGTATCGCAAGGGTTTGGCCGATGCCATGGAGCGCATGTGCACAAGCCGCGCCCGCCGCATTGAGATGGGGGAGCGCGGCCAGCGTCGCGTCGCCACGTACTTTTTGCACGAGCAGATGCTCGCCAACTATCGCGCGCTGTACGACGAGACGGCGCGTGCGTTTGACCTGTCCAGAGAGGGGGAGTAGCCGGTGGCCGGAATCGGTTTTGAGCTTAAGCGCCTGTTTAGGCGCAAGGGTCTGTTTGCCACGATGCGCGCCTATGGCTACGCCGGCATTGTGTGCACGGGTCCCATGCTGCTGGGCGTGCTGCTCCAGGTTGGTATCTTGGTGCTGTGTGGTCTGTGGGGCGTGGGCCGCGCCAACCAAGATCTGCTGGTGTGCATGGTGACCTATACGCTGCTGGCATCGCTCACGCTCACAAGCTTTTTCTCCATGCCGGTCACGCGCTTTTTGGCCGACATGCTCTTTGCCGAGCGCGAGGATGAGATCCTGCCTTCGTTTTGGGGATCTAATGCCATCATGCTCGTTGCGGGCACGGTGCTCTACGGCCTCTTTTTGCTGTTCTCGGGCGCCACGCTGCTGCAGGGGCTGCTGTGCCTGTGGCTGTTCAACATTATGATTGTCAACTGGAACGGCATGAGCTATCTCACGGCCATCAAGGATTATCGTGGCATTTTGTGCAGCTTTGCGGCCGCCATTGGCGTGGCGTGCCTGTGCGCCCTGGCAGCGCTGGCGCTGGGACTGCCGCCGGTCGAGGGCCTGTTGGCGTCAATCGCCCTAGGCTACGGCGTCATGCTCGCCTGGGATGTGGTACTGCTGTACCGGTATTTTCCACGGAGTGACCGGAGTCCCTGGCGTTTTTTGCGCTGGCTCGACCAATTTATGCCGCTTGCGCTTACGGGGCTGTTTACCAACTTGGGGCTTTTCGCACACCTGGTTATTATCTGGGCGGGCCCTATTGGCGTGCAGATCAAAGGTCTTTTTTACGGGGCTCCTTACCATGACGTGCCCGCACTCATTGCGTTTTTGACCACACTCGTCACGACCGTCAACTTTGTGGTGTCGGTCGAGGTCAATTTCTATCCGCGCTACCGTGACTACTACAGCCTGTTTAACGACGGCGGCGTGGTGGGCGATATTGTGGTGGCCGAGGAGGAGATGCTCTCCACGCTCAACAGCGAACTGCGCTTTTGCGCGCTCAAGCAGCTGTTTGTGACCGCGGCGGTCATTTCGCTCGAGACCACAGTTCTCTCGGCCCTGCCTCTGGGCTTTAACAACCTTATGCACGGGTATTTTCGAACGCTATGCGTAGGCTACGGCCTGTATGCCGTGGGCAACACGATCCTGCTTATCTTGCTGTACTTTACCGACTACAAGGGAGCCGTTCTGGCCTCGGGCCTGTTTGCCGGTGTGGCAGGGCTGGCGACCGCCGTGTCGTTGCTTTTGCCGCAGCAGTTTTACGGCTTTGGCTTTTTGTTGGGTGCGGTGGTGTTTTTTATCGTGGCCCTGCTGCGGCTCGATACCTATACCGCCAACTTGCCGTATCGTATCCTGAGCCAGCAGCCCATTGTGGCGACCGACAAAACGGGTCGCTTTACACAGCTGGGCTGCTTGCTCGACCGTGCCGAGCAGCGCTATGAGGAGTGCCGCCGCAAGGGCGTGCCGCACGGCGCGTTTCAGCGCGCAGTAGTTCGCGTGTATCGCAACCATTGGGGAGGTTCTGATGATCGATAAGTTGATGTCTCGCCGCTGTCTGATCGAGGCGGCTGCCGGCGCGCTGCTGCTTTCGGGCTGCTCATCTCAGGACGAATCCTCGACAAATAAGGTAAAAAAGCAGGACAAGATCAAAAAGGCCGAGGCCTCCGACCAGTCCAAGCATCTGCGCGATAAGGATGAGCTGTACGAGGTCTACGACGACTCTGGCATTGTGACCATGTACCTGACGGTCTCGCGCGGTAACAGCTCCGAGAACACCGACCACAGCTGGGCCGAGATCAACACGTACTCGGTGTATGACTATGCCGACATGGGCGTGACGCGCTATCAGGTTATGGGCCTGCTGCAGGCGGGCGACGAAGACGGCCCGGTGGCCGGCGAGGTTGGCTATGGCGAGGAAGCGCCCAATGCCACCGTGCAGGTGCGCGGCCAGACATCGAGCTCCTACACGCAAAAGAATTACAAGGTGGAGCTCAAAAAGGGCAAGGGCACCTGGCGCCAACAGCGCGCGATTGCGCTCAACAAGCACATGGGCGAGGGTATGCGTTTTCGCAACAAGATGGCCTACGACCTTATCCGCGGGATTCCCCAGATGATGGGCCTGCGCACGCAGTTTGTGCATCTGTTGGTGTGCGACCAGACTGAAAAGTCCAACGATACTTTTGAGGACTACGGCCTGTTTACGCAGGTGGAGCAGCTCAACAAGACGGCGCTTAAGGCACATGGCCTGGATAAGAGCGGGCACCTGTACAAGGTGAACAGCTTTGATTTCCATCGCTACGAGGACACCATTAAGCTTGCCGACGATCCCGACTACAACCAGGCAAGCTTTGAGGGTCTGCTCGAGATTAAGGGCGATTCGGACCACACCAAGCTCATTGAGATGCTCGACGCCCTCAACGACGAATCGCAAAAGATCGATGACGTGCTCGACACCTACTTTGATACCGAGAACCTGGTCTATTGGCTGGCGTTTCAGATTCTGACGGGCAACTGCGATACGCAGAACCGTAACTGCTATCTGTACAGCCCGCTCAACTCCAATACGTGGTACATCCTCGATTGGGACAACGACGGCATGCTGCGTAAACTGGAGCTTTCTCTTACCGGGTTTTCGGACTACGTGAGCTGGGAGCGCGGCGCAAGCAACTACTGGGGCAACGTGCTATTCAATCGTGCGCTGCGCAGCAAATCGTTCCGCAGCGAGCTCGACCGCGCCGTAAAGGACCTGCGCTCGTATATGACCGAGGCGCGCCTGACAAAGATGATCAAGCACTATCGCGAGGTGACCGAGTCGCTCGTCTTTGCCGCCCCCGATATCGATAACCTGCCCGTGACAAAGGACCAATACGAGCAGATCGCCGCGGCGATTCCCTCCGAGATCGAGGAGAACTATAAGAGCTACTGCGAAAGCTTTAAAAAGCCCATGCCGTTCTTTATTGGCGTGCCGCAGATCGATAACGGTAGGCTGCGTATTAACTGGGATGCGTCTTACGACTTTAGGGCGCGTGACATTCGCTATACCGTGGAGCTGGCGCGCGACTATGCCATCAAGGATGTGCTTTTTAAGGCTGAGGACGTGCTACTTCCCGAGGTGACCTGTGATGCGCCCGATGCCGGCCAGTATTTTGTGCGCGTGCGCGCCACCAACTCCGACGGCTATACGCAAGATGCGTTTGACTACTATGTGACCGACGACGGCAAGCACTACGGCATGAAGTGTTTTTACGTGCAGGACGGCGGTAAGGTCGTGGAGGATACGTATGAGGAGGGCTAGCGCGCTGCTTGAGCGCTTGGCAGCTCCGCCTGTGCGTGCCACGCAGGAGCGTTACCGCCACGAGCTCAAATATCTCATTAACGAGGGCGAGCACGCCGCGCTTGCCTGTCGCATGGCGCCGGTGTTTAAACTGGACAAGTATGCGCGGGCGGGTGGTTACACCATTCGCAGCCTGTACTTTGACGACTACTGCAACTCGGCCTACGAGGAAAAAGACGCCGGTATTCTCATGCGCAAAAAGTATCGCGTGCGCATCTATAACGGCAGCGACAAGGTGATTAAGCTCGAGCGCAAAAAGAAGTACGGCAGCTGGATCTACAAGGAGGACGCGCCGCTCACGCGTGGCGAGTTTGAGCAGATTCTGGCCGGTGACTACGACTTTTTGCTGAGGAGCCCCTATCCGCTCTGTCGCGAGTTCTACATCGAGTGCATCTGCAATATGATGCGCCCGCGGACCATCGTGGACTACGAGCGCGAGCCGTGGGTGATGGACGAGGGCACCGTGCGCATTACCTTTGATAGCAACGTGCGCGCTGCGGTGGGGAGCTTTGACATCTTTGACGCGACCTTGCCCGCATTGCCCGTGCTGGAGCCCGGCAAGCTGGTGATGGAGGTCAAGTTTACCGAGTTTTGTCCGCAGCTGGTGCGCGATATGGTGCCGCCGGGTGCGGCCGAACTCACGGCGGTCTCTAAGTACTGCCTGTGTTATGACAAGACCGCCTACCTGCGCGGTTTTAACTACTGGGAATCGGATTTTGAGAACCGAGGGGATATTTAGACCATGAGCACCAGGGACTTTTTTAAGAACTCCGTCTTGGAAGCGTTTGGCCAGGTCGACCCTGCCAAGATCGGTCTGTCGCTGCTCGTGGCGCTCGCCATGGGCATCCTGATCTACCACGTGTACAAGCGCTTTTTTACCGGCGTGGTGTATTCGCGCAGCTTTGCCGTGACGCTCGTGGGCATGTGCGTGCTTACCTGCATGGTTACGCTCGCGATCTCGACCAACGTGGTCATCTCGCTCGGTATGGTCGGCGCCCTGTCCATCGTCCGCTACCGTACGGCGGTCAAGGACCCGCTCGACCTGCTGTATCTGTTTTGGGCCATTACGACGGGCATTACGGCCGGCGCCGGCATGTATGCGCTCGTGGGGCTCACGGCCGTGGTGATCGTGGTGATGATTGCCGGCTTTGCGAGCCACCAGGACAAGGCGCGCGTGTACATGATGGTCATCCACTACACGGGTCAGACCACCGGCGACGATATCGTGCGTGCATTTGGGCGCACCAAGTTCACCGTTAAGTCCAAGACCATGCGCGGCGACAAGGTCGAGATGGCCGTTGAGGTGTTCTCGGACGGCGTGGATATGCCCTATGCCGACGCCATCCGCGCGTTCGATGGCGTGGAAGATCTAACGCTCATCCAGTACAACGGTGAATACCACGGCTAAGTTTGTTCCGGCGTTTTAACAAACGCCGGACCGCTCGACGCTGCGCGGACATCTGCCGGGCGATCTGCCGCTCAAACCGTCGCTCGCGTACATGAAGTACGCGTCGCTCCTCTTTCGCGGCACCTCGCCACGGCAGCTGCCCGCTCGCTAGCTATCCTCAACCTGGAAAGCTTATTTGGTTCGGTTTTAATTAAGGGATGGTGCCGCGTGGACGTGCAACAGCTAGAAGAGTCCTGGGCTGCAAGGGCCGGCGCGCGTGCGGCGCGTTTAGTTTCGGCCTCGCATGTGCCGGCGGCGCTGTCGCTGCTGGGGATTGTGCGTCCCAGCGATCGCCTGGTCGTGTTTGCCGATGACTTTGCCGATGCGTTTGCGCGCGGCTTTGATGCCTGCGACGTTGTGCTTGTGGGGGAGCCTGCGGCTGCGACGTTTGCTGCCGCGTCCGAGGGCTTTGATGCTTCGTTTGATGATGGCGGGTCGCATCTGTGGTGGTTCGTCAATTCCATCGGCGGGTTTGGCCTGCGTGTGCCCGATCTTCGTGCCCTGGGCCGCGCGGCTCGCGAGGTGCATGCGCTGCTTGTGGTGGATAACACCGTGGCAGGTGTTTTTGGATGCGATCCGTTGCGCTTGGGTGCCGTGCTGTCGCTCGAGGCGCTCGATCGCGTGCGTGCCGGCGTGGCGCCGCGCAAACTCGTTGCCGCTTCGGTGGCGCGCTCGCAGCTCAAGCGCCATCGCGTGGATGCCGCCGCAGAGTGCGCACACGCGTTGCTTGCGGACTGTGGTACGTCTGCGCTTGACCTGTCTGCCGAGGAGACCGACGTGCTAGAACGTGGGCTGTCCTCGCTCGATGCTCGCATGCAGGCGCACTTCGACCGCGCACGTGCACTGGCCGAGTATCTGGCTGCCAACGAGATGGTGCGCAACGTGCGCTATCCTGGGCTGGGTTCGCATCCCGATCATGCGGTTGCAACGGGAATCCTCGAGCACGGCTTTGGCCCGGCAGTTGAGTTTGACCTTATCGAGCGAAGTGCGGATGAGCTGTTCGACACATTGCCGGGGGAGTTCCGCACGTCGCCCGCCGGCGGCGCAACGACGCGACTCTCTGCTCCGCGCGGCATGCAGGGGAGCACCATCCGTCTCTTCGCCGGTACCGACGACCCCCTAACCGTAGCCGCCACCCTAGACAACGCCCTCCGCAACTAGCTATTTTGGGGCTTGTCTCGGGGTAGTCTTTTTGGGACGGGCTTTTTTAGCTACTTTGGGACTGGGCCGTGGGGGACTGCGCCACGAAAACGGCCTATCTACTACGTTTAACCCTTAGGGGTCGACCATACCTGCCTTTTTTGAAAACTGGCAAGCTGTCTACCAGCGGTTTTGTTTTCACGAAATCTGGTGTGGTAGAGGGTGTTCAACTAAACGTAGTAGATAGGCCCATTCTATTGCGCGCGTCTTAATTCGTTCGTGCGGCGGATCAATAATCAGACCAAATAGACTACTTTGCGTTGATGCTGGCGATGAGGTCGTCGGCTTTTGAAGCGATGACGTTGTTGATGTCGGCCTGCAGCTCCTCGTAGACCGCTATGGCGCGCTCGCCGGCGGGGGTGAGCGTGGATCCGCGGGCGCCGTCGCGCTCGATGAGCTTGCAGCCTAGCTGGCCTTCGGCCTCGTTCACGATGCGCCAGGCCTTGGAATACGCCATGCCCATGCTTTTGGCGGCGCGGTTGAGCGAGTGCTCGCGGGCGATACCCTGCAGCAGCAAGACGCAGCCATGACCAAACACGCCCGGCAGGTCTTTGTCGCACGCTTGAATGACCAACTTTGCCGTCGTCTTGTACTTCATACGCTCCACGTCTCTCCGCTAAAGTGTTTGCTGGGCAAACGCAAAGCCTGCGTCAAACCCTCGTGTGCTCTTCTTAAATCATGCATTGTAGCAGTCAAAGTGCGTTAAGATACTTCCCCAGTATTGGGCGCCCAAGGTTGGGCTGGGTCCTACGAGGCCTGCAGCCGACCGGTCGCATGGAAAAAGGAGAAACATGGCTACGTTCTTTCCCGGTGAGTCCCACACGTTTTCGGAGTATCTGCTGGTCCCTGGCTATTCGTCCTCGCAGTGCATCCCCAACAACGTCTCTCTTAAGACGCCGCTAACCCGCTTTAAGCGCGGTGAGAAGCCGGCAATCACCCTGAACATCCCCATGGTTTCCGCCATCATGCAGTCCGTCTCGGGCGTCGACATGGGTGTCGCGCTTGCTACCGAGGGTGGCCTGTCCTTCATTTACGGTTCCCAGAGCGCCGAGTCCGAGGCCGCTATGGTCAAGGCCGTCAAGGATCACAAGGCCGGCTTCGTTCAGTCCGATTCCACGCTGACCCCCGACATGACCATGGAGCAGGTCATCGAGCTTAAGGAGAAGACCGGTCATTCCACCATGCCGGTCACCGACGACGGCACTCCCAAGGGTAAGCTCCTGGGCATCGTCACCAGCCGTGACTATCGCCCCAGTCGCGATGACCACCAGACGAAGGTCTCCGAGTTCATGACCCCGCGTGAGCAGCTCATCGTAGGCGACAAGAACATCAGCCTCAAGGTTGCCAACGACGTCATCTGGGACAATAAGCTCAACGCCCTGCCCATCGTCGACGACTACGATCACCTGATGGGCATCGTTTTCCGCAAGGACTACGACAGCCACAAGACCAACCCCAACGAGCTGCTCGATAACGACAAGCGCTACATGGTCGGCGCCGGTATCAACACCCGCGACTATGCCGAGCGCGTGCCGCTGCTCATCGAGGCTGGTGCCGATGTCCTGTGCATCGACTCTTCCGAGGGCTTCAGCGAGTGGCAGAAGCGCACCATCGAGTGGATCCGCGCCAACTACGGCGAGGATGTCAAGGTCGGTGCCGGTAACGTCGTCGACGCCGAGGGCTTCCGCTTTTTGGCCGACTGCGGTGCCGACTTCATCAAGGTCGGTATCGGCGGTGGCTCCATCTGCATTACCCGCGAGACCAAGGGCATCGGCCGTGGCCAGGCGACCGCGCTGATCGACGTCTGCCGCGCCCGTGACGAGTACTACGAGGAGACTGGCGTCTATGTGCCCGTGTGCTCCGACGGCGGTATCGTCTACGACTACCACATGACGCTCGCCCTTGCCATGGGTGCCGACTTTATGATGCTGGGTCGCTACTTCGCTCGCTTCGACGAGAGCCCGACCGAGCGCGTCAACGTCAACGGTCAGTACATGAAGGAGTACTGGGGCGAGGGTTCTGCGCGTGCTCGCAACTGGCAGCGCTACGACCTGGGCGGCGCCGCGAAGCTCAGCTTCGTCGAGGGCGTCGACTCCTACGTTCCCTACGCCGGCTCCCTCAAGGACGGCGTGGGCGGCACACTCTACAAGGTCAAGTCCACGATGTGCAACTGCGGCGCCCTCTCGATTCCCGAGCTCCAGGAAAAGGCGCGCCTGACCCTGGTCAGCTCCACCTCCATCGTCGAAGGCGGCGCCCACGACGTTGTCGTAAAGGACTCCCAGCAGTCTGTGTCTTATCGATAAGCGGCTTTCCCAGGCACCGCATCTTGCCGTTCAAACCGTCGCTTGCGTACCTAAGTACGCGGCGCTCCTCTTTCACGGCAACCTGCGGCACCTGGAAAACCCGTTCGTTCTAGAACGGGTTGCACATAAAGGTTGAGTATCAACCACGTTATTTAGATAAAGCGAGATGCCGGCAAGTCGCAGGCATCTCGCTTGTTGTATTTGCTATCATCATGCGAGTTAACGATGTGGCGGGGCGTTCTTACCTTTGCTCGCTGCAAGTTCCGCACGCAAAGAAGAGCACTAAATGTGCTCTTCGTCTTGCGCAGGACTGTCCGCAGCAGCGAGCAAAGGTAAGAACGCCCCGCCCCAACCGAGATAACAAAGGAGCTGATATGTGCGATTGCACAGATCATAAGGACGAGATCCCTGCCTACGACGCGCAGGCCATCGAGTCCCGGTGGATGAAGGCCTGGGAGGACTCCAACCTCTTTGCCGTCGACACCGACGCCACCAAGCCCAAGAAGTACGTGCTCGAGATGTTCCCGTATCCGTCGGGCGACCTGCACATGGGTCACGCGCGCAACTACACCATTGGCGATGCCATGGCCCGTCAGGCCCGCATGCGCGGCTACGACGTGCTTCATCCCATCGGCTTCGACGCCTTTGGTCTGCCCGCCGAGAACGCTGCCATCAAGCACAACACGCAGGCTGCCGCCTGGACGTATAAGAACATGGATCAGGCGCTCGCCACGATGAAGCGTATGGGCTTCTCCTACGATCTGGATCGCATGGTCAAGACCTGCAGCCCCGACTATTATCGCTGGGGTCAGTGGATTTTTGAGAAGTTGTGGGAAAAGGGCCTGGTCTACCGCAAGAAGAACCCGGTCAACTGGTGCCCCACCTGCAAGACTGTTCTGGCCAACGAGCAGGTCACCGAGGGTAAGTGCTGGCGCTGCGGCACCGAGCCCGAGAAGCGCGACCTGGAGCAGTGGTACTTCAAGATTACCGAGTACTCTCAGGAGCTGCTCGATGACCTGGAGAAGCTCCCCGGCTGGCCCGAGCGCGTCAAGCAGATGCAGGCCAACTGGATCGGTCGCTCCGAGGGCGCCGAGGTCGACTTTACCCTGTGCGACCAGGATGGCGAGCCCATCGAGGGCGATGAGGGCAAGATCACCGTCTTCACCACGCGTGCCGACACCCTTTTTGGCGTCTCATTCTTTGTCCTGGCTCCCGAGTACGCCCGTCTGCACGAGCTCGTCGAAGGCACGGAGTACGAGGAGGCCGTCACCAAGATCGTCGAGGACTCCAAGCATATCTCTGCCGTCGAGCGCGCCCAGGGCACTCTTGAGAAGCATGGTGCCTTTACGGGCCGCTATGTCGTGAACCCCGTCAACGGCGAGAAGGTCCCCGTGTGGGTTGCCGACTACGTCGTGGCCGACTACGGCACCGGCGCCGTCATGGCCGTTCCCTGCGGCGACCAGCGCGACTTTGAGTTTGCCCGCAAGTACGACCTGCCCATCGTGCCGATCATCCTGGACGATGACGACCGCGCTGCCGTCGAGGCCAGCGGCGAGACCATCGATACCTTCCATGCCGAGACCGTCGATTGGGATTGCGCCCACGCTGCCGAGGGCACGCTCGTCCAGTCCGGCAAGTACACCGGCATGCGCGGTGGCAAGCACTCCGAGGGCGAGGCTGCGATCGTGGCCGACCTCGAGGCCATGGGCTGCGGCCGTCGCAAGGTCGAGTTCCGTCTGCGCGACTGGCTCATCAGCCGCCAGCGTTATTGGGGCAACCCCATCCCGGCTATCCACTGCGAGCACTGCGGTATCGTGCCCGTGCCCGAGGACCAGCTGCCGGTGACGCTGCCCGAGAACCTGGACCTGGGCGCCGGCGAGACCCTCGCCGAGTGCAAGGAGTTCTACGAGACCACCTGCCCGGTCTGCGGTCGTCCGGCCAAGCGCGAGACCGATACCATGGACACCTTTACCTGCTCCAGCTGGTATTACCTGCGCTATACCGATCCGCACAACACCGAGTTACCCTTCTCCAAGGAGGCTGCCGACCGTTGGATGCCCGTCGATAACTACATCGGCGGCATCGAGCACGCCATTCTGCACCTGCTCTACAGCCGCTTCTTTACCAAGGCACTGCGCGACCTGGGCCTGCTGAGCGTGGACGAGCCCTTCACCAACCTGCTGTGCCAGGGCATGGTCAAGGACGAGAACGGCGACACCATGTCCAAGTCCAAGGGCAATGTCGTGCCCCCGAGCTCGGTCATCGAGCCCTACGGTGCCGACACCATGCGTTTGGCGATCCTGTTTATCGCCCCGCCCGAGAAGGACTTCGACTGGGATCCCAAGGCCGTCGAGGGCGCCAACCGCTTTATCAAGCGCGCCTGGCGTATCGTTTGGCAGCTCGTCCAGTCCGGCGACGCCAACGTGGCCTTCGACAAGTCAGCACTCGACGAGACCGCGATGAAGCTCTACCGCGAGCGTCACCGCACCATCGCCAAGTGCACCGAGGACTTCGATCGCGGCCAGTTCAACACCGCGATCTCGGCCGTCATGGAGCTCGTCAACGCGGCGAGCGCCTACCTCAACGCCACCGAGGGCACCGCCCGCGACAAGGCGCTGTGCTACGGCGTGGCTAAGGATATCGTGAGCGTCCTTGCCCCCATCTGCCCGTTCTGGGCCGACGAGCTGTGGCACGAGGCCCTTGGCTGCGAGGGCAACGCCTACACCGCTGCCTGGCCCGAGTTCGACCTGGCCGAGTCCGTTGAGGACACGGTGCAGATTGTGGTTCAGGTGCTCGGTAAGGTCCGCGGTCGTGTTGACGTTGCCCGCGATGCTTCCAATGAGGATATGCAGGCTGCCGCCGAGGCCGCCGTCGCCAAGTGGCTCGAGGGCAAGACGGTCGTCAAGGCCATCTGCGTGCCCGGCAAGCTGGTCAACCTGGTGGTCAAGTAAGCGCTGCGCGAATAGCTGACATGCAATAAACGAGGGGCGATCCGATTGGGTCGTCCCTCGTTTTGCATGTACCTGCCTAGGTGCCTTCGGCCAATTGTCCTATTCTTGTGGAGAAGCTGTGCGCACGCTGACCTGCAGATTCGTACTGTGCTTGCACGTTTCCGCAGCTATTGGTATAGTTTGCTTGCAAATGAAGTTGTAATTGAAAGAAGTGGGGTTTCGGCCCCGCTTCTTTTTTGTATGGATGGAGGTGCCGCAATGGTCAAGACCAAGACCGAGCAGGCGATCATCGACGCGCTCGAGGCCGTCGCCCCCCAGCACGATGTCGACATCGTCGACGTCGAGCTCGTGGGTGCCACCAAGGCCCCCTGCGTGCGCGTGCGTATCGAGGGTGCCGAGGGTCAGAGCCTGTCGCTCAATGACGTCACGGCCAACACCAAGTGGGTCGGCGATGTGATTGAGGAGCTCGACCCCATCTCTTCGAGCTATACGCTCGAGGTGTCGAGCCCGGGTATGGCGCGCCCGCTGCGCCGCCCGAGTGACTTTGCCCGCTTTGTGGGCGAAAACTGCGAGCTCACCTCCACCGCCACCGAGGGCCGTCGCAAGTACGCCGGCAAGATTGCCGCCGCCACCGAGACGAACGTGACCCTCGAGCTCGAGGACGGCGAGTCCGTTACCCTCGATTTCTCTGATGTTAAAAAGTGCAAGTTGAAGCCCACCTACGACTTCAAGCCCGCGAAGGAAGGAAAGTAAGATGGCAGCATCCGACATGATGTCCGCCCTGATGGAGCTTTGCCAGGAGAAGCACATCGACCAGCTCTACCTGATCGACCGCCTGGAGCAGTCGCTCGCCAAGAGCTATGCCGAGATCCTTCATCTTGAGTGGGGCGCCAAGGTGACCATCGACCGCACCACCGGCAAGATCTACGTCTACCGCCTGGAGCCGATCGACGATTCCATGGACGAGGAGGGCAACTTCACCGAGTTCGAGGAGATCGACGTCACCCCCAAGAACACGAGCCGCATCGCTGCCCAGCACGCCAAGGCCGAGATCAACGCCATCGTGCGTAACTCCGCCCGCGAGCAGATCTACGAGGAGTTCTCCGGCCGCATCGGTGACCTCATCAGCGGCACCGTGCTGCAGTCCACGCCCGACTTCACGATCGTCAAGATTCGCGAAGGCGTCGAGGCCGAGCTGCCGCACTTCGATCAGCGTCGTTACGAGAACGAGCGCAACGAGCGTCCGATGGGCGAGCGCTACCTGCACAATCAGCACATCAAGGCCGTGATCATCGACGTTCGCGACCCCAACTCCAACCTGCAGCCGGTTCGTGGCGAGCACAGCCGTCCGCCGATTGTCATCTCCCGTACCCACCCCGAGCTCATGCGTCGTCTGTTTGAGCAGGAGGTGCCCGAGATCTATGAGGGCACCGTCCAGATCAAGTCGATCGCCCGCGAGCCCGGCCAGCGCTCCAAGGTCGCCGTCCACTCGCTTGACGACCGTCTGGATCCCGTGGGCGCCTGCGTCGGCCCCAAGGGCAGCCGTGTTCGCGCTGTCGTGGGCGAGCTCCGCGGCGAGCGCGTCGACGTCATCCTGTGGGATGCCGATCCTGCCGTCTACGTTGCCAACGCCCTGTCGCCCGCTAAGGTCACCCGCGTCCTCATCGACGAGGAGAAGGCCTACGCCGGCGTCATCGTGCCCGACGACCAGCTGTCCCTCGCCATCGGCAAGGAGGGCCAGAACGCCCGCCTCGCCGCGCGCCTGACCGGCTGGCACATCGACATCAAGTCCGAGACGCTTGCCGCCGACATCCTCAAGAACGTCCCCGTTCACGAGGAGCCCGCCGCCGACCTGATCGGTGACGAGGAGGACGAGGACGTCCGTCGCTGCGAGTACGTGTCCGAGGACGGCATCCAGTGCCGCAACCAGGCCCGTCCCGGCTCCCGTTTCTGCGGTATCCACGACACCGACGCCTTCGATGATGCGGAGGACCTGATCTAGCGCGCGGTCGCGCCGGGCAGGTCCCGGCGCATCTCCCACGCTCGTTCAGTCTCTAGGCACCCAAGGTGCCAGAAAGGGTAGGTGAAGTCATATGGCAAAAGTCCGTGTGTCCACCCTGGCCAAAGAGTTCGGCATGACCTCCAAGGAACTGATGGGTCATCTCGCCGATATGAAGATTCCCGCTAAGTCCGCTTCCTCCACCTTGGAGGACGCCTATGTCGCCATGGTCCGCAAGCAGCTCGCCTCGGTGATCGAGGCTCGCGCTCAGGAAGTCGAGGCCGCCAAGCAGGCCGAGGAGCAGGCAGCTGCCGCCGAGGAGGCCGCACGCGCCGCCGAGGCCGAGCGTGAGCGCATCGCCGCCGAGAAGGCACGCGAGGAGGAGCGCCGCCAGTTTGCCGCAGCCCAGGCTGCCGAGGAGGCTGCCCGCGCCGAGGCCGAGGCCAAGAAGAAGGCCGAGCAGGAGCGCCTTGCCCGCGAGAAGGAGGAGGCTGCCCGCGAGGCCCAGCGCCGCGCCGTTCCCGCTTCCGACTCCGGTTCGCGCTTCCGTTCCCTGCTCGACCAGATCGCCGCACAGGAGACCGTGCTCAAGGAGAAGAAGGACGCCGAGGACAAGGCCAAGGCCGAGCGCGCCGCCGAGCGCGGTAACCGTCGTGGCGGCAACAACGACCGCCGCGGTGGCCGTCGTAACGATCGCAACGCCTCCGACAACAACTCCGAGCGTAACGCCTCCGAGAGCCGTCCGCACAGCCATCGCACCAACGCCAGCAACAACGTCGCTGCCGGCATGGACTTCCCCAACCCCGATAAGCAGGGCAAGGGCAAGAAGCGCAAGGGCGGTCACAACAACGAAGAGGACCACTATAGCCGCATGGCTCGCGAGGCCGAGGAGTACAGCCGCGAGAAGGTGCTCGAGGAGGCTCGTGCCGCCGTCGAGGAGGCCTCTCGCGAGTCCACCGGTCGCCGCAAGAAGCGCAAGGAGAAGCGCGAGCGCGAGGCTGCCAAGGCTCAGGAGGAGCGCAAGATAGAGGAGGCGCTGGCCCAGGGCGTGAACCCCGAGGAGCTCGACGCCATCAAGGTTTCCCAGGGCGTTACCGTTCAGGAGCTCGCCGAGGCGCTCGACGTTCCGGCCAACGACATCATCAAGCGCCTGTTCCTGCTGGGTACGCCGCTCACCATGACGCAGTCCATGTCCGATGACCTCGTCGAGCTCGTTGCCGACGACCTGGGTCGTCAGATCAAGATCATCACCCCCGAGGAGGAGAACACCTTCTCGTTCTACGACGATCCCGCCGACCTTAAGCCACGCGCCCCGGTCGTCACCGTCATGGGCCACGTCGACCACGGCAAGACGAGCCTTCTCGACGCCATCCGTCACACCGGTGTCGCTGCCGGCGAGGCGGGCGGCATCACCCAGGCAATCGGCGCTTCGCAGGTTATGATCAACGACCGCAAGATCACCTTCATCGATACCCCGGGCCATGCCACCTTTACGGCCATGCGTGCCCGTGGTGCCAAGGTGACCGACATCGTCATTCTGATCGTGGCTGCCGACGACGGCGTCATGCCCCAGACCGTCGAGTCGATCAACCACGCCAAGGCCGCCGGCGTACCCATCGTCGTCGCCGTCAACAAGATCGATAAGCCGGGTGCCAACCCCGACCGCGTGCGCCAGGAGCTCACCGAGTACGGTGTCATCCCCGAGGAGTGGGGCGGACAGAACATGTTCGTCAACATCTCGGCGAAGCAGAAGATCGGAATCGACGATCTGCTCGAGACCGTGCTGCTCCAGGCAGATGTGCTCGAGCTCAAGGCCAACCCGGACACCTTTGCCTCCGGCAACGTCCTCGAGGCCAAGCTCGACAAGGGCCGCGGCTCGGTCGCTACCGTGCTCGTGACCCGCGGTACCCTGCACGTGGGCGATACGCTGGTCGCCGGCCTCACCTACGGCCGCGTCCGCGCCATGCTCGACCCCAAGGGCCGCGCCGTCACCGAGGCCGGTCCCTCCGACGCCGTCGAGATCCTGGGCCTGCAGTCCGTGCCCAACGCCGGTGACGAGTTCCGCGTGTTCGAGGACGAGCGCGAGGCTCGCGCCCTTGCCGACGAGCGTTCGCTCAAGGCCCGTATCGAGGAGCAGAGCCGCGTCAAGCACGTCACGCTCGAGAACCTCTTCGAGACCATTGCAGACGCCGAGGTCAAGGAGCTCAACCTGATCATCAAGGCCGACGTCCAGGGTTCCATCGAGGCCCTTCAGGATTCGCTCGACAAGATGGATCAGTCCGAGGTTCGTATCAACACGATCCACTCCGCCGTTGGTGCCATCAACGAGACCGACGTCGTCCTGGCCGACGCCTCCAACGCCATCATCATCGGCTTTGGCGTCCGCCCCGACGGTAAGGCCCGCTCCGCTGCCGAGCGCGAGGGCGTCGAGATCCGTTGCTACGACGTTATCTACAAGTGCCTCGAGGAACTTGACGCTGCCCGTATCGGCATGCTCAAGCCCACCGAGGTCGAGGTCTCCACGGGTACCGCGACCGTCCTGGACACCTTCAAGGTGCCCAAAGTCGGTATCGCCGCCGGTGTCCGCGTCGAAGAGGGCGAGATCGCCGCGACCGATTCCGTGCGTCTGGTGCGCGACGGCATCGTGGTCTTCAACGGCAAGATCGCCTCGATGCGCCACTACAAGGACGAGGCCAAGAGCCTCAAGAGCGGTTCCGAGGGCGGCATTGGCCTGGAGAACTTCCAGGACATCAAGCCCGGCGACCAGATCGAGGGTTACCGCATCGACCAGGTTGCCCGTACCGAGTAGGGGGTAGCGCTATGAAGCAAACGCAGGCAACCCGCCGTCTGGGCGAGCAGCTTCGCGAGAAGCTTGGTTATATCCTGCTCTTTGAGGTTTCCGATCCGCGTCTCGACCTGGTTACTTTGACCGCGGTCGAGGTCGCGGTGGACCGTTCGTTCGCGCGTGTGTTCGTGTCGTGCGATGCGAGCCGCTACGACGAGGTCATGGAGGCGCTCGCAAGCGCCAAGGGCCGTATTCGCAGCCTGTTGGCTCGCTCGCTCGATTGGCGTGTCACGCCCGAGCTCGATTTTCGCATCGATCGTTCGACCGATGAGGCCGAGCGCATCACGCGTGCGCTGGAAAACGTTCCCGCCACGCTTGCGATCGAAAAGGACGAGGACGGCTATCCGATAGCGGATGCCGCCCAGGAGGCAGCTTTAGATGACTAATTCCGCCGACCTCGCCTCGTGCGAGTCTGCAGATATTCAGCGACGCATCCTCGAGCTCATCGAGGGTGCGTCCTCCATTGCGATTTCGGGACACACTTCTCCCGATGGCGACGCCCTGGGCTCCGTGCTGGGTCTGGGCCTCTCGCTTATGAAGTTTTTCCCCAACAAGGACATTGCCCTGCTGCTGGCAGATGATGGCCCGGTTCCGCGCATCTACCGCTTTATGGAAGGCTCCGATCGCCTGGTATCGGCATCTGCGTATACCGGCAATCCGGACCTGTTCATCTCGGTGGACGTACCGGTCGTCGAGCGTCTCAATAATTCCGCCGAGGTGCTTCGTCGCTCCAAGCATGTGGTGTGCTTCGATCACCATCCGGCGCGCGAGGAGTTTGCCGAGCTCAGCCTGAGGCGCGTCGAAGCTGCAGCCTGTGCCATGATCATCGACCGCTTCTTGGACAATTGCGGCATTGTCGCACGTGATGGCGTTGCGACCTGCCTGCTGTGTGGCTTGGTTACCGATACCGGCCGTTTCCAGTACCAAAACGCCGATGCCGCCGCGTTCCATGCAGCCTCGCGTCTGGTTGCCCACGGTGCCGATCCGGCGCGTGTGGCACTCGAGGTCTACCAGAGCATGCGCGTTGAGTTTTTGCACCTCAAGTCCATCGTTATGGGCCGCATCAAGACGGTGGCCCACGGGCGCGTCGCGTATAGTTACGCGTACCAGAGTGACCTTGAGGCTTGCGGTGTCACCTCGGATGAGTGCGACGGCCTGGTTGACGTGGTGCGCTCGGTGATGGGCGTGGAGGTCTGCCTGTTCCTGAAGGGCATTGAGGGCGATACCAAGGTGCGCGGCAACCTGCGCTCCAAGGGCGACCTCAACGTGTCCGAGATCGCTGCTGCATTTGGCGGAGGCGGACATCCCGCTGCCGCCGGTTTCTCCAACAACGGAACGATTCTCGAGACGCTTACCGTGGCACTTCCCATGCTGGCCGAGCTGGTGGGGGAGGATCCCGCTTCGGTGACCGTCGAGCTTTAACTTTTTGGATGGTACATGGCTCGTCGTACACCTTCTCAACTGAATATGCTGCTCGCCGTCGATAAGCCGGTGGGCTGCACGTCCCACGATGTGGTTTCGAAATGCCGGCGCGCCCTCCATGAGCGGCGCGTCGGCCATGCCGGCACGCTCGACCCCATGGCATCGGGTGTCATGGTGGTGGGTGTTGGCCAGGCCACCCGTCTGCTGGGCATGCTAACCCTCGATACCAAAAGCTATGTCGCCGACATCTCGTTTGGCGCCGAGACCAATACCGATGATGCGGAGGGCGAGGCAGTCCGCACGGTGGCTGTTGCCAACGAGCTCCGCGATCCTGCCTATGCCCGTGAGCGCCTGGCCGCCATGCTGGGTCCGCAGATGCAGGTGCCGCCGGCGTTTTCGGCTATCTCGGTCAATGGCGTTCGCGCCTACAAGTCTGCTCGCGAGGGCAATGCGGTGGACCTACCTCCGCGTCCCGTCGAGGTCTATGCCGCCGACCTGATCGCCGTGGGCGGCGAAGGTGATACGTGTGTGTGGACCGTGGCGTTCTCGGTGAGTAAGGGTACCTATATCCGTGCGCTCGCTCGCGATTTGGGCCGCGCCTGCGAGAGCGCCGCGCACATTTCCGCGCTGCGCCGCACGGCTTCCGGTGTTGTTTCCATTGGCGCTTGTCATGCGGTCGAGGAGCTTTCTCCCGAGTCCGCGGCTGGCTTTGCCCTGGATCCCATTGCGGCCCTGGGCGCCTCGCGTGTTGACTTGCCGGGCAATCTTGCCGACGATCTGCTCTGCGGCCGACGCATTCCCGTTGAGCGTGCGCTTGCCGATTTCGATGCTTCGAAAGCGCCGTTTGCGCTGGTGCTCGATGGGGGACTCAAGGCGCTCGCCCGCATCGAAAGTGGCCGCTTTGTCATGGAGCACGTGTTTCCGCAGGCAATCGGCGGTGTTCGATGATGTTGTCCGCTCGCGAGCTTGCGCGTATCTTTTTTGAAGGCGAGTCGGACGAGGCTCGCATCGTCACTGCCGATGCGTTTGATGAGTGCGAGCACTTGGGTGCTGCCTCGATCGCCATCGGCGTGTTCGACGGCGTTCACCGTGGTCACCAGGAGCTCATTGCGGCGCTTGTTAGCGATGCGCGCGCCCATGGCTGCAAGGCGGTCGTGGTCACTTTCGATCCCGATCCGGACGTTGTGGTGAGTCCTTCGCCCGCTCAAAAATTGATGACGACGGCCGACCGTCTACATGCCTTGGCTCAGACCGGGGTCGATGCAGTGGTGGCCGTTCCCTTTACGCCTGAGGTTGCGGCACTCGACCATGTCGGTTTTCTCACACTGTTGTCACGCGTGGTCGACATTCGTTCGATTCGCGTTGGCAGCGATTTTAGGCTGGGTCGTGGCGGTGCTTCTGGTGTTGCCGAGATGCGCGTCTGGGGTTCCGAGCACGGCGTTGACGTGTATGGTCACGATCTGCTTTGCGAGGGCGGTGAGGCCATTTGCGCCACCCGCATCCGTCATGAGCTGGGACAGGGCCATGTGGAGCTGGCTGCTGAGTTGCTCGGCCGCCCGTATATGCTGCGCGGCGGTGTTATTCGCGGCCGTCACGAGGGCTCTGGCATGGGCTTTCCCACGGCAAACCTGCAGGTTCCCGACGGCATTCAGGTGCCTGCCGATGGCGTGTATGAGGGCCTGGTGCTCGTCGATGACACCGTATGGCCTGCTGCCGTTAACGTCGGCCTGCCGCCGACGTATGCCGACGATGCCGCTTCATCGCATCTCGAGGCTAACTTAATTGGTTATACGGGCGACCTGTACGGCGCTTCCGTTTCGCTGGCGTTTACGCGCTGGCTGCGTCCCTCGCGTGTGTTCGAATCGCTGGATGAGTTGATCTCGACCGTCGAGGGTAATATCGAGGATATTCGTCACAACTTGGGCGAGCAGGGGGTGAGTATCCGTGATTAGCGATGAGGAAAAAGACCAGGTACGCGCTGCGTCCGACTTAGTTGCCATCGTGCAGGAAACGGTTGAGCTCAAGCCCCGCGGCCATGAGTTTTGGGGTTGCTGCCCCTTCCATGGCGAAAAGACGCCTTCTTTCCACATTATCCCCGCTACGCAGGTCTGGCACTGCTTTGGCTGCGGCGAAGGCGGCGACGTCTTCACCTATATCATGAAGCGCGAAAACCTGAGCTTTCCCGAGTCAATCCGCTATTTGGCCGATCGTGCGGGTATTGAGCTGCATGACATCGGAGATCGTCGCGAGCGCGGTACCAAGCGTGCCCGCATCTACGATCTGTGTGCCGAGACCGCCCAGTTCTACCACACCATGCTTATGCGCGGTAAGGACGGCCGTCCACGCGAGTACTTTGCCAGCCGTGGTATGGGTGGCGACGTCTGCCGCCGCTACTGCCTGGGCTTTGCACCGGGCCGCAACGCGCTGGTGTCGCACCTGTCCCAGGCGGGTTTTACCCCGCAGGAGATGATCGACGCCAACGTTGCCGTGAGCCGCGGGCGCGGGCAGCTTGCCGACCGCTTCTACGACCGCGTGATGTTTCCCATCTTTGACGAGCAGGGTCACAACATTGCCTTTGGCGGGCGCATCATGGGTGACGGCCAACCCAAGTACCTCAACACCGCCGAGACGAGCGTGTTCCATAAAAAGCGAAACCTCTATGGCTTTAACTGGGCCAAGGAGTTTATCGTCGCGCAGGATACGGCCATCGTGGTGGAGGGCTATACCGATTGCATCGCCTGCTGGGAGGCGGGGATCAAAAACGTTGTCGCCACGCTGGGCACCGCGCTCACGGAGCATCACGTCAAGACGCTCACCCGCTTTGCCAAGCGTATCGTGTATATGTTCGATGGCGATGCCGCGGGCCAGAAGGCCGCCCGTCGCGCGATTCAATTTATCGAGCAGGATTCGATGGACCTGCGCTGCGTGGTGCTGCCCGACGGCAACGACCCCATGGAGTTCATCACAGCGCATGGTGGACAGGAGCTTCAGGCGCGCATCGACGCTGCCGAGCCGCTCATGGACTTTGTCTACCGTTCGCTGCAGGAGTCGAGTGACATCACCACGCCGGGCGGTCGTGCCAAGGCGCTGGAAGATGCGCTGACGCTTATCTATCCGCTGCGCGATAGCTATATGATCGACACATACTTTATCCAGATTGCCGATCTGTTGGGTTTGGATCTGGAGACGGTTCGCGCGAGTTCGGGTCGCGTGTTTCGCGATGTCGCCAAGCGCGAAGATGCGGAACGACGTCGTGAGCAGAACTATGAACGCCAGCGGGCGCAAGCCGAGCGCTCTGGTAGCGCGGGCGGTCGGACGTCTGGTTCGCAGGGGGCATCTCGCGGTGCTTGGGCATCGGGCGCGACGCCGCCGGTGTCCGCGCCGGTCGAAGAAGAGCCGTATGACTACGTCCCGCTCGATGCCTACGGTGCCGCGCCCGTGGAGGTCGTCGACGACCTGCCGCCGATCGATGTGCCTGATGGTATGGGTGCTGTGCCTGTGACTGATGGTTCGGGCGCTCCGGCTGCGGCGGCGCCGATGGTTCTTACTGATCTTGAGCGCAAGTCCTTGGCAGGGGAGCGCGAGCTGTTGACGATGCTCACGAGCTACCCCGACCTGTTCCGCACGTATGCCGACCGCATCTGCTCTATCGAGTGGGTTGACCCACGTCACGAGTCCATCGCATGGGCCGTTCTGGCAACGCCGCCGGGAACCGATCCTGCAGCCTGCATGGATGCGGCGCGCTCGGTCTGTCCCGAGGCGGCAACGCTTGTGAGTGCCGGGCGCATCTCCGCGACGAGCAAGCACCCCACCGAGACGAACATCGTGTTCATGCTCGATACGCTCGAGCTCTACACCATCAAGCGCCGCATGCGTGCCGCACAGGCCAAGCTGCGCCAGGACCGTTCGCTCGATGATGAGGCCCGTCGCGCGCTGACCGTGCAGGCCGCGCAGGATTCGCAGCGTCAACGCGAGCTGCAAAAGTCTATCGGCGGCGTGGCGGACCCGTTCCGTTTGATCGGTCTGGAGGCCGCAGGCACCGAACAGGCCTAGATGTTGTGGTCAACCAGCGTATTCTCGCCTATATCCAGTCCTCTTTTTGGGTATAGACGCCTATGTGTGTGCTAAAGTATTGAGTCCTGTGGACTATGAAGGGAGAATCTGTGCCAAAAAAGACTGAGAGCACGGGTACTGGGCTGGAATCCTACGTTGCAAAGCTCATGGGCAACGGCTCAAACAGGACTTCGGTAACCGAGGACGAGATTCAGGTCGCCCTGAAGGATATCGATGTTTCTGACGAGCAGCTCACCGCGGTGTATTCCGCGCTGCGCAACAGCGGCATCCAGATTATCTCCGCGAGCGGAAACGACGACGCCCCCATGGACGTCGACGATGACGATAACGATACCGATACTGACGATTTCGATGACGACGACGAGCACGATTCCGGCTCGCTCGACGATCACGAGCTCAAGATGGCCCGTCAGGCCGACGCCGAGATGGGTTCTTCCAAGAGCAAGAAGAAGCGCACCGTGCGCACGTCCCGTTCACGCTCCCGCGTGCGTGGCATCGATGCCTCCACGGTGATGCTGACCGGCGATCCGGTTCGTATGTACCTCAAGGAGATCGGCAAGGTCGACCTGCTGACCGCCTCCGAAGAGGTCGATCTGGCCATGAAGATCGAGGCCGGTCTTGAGGCCACCGAGAAGCTCGAGGCCGCCGATGCCGGTGAGCTCGAGCTCACGCGTGCCGAGAGGCGTCGTCTTACGCGCATTGAGAACGTCGGCCTCGAAGCCAAGCAGGCACTCATCAGCGCAAACCTGCGTCTGGTTGTCTCCATCGCCAAGCGCTATGTCGGCCGCGGCATGCTGTTCCTTGACCTGATCCAGGAGGGCAACCTCGGTCTGATTCGCGCCGTCGAGAAGTTCGACTACCAGAAGGGCTTCAAGTTCTCCACGTACGCCACGTGGTGGATCCGTCAGGCCATTACGCGCGCTATCGCCGACCAGGCCCGTACCATCCGTATTCCCGTGCATATGGTCGAGACTATCAACAAGCTCGTCCGCGTGCAGCGCCAGCTCCTCCAGGACCTGGGTCGCGACCCGACCCCCGAGGAGATCGGTGCCGAGATGGACATGAGCGCCGACCGCGTCCGCGAGATCCAGAAGATCTCGCAGGAGCCCGTGTCGCTCGAGACCCCCATCGGCGAGGAAGAGGATTCCCAGCTGGGCGACTTTATCGAGGACTCCCAGGCTATCGTTCCGCCCGATGCCGCCAGCTTCTCCATGCTGCAGGAGCAGCTCACTCAGGTGCTCGACTCGCTTGCCGATCGTGAGCGCAAGGTTATCGAGCTGCGCTTTGGCCTTGTCGACGGGCATCCCCGCACGCTCGAGGAAGTCGGCCGCGAGTTTGGCGTCACGCGCGAGCGTATCCGCCAGATCGAGTCCAAGACCTTGGCCAAGCTTCGCCACCCGAGCCGCAGCAGCAAGCTGAAGGACTACATCGAGTCATAACCTCGCAAGCAAGAAGCGCCCTCAAGCACATCCGCTTGGGGGCGCTTTCATGTGGTCATTGGGGACGTCCCCAATGACTAGGTCGGAAAAATTCTAAAAAAAGTTCTTGCCCTGAGCTGATTCGTCCGTATAATAAACTTCGTTGCTTGAGAGCACGCACCTATTCCTCGGTAGCTCAATGGTAGAGCACGCGGCTGTTAACCGCGCTGTTGTAGGTTCGAGTCCTACCCGGGGAGCCAGAATTTCTCAGCCCATTCCGCTGGGCTTTTTAATTCCTCGGTAGCTCAATGGTAGAGCACGCGGCTGTTAACCGCGCTGTTGTAGGTTCGAGTCCTACCCGGGGAGCCAGGTTGTAAAACCCGTCGCTTATGCGGCGGGTTTTTTCATGCCGCGACCACTTGACTCGAACGTTGCCATATCAACATTTCGTGTCGAGGATGTAATCCCGCGACCCACCACCTCAACATGGCGCGGTCGTTGTAGAATATTGCAATGATTGCTCCCACGACATGGTGCCGCGAGCACCAGATAAGGAGATTCTTGTGTCTGAGACCATTAACGGCAGCCTGAGCGTCTCGAACGACGTTATTGCCGATATTGCCGGTTATGCCGCGATGACGTGCTATGGCGTCGTCGGTATGGCTGAGCAGCTCCAAGGTGCCGAGAGCGTGCGCCTGCTTGCCGGTCAGCGCCTCCGCAAGGGCGTGCTTGTCTCCGCCGACGAGAACGGCCTTACGGTCGATCTTCACGTCGTGCTCGAGAACGGCGTCAACATGAAGTCCGTCTGCCACAATCTTTCGAGCTCCGTTGCCTTCACCCTGCAGGAGATCGCCCAGATCGATCCCGTCAGCCTTAAGATCGGCATCCATATCGACGCGCTCAAGAGCCGTCTGAACTAGCATCCGAAAACGGAGATTCAAATACCCATGATTGCAAAGACCATTCGCACCTGTTTTCCGATCGCTGCGGCTGCCGTTTCCGACAAGGCCGAGGAGATCAATAAGCTCAATGTCTTCCCCGTGCCCGACGGTGACACCGGCACCAACATGTCGCTCACGCTCGCCTCGGTGACCAAGGAGCTTTCCGCCCTTCCCGCCGACGCCGACATGGAGGCCATCGCCGGCGCCATCACCCACGGTTCCCTGATGGGCGCCCGCGGCAACTCCGGTGTCATCACCTCGCAGATCCTGCGCGGTGTGGCCGAGGGTCTCGTTTCTGCCGATGAGCCCATTACGTCCGCCAACATCGCCTATGCGTTCCGCCGAGCCGTCAAGGTCGCCTTCCAGGCCGTCCGCAAGCCCATCGAGGGCACGATCCTCACGGTGCTGCGCGATGTCTCGACCAAGGCCGACGAGTGCGAGAAGAAGAAGTTCTCGGCCGAGGACGCGCTCGACGCTATCGTCGTCGAGGCATATCAGTCTGTCGCCCGCACGCCCGACCTGCTGCCCGTTCTGAAGGAGAACGGCGTGGTCGACTCCGGCGCCTTTGGCTTTGCTATTTTCCTTGAGAACTTTGTAGCCGCCGCTCTTGGCCGCAGCACCGTTGTCGAGGATTTCTCCGCCACGTTTGATTCCGCTGGCTCTGCCCGCGACGCGGCCCTTGGTCGTGTTGAGATCGAGGCCAACGACGATTGGGAGGGCTCGGAGTTCCGCTACTGCAACGAGTTCCTCTTTAAGGCCGACGCTCCCTTTGACGAGGACGAGTGCCTTAAGTTCCTGGGCTCCATGGGCGACTGCGAGCTGCTCGTGGGTGCCTACCCCGACTACAAGATTCACGTGCACTCCAACACCCCCAACCTGGTGCTCGAGCACATGCTGCAGCTTGGTCAGATCTATGAGGTCTTTATCCATAATATGGAGATGGAGGCCCACGACCGTACCGCCAAGATCCACGAGGATCAGGAGAAGGCCGCCGAGCCCGCGAAGGCCCTGGGCTTTGTCGCCGTTGCCGCCGGTTCCGGCGAGGCCGACATCCTCAAGTCCCTCGGCGTCGACGTGATCGTGTCGGGTGGTCAGACCATGAACCCCTCGACTGCAGATCTGCTGGGCGCCGTCGACCAGGTCAACGCGACCTCGGTCATCATCCTGCCCAATAACGGCAACATCCGCATGGCCGCCGAGGCCGCTGCCTCTGCCTGCACCGACAAGAAGGTCGCCGTCGTTCCCACCAAGACCGTTCCGCAGGCCTTCTCCGCGCTGTTCGCGGTCCTGCCCGATTCCGAGCTCGAGGATGCCGTCGCCGCTATGGTCGACGCCATCAGTGAGGTTCGCGATGGCGAGGTCACCCGTGCCGTGCGCGATTCCAGCGCCTCCGACGGCTCTCCGATTCACTCCGGTGACGTCATGGGTATCATTGCCGGCTCCATCGATGTGGTCGGCTCCGACGTGAAGCAGGTCACGCTCGATTGCATCAACCGAATGCAGGAGGAAGAGGAGGGCGACGCGCTGACGATTCTGGCCGGCGAGGAGCTGTCCGATGAGGCCTTCCAGGAGATTGTCGACGCCATTGAGGAGGCCCAGCCCGATCTGGAGATTGACGCCCATCGTGGCGAGCAGCCGCTCTATCCCGTGATCTTCTCGATCGAGTAGGCAACTGCCTATGTCCGAACTGTGCTCCGTGCCGCGCGTCTCGGAGCGCTTTGCCCAGAGCAATGCGCTCGACGAGGATATCGCGCGACTCAAATATGTTTCGGGTAAACGTGAGGAGGCCCTTCGCCGTCTGGGAATTCGGACGGTGGGGGACCTCCTTCTCCATATCCCTCATCGATACCTCGACTTTACGCGCTCCTGGTCCATCGAGATGGCGCCCATCGGTACCGTGTGCACCATCATCGCCACGGTCGACCGTATCGTCCAAAAGCAGCCGCGTCCGCGCATGCAGGTGACCGAGGTCTCACTCGTTGATGAGACGGGCGTGCTGCAGGTCGCCTTTTTCCGTCAGCCTTGGATTGCCCAGCAGCTTAAGCAGGGCGACCGCCTGGCCGTGATGGGCAAGGTTGAGTTTGCCTACGGTTTTAAGCAGATGGCCTCGCCGCACTTTGAAAAGCTCGATGAGGGGCGTGCTGCGGGCACCATTTTGCCGGTCCATTATGTGAGTGACGGCGTGAGCCAGGCATGGATGCGCCGCATCGTAAGTGGCGCGCTCGAGGTCGTCGGCAATCCCTTCGACCCGATTCCCGCACGCTTGCGCGTTAAACGTCGCCTGATGAGCAATGCTCGTGCGCTTCGATCGATCCACTTTCCCTCGAGCATGGCTGAGCGCGATATCGCGCGCGCACGGCTTGCCTACGAGGAGTGCCTTTACCTGCAGCTGGCGCTGCGCCTGCGCAACGACGGCAGCCTGGTCGATGTGGTGCCCTACGCCCACGCCGCGGGCGAGCACCTGGCCGCGCTTAAGCAGGCCCTGCCATTTTCGCTGAGCGACGAGCAGGAGGCCGCGTTCCAAGATATCCTGCGCGATATGTGCGATGGCGGGCGCGTGATGAACCGCCTGCTGTTGGGCGACGTCGGTACCGGCAAGACCGCCGTTGCCGCCTGCGCGCTGACTGTGGCTGCCGATAGCGGCACGCAGGCCTGCGTTATGGCGCCCACGGGCGTGCTGGCGCGTCAATATGCCGATAAGACCGGCCCCTTGCTCTCACAGGCCGGCATGACCTGGGCGCTCCTTACGGGCGCCACGCCGGCGGCTGAGCGCGAGCGGATCCATGCCCAGCTGGAATCGGGCGAGCTCGATGTCCTCTTTGGCACCCACGCGGTGCTTTCGGACAACGTGGCGTTTAAGCATCTGTCGCTCGTGGTCATCGATGAGCAGCACCGGTTTGGCGTCGGCCAACGCAACGCCCTGCGTGCGAAGGGCCCTGGTGCCGATCTGCTCGTTATGACGGCAACGCCCATCCCGCGTACGCTGGCGCTTTCGGTCTACGGCGATCTGGACACGAGCATCATCCGCCATCGGCCCGTCCCTGGCGCTGGCGTGATGACACGCGTGCTCACCGAGTCGAGCCGCGACCTCGCCTATGGCGCCATCCGCGAGGCGCACGAAAAGGGCCAGCAGGCCTACGTGATTTGCCCGCTCGTGGAGCCGAGTGACTCGGCCGATGAGCTGGAAGACGTGCCCGGTATCGCTCGCGACGACGAGGGCCGCGTGACCGTGCCTGTACCGCTGCACGATACGGCAACCGAGCTCGAACGACTGCGCCTGGCGCTGCCGGGACTTACCATTGAGCGCCTTCACGGCCGCATGCCGGCGGGGGAGAAAGACCGCGTGATCGATGCCTTCAAGCGCGGCGAGATCGACGTTCTCGTCTCGACTACGGTGGTTGAGGTGGGCGTCGACGTGCCCAACGCCACCGTCATGGTCATCGAGAATGGCGAGCGCTTTGGGTTGGCGGCCTTGCACCAGCTGCGCGGGCGCGTGGGCCGCGGCAGCGTGTCGGGTACGTGCCTGGTCATGACGCACTTCAAGGGCAACGGCGGCGCTTCGGCAGCACAAGATCGCCTGCAATCGCTCGAAAAAACCTCGGATGGCTTTACGCTCGCCCAGATGGACCTGCGTCTGCGCCACGAGGGCGAAATCCTGGGGTACCGCCAGCATGGCGGAGTGACCCTGCGCTTTGTCGACCTGGATGCCGACGAGGAGCTGATCGAGTGGGCCCATTTGGACGCGGTCGAGCTCTTGCGGTATGCTTGCAACCTTGACTCCGTGGCGACGCGCCCCCTGCGCGATGCGGTCGCCATGCGATATCGACACATTTTTAAGGAGGTCAGCGGAGGATGAGAATCATCGGCGGCGAATGGCGCGGTCGTAAGATCGAGGAGCCCCGTGGTCGCGATGTCACCCGCCCCACGACCGATCGCGTGCGCGAGGCATGCGCATCTATGGTCATGTCGGCATTCGACTTCGATCTGGACGAGGTCCGCGTGCTGGACGCCTTTGGCGGCTCCGGTGCCTTAGGGTTAGAGATGCTCTCACGTGGTGCCCGCTCGCTCACGACGTTCGAGATCGATCGGAATGCCGCGCGGCTCATTACCAAGAATATCGAGTCGCTCTGCCGTGACCGTGCGCGTTGGCGCGTGATAACGGGCGACATGCTGGCGAGTGCCTCGCGCGGTCGTGTGCCGGGCGGCCCCTTTGATCTGGTCCTGCTCGACCCGCCCTATGCTTTTGGTGCCGAGCCGGTCGAGGAGCTGCTGCAGAAGCTGGCTCAGCAGGGTCTGCTTGCACCTGGCGCTTATGCCCTGTTTGAGCATGCCGCCGCCGATGCGGGCGCGCATCCGGCAGGCTTTGAGATCGTGCGCGAGAAGCGCTACGGCATTACCTCGGTCGACCTGCTTCGTTGGGTCGGCGATAACGATGGTGAGGAAGATTGCGCTGGCACCGATGCTCACAACAACGATGCCACGACGTTTCAGGAGGACGACCATGAATGACACCATCAACCGCGTGATCGTCCCGGGCACCTTCGATCCCATCACGTTTGGCCATATCGACGTCATCCGCCGCGCCCGCCGCATCTTTCCCAGTGTGATCGTCGCTGTTGCCGAGTCGCAGGGTAAAAACGGTGTGGGTACCACGTTTATGCTCGATGAGCGCGTGGCGCTGGCCCGCGAGGCGCTCGGTGATATCGACGGCGTCGAGGTCCTGCCCTTTACCGGCCTCTTGGTCGACTTCGCTCGCGAGCAGGGGGCGGGGGCCGTGGTCAAGGGCCTGCGCGCCATGACCGACTTTGAGTACGAGCTGCAGCAGGCCGACCTCAACTATCGCTTGGATAACGAGCTGGAGTCCATCTTTGTCATGAGTGCGCCGCAGTACGGCTATATCTCGAGCTCGGTCGTTCGCCAGATCGCCTCGCTCGGCAGCGATGTATCGACGTTTGTCCCGCCCAACGTGGTCGAAGCGCTCAGGCATCGCTTTTCGTGACGTTTTTTATTGCCTGGTGGCATGTGGTAAACTAGCACGATGATATGTTACCTATGAAAGGAGGCCGGATGCCGGGCGAGAATTTTCCTGGCGATAGGATCGTCAGCTTGGTCGATGAGCTCGAAGGGCTGATCGAGGAAGCCAAGCCGCCTTTCGGCAAGAACGCTCAGTTCAAGGTCATCGACGCCGACGTGTTCTTCAACATCCTCGACGAGATCCGCATGAGCTATCCCGAGGAGTGGCAGAAGTCCCGCCGTATCCTTAAGGAGCGCGAGGAGCTTATGGCTTCCGCCGCCGCTCAGGCCGATTCCATCATCGCCGACGCTCAACAGCAGGCCCTCACCATTGCTGGTGAGCAGGAGATCGTCCGCTTAGCGCAGCAGCAGGCCGACGACATCCGCGATCGTGCCCAGCAGTACGAGCGCGAGACGCGTTATGCTGCCGAGGACTACGCAGAGCAGGTCTTTACGCACCTGGAGGAGAACCTCAAGAGCCTGACCGGCACCGTTACCCGTTGCCGTCAGCAGCTCAACGAGGGTGCCGCCCAGCAGAATGGTCAGTGGTAATGGCTGAGTTCCCGAGCGTTACCGTCGATCTTTCCGAGCAGCTCGAGTTCCCTGGTGATTCGTATCCGCTGACCGGTAAGGTCGATGTCGCCACCTACACGGTGGGCGAGAAGGAGTACCAGCTACAGGACGGCATCGACTACGATGTTGTCTTTACCAATGCCGGTACCGGTGTTTTGCTTACCGGCATGGTCCGCGCGCACGCCGCCGGCGAGTGCGACCGTTGCTTGGAGCCCGCCTCGTTTGATATCGCCGGCGAGATCGAGGAGTTCTACCTCTTTGAGGAACCCGAGGATCCCGAGGCCTACGAGGACGGCTACGAGCTCCTGGCTGAGGACCGCATCGTGGATCTGGGCGAGCCCATCAATGACGCGGTCGTTATGGACACGCCGTTCGTGGTGCTCTGCAAGCCCGATTGCCGTGGTCTGTGCCCCACATGCGGTTGCAATCTCAACGTCGAGCAATGCGATTGCGCCGCCCAGGCAGAGGCGGAATGGGCCGCTGCCACGGAAAATCCATTTGCAGCATTGAAGAATCTCAAGCTCGATGAGTAAAACTGTGGTAGTATCGCTACTTGCGCGTAATCGCCACACTGGATAGTTCATAAGGAAGGTCACTATGCCCGTACCTAAACAAAAGCAGGGTCGTATCCGCACTCACACCCGTCGTTCCGCCAACATGAAAATTTCGGCTGCGGCTCAGTCCACGTGCCCCCGTTGCGGCGCTGTCAAGCTTCCGCACCACGTGTGCCCCAGCTGCGGTTTCTACAAGGACCGCGAGGTTATCGTTACCGAGTAACGGTATACTCTGGATGCGATGCCGTTCCAAATGGAACCACAATGGCCGGCTCAATGAGTCGGCCATTTTTGTATAAGGAGCATGTATATGAGTAACGTTCGCGTTTGTGTAGACGTTGTGGGTGGAGACGAGAAGCCTCAGGTTGTTCTCGATGGTATCGAGGCTGCACTTGCTGCTGATCCCGATATCGAGGTCTTGGCAGCTGGCCCTGCCGAAATCGTCAATCCCTTTGCTGCTTCCCACGCACGTGTTGAGGCCCTTGAGGCACCCGACGTTATCGCCATGGATGACGATCCCATTCGCGCCGTGATGACTAAACGCAAGTCGTCGATCGTGCTGTCGTGTCGCGCCATTAAGAAGGGCAACGCGGATGCGTTCTTCTCCGCCGGTTCCACCGGTGCCATGACCGCCGCTGCCACCGCCTATGTGACGCCGTTTAGGTATCAGGCCGAAGGCAAGAAGCAGCCGGTGCGCCCCTGTCTGACCAATGCGCTGCCCAATCGTGCCGGCGGTCTGACGGTGCTGTGCGATATGGGCGCCAACCCCGATGTCGAGGTCGACGACATGGTGCGTTTTGCCCAGATGGGTAGCGCCTATGCCCGCGTCGTCCTGGGCATCGAGCATCCCCGCGTGGGCCTGCTTGCCAACGGCACCGAGGACGAGAAGGGCTCCAACTTTACCAAGGCTTGCTTCCCGGCCATGAAAGACGCCGTTCCCGGCTTTGTTGGTAACTGCGAGGGAACGGACATCACCTCGGGTAACTTCGATGTCGTCGTTGCCGATGGCATGTCGGGCAATATTGCGCTCAAGGCCACGGAGGGCGCTGCCAAGTTTTTGCTGAAGGAACTCAAGGGTGCCTTTATGTCTTCGCTTGGCACCAAGATCGCCGCGCTGCTCATCAAAAAGCAGATGCGCGAGATTAAGGCCAAGCTTTCGGGCGACGCCAAGGGCGGCGCGATTCTTTTGGGCCTGCGTGGCGTGGTCCTGATCGGCCATGGCGCCACCTCGGTCGAGGCTGTCAAAAACGGTACGCTCGCGGCGGCCGAAGCCGTGCGCGCGGGGCTGGTCGAGAATGTCGCCAACTCTATGGACGGTATCGTTTTATAACAGCGGCGTTATGCGCCTCGGGGCGTGCGTCGTGGGGTAGAATCAGAACCGTGTCTTGGTACCGCCCGGGCGGTACCATTCTTTTGGTATTCATGCACTATGAGAGGAAGCGCTATGGACCGCTCCGAAATCTTCGACAAGATCGCCGAGGTCGCTGCTGACGTTCTGGGCGTCGATGTTGCCGAAATTAGCGATGAGACCACCTTTGACGACCTCGATGCCAACTCGCTCGAGCGCCTGCAGCTGGTTACGGCTATCGAGGACGAGTTCAACCTCGAGATCGATGACGAGACCCTGCTCTCGCTCAACTCTGTCGCCGACGCCGTCGACGCTATCGAAGCTGCCAAGGAGGCCTAAGTCTTGGCTTTATCCGAACGACTTACGCGCGCCCAGGAGATTCTGGGCCACGAGTTCAATGACAAGGTGCTGCTGCGCGCGGCCCTCACGCATCCTTCGGCCGTCGAAGGCCAGCCTGTCTCGGCAAGCTACGAGCGCTTGGAGTTTTTGGGCGATTCCATTTTGGGCGCCGTCGTCGCCCGTTCGCTCTTTGAGTCCTATCCCGAGTTTGACGAGGGCAAGCTCACCCGCTTGAAGGTGTCGCTCGTCTCGGGCGCCACGTTGTCGGAAGTCTCCCACGAGCTGGGTATCGACGACATCATCATCTTTGGTGCCTCCGAGACCGGTACCGGTGCGCGCGGCCTGCATTCGGCGCTCGAGAACGTCTACGAGTCGCTCGTGGGCGCACTGTACCTGGATGCCGGCTGGGATGCCGCAGCGGAGTTTATCCATCGTACGCTTAAACCGCATTTGGCTTCCGAGCGTGCCGAGCATCCTGCAAACCCCAAGTCGTTTTTGCAGGAGTGCGTGCAAGCCGACGGTCACGAACCCCCGGCGTATAAGCTCGTTGGCTCCGAGGGCCCAGCGCATGCGCCCACCTTTACCGCCGTGGTTTTGATCGATGGTATTCGCCAGGGTCGCGGTTCCGGCTCCTCAAAGAAAGAAGCCGAGGGAGCCGCCGCGCTCGAAGCGCTCGACCGCATGGGTTACACCACCAACGGCGTGATTCTGAACAAGAAGCACGTGTAAGCGAGGAACCGTGTATCTCAAGTCCCTCACGCTCAAAGGGTTCAAGTCGTTTGCCGACCGCGCCCATATGACGTTTGAGCCGGGCCTGACCGTCATCGTCGGTCCCAACGGCTCGGGAAAATCGAACATCTCTGACTCGATTCTGTGGGTCCTGGGCGAGCAGAGCGCCAAGCAGCTGCGCGGCCAGGCCATGGAGGATGTCATCTTCTCGGGCTCGTCAGCGCGCAAGCCGGTGGGTGTCGCCGAGGTCACGCTGGTGCTCGATAACTCGGACCATATGCTGCCCGTCGATTTTGACGAGGTCGCCATCACCCGTCGCATGTATCGCTCGGGCGAAAGCGAGTACCTCATCAACTCGAGTCCGTGCCGCCTGATGGACATTCAGGACATCCTGCACGATTCGGGCCTGGGCAAGGATACGCATTCCATCATCAGCCAGGGCAAGCTCGACGCCATTTTGCAGAGCCGCCCCGAGGAGCGCCGCGCTCTCATCGAGGAGGCCGCCGGCATCTCCAAGCACAAGCGCCGCAAGGAGCGTGCGCTCAAAAAGATTAAGTCGATGGACGAGCATCTGACGCGTGCTCGCGACATCAATAAGGAAATCGCCCGTCAGCTGCGACCGCTGGAGCGTCAGGTCGATCGCGCGCGCAAGTACAAAGAGCTGTCCTCGCGCGCGAACGAGCTTACGCAGATGCTGGCCGTCGACGAGCTGCGTTCGCTGCAGTCGCAGTGGAACGACCTGGAGAGCCGCTCCAAGGAAGGTGCCGCCGAGCTTGAGCTTGCGCAGTACCGCTTGGGCGAAAAGGAGCGCGAGCTCGAGAAGCTCCAGGTCATGCTCGAGGAAAAGGGCCTGTTTGTGGGCGACCTGGGCGAGCAGCGCCGTCATATGCAAGATGTGGTCGGCCGCATTAACTCCGACATGCGCCTGCTCGAGGAAAAGGGCCACAACATGGTGTCGCGCCTGTCCGACATGCGCGGCCAGATCTCGAGCTCCGAGCATCAGCGTCGTCGCGTGGTCGAGGAGCTCGAGGACGCGCGCGCCCAGCTTGAGGAAGTGACCGGCGCGCACATGCAGGCCCAGGAGGACGTTGACGCCGCCGGTCCTGCCGCTGCTGAGCTCCACGAGCGTCGCGTGGCGCTCGACAATCAGATTTCGCAGCTCACGCGCGAGCAACGCGATGTGCAGCGCGTGGCCGATAATGCCGCGCTTGAGCTCGCCAAGGTGAAGGATTCCTTGAGCAATGCCGAGGTCGAGGACAACATGTATGCCTCGCGCCTGGAGCAGATTGACGAGCAGCTCGAGGAGGTCACGGCCTCGCTCGAGAGCCGTCGCGACCGCGCCGAGGAGCTTGAGGGCGCTCTTGAGGAAGCGCGCCAGGCTCAGGTCGATGCGCGTGAGGCCACCGAGGCGGCACGCGCGGCCCTGAAGGACCTGCGTGCCCGCGAGAGTGAGGCGCGCAACAAGTTATCCGAGGTGCGCTCGGAGCTTGCCAGCCAAAAGAAACTCGATGCCCGCATTGCTGACAGCTCGCCGCTGGTGAGCCGTCTGGTGGGTGCGCTGGGCGATGATGTCTCGGGTCGTCTGGGCGACGTGCTCGAGGCCCCGCGCGAGCTTGAGGGCTTGGTTGAGCAATTGCTCGCCGGCGATATCGATGCACTGCTGTTCGACGATACGTCTGCGCTTGAGCGTGCCGGTCGTGCCTCTCTGGACCAGAAGAAGGCCTCGGGTGAGGCGCTGCTGATGGCGCGCGGCGTGAGTGGCTCTGCTGCCGCCGAGGGCGCTGCCGGTACCCGTCTGGTTGATCGTCTGTCCGTGCGCGCAGGCTACGGACCCGTCGTCGAGGCGCTGCTTGGCGGCTATTACATGGTCGATGACTTGGCTGCCGCGCTGGCCGCGCCTGTCGTTGACGGTGTGACCTACGTGACTCCCGATGGCGCCCGCGTAAGCTGTGGCGGCCTGGTGCGTGTGGGGCTAGATGCCGGCGAGGCGTCGGGCGCTCTGGAGCGCAAGCGTCGCATTCGCGAGCTGGAGGGCCTGGAGCCCGATCTGGCTGCCGTGTTTGAGCATGTGTCGGATCAGGTCGTCGAGGCCAATGCGGCCGTTGAGGAAGCGCGTGCCGCTGAGGGCGATGCCGCCGGCGAGATCGCCCGTCTTGAGGGCGAGCGCCGCTCGCTGCTCTCCGAGATCGGCCGCTTGGAGCAAAGCGCCAACAATGCCGAGGTCGAGCGCGTGCGCATCTCCAAGCGCCGCGAGCAGGCTTCCGAAGCCGTTCGCGCTGCGCGCCCGCGCGTTGACGAGCTCACCCGTTCGCGTGACGAGGCCCGCGCGCAGGCAAGCGATCTGGGCTTGCAGATTGCCGAGGCCAACGACGAACTCGACCGCGTTCGCCGTGACGATTCCGAGGCTGCCGGCAAGCTCGCTGACGCCAAGGTTCGCCTAGCCCAGACGAGCGAACGCCTGCGTTCGCTGAAGGGCCGCGTGCCCGACCTGGAGCATCGTCTTGAGGGCATCGACCGTCGTATCCGCGGAACACGCCAGGCTTCGCGGTCGCTCGAGCTGCTGCGTCTGCGCGTCGACCCCATGCACGAGCGCTATTCGGCCCTGCTGGAGCGCGCGTCGGATTGGGCCGCGCGCCTGCGTGACCAGGCCTCTCTGGAGGAGGCGGACTCCGCTTCGCTCAAGAAGACCATCGAGGATGCCAAGGCAGAGGTTGCCCGCGCTAAGGAGCGAGTCGATACCGCCTCTGCCACGCAAAACGAGTTCAAGGTCGCGCGTGGCAAGCTCGAGGTGCAGGTCGAGGCTGCCATCAAGGCCATTACCGCCGATGGCACGACGGTGCTCGAGGAAGCGCTCATGCTTCCGGCGCCCACGGACCGCGATGCCGCCGAGCGCGAACTCAACCAGCTTGTGCGCCAGATCAACAACCTTGGTCCCGTTAACCAAGTTGCCATGGAGGAGTACGAGCAGCTCAAGCGCCGCGCCGACTACATCGAGGAGCAGCTGGCCGATCTGGAGAGCGCGCGCAAGGCGCTCACCAAGATCACG
This sequence comes from uncultured Collinsella sp., assembly GCA_958437935.1. Lineage (GTDB taxonomy): Bacteria > Actinomycetota > Coriobacteriia > Coriobacteriales > Coriobacteriaceae > Collinsella. Next base: position 11,687 of record CAUBPS010000014.1, on the reverse strand, counting down.
GTGGCCATTGATCGCAAGATGCGGAAGGCCTTCCTGGTGACGTTTGAGAAGGTCGACGCGAACTTCCGCGAGATCTACGCCATGCTGTTCCCGGGTGGACAGGCGCATCTGGAGATGACCGACCCCGAGCACCCGGCTGATACGGGTATCGAGGTCGTGGCGCAGCCGCGCGGCAAGCGCATCACCAAGATGATGCTCATGTCGGGTGGCGAGAAGAGCCTGACGGCGCTCGCCCTGCTCTTTGCCGTGTACCGCACGCGTACGGTGCCGTTCTATGTGCTGGACGAGGTCGAGGCGGCGCTCGACGACGCCAACTTGTCCAAGCTCATCGGCGCCCTTGATGTACTGCGTTCCGATACGCAGCTCTTGGTCATTTCGCATCAGCGCCGTACTATGGAGGACGCTGACGTCCTCTATGGCGTCTCGATGCAAGCCGACGGCGTCAGTCGCGTCGTCTCGCAAAAACTCGATCGCGAAACCGGAAAGGTCGTGAATGCATAATGGGATTCTTTGACGCTCTCTCGCGCGGACTTGAGCGCAGTCGCGAGGCCCTCAACGAGGTCTTTTACTTTGGCGGCGAGGTCGACGAGGATTTTTGGGAGGACCTAGAGGACACCCTCGTTATGGGTGACATGGGTGCCGAGGTCGCCATCAAGGTGTCCGATGACCTGCGCGATGCCGCGGCCAAGAAGAACCTCAAGACCGCTCCTCAGCTTCGCCGTGCCCTGGCCGAGCAGCTTGAGCAGCACTTTGTGCCCATCGGGCGCGATCCGTTCTCCGATACGCCGAGCTGCGTGCTGTTTGTGGGCATTAACGGTGCCGGCAAGACCACGACGGTCGGTAAGATCGCGAGCGCCATGGCCGCCCGCGGCAAGAACGTCGTGATCGGTTCGGCCGATACTTTTCGCGCCGCCGCTATCGAGCAGCTTGATGTGTGGGGCCAGCGAGCTGGCGTCCCCGTCATCAAGCGCGACCGCGGCTCCGACCCGGCTAGTGTTTGCTACGACGTGCTCGACGAGGCCGACAAGCGCGGCAGCGACCTGGTGCTCATCGATACCGCCGGTCGTCTGCACACGAGCCCCGAGCTCATGCGCGAGCTTGCCAAGGTGGTTAACGTGACGCGTAAGCGCGCCGCCAATATGGCCGCCGGCCCCATGCCCGTCTCGGTCGTGCTCGTGATCGATGCCGCCACCGGCCAGAACGGTCTGAACCAGGCGCTCGAGTTTAACGAGGCACTGGGCCTGGACGGTATTATCATGACTAAGCTCGACGGCACGGCTAAGGGCGGTATCGCCATGGCCGTGGCCGAGAAGCTCAAGCTCCCGATCCTGCGCATCGGCGTGGGCGAGCAGGTCGATGACCTGCAGGAGTTTAACGCCAAAGATTTCTGCCGCGCCCTGGTGGGCGAGTCCAACTAAGGAGTAACCAGTGTTTGATTCCCTGAGCGATCGCCTCAACGACACATTTGACCGCCTGCGCGGCAAGGGTAAGCTGACCGAGGCCGATATCACCTCGGCCATGCGCGACATTCGCATGGCGCTGCTCGAGGCCGACGTTAACTTTAAGGTCGTCAAGGAGTTCGTTGCTAAGACTAAGGAGCGCTGCATCACCGCCGAGGTCATGGAGTCGCTGTCGCCGGCGCAAAACGTCGTCAAGATCGTGCTCGACGAGCTCACCGAGATGCTCGGCTCCACCGAGAGCAAGCTCGTTTTTAGTAACCGCATTCCTAATGTCATCATGCTCGTGGGCCTGCAGGGCTCCGGTAAGACCACGGCTGCCGTAAAGCTTGCCTACCTGCTCAAGAAGCAGGGCCGTTCGCCGCTGCTCGCCGCGTGCGACGTCTACCGTCCCGCTGCTGCCGACCAGCTTGCCACGCTCGGCGGCGAGATCGGCGTGCCGGTCTTCCGCGGTGACGGCGAGCACCCGGTCGACATCGCCAAGGGCGCCATCCAGGAGGCCGTCGACCACCTGCGTGACGTGGTCATCGTCGATACCGCCGGACGTCTTCAGATCGACGAGCAGATGATGCAGGAGGCCGTCGACATCAAGAAGGCCGTCAAGCCCGACCAGGTGCTGATGGTCGTCGACGCCATGACCGGCCAGGATATCGTCAACGTGGTCTCGACGTTTGCCGAGCGCACCGACTTTGATGGTGTGATTATCTCCAAGCTCGACGGTGACGCCCGTGGCGGTGGCGCGCTTTCGGTGCGTCAGGTGACCGGCAAGCCCATCAAGTTTGTGAGCATGGGCGAGAAACCCGATTCGCTTGAGCCGTTCTATCCCGATCGCATGGCCAAGCGAATCTTGGGCATGGGCGACGTTGTCGGCATCATCGAGAAGGCCCAGGAGGCCGCCGATGCCGAACAGCTCGAGGCTGCCGAGCGCATGCTGCGCGAGGGCTTTACCATGAACGACATGCTCGACCAGATGAAAGCCGTCAAAAAGATGGGCGGCATGAAGGGTATCCTGGGCATGCTCCCCGGTGGCCAGCGCGCGCTCAACCAGATGGGCGGTAACCTGGACGAGGGCATCTTCGACAAGAACGAGGCCATCATCATGTCGATGACCAAGGAGGAGCGTCTGCGTCCCTCCATCATCAACGGCCAGCGTCGCGCGCGTATCGCCAAGGGCGCCGGTGTGACCCCCACCGAGGTCAATAGCCTTATGAAGCAGTGGGGCGAGATGAACAAGATGATGGGCCGCATGCGCACGATGGCCAATCAGGCACAGGCCGGCGGCAAGAAGGGCAAAAAGGGCAAGAAGGGCAAGAAGATGCGCATGCCCAATATTCCCGGTCTGGATGCCATGGGCTTGGGCGGCATGGGCGGCCTGGGAACGGGTGGTCCTAAGTCCGATATGGACCTGCTGCGCCAGATGGAAGCGCAGATGCGCAATAAGAAATAGGGCTGTAATTCCAGCTTGATATGGCAAAGGCCACTCGGAAGCTACCGGGTGGCCTCTGTTGTTGGCTTTGATAGTTGGGCTGCGTTCAGCGTCGCGCCCCGAGCTCGCGGTGCCGTGCCGTTAGTGGCAGCCGCAGCCCTCGTGGCCCTCGTGCTCGTGATGGCCGTGGCAGCTGCAGGACTCGCCATGTTCGTGGGCGTGGTCATGGCCGTGGCAGCCGCACGTGGCCTCGCCGTTCTGTGCGAGCGTTCCGGCGATAAGGGCCTCGACACAAGCGTCGCAGCTGCCCTGAGCTCCTGCGTACACCGTGATGCCGGCTTGGGCAAGCGCGTTGATGGCGCCACCGCCGATGCCGCCGCAGATGAGCGTGTCCACGCCACCGTTGGCGAGCAGGCCCGCAAGGGCACCGTGGCCGGTGCCGTCGGCGCCCACGACCTGCTCGTTGAGTACCTTGCCATCCTGAATGTCGTAGATCTTGAACTGCTCGCTGCGGCCAAAGTGCATAAAGATGTTGCCGTTGTCGTACGTGGTTGCCACCCTCATGGTGTCGACCTCCTTTGCTGGCCATGCGGCCGTCGTTGCGGTGATGGGGGAGTACGCGATATTGCCGCCCTCGATGACGAGCGCCCGCCCGTTGACCAGAGCGTTTGCCACCTTGCGATGTGCGCGGCTGCAGATGGCCGCCACGGTGGCGCGGGCGATGCCCATTTGCTGGGCGACGGCCTCCTGATTGAGGCCTTCCAGGTCGCACAGGCGCAGTACTTCGAGCTCATCGACCGTCATCTCGATGGCGTCTCCGCTGGCAAGGCCGTCGGGGGTAAAGCCGCGATATTCGGGGATGATCCCAACACGGCGTAATTTTTCGCGTCTTCCTGCCATACGTGCTCCAAATCTGACATATGTCAACAATAGAATAGCGAACGTGCGGATTTGTGCAAGGAATTTCTGGCATATGTCAGAAAATGAGGGCTTATGTTTGGGCTGTGGGGCCGCGTGCGCCTGGGCTACAATAAAAATTGCTTATAGGCGACTGACAGGAGGGTCAATGAGCAAGGCTGATCAACAGTTTGTAACCATGTGCCGCGATATTCTGGACCATGGCACCACCACCGAGGGCCAAAAGGTCCGTCCGGTGTGGGAGGATGGCACCCCTGCCTATACCATTAAAAACTTTGGCGTTACGGCGCGCTACGACCTACGCGAGGAGTTTCCCGCGCTTACCTTGCGTCGTACGGCCCTCAAATCTGCCATGGATGAGATCCTATGGATCTATCAAAAGAAGTCCAATAACGTGCATGACCTCAACAGCCATATTTGGGACGAGTGGGCCGACGAGACCGGCTCCATCGGCAAGGCCTACGGGTATCAGATTGGCCAGAAGAGCCATTATACCGAGGGCGACTTTGACCAGATGGACCGTGTGTTGTACGACCTTGAGCATACGCCGTACAGTCGCCGCATCATGACCAACACGTACGTGTTTAGCGACCTTTCCGAGATGCACTTGTATCCGTGCGCCTACAGCGTGACGTATAACGTGACACAGCGACCGCAGGATGACAAACCGACGCTCAACATGATTCTCAACCAGCGCAGCCAGGACATTTTGGCCGCGAATAACTGGAACGTGTGCCAGTACGCCATCTTGCTGATGATGGTCGCGCAGTCGGTCGATATGATTCCCGGCGAGCTGCTGCATGTGATTGCCGATGCCCACATTTACGACCGCCATGTCGACATCGTCCGCGAACTTATCGAGCGTCCGCAGTTTGCGGCGCCCAAGGTAACGCTTAACCCTGATGTGCACGATTTCTACGCGTTTACGACCGACGACCTGATCGTCGAGGGCTACGAGCACGGCCCGCAGGTCAAGAGCATCCCCATTGCGGTATAGGTGGCAGGTATGACGTGTAAGCTTTCTGCCATCGTCGCCGTGTGTGACGACTGGGGCATTGGCTGCGAGGGCGATATGGTCGTGTCCAATCGCGCCGACATGCGCCATTTTGTGGCGTGTACCAAGGGCTGTCCGGTCATCATGGGACGCAAGACGCTGCTGAGTTTTCCCGGTGGACGTCCGCTCAAGAATCGTCGCAATATCGTGCTCACGCGCGACGAGGATTTTACGCCCGAGGGAGTCGACGTGGTGCATAGTATCGGCGAGGCGCTCGCCGCGGTTGCCGATGAGCCCGTTGCCTGGGTGATCGGCGGCGGCGATGTCTATCGGCAGTTTTTGCCGTACTGCGTGGAGGCCGAGGTCACGCATGACCACTGCGTCCATCCCGTGGACACGTACTTTCCCGACTTGGACGCCGATCCCGCGTGGGAAGTTGCGCGGCGCGAAGGGGTTGCCACGATTGCCGCGGGCGAGGGTGACGAAGGCCTCGATTATGAGTTCGTGACGTATCGTCGCGTTGAGGTGTAAATCGTCTGGCACGAACGGTATCATCGGGTTGATTGATTGTATGGGGCGGCGCTTAGCGTCGCCTCGTTTGGTATAGATGTGCTGTAAAGAAGGGTGCGGGCTGGCTGCTATGACTGATGCCGTTGAGGTTCTGCGAATTGATTCGCTCGAGGACGAGCGGCTCGATGCCTACGTGCGACTGACCGAGCGTGAGCTGCGCTGCGTGCTGGAGCCGCAAAAGGGCATCTTTATCGCCGAGAGTGCCAAGGTCATAGAGCGTGCGGTGCGCGCTGGATACGAGCCGGTGAGCTTTCTGTTGGGTGAGCGCTGGCTCGATCAGATGATGCCGCTGTTTGAGCGCCTGGTTGTGCGCGAGGGCGCGGATCCGGTTCCTGTGTTCGTGGCCTCCATGGAGCTCATGGAGCAGTTGACGGGCTTTAACGTGACGCGCGGTGCGCTCGCGGCGTTCCGTCGCCCGCGTCAGATTCCTGTTGATGAGTTCCTGGGCGGCGTCGTCGAGGCGGCGGGGGAGCGCCCGGTGCGCGTATGCGTGCTCGAGGGTATTGTCGACCACACAAACGTGGGCGCGATTTTCCGCTCGGCCGCCGCGCTCAACGTCGACGGCATTTTGGTGAGCCCTACGTGCTGCGATCCGCTGTATCGTCGCTCGGCTCGTGTGAGCATGGGCACCGTGTTTCAAGTGCCGTGGACGCGTATTGGCAGTGAGGCTCGCGTGTGGCCACATGATGGGCTGGCGGCGCTGCACGATGCCGGCTTTTCGTGTGCCGCCATGGCGTTGACGGATGACTCCGTTTCGCTGGACGATCCTGTGCTGCAGGAGATTGACCGCCTGGCAATCTTTATGGGCACCGAGGGTGCCGGTCTGGGTGCCAAGACCATTGCAGGCTGCGACCGCGCCGTGCGTATTCCGATGGCGCACGGGGTCGATTCACTCAACGTTGCCGCTGCGAGTGCCGTCGCCTTTTGGCAGCTGTGCCCGCATGTGAGCAACGAGTACCACTACCAGCCGGGTTTGTATCACTAGGCAGATATTTCGCACCGGGCTCTGATTCGGGGTGTATCGGCCGATCCCGGTCGGTGCTAAGCTGGTATTGGCTTTGGTCGTAAATTGCCGTTTTATTGTTTGACGTACGCTGATGGGGAGGGCGTGTGGCTAAGAAATCTACGGCTATTGATGTAACGCAGGGTGTCATTTGGCAGCAGCTGCTTTCGCTGTGCGTTCCCATCTTCTTTAGCTCGTTTTTTCAGCAGGCATACACGCTTATCGGTACCTATATCGTCGGTCAGTTTGGCGGTAAGCTCGCGCTGGGCGGCATCCAGGCCACGATGGTTCTTACAGAGCTCTGCATTGGTTTTTGCGTCGGCGTGGGTGCTGGATGTGCCGTTATTACCGGTCAGTATTTTGGTCAGCACGATGATGAGCGCCTGAGCCGATCGGTCCATACTGCCATGACGCTCGCGCTGGTGGGCGGTATCGTTTTCTCGATCCTTGGCATAGTGTTCGTTGAACCCATGCTGGTGCTTATGAACACGCCGCATGAACTATTGGCCGAGGGCGTGGCCTATGCTCGTTGCTATTTTGCCGCCATGGTAGCGGCGCTGCTGCTCAATATGGGAACGGCATTGCTGCGCGCCGTGGGCGACACGCGCGGCCCCGCCGTGATCATTGCCTCTGGCTGCCTTGTGAACGTGGTGCTGGATATCATCTTTGTCGCTGTGTTGCATATGGAGGCTCTGGGCTGTGGCATCGCGGTGGCGCTGACCATTTGCTCCAACGCCACGATGATCGTGATTCGTATGATGCACGCACCGGGCGCGTGGCGGCTTTCACTGTCCAAACTCGGCATTGATCCTGGCATTTGTAAGAGCATGATCTCGTGTGGTCTGCCGCTTGGCTTTCAGTCTGCTGCGTATTCGATTTCCAACGTTTTGATTCAGGTGTCGGTCAACTCGTTTGGTGCCGATGTCACCACGGCGTGGGGTCTTTCGGGCCGTTTGGATGGCATTGTCTGGATGGTTACCGAGGCGCTTGGCGTTTCGATCACCACGTTCTCGGCACAGAACTTTGGCGCGCGCAACTACGAGCGCATGCGCAAGGGCTACCATACGTCGCTTGTGCTGTCGTTTATGCTCATTGGTGGCCTGTCTGCCGTGCTACTGGTGTTCTCGGGTCCGTTGTCGCGTCTGTTTGTCGACGATGCTTCGATTTCGGCCTACACCACGACGATTCTTCATTTCATCGCGCCGTTCTACGCGATCTTCTCGATTATCGAAAACGCGTCCGGCTCCATCCGCGGCGCTGGCGTGAGCTTCCAGCCTATGATGCTCACGATTTTTGGCACCGTCGTGCTCAGGGTGATCTGGGTGTTTGCGATTATGCCGTTCGATCCGTCGCTTGAGCACCTGCTGCTGGTTTACCCCGTAACCTGGCTCATCACGGCCACGATGTTTACCATCTACCACCACAGCGGCAACTGGCTCGGCCGCGCCACCGCCTAATGATCCGTAGGGGACGGAGGAAAACGGATCATTGACCTGGCGATAAGGCAAAATGATCCGTTTTCCTCCGTCCCCTTCGGATCATTTAGTATTCGATGCCTTGGCGGGCTAGGAGGCCTTCGTCGAAGTAGTGTTTGACGGGGCGCATTTCGGTTACTAGGTCCGCGAGATCGGCCAGTGGCAGCAAGCCGCGGCCGGTGAGCACGAGCTCTGTGGTGGTCGGTTTCATTGCGATCAACGCTTCGACATCTTCGCGCGTCACAAAGCCTCGGCGCATGGCTTCTCCCAGCTCATCCAAGATCAGCACGTCGACCTGGCTAATCTGCTCGCGCGCCAGCTCCAGGATCTGTGCGGCACAGGCTTCGGGCGTGTCGCGGTCGGCTTGTACGATGCGCAGACCTAAACGGGGCGCCGCATCATGCTCGGCGCAGTGCAGCTTCTTGGCAAACTGCAGCATAAGCACGTTAAGTCCATAGCCCGTGGCGCGCAGTGCAAGCCCCAGCGCAGCCGTCGTCTTGCCCTTGCCATCGCCCGTGTAGATCTGAACCTTGCCGATTTCCAGTGATGCCATCTCTGTCCTTTCGTGCTCGGCGTCGGTTTATCGCCGTCCGGGTTGGGTATTCTAGAAAACATTATCAACCCCAGTAGATGGAGTTCAACCAGATGGAGATGGATGACAACAAACGTAGACGGAATATGATCCTCTACGTGCTCATCGCCTTCGTCGTCTACCTCGTGCTCTCGACCGTTCTGTTCCCCAACATCGGTCACACGCAGCAGATTACGAAGACCGATTATTCGACGTTTGTCAAAGCGCTCGATAAGAAGAGCGTCGACAAGGTCGAGTACAACACGGACGATTACACGATTTATTACACCAAGAAGGGCGAGGACGAGAACATCGCCTACAAGACGACCGGCGTGCCGAATGACGCGGGCTTTACCGATCGCGTGCTCGAGGCCGGCGCCTCGCTGGAGTCGGTGGTTCCCGATAAGAACTCGGGCCTGATGACTTACTACTTGCTCACGCTCGTCCTTCCCATGGCGATTTTCTTCCTCATCGGCTGGTGGCTCAACCGCCGTATGAAGAAGGCCATGGGCGATGACGGCCCGTCCATGAATTTTGGTGGCGGCGGCTTTGGCGGCGGCGGTCTGGGTAAGTCCGGTGCGCGCGTTATCGCCTCCAAGGATGTTGGCGTGACCTTTAAGGATGTTGCTGGTCAGGAAGAGGCCAAGGAATCCCTGAAGGAGGTCGTCGACTTTCTGGAGAAGCCGCAGCGCTATGAGGAAATCGGCGCCAAGCTGCCGCGCGGTGCTCTTCTCGTGGGCCCTCCTGGCACTGGTAAGACCCTGCTTGCCAAGGCTGTTGCCGGCGAGGCGGGCGTACCGTTCTTTAGCATTTCGGGCTCTGAGTTCGTCGAGATGTTCGTCGGCCGTGGCGCCGCCAAGGTGCGCGACCTGTTTAAGCAGGCTAAGGAAAAGGCCCCCTGTATCGTATTTATCGATGAGATTGATACCATCGGCAAAAAGCGTGACGGTGGCGGCTTTAGCGGCAACGACGAGCGTGAGCAAACGCTCAACCAGCTGCTGACCGAGATGGATGGCTTCGACAACCACAAGGGTATCGTCGTCCTCGCTGCCACCAACCGTCCTGACAGCCTCGATCCCGCTCTGCTGCGCCCCGGTCGTTTTGACCGCCGCATCCCCGTTGAGCTGCCCGACCTGACCGGCCGCAAGAACATCCTCGAGCTTCACGCCAAGAGTGTGAAGACCGAGCCGCCGATCGATCTGACCGCGATTGCCCGCGCCACGCCCGGAGCCTCGGGCGCCGACCTGGCCAATATCATCAACGAGGGCGCCCTGCGCGCCGTTCGCGAGGGTCGCAAGCGTGCAACCCAGGACGACTTCGAGGAGTCGGTGGAGGTCGTCATCGCCGGCCAGCAGCGTAAGTCCACGGTGCTGTCCGATCACGAGAAACAGGTCGTGTCCTATCACGAGATCGGCCATGCCATCGTTGCCGCCCGCCAGAAGGGTTCTGCGCCGGTTACGAAGATCACCATCGTGCCGCGTACGAGCGGTGCTCTGGGCTACACCATGCAGGTCGAGGAGGACGAGCGCTTCTTGACCACGCGCCAGGAGGTGCTCGACAAGCTCGCTGTCTACTGCGGCGGACGTGCTGCCGAGGAGCTCATCTTTGGTGAGATGACGACTGGCGCGGCCAATGATATCGAGCAGGCCACCAAGCTCGCCCGCAACATGGTGACGCGCTTTGGTATGTCGGAAGAGTTTGGCATGATGGCGCTCGGTACCGTTCAGAATGCCTACCTCAACCAGGACACGTCGCTCACCTGTGCCCCCGGTACGGCCGAGCGCGTCGACGCGATCGTCGCCAAGCTGATCGAGGACGCACATGACCGCGCCCTGCAGATCCTGAAGGAAAACAAGTTTAAGCTCCATGAGCTGGCTCGTTATCTGTACAAGAAGGAGACGATCACGGGCGAGGAGTTCATGAATCTCCTCACGCGCGAGAATCCGCTGATGCCAAAGCAGCAGTAAGGCTGGTTGCACAACGTCGAACGCCCCATTTGAGTTTCTATCTCAAATGGGGCGTTTTGTTTGGGAGGGATATGTATGAAGATCGTGGTGAGTGCCTGCTTGATGGGAGAGAGCTGCAAATATAACGGGCTCGACAATTACCATCGCGCGTTGGTCGAGGCCTGCGAACGCACAGGGACCGAGGTCCTGTTGGTGTGTCCCGAGGTTTTTGGCGGCTTGCCCACACCGCGCAAGCCGTCCGAGATTGTGAATGGCGAGGTTTGTACCTGCGAGGGCATCTCGGTCGATCGCGAGTTTCGCCAGGGTGCTCAGCGCGCGCTCGATATGTGCGAGCAGGCGGGCGGCCCGTCCGAGATCGCTGCGTGCGTCTTACAGGACCGTAGCCCCTCGTGCGGTGCGGGTCGCGTCTACGATGGCACCTTTAGCGGCACGCTCACTGTGGGCAATGGTGTTTTTGTCGATCTGCTGCTGCGTCACGGGTACCGTGTGATTCCGGCTAGCGAGTTCGATCCCAGCATACTGGAGCATTGTCCACAGCACTCGAACCCAACACTTCCTCACGGGTGACCGTTTTGGCATCATCCGTGAAGTTGATATTGAGTACGACCCGGTCATCAAAGACGTAGACCGAGTTGACAGGCGCCGTACCCATGCAGCCCCTCCCCACGACCCTCGCGCAGGAACGCGCACACGGCCTTCCCGTCTCTTGCGCCTCTCCCGGAACTGTCCACATCAGCGTAGCCAATCCAGTCCGCCAAGGGCTGCAGCCCGGACAACGCGGCGATGGAGGGCTTCTTCGGCCTGCTCAAGAAGGAGTTCTGGCACGGCAGGGACTGGTCGGACTGGACCCCCGCCCGCTTCATCGAGGAACTCGGGGGCTGGATCGGCCGATACAATACGGAGAGGCGCAGCGATGCGCTCGGTGGCCGCACCCCGGCCGAGTTCCGCTCCGCGCTGGGAAGGGCCGCGTAACGGTCCAAGAAATCGTCCGCAGTCCCCATTCTTGCCCCTTTGGGACGGCTTCTTGTTGGGGCGTGCCTGCCCCAAACCCTGCTAGGAACGAGTGCAGCATACTGGAATTTTAAATTACTCTTTGCAAATAACCTTTGAACCTTCACCATCAATTACAATTCCCTGACGATTGTTAATTGGGCATAGATTCAAATCCGAAAACTCAGTTATTATTTTCTCGGTAACTTTCTTAAATGGTGCTGTAAGAAAATGCGGAAGAACATAGAAATCAATCAAATTAAGCCCTGCATCATCTTCTTGTGAGTAGTCCTCCGGCTTTTCATCCATTTGCTCG